>NZ_JAMXXN010000099.1 GCF_024129435.1 Acinetobacter lwoffii | reverse complement strand
AAGATTAAGGAAATGAGTTCTAGCGAAATTAACTGAATCAAGCGTTTTGGTATATGAATCTAATTGAAGCTGTACGGTGCTTAAGTGCACAGTGCTCTAAACTGTTATGTTGGTTGATCTACTTGTAGGATCAAACGACTGTTTGGGGTTGTATAGTCAAGTAATTAAGTGCATGTGGTGGATGCCTTGGCAGTCAGAGGCGATGAAAGACGTGATAGCCTGC
>NZ_JAMXXN010000098.1 GCF_024129435.1 Acinetobacter lwoffii | reverse complement strand
TGACTGGTGTCAGATCGACCCTAAAAAATACTAGTTGATCGGTACTTTGCTTGGTTTTTCTCATTACAAATCAAATTACAGCAAGCGCAAAATTGCCCGACTTTGAAACATGGCTTTAGCCATCTTTCAAAGCATCGAGCTGAAATTTCGCATAAGAGATTTTATGTTAAATAGGTTCGATTAAGCAGATCGTCTTCTAATTTTGAACATTGCTCATCATCAATGACTCCGGT
>NZ_JAMXXN010000097.1 GCF_024129435.1 Acinetobacter lwoffii | reverse complement strand
GATCGACATTTACCAAAAGTAATGGCAGCATAATTTAAATATTTAGAGCGGATTTATCACTTATAAAACTAGATTGAGTGGTCTAATTAACGGAACCACATCACATTCAGAATGAAATTTAGAAATTAAGGATTAATCTTAGAAATAAAAAACCCCGGCATCCTGCCGGGGTTTTTCGTATTGGTTCGCTCGGTATAACTCCTGTCGTACCTTACAGTCCTTGTGCTTATCTCTT
>NZ_JAMXXN010000096.1 GCF_024129435.1 Acinetobacter lwoffii | reverse complement strand
TCCATTCGCCCTCACCTAGAAACTTCATGCCTGTAGAGTCCATGAGTAGATGCAGCCCATCGCTACTTTTTTGGTAGCTGATTGCAATATCGATATGCTTTTGTCTTCTACAAAGCGTACTGTAATCTGGTGCTGTCCAATTTAATCCGCAAAGTTTAATTGACCATACGTAAAGACAGACGGAATAAGGATTTAATCATTAAGCAGCATTGGATGGCTGCGTCGGAGTAGGTTTGATTTCGCCCTTGTTT
>NZ_JAMXXN010000095.1 GCF_024129435.1 Acinetobacter lwoffii | reverse complement strand
GGAAACTGTGATAAATCACAGAGGTTATCAAGTCCGCGTATCATAACGCTTGTACTTGTTAATCTCTAGGATCTAAACACTTGATCGCTTAAGGACTAAACTAACAATCAACTGATTGTCTATTTATTAGCTTTTGTCTTTATACATTCCGTAGGAATGTATGGTGGAGACTAGGAGAGTCGAACTCCTGACCTCCTGCGTGCAAAGCAGGCGCTCTACCAACTAAGCTAAGTCCCCAGCTTATCAATAAGT
>NZ_JAMXXN010000094.1 GCF_024129435.1 Acinetobacter lwoffii | reverse complement strand
TGAGCAGCATTTTCTTCAATTTGCTTTTTCTCAGCTTCAGTTACCACAACTTGAATTACTTTTTGGCGTATCCGTTTCGGCTTTTTCTGTTCAGTCATTTTTCTATTTCCAGTACATTTTGGCTATGCCAAAAGCTCCGCAGGACAAGATGCCACGTTGAGCTGAAAGCGAATAAGTCGGGTAATTTATATAACCAAGGCTTGCCATGTTATATAACATTACACATCTTGCCAATATCACTGAAAGTTCAATTGCACATAAATGCATATAATTGCACATCAAAATGAATAAAAA
>NZ_JAMXXN010000093.1 GCF_024129435.1 Acinetobacter lwoffii | reverse complement strand
TTATTTTTGCCAGCACGTTTGTTGCTGTGATGATGGTGTTCATTTTGGCTATCTTTTTATACATACCAAGCAAAGACGAAATTGATGAACGTAGAGCAGATATGGCTGTACTAAAAAAATATCCGCTACAAATTCGAGAAAGTGATGGTGAAACATTGGTGAGAATAATGAGGAAAAATTGCTACTCGTTTGAACCGAGTAGTGTCAAAGAAAAAACGTATGACTGGTGTCAGATCGACCCTAAAAAATACTAGTTGATCGGTACTTTGCTTGGTTTTTCTCATTACAAATCAAATTACAGCAAGCGCAAA
>NZ_JAMXXN010000092.1 GCF_024129435.1 Acinetobacter lwoffii | reverse complement strand
TGACTGCCAAGGCATCCACCACATGCACTTAATTACTTGACTATACAACCCCAAACAGTCGTTTATCCTTACAAGTAGGATAAGCAACAGAGTTCGTCTTGCGACTTACTCATACAGTTGGCGTTTCGTAGATTTAACTACTGTACAGCTTCAATTAGATTCATATACCAAAACGCTTGATTCAGTTAATTTCGCTAGAACTCATTTCTTGTAGTTGCCTACTTGAAACGAGTTTGAACAAATTATTTCAACTCAAATATATTCTGTTAATGATTTTTCCAGCCTTCGTCAGGTCAGGAAACTGTGATAAATCACA
>NZ_JAMXXN010000091.1 GCF_024129435.1 Acinetobacter lwoffii | reverse complement strand
GAATCGATGGAGTTTGACGTCGTCATCGTAGGCGCAGGCCCTGCGGGTCTTTCTGCTGCGATCAAAATCCGTCAACTTGCAATTGAAAACAACTTAAACGATTTGTCCGTTTGTGTCGTAGAAAAAGGCTCCGAAGTCGGTGCGCATATTCTGTCTGGTGCTGTGCTTGAACCGCGTGCCATGAACGAGCTGTTCCCGGACTGGAAAGAACAGGGTGCCCCGCTGAATGTCCCGGTGACTGAAGATAAAACCTTCTTCCTGCTTTCAGATGAAAAATCACAGGAAGCACCGCACTGGATGGTGCCTAAAACCATGCATAACGATGGCAACTATGTCAT
>NZ_JAMXXN010000090.1 GCF_024129435.1 Acinetobacter lwoffii | reverse complement strand
CCGAGCTCCACTTGCATGTTGATGCACGCGTATGTAGCTTCCGTCAATGAATACCCATTCTTGATCCAAGACGCCTCGTAATCTAAAAAAAATTTATTCCACAATCCCTTGCTTGCCCAACGATTAAAACGATTATAAGCAGTTTGCCAAGGACAAAATTCTTGAGGAATATCACGCCATGTGGCGCCTGTACGCAGTTTCCATAAGATCGCTTCCATGATATTTCTACTATTCTTTGAACGGTAGCAACCATGTAATCGCATAGTATCTTGAATTTGCTGCCAGATATCATCGGTAAGAAGAGTACGTGCCATTGAAAATATAGAAATAAAAATAACTCAAAG
>NZ_JAMXXN010000089.1 GCF_024129435.1 Acinetobacter lwoffii | reverse complement strand
TGTATTAGTTCAGACTTGATCGTACATTCTTCTTGAAAAAGAGAAAGTTACCCGTTTTGATAAAGGTGTCGAAATCTTAATCAAACAAAGGTAACTTTCTTATGTTGCATACTAACAATCAAATCATTAAACACAAAGTAGGTCTGCTCAATTTAGCTGAAGAGCTTCAGAATGTATCCAGAGCATGCAAAGTGATGGGTGTTTCAAGAGATACATTTTACCGCTATCAAGAGTTAGTGAAGTCTGGTGATATTGACGCACTGATCAATAAATCCCGTCGAGTACCAAATTTAAAAAACCGTGTAGATGATGCTACTGAACAGGCTGTTATTGATTTCGCAATTCAATATCC
>NZ_JAMXXN010000088.1 GCF_024129435.1 Acinetobacter lwoffii | reverse complement strand
AAAGTCTGTTGCCTGAAGCATTAAGAGATGAGAATCCACTGAACCTGCTGAGACTCGTCAATGGGGAAATGACTCAAAACAGAATTTAAAAATAAACACTAGAATATGGGTAATAACATATAAGTGTTTAAATCTATTTGATAGGGGCTTTGTTGCACAAAGATTTGAAATGCAAAGCGCCCCTAATTGAGCCAAATTTAAGGCATAACTTGGGTAAGTGATCGACCTAATTCCGTAAATCTGTTGAGGACTGTTACACGTGCATGAATCTCATTCACTTGGCTATCAAAACTCCTTGCACTGAGTTTATCTCCTAATAATTTGATGCAATGCATCTTAGTTTCAACCAAACTTCGCC
>NZ_JAMXXN010000087.1 GCF_024129435.1 Acinetobacter lwoffii | reverse complement strand
TTACACTTTTTTAAAACTTGATCGCGGATCTGACTTTAGAAATGAATAGATCAATTGAATTTTGGTTCTTGGAAAAATCCAGCAGCAGCCCATTTACTTTAGATCGGATCTCTTTCGGATCAGTCAGTTCTCCATTCATTAAGTTTTTCAGTAGTGCACCCACTTTATTCATATCTGCTTTTAGGCTACGGATCTCCTGGATTGTTTTTACATCCGTCACGCTTTTAGGCTGGTAGCCCAAACCAAGATCACGCAAATATTGAGAAGCTGATAAATTTCCCTGAGCAGCATTTTCTTCAATTTGCTTTTTCTCAGCTTCAGTTACCACAACTTGAATTACTTTTTGGCGTATCCGTTTCGGCTTTTTCTGTT
>NZ_JAMXXN010000086.1 GCF_024129435.1 Acinetobacter lwoffii | reverse complement strand
CCCCACACTACCATCAGCGCTAAGAGGTTTCACTTCTGAGTTCGGGAAGGGATCAGGTGGTTCACTCTTGCTATGGTCGCCAGCACAACTGGTATGATTACTTACTGAGGTCTTATGGTTGCCTTAGCTTTCTTCAAATCTTGCACTCTGTTTAAAGCAGTGCTTTGAACATCGTTCATTAACAGATATATCTGAGTTGGGTATTTTGTTCGTTTAGCGTAACTAAATCAAGTCACTTTGTTTAATATCGAATCAATTGATCCTCACTTCTTTCGAAGTTCGTACAACAACTGTTTGGGTGTTGTATAGTCAAGCCTCACGAGCAATTAGTATTGGTCAGCTTCACATATCGCTATGCTTCCACATCCAACCT
>NZ_JAMXXN010000085.1 GCF_024129435.1 Acinetobacter lwoffii | reverse complement strand
ACTAGGGCGTGTCCTCATTTGAAGAATTGGTTTTAAATACTTAAAATCCTCCTTTAAGCTCTTTTCATTTCTATATTTTTTCAATGGCACGTACTCTTCTCACTGATGATATTTGGCAGCAAATTCAAGATACTATGCGATTACATGGTTGTTACTGTTCAAAAAACAGTAGAAATATCATGGAAGCCATCTTATGGAAACTGCGCACAGGCGCCACATGGCGCGATATTCCTCAAGAATTTTGCCCTTGGCAAACTGCTTACAATCGCTTTAATCGCTGGGCAAGTAAGGGATTATGGGATAAATTTTTTTTAGATTACGAGGCGTCTTGGATCAAGAATGGGTATTCATTGACGGAAGCTACATACGCGTGCATCAACATGCAAGTGGA
>NZ_JAMXXN010000084.1 GCF_024129435.1 Acinetobacter lwoffii | reverse complement strand
TTCCAAATTCGTTTAATCTCCTCAGCATGATGCAAGTCATGTAAATCTCGCTTTGCTCGATGTTCTGGATTTTCGCAGAGATCTAGAGTCCGGTAATAGGTTGAAGGTGCGATCGGTAAAATTCTACAAATCGCATCAACACCATATAAGTCTTTATTGTTATGGATGAAATCCACCATTATTTGTGTGGGCGGTCGAGCTCCGCCTGGGCGAAAAAAGCGGCTGCTTTACGTAGAATTTCATTCGCACGTTGCAGTTCTTTATTTTCGCGTTCCAGTTGTTTGATACGTTCTTGGTCTGAAAGCTGCTGTACTTTAACTGGATTTTGTTTATCTAAATATTTTTGATACCAAACACGTAGTGTTTCAGGAGTACAACCCTTGCGCAGTATA
>NZ_JAMXXN010000083.1 GCF_024129435.1 Acinetobacter lwoffii | reverse complement strand
ATAGTGGTACGAAGTTAGACCGACCTGAATTGAATAAGCTGCTGTCAGAAGCAAATCAAGGTGACACCTTGTTAGTTGAAAGTATTGACCGATTATCACGCCTAACCCAACGAGATTTTCAAGAGCTGAAGCGCAAGATCCAGGAGAAGGGACTTCGTTTAGTCGTAGCGGATCTTCCTACTACCTACCAAATGATTCAAACCAGTGACAGCATTACTCATTCAATCCTGGAACTCATCAATAATATGTTGATTGATCTCCTGGCAACAATGGCTCGCCTAGACAATGAGAAACGTATAGAACGTATTAAGCAGGGCCTGGCACGCTCGGGTTACAAGCCAACAGGTAAGAAAGCCAATGAGGCTAAGCACAAACGAATAAAAGAATTACTAGCAGCTGGCAATATGACTAAGGAAG
>NZ_JAMXXN010000082.1 GCF_024129435.1 Acinetobacter lwoffii | reverse complement strand
ACTTATTGATAAGCTGGGGACTTAGCTTAGTTGGTAGAGCGCCTGCTTTGCACGCAGGAGGTCAGGAGTTCGACTCTCCTAGTCTCCACCACGTATCTTTCGGATACGGAATAAGCAAACGGTTTGATAGCTTATAGAGCTTAGTGATAAAGCAGCGTATAATGCGCGGCATTGTTATTAACCTCTGTGATTTATCACAGTTTCCTGACCTGACGAAGGCTGGAAAAATCATTAACAGAATATATTTGAGTTGAAATAATTTGTTCATACTCATAGATAGAACGGAAGTTAACAGTCATTTATGACTTGTTAATGACTGTGATTGAAATGAGTTACTAGCGAAATTAACTGAATCAAGCGTTTTGGTATATGAATCTAATTGAAGCTGTACGGTGCTTAAGTGCACAAACGCCAACTGTATGAGCG
>NZ_JAMXXN010000081.1 GCF_024129435.1 Acinetobacter lwoffii | reverse complement strand
AAAAGCAAAAGCACCCCAAGGCGACTGCATGGCAATTTATCATTGTTCCACTAAAACGGTGAACCGAAGTTCGGGGCGAACTGCGGTTGCATCATCTGCATATCGTGCAGGGGAAAAACTAGAAGATGAACGCACAGGACTGACCCATGACTTTACGAGAAAAGACGGTGTCGCCCATTCTGAAATTCTGTCTAATTTAGATATTGAAATTGACCGTGGTGAACTTTGGAACTTGGCAGAAAAAACCGAAAACCGTAAAGATGCCCGAACCGCTAGAGAATGGGTCATTGCCCTACCTGATGAATTAGACGCTGATCAACGTAAGGACTTGGCAAAAGACTTTGCCAGGTCCTTAGTTGATCGCTATGGAGTGATCGCAGATTTAGCCATCCATGAACCCAGCAAAGGCGGTAATGATAAGAATCATCACGCCCATATCATGCTTACCACCCGAAAAGCCGAATTGGACACGGACAATAAACTCACCCTGACCACCAAAACCGATAT
>NZ_JAMXXN010000080.1 GCF_024129435.1 Acinetobacter lwoffii | reverse complement strand
TAGGGCGTGTCCTCATTTGGCTTTGCACCAAATAAATATGCAGGCTATACGCATAGATTTATAATTGCGTGCTAGTTTATCAAATCGAGTTTGCAATAGCACGGAAATGTTTTGATCTCGCAAAAGCGTTTTCAACTAAATATCTTAATTTATATAGATATTTATCAAATTCTTTATTCGATCTCTTACTGTTTGATCTCAATGGAATAATAGGAATCATATTCTTGTTCTTAGCACATATTCGAATGTGCTCAGCATCATATCCCTTGTCAGCAATGAGATATGTTGCCTCGCCTACAATATCAATCAGTTGTTTTGCAACTTGACTGTCGTGGACGTCACCCCCAGTGATTTTAAAATCAATCGGTAATCCATTCGCGTCGGTTGCAAGATGTATTTTTGTTGTTTGTCCACCGCGTGATTGTCCAATTGCTCTTTCGAAACCATACCGAGCTCCACTTGCATGTTGATGCACGCGTATGTAGCTTCCGTCAATGAATACCCATTCTTGATCCAAGACGCCTCGTAATCTAAAAAAA
>NZ_JAMXXN010000079.1 GCF_024129435.1 Acinetobacter lwoffii | reverse complement strand
TAGGGCGTGTCCTCATTTGGCTTTACACCAAATAAATATGCAAGCAATGTAAATCATAGACTGGTAATTTCGTGCAAGCTTATCAAATCGGGTTGCAATCGCTCGGAAATGCTTCAATCTCGCAAACACATTTTCAACTAAATGTCTTAATTTATATAGATATTTATCAAACTCCTTATTCGATCTTTTACTATTTGATCTCATTGGAATGATGGGAATCATATCCTTGTTCTGGGCATATATTCTAATGTGCTCAGCATCATACCCCTTATCAGCAATGAGATAAGTTGCCTCGCCTACAGTATCAATCAGTTGTTTTGCAACTTGACTGTCGTGGACGCCACCCCCAGTGATTTTAAAATCAATCGGTAATCCATTCGCGTCGGTTGCAAGATGTATTTTTGTTGTTCGTCCACCACGTGATTGTCCAATTGCTCTTTCGAAACCATTCCGAGCTCCACTTGCATGTTGATGCACGCGTATGTAGCTTCCGTCAATGAATACCCATTCTTGATCCAAGACGCCTCGTAATCTAAAAAAA
>NZ_JAMXXN010000078.1 GCF_024129435.1 Acinetobacter lwoffii | reverse complement strand
GATATTGCAATCAGCTACCAAAAAAGTAGCGATGGGCTGCATCTACTCATGGACTCTACAGGCATGAAGTTTCTAGGTGAGGGCGAATGGAAACGCAAGAAACATGGACCTGAATATCCTCGCCAATGGCGTAAACTTCATATTGGTATAGATGCTAAAACCCTACAAATACGAGCAGTTCAGCTTACAACCAATAATGTCAGTGATTCACAGGTGCTTGGTGATTTACTTAATCAGATTCCACAAGATGAGCGGATTGACTCTGTTTATACCGATGGAGCTTATGACACCAAGCAATGCCGTCAGGTCATTGCAGATCGGCAAGGGCATGCGGTGATTCCACCTAGAAAAAATGCGAAACCATGGAAAGATACAAAGAGTAGCTCGCTAGAGCGAAATGAATTACTTCGAACAATTAAACGTTTAGGCAGGACACTATGGAAAAAATGGTCAGGATATCATCGGCGAAGTTTGGTTGAAACTAAGATGCATTGCATCAAATTATTAGGAGATAAACTCAGTGCAAGGAGTTTTGATAGCCAAGTGAATGAGAT
>NZ_JAMXXN010000077.1 GCF_024129435.1 Acinetobacter lwoffii | reverse complement strand
GCAGGCTATCACGTCTTTCATCGCCTCTGACTGCCAAGGCATCCACCACATGCACTTAATTACTTGACTATACAACCCCAAACAGTCGTTTATCCTTACAAGTAGGATAAGCAACAGATTGTGATGATCTCTCATCACGCTCATACAGTTGGCGTTTGTGCACTTAAGCACCGTACAGCTTCAATTAGATTCATATACCAAAACGCTTGATTCAGTTAATTTCGCTAGAACTCATTTCCTTAATCTTCACATCACAGTAATAAATCACTGTTAGTGCTGATCTTAAAAACGAGTTTGAACAAATTATTTCAACTCAAATATATTCTGTTAATGATTTTTCCAGCCTTCGTCAGGTCAGGAAACTGTGATAAATCACAGAGGTTATCAAGTCCGCGTATCATAACGCTTGTACTTGTTAATCTCTAGGATCTAAACACTTGATCGCTTAGGAACTAAACAACTTCATCACTGTATGCTTACATACTGCGCGAAGCGTAGCTTCTTGCTTAAATTTCAAGTAAAAGCAGTGCTTTTATGATCTTGAAATTTGGTGGAGACTAGGAGAGTCGAACTCCTGACCTCCTGCGTGCAAAGCAGGCGCTCTACCAACTAAGCTAAGTCCCCAGCTTATCAATAAGT
>NZ_JAMXXN010000076.1 GCF_024129435.1 Acinetobacter lwoffii | reverse complement strand
TAGGGTCTGTTGACATTTACTGTTCATAATTAACCCTATAAAGGTAGCCATAAAAATATACAGGCTAAAGCAACAGAACTTTGATAATTTCTTTTGAGCTTGTCATATCGAGTAGCTATTCCTCTAAATTGCTTTAATCTACAAAACATATTTTCAACTAAATGCCTGATTTTATATAAACACCAGTCCATATGGTCATTGTTCGATTGGCTATTTGTTTTCTTTGGTATATTCGCTTTAGTCCCTGTTTTCCTGATCTGTTCACGCAGTGGTTCTGAATCATAGCCTTTATCTGCACATACCACTTTTGTCTCTTTTAAATCTAATGTTGATATTAAATCAGGTGCAACTTTAACATCATGTGTGGTTCCATCGGTAATCATGAAATCAATAGGATTGCCATGTGCATCAACAATCAAATGTATTTTTGAGGAGTTTCCTCCTACACTTTTAGAAATAGATTGATTCGCTATGCCGGCAGAATGTTGATGAGCACGTACATGAGAGCCATCAATAAAAATCCACTCCATATCGGGGCATGAGGCTAGTAATTTGAATAATCTAAGTAACTTACCGCTGCTTGACCAACGATTAAAACGTTTGAAAATAGAGTTGGAATGACCAAAACAACAAGGAATATCTCGCCACGGACAGCCTGTTCTAATTCTATAGAGAATAGCTTCAATAAAATTGCGTAAATTTGAGTTGTGGTGAATGGATAAATTACGCAGAATAACTTTCAACTTTTGCCAGTGTTGATCTGTCAGCATGGTACGAGGCATAGCGAATAGTAA
>NZ_JAMXXN010000075.1 GCF_024129435.1 Acinetobacter lwoffii | reverse complement strand
CGAGGCATAGCGAATAGTAAAATTGGGTTTGGCGATTTGATTTTACTACTTCGCTATTTTTTTAAGCTAAAAGTGTCAACACACCCTAGTATTTCTTTTGGTGAATTTGATGATCCTTCCCATGTCAGCAGCAATACAGTGATGTGTTTTAATTTAAGAACCAGAACCACAGAAAGCTATTCCTTTGGAGAAAACTGGGTCACTGGTGAGGCAGTCTTTGTCGCATGGGAAGATGCTCAGGCTGAAAATGATGGCTGGCTAATGTCTTATATCCATGCTTTAGATTGTAGCCCCTCGAAAGTTGTCATTCTAGATGCCCAGCATATTACAGAAGGACCCATTGCAACGATTCATTTACCAGTTCAGGTGCCGGTCGGATTTCATTGTAACTGGATTGATTATCGGAAATTAAGAGCAAACTATTCTTAAATTAATAAGGTAGGAATTTCAAAAATTCTCGTAGTTATTAAGATGGCACACCCTCATAAAGTGTGAGAAGTTGTAATATTCGTTCATAGGCTGATGTTACTTTGAGAGATCAAAGTAACCAAAATCTTTTGTTAGGCAGAAGATTCATCCCTGAATCTCTGCCTAACGGCGACATCCATGTCGCCAATCATCTAGCAGATAAAAGATTTAAATTTTAAATGCTATTTAAACCTTTTGAATGAATAACTCACGGTCAAAACGGTACTGGGGGAAGAATAGAGATGGATCCGTAAATTTGAACAACTCCTATAAGTGATATTCTGCTCCTCAAATGATGTTATAAACATCAATATATGGAGTATTTTAT
>NZ_JAMXXN010000074.1 GCF_024129435.1 Acinetobacter lwoffii | reverse complement strand
CGTTCATCAATTTCGTCTTTGCTTGGTATGTATAAAAAGATAGCCAAAATGAACACCATCATCACAGCAACAAACGTGCTGGCAAAAATAAAGATAAGTTTTAAGTTGAGCCTGTTTGTAGCTTCGTTTAATGCCTGAATACTGTTGTTTAATGCACCTGTATGCTTCTTATTTGTGTTTTCTAGCGATTTTTCAGCCTTGTCTAGCACTCCACTAGCGACTTGGTTGTAAAACTGCTCTAATCGCTTCTTATCGTCTGCTATGGCTTCTCGATATTCCTTCATGGATGCCAATAAAATATATAACTGGTCATCTAAATCATTTTGATTACTCATAATGACATTCCGCCTCTACTTAGTTTTTGATATGCCTTGCGGAGTGCTTGCTCGGCTCGTTGTTTATCTAATTCTTGCTGTCGTTTCATTTCCGCTTGGCGTTCCAGTTCTAGACGTTTGGTTTCTTGGTTCTTCTGCCATTGATCAAAACCTTGATCGACACGGTTTAAACCACGCTGTAAAACGCTCTCTTTCTGCTGTTTCTGTTGGTCAAGCTGTTGGGCGTTCTGCTGTTTCACATTGTCATTAAAACGGCTGATTTCAGTGTCTATGCCTTGTCTGCGTAATTGGGTGACTTTAGTGCCTTCATGGATGGTGGCTTGTAGTCCGTTATTCTGATCGGCATAGCTGCGGTGATCTATTTTTTCTCGGTAGCCTGCTCGTTCTAATGCGTGATTGGCTAAATTTGCCCACGTTTCCCGAATCTGTTTAATTTCGTCTTGGGTTGTACCCATACCAAGGCTTTTTCGTTTGGCGTTGCTGAGTTCAATATCGGTTTTGGTGGTCAGGGTGAGTTTATTGTCCGTGTCCAATTCGGCTTTTCGGGTGGTAAGCATGATATGGGCGTGATGATTCTTAT
>NZ_JAMXXN010000073.1 GCF_024129435.1 Acinetobacter lwoffii | reverse complement strand
TATTTTATATCCAGTCCATGGTGATAAAAACCATCATAAACCAGACATTTTTATTGGTGAGAATATAGACACTTTAAATGGGTTCTAACAAGTGTACTTCGTATAACCGCCATTATGTTAAATGACACTTAATCAACTAGTAAATCTATAGGCTCTATAGAGGAGTCAGAAAATTTTCCAATGTATTTGTCATAAGATTGAGCTGCTAAGCAAATCGCGACCATAGCTGTAAATACAATAATTTTATTCTTAATAGCCATCTTTAATTTCAACCAAATTTTATTCTGTTGAATAAAAGATATAAAAAATAAACCATCTAATCTAATATAGAAAAATCAACAATCTATCTGTTTTTGATATATGTTAACTTTTAAGCAATGTAATTATTTAATAAGTATCGTAGAAGAAGGGAGTTTTATTGCAGCTTCAGAAAAGCTATTTATTGCTCAGTCTGCTTTAAGTAGGCAAATCAAAAATTTAGAGGATAATTTAGGCTTTAGTATCTTTGATAGATCAGAAAAAAAAATAAAACTTACTCCTGCAGGACTAGCTCTTTATAAAGGCTTAAAGACCAATCTTGAGAACTTTAGTAATTCAATTGAATTAGCTAAAAAGATTAGCCAAGGAGAAGATAGAACAGTGAAAATTTGCCACTCCAGTAGCATTATATTGGATAAAAAAAAATTAAAAATCTTAGATGATCTATGTGAACAGTATAAAATTAATATAGAAATTAATACGGTATCTTCAGAAGCTCAAATTGAAGCAATATTAAGCGGTGACATTGATATAGGTTTTATTCGTCCTCCTATCTATCATTCTTTAGATGAACTAAGTTCTATAAGCTTATATAAATCATTTTTCTCTGTACACGACAAAAATAGATAACTCATTGAAATAATGTCACAATAATTGTTTTCTAACGACGAATACTATGACACATCTCAAT
>NZ_JAMXXN010000072.1 GCF_024129435.1 Acinetobacter lwoffii | reverse complement strand
CCCCTATTTTTAAATAATTCAGCAAAAACACCACGACTGTTTATTTATTCTACAAAAATCGCAATTTTCTTCATTTCTTGAGCAGTAAAGGCACTGAATCAGTTTAAATCCATGCATGTTTTTTAATTTAAGAAATGTTTTTGATTAAATGTTTTAATCTTCTATTAAAAATTTAGACCTAAAATTAACCCTAAGACAATACAACATAGGACAAACATGGATAACTTTGCTGCCGTATGCAGTTCCTCTGGTTTAGAGTTAATCAAAATACTTATATACACAGCAAGATCAACCCCACAAATAGCGACAATACAGCATGCAACATGCTCACCTCATAGATCACCACGCCTAAACCAAGAAACAGAATAAAAAAGCCCCGCCCACATAAGGTCATGTATCGCGCTTGACTAATCTAGCACTGAGAAACGCCTTGCAATCACATAAAGCGATTTTGCTGTAAAAATTTACTTTTCAGTTCAACCTGTAACTCAGCCACCAAATACACAAGAATGGAGATCGTGAAACCAAGGAAAAATAGACTTTACTCATTCCCTTCCCATCGACTCCACAAAAAATTATCAAAAATCACGCTTGCACTTATTATGGGAATGATTATTACAGGCAATATTGCACATACAGCCAAAATTAAACGCTTGCCTAATTCAGCTGGTTAAAAGAGCTGCCTGAGATAGATACGAACTAAATTCTTATATAGAGTGGATGCGTGATGTAAGCGCATTGAATTGAGCTGAATAGATTGATTGGCTTTATCAACCGGTTTTGATACAAGGCTCTTAATGCAAATGTAATAAATAAAATCGAGCTAAGTCAGACACTAAACCACCTCTTATTGTTTTAAATAAATGATTAGGGTCTGTTGACATTTACTGTTCATAATTAACCCTATAAAGGTAGCCATAAAAATATACAGGCTAAAGCAACAGAACTTTGATAAT
>NZ_JAMXXN010000071.1 GCF_024129435.1 Acinetobacter lwoffii | reverse complement strand
GGCTTTGTTGCATAAAGGTTTGAAAGGCTGAGTTCCCTTAAGCTACTCAAATTTAAGAGACAACTTGGGTATGAGGGCGACCTAATTCTGTGAATTTATTCAAGACTGCCATGCGTGCATGGATCTCATTCACCTGACTTGGAAAACTCCGCGCTGTTAATTTATCGCCTAATAATTTGATGCAATGCATCTTGGTTTCAACCAAACTTCGACGGTGATAACCAGACCACTTTTTCCAAAGCGATCTGCCTAGCCGTTTGACTGTCTTTAATAATTCGTTCCGCTCTATAGACCTCGCTTGCTGATCCTTCCAAGGCTTTGCATTCTTTCTAGGTGGAATGATCGCATGTGCATCTCGATCTAAAATGACTTGTCGGCAGTGCTTTGTGTCATAAGCACCATCTGTATAAACAGAATCAATTGGTTCATCCAAGGGAATTTGAGCAAGTAAATCTTCGAGTACTTGAGAATCACTGACATTATTTGTGGTGAGTTGTACTGCACGTATTTGCAGGGTTTTAGCATCTATAGCAATGTGAAGCTTACGCCATTGGCGACGATATTCAGCCCCATGTTTCTTGCGTTTCCATTCACCTTCACCAAGAAACTTCAAACCAGTAGAGTCTACGAGTAGATGCAGTCCATCACTACTTTTTTGATAGCTAATCGCAATATCAATATGCTTTTGTCTACGACAAAGGGTGGAATAATCCGGAGCTGTCCAATCTAATCCAGAGAGTTTAATCAGACTTTGAACAAAACCTGTGACCATACGTAAAGAGAGTCGGAATAGTAATTTGATCATTAAGCAGCATTGAATCGCTGTATCGGAGTAGGTTTGATTTCGACCTTGCTTGCCTTGTGATTGTGCATACCACTGAGTCTTTGGATCAAACCAAATGGAAATATTACCTCGGTTAATTAAGGCTCGGTTATAGGATGACCAATTGGTTGTACGGTAGATTTTAGAGGCAGGCTTATTCATTTTGAAATTATATTGCTGAATAAGCTTTTGATGCTAGGTTTGTGCAACAAAGCCG
>NZ_JAMXXN010000070.1 GCF_024129435.1 Acinetobacter lwoffii | reverse complement strand
CATGGCTAAGGCTAAGTTTGAACGTAATAAGCCACACGTTAACGTGGGCACAATTGGTCACGTTGACCATGGTAAAACAACTTTAACAGCTGCAATTGCAACTGTATGTGCGAAGAAATTCGGTGGCGAAGCGAAAGACTACGCTGCAATCGACTCTGCACCAGAAGAAAAAGCACGTGGTATTACAATTAATACTTCACACGTAGAATACGATTCTCCAACTCGTCACTACGCTCACGTAGACTGCCCGGGTCACGCCGATTATGTTAAAAACATGATTACTGGTGCTGCTCAGATGGACGGCGCGATCCTTGTATGTGCTGCGACTGATGGTCCTATGCCACAGACTCGTGAACACATCCTGCTTTCTCGTCAGGTAGGTGTACCTTACATCGTTGTATTCTTGAACAAATGCGACCTTGTAGACGACGAAGAGCTTCTTGAACTAGTTGAAATGGAAGTTCGTGAACTTCTTTCTACTTACGACTTCCCGGGTGATGACACTCCAGTAATCCGTGGTTCTGCTCTTCTTGCGCTTAACGGTGATGACAGCCAATACGGCGAGCCAGCGGTAGTTGCGCTTGTTGAAGCACTTGACTCTTACATTCCAGAGCCAGAGCGTGCGATTGATCTTCCATTCCTTATGCCAATTGAAGACGTATTCTCAATCTCTGGTCGTGGTACAGTAGTAACTGGCCGTGTAGAGACTGGTATCGTTAAAGTAGGTGAGTCTGTAGAAATCGTTGGTATCCGTGATACTCAAACTACTACAGTAACTGGCGTAGAAATGTTCCGTAAACTTCTTGACGAAGGTCGTGCGGGCGAGAACTGTGGTGTTCTTCTTCGTGGTACTAAGCGTGAAGACGTACAACGTGGTCAAGTATTGACTAAACCAGGTGCGATCAAGCCACACACTAAATTCGATGCGGAAGTATATGTACTTTCTAAAGAAGAAGGTGGTCGTCACACTCCATTCCTTAACGGTTACCGTCCACAGTTCTACTTCCGTACTACGGACGTAACTGGTGCGATCGCGCTTAAAGAAGGCGTGGAAATGGTTATGCCTGGTGACAACGTTGAGATGTCAGTAGAGCTAATCCACCCGATCGCAATGGACCCAGGTCTACGTTTTGCGATCCGTGAAGG
>NZ_JAMXXN010000069.1 GCF_024129435.1 Acinetobacter lwoffii | reverse complement strand
TTTTTCTCTGTACACGACAAAAATAGATAACTCATTGAAATAATGTCACAATAATTGTTTTCTAACGACGAATACTATGACACATCTCAATGAGTTATATCTTATCTTAAACAAATCTCTAAAATGGAACAAGTCACATTTAAAGTGCTTTGCGCTCATCATGCTTGTGATTATTTTAAAGCAAACATGTAATCTTTCTTCTGCATCTAAAGCCTTGCCCATCAAGTGTTTACCACAATCATTTTATCGACGTATGCAGCGCTTCTTTGCAGGTCAGTATTTTGATTATCGTCAAATTTCTCAGTTGATTTTCAATATGTTTTCATTCGACCAAGTGCAACTGACTTTAGATAGAACCAATTGGAAATGGGGAAAACGAAATATTAATATCCTGATGCTCGCAATCGTTTATCGTGGAATAGCGATACCTATCCTTTGGACATTGCTTAATAAACGTGGAAATTCAGATACGAAAGAGCGTATTGCTTTGATTCAACGCTTTATAGCCATTTTTGGTAAAGACCGTATTGTGAATGTGTTCGCAGACAGAGAGTTTATCGGTGAGCAGTGGTTTACATGGTTAATTGAACAAGACATCAACTTCTGCATTCGTGTTAAAAAAACTTCATTGTCACCAATCATTTAGGAAAGAATCATAAAATTAGTGATTTATTTCGCCATCTTAAAGTTGGTCAAATTGAATGTCGTAAACGACGGATTTTGGTTGGTCGGGTGAAACTATATATAAGTGCACTACAGTTAGAAAATGGAGAGCTTTTACTCGTCGTTTCTCCTCAGTTTAATGCCAATGCTATTCAGGATTATGCATTACGCTGGGAAATTGAAACCTTATTCAGTTGTCTCAAAGGACGCGGGTTTAATCTTGAAAATACGCGCTTGACAGACCCTAGACGAGTGAAAAAATTGATTGCGGTGTTAGCTATAAGCTTCTGTTGGTGTTACTTAACGGGTGAATGGCAACATAATCAAAAAAAAGCGATAAAAATAAAGAAGCATGGACGACTCTCAATGAGTTTATTTCGCTATGGTTTAGACTATGTTCAAATGGCGATTCAGCGTTTAATTGGTTTTGGGAAAAAAGAAGAGTTTAAGGAAATTTTGGCAATTTTAAGAAAGCAGAATCCTGATAGGATAAGGGTTCTGTGAAATTTGTCGTGTACAGAG
>NZ_JAMXXN010000068.1 GCF_024129435.1 Acinetobacter lwoffii | reverse complement strand
CTTCCTTAGTCATATTGCCAGCTGCTAGTAATTCTTTTATTCGTTTGTGCTTAGCCTCATTGGCTTTCTTACCTGTTGGCTTGTAACCCGAACGTGCCAGGCCCTGCTTAATACGTTCTATACGTTTCTCATTGTCTAGGCGAGCCATTGTTGCCAGGAGATCAATCAACATATTATTAATGAGTTCTAGGATTGAATGAGTAATGGTGTCACTGGTTTGAATCATTTGGTAGGTAGTAGGAAGATCTGCCACAATTAATCGAAGTCCTTTCTCCTGAATCCTGCGCTTCAGCTCTTGAAAATCTCGTTGGGTTAGGCGTGATAAGCGGTCAATACTTTCAACTAACAAGGTGTCACCTTGATTTGCTTCTGACAGCAGCTTATTCAATTCAGGTCGGTCTAACTTCGTACCACTATAGTTTTCCACGTACACAATGGTTTCACCCAAATTCAAGTTTTGGTTTAGATCCTGAAGAATCTGCAAAGCCCTTTTTGCATCTTGATCTTTAGTTGAAGCTCGTAGATAAATACGTGTATTCATTTCTATCATTTAATCTTAATTCTATTAGATTAATGATAACACTATCATTTAATTATTGCATTAAGTCTAATGATAGATATTGTATGCGATTTGGCTCGCTATCATTCAGCTATACTCTTTTGATAAAAAAAGCATGACTAAAAGCCATGCCTTGGGAATTCGTGTAACGCGTATTATGTTAATTTTAAAAAAAATTAAGAATCTAATTTATAAGATTCATGAATAGCTTTAACACAATTCCCAATGAGCTGATCATTACTTTTTTTCCAAATCAGTTTAACTTCGGATTGATTATTTTGATCATTAATTGAGATTAGTCTTACGTCTCTAGGAAGAACTGTGGAAAATTCTTCCGGTACGATACATATACCAAAGCCATTTTCCACTAAATCCAATTGTGACAATTTTCTTGAAGATATTCTTGCTCTTTTCTGCGAGAAGCCACTACTTAAACAAAGATTAGATGCTAAATAACTTAGGCCTCCACGTTCAGCATGTGGGGTTGAAACGAACCTTAAATCTTTTAAATCCCTTATATCTACAATAGTTTTATCATTAAAATTTTGATCAGAGGCTGATACAGCTACATATAAAAATGATCTCTGTACACGACAAATTTCACAGAACCCTTATCCTATCAGGATTCTGCTTTCTTAAAATTGCCAAAATTTCCTTAAACTCTTCTTTTTTC
>NZ_JAMXXN010000067.1 GCF_024129435.1 Acinetobacter lwoffii | reverse complement strand
AGAGGTGGTCCCACTTGTTTGAACAACTAAAAGCGTATTTATAAGTGATATTCCGCTCTAGTTAAGCCACCTTGTTTTGTTGGGGTAGCTGATCATAGTAAAACTCATTTGGTGTCATTTTGTCTAGACTCGAATGAGGTCGTTTCAAATTATAAAACTCAAAATATGCACTTAATTGCTTTTTCGCATCTGTGACACTGCTATAAGCTTTGAGATACACCTCTTCATATTTAACGCT
The DNA here is from genome assembly GCF_024129435.1 of Acinetobacter lwoffii. Classification (GTDB taxonomy): domain Bacteria; phylum Pseudomonadota; class Gammaproteobacteria; order Pseudomonadales; family Moraxellaceae; genus Acinetobacter; species Acinetobacter lwoffii_F. The sequence continues at coordinate 1,045 of NZ_JAMXXN010000067.1, read as the reverse complement.
CCGCCATAATCGTTCAACCATCACATTATCTACCCATCGACCTTTACCATCCATACTGATTTGAATGCCATTTGATTTCAATACATCAATAAATGCATCACTGGTAAACTGGCTGCCTTGGTCTGTATTAAATATTTCAGGTCGACCATATTTTTCAATCGCTTCATTTAAAGCCGAAATACAAAAATCCACCTCCATACTAATCGATACCCTATGCGCAAGTACCTTGCGGCTATGCCAATCAATCACAGCACATAAATAAACAAAGCCTTTTGCCATAGGGATATACGTTATATCCGTAGACCACACTTGATTACTGCGCTGAATAGCCAACCCTTTGAGCAGATATGGATATTTACGGTGAGCTTGATTAGCCTGGCTTAAATTTGGTTTGCAATATAACGCCTGAATACCCATTTTCTTCATTAAAGTACGTGTATGACGTCGTCCTATATGATGTCCTTGACGATTCAACAAATCACGCATCATACGACTGCCTGCAAAAGGATATTGCATATGTAATTCATCAATACATCGCATCAGCTTCAGATCTGATGCACTCACAGGTTTTGGGCGATAGTAATAACAACCACGGGAGACTTTCAGCAGCTTAGCTTGCTTAGATACTGAAATCTGAAGTGAGTCGTCGATTAACTTTTGTGGTTGAAGCGGCCCAGTTTCTTCAACACACCTTCTAAAAAATCAATTTCTAATGCCTGCTCACCGATTTTTGCATGTAGTTTTTTTAGATCGATGGGTGGTTCTGTTGGAGCTTTTGATTGATCGAAAGCTTGCGAGGAAGCTGAGATCAATTGATTTTTCCAGTCAATAATTTGGTTTTGATGAACATCAAACTCAGCACTCAATTCAGCAAGTGTTTTTTCTGCTTTAATCGCAGCAAGTGCTACCTTAGCTTTAAAATCATTTGAATGATTTCTTCTTGGTCTACGTGCCATAAAATACTCCATATATTGATGTTTATAACATCATTTGAGGAGCAGAATATCACTTATAGGAGTTGTTCAAATTTACGGATCCATCTCTA
>NZ_JAMXXN010000066.1 GCF_024129435.1 Acinetobacter lwoffii | reverse complement strand
TGTTATTCACCAATTAAAATGTCTATGCGAAAAACCATTTAAAATGTCCTGTTTTTAACCACAAGAGTCAAGCACAGGATTTAAATTTCTTTGTTCAATAACAGCTTTCTGAGCTTTACGGCTCGGCATACTTTTCTTGGCACGGGAACGTTTATTCTGTTTCTCCAATTCTTCATGTTGTTGCTGGATATGCGCCAGGACTGAACCTAACCGTTTATTCTCAACAATCTCATTTTGCTGCAGCCCAGCCAATTTATTGAAGATGCTGTAGTTGAGCTTTCGTCCTTCATGCATGAGGGCCACAGTGCCATCCGGATACTCCAGAAATGAAATGTATTGCCCAGCAAGCTTATGATTCAGCTCTGTCGGTTCAAGCAGATAAATACATTTGTCATAGGTAATCGTCAGGTTCTTGGTGACCTTACGCGGTTCCTGCCAGGTAAAAATATCATCCAGTTCAAGATCAGATTCGGTTAATGGTCGATGCAGGTTCTTTGAGTTTCGCGCACATTTGGCGAACTTCTGATTGAACTGCTCAATAAAGCAGGGCAACCAGGCATTTGCTTCTGCAATCGAACAGATGCCTTCCAGGCGCATCTCCTTGATCAAACGGTCCTGAAGGGTTCTATTCGCTCGCTCTACGCGACCTTTGGCCTGGGGTGAATTGGCGAAGATAATATCAATGTTTAACTCATTCAGAATCCGCCCAAATTGCGTGATCTGGCTGTCTTGCCTGGATTTCTGGTTGACTCTAAATACCGAGTGTTTATCGCTATAAAAGGCCAAGGGCTTGCCGTATTGCTCAATGTAGGCTCGGGTTGAAAGCATATAGTCAAAGGTCGTTTCAGCCTCACAAAAGCGCAGATGCAACAGCTTGCCGGTAGCATCATCGATATAAACCAGCAAACAGCATTTGGTGGCTCTTCCTTCAAACCAGTCATGATATGAGCCATCAATCTGGATCAGCTCACCGAAGCAATCACGGTTATAGCGTGGCTGGTATGGGCGTTTTAGACGTTTGGATCGCGGAATCCAAAGGTCATTTGCAGTCATCCAGCGCCGAACCGTTTCTACCGGGATATTCAGGTCAAACATGCTGCTGAGCTTCTCATGCGCCAAGGTAGGTCCAAAGCCCAGCAGATGTTCAGAAATAATGGAAAGACATTGCGATTTTAATAAATCGTCATGGCGATGATGGCCCGGTTGACCACGACTGGCATGCGTCATGCCTGAAACACCATCTTGATTGAGCTTCTGCAATAACCGGGTAATTTGACGGGTGGAAAGATTCAGGATTTCAGCAGCACGGACTTGGGTAATACGATGATCTCGAACGTCTTGCAGAACTGCAAGACGTTGAATTTCTTTGTCAGACATAGTGATCAGCATCTATATTTTATATCCAGTCCATGGTGATAAAAACCATCATAAACCAGACATTTTTATTGGTGAGAATATAG
>NZ_JAMXXN010000065.1 GCF_024129435.1 Acinetobacter lwoffii | reverse complement strand
ATGAATACAATTGGCCACAACTTTATAGCGGGTACCCGTAGCGCTGCAGGTGATAAAGTCCTGAAAAGCCTGAATGCCAGCACCGGTGAAACCCTGACTTTCGACTTCTTTCAGGCCACCGAACAGGAAGTCAACCAGGCCGTGGAAGCTGCCCATACAGCCTTTAAAACCTACCGACATACTTCCCCTGAACAGCGGGCTCTATTCTTAGAATCCATCGCAGATGAACTCGATGCTTTGGGTGAAGACTTCCTCAATACGATTTCTCAAGAAACCGCTTTACCCATTGCCCGGCTGCAAGGTGAACGTGGCCGTACCAGCGGGCAAATGCGTTTGTTCGCTAAAGTCTTGCGCCGTGGTGATTTTCTAGGGGCTCGAATTGATACCGCACTGCCAGAGCGTCAACCTTTGCCACGACCAGACCTGCGTCAGATTAAAATCGGTGTAGGGCCAGTTGCCGTTTTTGGGGCAAGTAACTTCCCTTTAGCATTCTCGACCGCCGGTGGTGATACCGCTTCTGCATTGGCAGCAGGTTGTTCTGTGGTGGTCAAAGCCCATAGCGGGCATATGGCCACTGCAGACTATGTGGCTCAGGCCATTGAACGTGCCGTTGAGAAAACAGGCATGCCCAAAGGGGTGTTTAACATGATCTATGGTAATGCTGTCGGTGCCTTACTGGTGAAACATCCATTAATTCAGGCCGTCGGTTTTACCGGTTCCCTCAAAGGTGGCCGTGCACTATGCGATATGGCAGCAGCACGTCCACAGCCGATTCCGGTCTTTGCTGAAATGAGCAGTATCAACCCGATGCTGATGCTGCCTGAAGCTTTAAAAAACCGTGGTGATCAGATTGCCCAGGAGCTGGCAGATTCAGTAGTACTGGGTTGTGGCCAATTCTGTACCAATCCAGGATTGATCCTGGGAATTAAATCACCTGAATATACACGGCTCATTGAACAGCTCAGTGAAATCATGGCAAACAAGCCGGCTCAAACCATGCTCAATGCAGGGACATTAAACAGCTATGTTTCTGGCTTATCGCATTTATCCGAGCATTCCGGCATTCAGCACCTGGCCGGTCAGGAGCAACAAGGGGAGCAGGCATTACCGCAACTCTTCAAAGCAGAGGTTGAACTGCTGCTTGCTGGTGATCAACTTCTGCAAGAAGAAATCTTTGGACCCACTACGATTGTGATTGAAGTAGAAGACAAAGCCCAGTTACTACAGGCTTTAAGCAGCATGAATGGACAGTTAACAGCTTCACTGATTGCGGATGAATCGGATCTGGTGGAGTTTGCCGATGTAGTACCGGTATTGGAAGAAAAGGCAGGCCGCTTATTGTTGAATGGCTATCCAACCGGTGTAGAAGTCTGTGATGCCATGGTACATGGCGGACCTTATCCGGCTACTTCAGACGCACGTGGTACTTCTGTGGGAACTTTGGCGATTGACCGTTATCTACGTCCGGTCTGCTACCAGAACTATCCGCAAAGTCTGTTGCCTGAAGCATTAAGAGATGAGAATCCACTGAACCTGCTGAGACTCGTCAATGGGGAAATGACTCAAAACAGAATTTAAAA
>NZ_JAMXXN010000064.1 GCF_024129435.1 Acinetobacter lwoffii | reverse complement strand
GATTAACTCAAAGGAATAGATTTAAATGGACTAACTCCGTAAGTTAAAGTTTTTTGATTGATTTAATAAATTCAATAAATTGCGGCGAAAAATCTTTAAATAAAGGAATATCTTTATTTTCTAATAACACTTCTCCCATAAGCTTTAATCCTACGGCAAAAGATTTCATTGATTCTTCATCTATAATTTTTTTCTGCTGCAATTTTTCTAAAACTTTGAAAATATCATCGTGATTATAAGCAGTAAAAACAAGATCTTCAGTGTAAGTTGAAGGCTGTCCTTTTGGATCGACAAGATGCTTTACACTAATTTGATATTTATGTTGTTTCATCGGACTACCTCATTTTTAAGACAGCTAATATCAACAGCAGCTTGATCAATGCTCTTAGCAATTTGATGAATTGTTTCTTCAGTCAGTGCATTATTTTTTAATTTAAGTCGCAATGATGTTTTTAAGTTTGCCATTGCACGATAGATATCTAGATATTGATCATTATTTTGAATTTCACGTCGCGTCTCTAAGCGGCCAAGGATATGTTCTAAATGCTCTCTTTGACCATTTAAATGGTTAATACCAGTCACTGTAATCTTGTACTGCTTACGGTCACCATCAGGTTTTTCAATAGAAACAAATTGCATGTCTTCAAGATAAGATAAGGTTGGGTAAATTGTGCCTGTACTTGGGCTATATCCACCACCTACCAACTCACCAATGCTTTTAATAATTTCGTAACCGTATCTAGGCGCTTGTTCAATTAAAGAAAGCACTAGCAATTTCATATGGCCAGATTCAAATAAACGGCTTTTACGTGATGGCGTATCTGAATTTATCAGCAAAGAGTCAGTTGTTTCATTCATAAGTTGGTATATCTAAGATTTATTAAGATATATCTTAATAAATCTTAGATATATTTTCAATTCTTTTATTTATCCCCGCATTTAACATGATGGTTGTTATGCGAAATTCCTAGCATATTCATCTTTTGTCTTATATCTTTATTTTTACCAATAGGTAAAATATATTCATAACTTACATCGAAAAGTAGGTAATTAAGAAAAAAATTACAGCGTTTTATAAGCCTTATAGTAACGGGAGAGACTATAGGGCTTTTTATTTATCTTAATATTCATATATCTATGATGAAGCCATGATGCTCGGCGATATAAAAAACCGGCTTGAGAATAGATCGGTCTTTTATGATATTTGCTAAAATGCTCTTTTAAAATATAAAAAACTAAGCGTGTGTAGCACTGGGTCTAGGTGTTCTTTGGGCTTAGTTATTAGCGTTATTTAAATAAGTATAAGTCAATTTTTACCTAATGGATTTGCTTTTCAACTAGTTCCAATTTGTTTAATGCTTGCCCTTTTTTATGATCATTATTAATCTTTACAACTAGAGCTAAAATAAAAACCATCACTATAAAAACAAGGAAAATCAAATGCTTTTTCATCATTAATCCCTTCTTTTGATCTTTAAGAATGCCTTGTTCCTTTGTAAATAGATATGACATAAGGGAAGCACTGATACAAGCCTTTTTAAATGACTTTAGCAACTCGATAAACAGTTGCAACTCCACAATTCACTGCTTTGGCAATTTCTTCCTTAGTCATATTGCCAGCTGCTAGTAATTCTTTTATTCGTTTGTGCTTAGCCTCATTGGCTTTCTTACCTGTTGGCTTGTAACCCGA
>NZ_JAMXXN010000062.1 GCF_024129435.1 Acinetobacter lwoffii | reverse complement strand
AGAAATTTAAATCCTGTGCTTGACTCTTGTGGTTAAAAACAGGACATTTTAAATGGTTTTTCGCATAGACATTTTAATTGGTGAATAACAAAAAAAACCTGGGCACCAACCCAGGTCTAAAATTTAAAAAACAGATAAATATCAGTGCAATAAACTCATTTTTCTAATTTCGCATAACGTGTATTATGTTACTTTTAGAATATCTAAACTTTTTATAGGTATTCTTTATGACCATCTTGCGTGAAGATTTTTCTAATATTGTCTTGTAGACTTTTGATTTCATCAACAAATTCGCATAGTTCTTCTTTATTTCCAGTTCCTATAAGCAGATCTCTATTTATATAGCGAATCAAAATATTCAGTCTCGTATTAGCCTGTTGCAATAAGTTTTTATATAAATTTTTCAATAGAAAACAATAGTTAAGCTTAGTTTTGTGGTAATTATCACACGATCGTGCATAACTTGTTAAATGTCTCTTAATTACACTACGATTAACTTTTAATTCAGTCAAAATATTAACAGGAACTCTAGAAAAATATTTATATCGAGGAGGACTCACGACTTCATCCTGTTTATATTGTGTTAGATAATTAGTACTTTTTATAAACTTACATACTTGTTTATCATATTGAGGATATCTTATTAAAAATAAACCGACATCATCCTGATTTACAATAATAAAATTCTCTTTTTTAGCTAACTTTACGACATTGTCTAACCATAAATAATTTTGGATTTGGTTCTCTTTAATTTGGCTTTTTGTCTTAGAAAAAGCGATTTCTTCTTTAGTTGCTATACGAATAATATCAGGTACGGTTTCAAGTAATTCTGAAGAATTTAAATTTTCAGGTGAACAATAATTAGGATTAGTTACTAGATTAATATTCACTTGATTAAAAGCTTGAGCAACTAAACGAGAACAAAATTGTCCAGCTTCTTGAGCTTCCTCGTCTGTTGTTTCATATTTCCTTGTTCGAACCGCTTCTTTAATAGAATATAAGGTCGAAATTTGTGAGCGTAAAAAAAGTTCTATGCTTGATTGATCCTCTTGATTCAAAGTACCTTTATAACGAAGAACTTTACAATCATCTATATTCTCAAATATCAATCTTTGAGGATTTTCTGAAAATACTCGACCTTTAACTGTAGCTTCGATTAAAGATAAATCAGATACACAAATTAATGCGTGTGAATAATCACCTTCACTAAAATAACGAATTGCTTTAGAGCGAAGATGCTTACTGCGTGTAAGAATAATATCAAATTGCTTTAATTTTGATATATCTATAATGTATTTCATATAACCACAAAAAATTAAATATAAGATTTTGAATTATATACTTTTTAAACTATTTTAATTTAAAAAATATCAGGCCAAACTATAGGTTATTTCATATCAATATAGTGGGTCAGTATTAAGATAGGATCCTCACTTGCTTAAGCTTACATTTAACATAATGGATGTTCGTATAGATTACTTGCATATTGTATTCGATCGAATACAATATAGTGAGAAGAGAAGGAATCCTCATGATTGAAATTAAACGTCTGCCAGAGTTTGATGAATGGTTAGATGGCATTAAAGACAATATGACCCGTATTCGCCTGAATCGTAGATTAGACAAGGTTCAACGTGGGAATTGGGGAGACATTAAACCTCTCCAAGATGGTGTTTGGGAAATGAGAGAATTCTTCGGTGCTGGATGGAGAATGTATTACATCCAACATGGTGACGTAGTGATTGTAATGCTTGGTGGCGGAGATAAATCAACTCAACAACAAGACATCGATCGTGCAGTCAAACTATCGAGAACATTGGAGGATTAAAATGGTTAAAGTCGCTGATTTACCAAGTTTTGATATGGCTGAGTCACTCAAAACTGAAGAAGACATCGTTATGTATCTCAATATGGTTCTTGAAGAAAATGATCCAGCCGAATTAGCTCATGCTCTTGGTGTAATTGCTAAGGCTCGTGGCATGACCCAAATCGCTAAAGAAGCAGGGATTGGACGTGAGGCACTCTACAAAGCTTTACGTCAGGATTCAGCACCACGTTTTGATACGATTAATCGTGTAGTGAATGCTTTAGGCTTAAAACTAACAGTGCAACATGCATAAAATTTGAAAAAATATAGTAAAAATGGGAGCTTAAGACTCCCATTTTCGATTTCGTATAAGGTGTATTATGTTAATTTTAAGAAAACTAAATAATTTAACCTTAAATATTTTTCATATCGGATTAACTCAAAGGAATAGATTTAAATGGACTAACTCCGTAAGTTAAAGTTTTTTGATTGATTTAATAAATTCAATAAATTGCGGCGAAAA
>NZ_JAMXXN010000061.1 GCF_024129435.1 Acinetobacter lwoffii | reverse complement strand
GGGCTGCTGCTGGATTTTTCCAAGAACCAAAATTCAATTGATCTATTCATTTCTAAAGTCAGATCCGCGATCAAGTTTTAAAAAAGTGTAAAGTGTGTCCCCTTGTATAGGGGCGTTAGCCTGAATTTCGCATAAGAGTTTTTATGTTAAATTACTAACTATAAATTCTATTTAAAACATATATTTATTTAATAGTTATGCCATAGTTTTTCTTATCATATTTAGCTACATAAGGAGCTACTTCGTGATTAATCTTTTTATCACTTTTATCTAGGTATGAAAGTTTTATCGAATCCTCATTATGATGCTCATAATTAATGGCGTATTTATATTCTGAATAAGGATAAAGAGTACCTAAACTATAAGTTTTTTGAGCGCTAATATAAGTTATTTTAAGGTCGGTAATTGGGTAATCAGTCTGATTTTTAATAGAAATATATCCAGTTTTTTCAAATGGCTGGCATCCTATAAGTAGAAATAATACAAGACAGTAAAATAGGCTATTCTTCATTTTGATAGTTCTGTTAAATTGGCCTTATGAGTTTATTAATAACGATAACTTGTGAGATATCACAGCTATTATCTACTTCTGTTATCCAGGAATAATTGTTTTTTTCTAAAGGATAAGATTCCCCCCCTCCATACGCTGCTTTATCACCCACATAATAAGTGTCTGAATCTACTTTTAGACTATGAGTTTTATTATCCCAATTTATAGTTTTCGTAGCAAAAATTGGCAGAACTTTAGAGCCATCAGTATGTTGTAGGTATAAACATTTGCCTTCCCTAATAAGCTTAGCTTCACTATAACTTGCATTATCCGCTCCACCTGTGTATTGGATGCGTGGAATACTTACATTTGAATCAATTTTTTCTGTAATTGGACTACAGGCTACAAGCGGACTGACTAGGAAAAATACAAATTTTTTCATATATTGAAACCTGTATGAGTATTTAATGCCAGGGTAATTAAAGCAAACCATATCAGAATAATTTGGTCATGAATTGTATAAAAATTTATAAAAATAGGTAGAAGGAAAACATGAGCATGAAAATTCAGTCTTATATTTTAGTATTCAGTTTGTTTTTTCTAAATGGCTGTTTTTTCGATACTAATGAAATCAGTAACAGCAACAATAAATCCAATATCGATCCATCAGTATCCGCTGAAAATACTAATATCAAACCTCTGAAAAGTGACTATAAGCAATTTTTTATTTTAGCTAAAGATGTAAGGTTTGATCCAAATTTAGCTCAACTAGAAGCAATCTTTCAAGGAAATTTAACTCTTCATAATAATTGTTTATCCATCATAGTAAGAGGTGATAGAGAAACTATGCATACTCTAGTCATACCTAAACAATATGAGGTCTTTTTCGATAATCATAATAAGGTGATAGGTCTAAAAAATATTAAATCAAAAGAGCTTTATAGATTAGGTGAGTCTTTACAATTTTCAGGAATAGCTTTTGATGATGAAAAAATGAAGTTAGGTGAAAAGCTACCTGATTACTGTCCTCCAAGATTCGCTTTACCTGGAAGTATTGAAAAATTAAAAAAATAACTTATTCGTCATTTTAAATCTACAGGCTTAATATTACTTCATAAAGAACAAGGCTTAGTTCTCGTTCTTTATGGATGATTTTTCAAATCATTCAACATAGCATCACGCAGAATTTTGTTCATTCGTGTCTGATAGCCTTTACCTTGAGCCTTTAACCACTGCATAACATCGGCATCAATGCGAACAGTTGTCACTTGTTTAGTTGGCTTATAAAACGGATTTTGAACTGCATTTTTCCAAAAGCTTTCATCAAGTTCAGGAATATCCGAAAAGTCTATTTCACTGTCTGGGCGTTTAGCCAGGGCTTCGAGTCTTGCCTTTTGTTCTTCAGACAAAACAGGAGACTTATTCAAATCCATTTTGTAGGTAACGATTTTGCTCATATTGTTTCCTCTCTTTTTTCTCTGCCTGTCGTGCGGAAATAATACGGATATGATCAATCCCATTATGATCTTGTACAGTATGAGCCACTAATAAAACTGTTTGGCCGTGTACGAGACCTATCGCTTGCCAACGATATTCACCATTTTCAAAGCGATCCTGTTTGAAGACGGCATAAGCATCATAAAAAACCAATGTTGCATCTTCAAAAGCTACACCATGTTTTTTGAGGTTTGTATCTGCTTTATGCTCACCCCATGAAAACTCAATTTCCATAGTTGCATCGCTTTTTGTTAATATAAAAATGTTAATACAAAATTGTAAATTTTGCAAAGTTCTTCCATTTTTTATTGGCAAAAGCTTACAGAATCGAACATAAAAAAGCCGACTTGTTTCAAAGTCGGCTTTTTGGGCATTTTGAGATTTTTCTTATTTTAATAAGCACTTGATATTTATATTAATATACAAGTGTTGTTATTCACCAATTAAAATGTCTATGCGAAAAACCATTTAAAATGTCCTGTTTTTAACCACAAGAGTCAAGCACAGGATTTAAATTTC
>NZ_JAMXXN010000060.1 GCF_024129435.1 Acinetobacter lwoffii | reverse complement strand
GGACTCTAGATCTCTGCGAAAATCCAGAACATCGAGCAAAGCGAGATTTACATGACTTGCATCATGCTGAGGAGATTAAACGAATTTGGAAAGAAAGTTCAGGTCGATACGGTGTGCGTAAGGTCTGGCAACAACTGAAACGTGAAGGCTATATTATTGCGCGCTGTACTGTTGCTCGATTAATGAAAAAGCTAGGTATACAAGGTGTTTGGCGTGGTAAGAACAAACAAACCACCCGTAGCCGAGATGACCAAAAACGAGCAGATGATTTAGTGAAACGTAATTTTACTGCTGATCATCCTGACCAACTGTGGGTGAGTGACTTTACGTATATTCAAACAAATTCAGGCTGGGTTTATACTGCATTTATTATTGATGTGTTCTCACGAGCAATTGTTGGATGGAAAGTATCGACACGGATGAATACAGATATGGTGCTCGATGCATTGGAGCAAGCATTGCATGATCGAGGCATGCCAAAGAATGTGATTCATCATTCCGACAGAGGTGTGCAATATCTTTCCATTCGCTATACCAATCGTTTAGAAGCAGCAAATTTACGAGCATCAGTCGGTACGACTGGTGATTCATACGATAATGCTTTGGCTGAAACGGTGAATGGCTTATACAAAACAGAGGTGATTGAATATCTAAAAGCAGATTGGCAAGGTTTAGCAGATGTACAACTTGCGACACTAAATTGGGTAGATTGGTTCAATAAAGAGCGTGTACATAGTGCACTAAGTTATGTATCACCTTTTGATTTTGAAGCAATGTACTATGATAAGATTAACCCGTTAGGTCAGGTGGCCTAACTTAAATAAAAAACTCTCCGACAAACCCGGTACGGTTCAATATTGACTCAAAATTACATATCGATAGGACTAATTAAGTAGCGCTTATACAAACATCAAAAATGGCTTCACATAAAATATTATTTTTAAAAAAAAATTAATTATATATGATTATTTTATTTAATGAGTGAAGAGAGATTTCCTGATATAAGTAAGATAAAAATATGTTTTTGGAACAGTCAGACCAATCCCATTGGCTCTGATATTTTTCAATCAGTTCAATTGACCAAGGTAATGATGGGTTCTGTGAAAGATAAGACCAATCCCATTTATGATTATATTTTTGCTTTGCCACTGATGGTAACTGCATATCAAGTATGATTTCTAGATCGTCTTCAATTAAATCCTTTAGATCAATATTATACTTTTCAATGAGTTCAACAGACCAAGGCAATGATAGGTTTTGCGATAGATAAGACCAATCCCATTTATGCTCATATTTTTCAATCATTTCAATTGACCAAGGCAATGATGGGTTTTTGGATAAATTAGACCAATCCCATTTATGCTCATATTTTTCAATCAGTTCAATTGACCAAGGCAATGATGGATTGGTTGATAGACTGGACCAATTCAAAAGGAATCTATAGCGTTCAATTAGCTCAATAGTCCAAGGTAGTGATGGATTTTTCGAAAGATAATACCAATTCCAATAGTCTTTGTAGCGTGTAAGTAATTCAAGAGACCAAGGTAACGATATTTGCTGAGATAGATTGCTCCAATTATTGTCATTTTTATTATTTATTAATAGTTCAATTGACCAACATAAATTAGTTTTATATTTTTTAATTAGTTGATATGGAAGTGATTTATTCTGAGACAGACTATACCAATCCCAACTTTCTTTATATTTCTCAATTAGTTCAATAGTCCAAGGTAATGATGTGTTCTGAGACAGACTATACCAATCCCAACTTTCTTTATATTTTTCAATGAGTTCAACAGACCAAGATATTGATGTGTTCTGAGACAGACTATACCAATCCCAACTTTCTTTATACCTCTCAATTAACTCCATTGACCATGCAAGGTCCTGACTAAAATCTGAAGTATAAGGATAATCGTCAAAGTTTACTTTATGGCCATATCGGTCAAAAAATTTTACAGCCCATGGGAAAAATTCATTACTAAAAATAGCAAATCGACCATAATTATGGTCCCAATCCCAATTATCTTTATATCTCTCAATTAATGTGACAGACCATGGTAAAGATCTGTTCCAAGAAAGATGATACCAATCCCATTTATGCTCATATTTTTCAATCAGTTCAACAGACCAAGGCAATGATAGGTTTTGCGATAGATAAGACCAATTCCATTTATGCTCATATTTTTCAATCAGTTTAATTGACCAAGGTAATGATGGATTTCTGGATAAATTAGACCAATCCCATTTATGCTCATATTCTTTAATTAACTCAACAGACCAATCAATAGAAGTTAATGATGATATTAATTTTTGCATTGCTTCTGGGTTTAACTGATTAACAATACTCGTTAAACGTGATTCATCTAACAGATGAATTGCACTGATACCACAAGAAAAGTTCATTCTAGTCTCTAATAAAATACTATTCATTATTTCTTCTATTAATACAAAAGTTAAATCTAAAAATTAGTTAATATACAATAAAATCAGAAGACTATGTTCGATTAGATAGTGGTTTAACCCTCAACTTTTGATAAGATTTTCATATAGAATTAATCATGTCAGAAGTCATAAACTGAAATTTGCAACTAAATAATCATCTATTTAACATAATGGCGGTTATACGAAATTCTGTTGTTAGAACCCATTTAAAGTGTCTATATTCTCACCAATAAAAATGTCTGGTTTATGATGGTTTTTATCACCATGGACTGGATATAAAATA
>NZ_JAMXXN010000059.1 GCF_024129435.1 Acinetobacter lwoffii | reverse complement strand
ATAAAATTCATTTGGTGTTGCCTTATTCAAGCTTGAATGAGGACGTATCGTGTTATAAAAATCCCAATATTCGCTACTGGAATAGAGATAAAAGAGGCTTATTATCAAAAGAGATACGGAAGTCCAGCTATAGCTGTATCATTGGTGGCAGATGTAGAGGCTAAGCGGGAGCTGGAAGTTGCTAAACCAGCCCCTACAGAAAATTATAGCCCAAGTTCTAGACCAGGATTTTGATAGGTATTCAGTACCCTAGTGAGGACTAGAACCTTAAGCTGTAGGCTAATGGTATTAAGGTTTCAACTTGCTGAGATAGCCACAGTGTACTTCATGATGTACTTACCATAGATATTCTATCTATGATCGGTGCTCTAGTGAGGACTTGAAGAGATCATCCCAGATTCTGTGTAACTGACGTTTAGATTAAATACTTACACAAAATTTAGGAAGGTCTCAAAGCGCCAACTTATCCTTATATTCACACATGCCTTTTAATGCATCATCTATCAACGCTTTCATTTTAGATAACTCTAGAATCTTAACTTCAATTTGCTTGTTTTTTTCTAGAAGCTTTTCACCCATTTGTGATTGGGTCAGGTTGTTTGTATACAGTAGCTCTGTTAACTCTTTAATCTCTTTTAAGGTAAAACCTAACTCTTTCGCCATGGAGATCATATTAAGCTGGTCGACTGTCTTATTAGTATAGTCTCTATAGCCATTAGCTGTTCTAGATGGTGGCAATATCAACCCTTCTCTCTCATAAAAACGAATTGTATCTCTGCTTAATCCGACTATTTCAGTTAATTCTTTTGTATTCATTATCGAGCACGCTCACTTAACGTTTGACTGTGGAGTAATATCCATAGTTTATAGTAGCCATTAATTAACAACAAGTAGGGTTTTTTATGGATATTAATATATTGACGGATGATAACGTCGAGCTGCGTGCAACTCTTTATAAAGCTGCTAATCCTAAAGCCGTTGTTCTAATAAACCCAGGAACCGCTACCAATACTTCTTATTATTTACCTTTTGCTAAATATTTAAGAGAGCATGGTTTCCATGTCATTCTATGGAATTACAGAGGGTTTTGCGATTCTAAAGTGAGTCATCTAAAGGATTGTCATTATCAGTATTCTGATATCGGACGGTACGACATTCCAGCTGTTATCGATACAGCCAAGCGCCTGTTCAATGACTTACCCTTGTATTGCGTAGGGCATAGCGCTGGAGGTCAACAAGTTGGCCTTGCTCATAATGCTGATCAATTGGATGCTTTAATCGCAGTGGCTGTCTCAGCAGGATACTTTAGCTATATGCCGCTTCGCTATCGTCTTAAGGCTAACTTCTTTTTCCGTTTTTTAGCACCGCTTAGTAATAAAGTCTTTAATTATGTGCCGGCTAAAAGCTTCAAACTCATGGAAGATTTGCCAGCTGGTTTTACAGAGGAATGGGGTGCTTGGTGCCGAGAAAAAGAGCTGTTTTTCTCGGATAAATTCTATGGGAAAACCATTCCCCTTGGGACTTACAAGAATTTTAATGTGCCAACTTTCGTCTTCACTGCCGATGATGATGAAATCTGTACTGAACGCAACCTGCATAATTTTTGGAAAAATGTGACTAGCGATCAACCCATCACTTTTAAACGCTATACCATTAGCAAGGGATCAGACCAATCAATTGGGCATTTTGGCTATTTTAGAAGTAAAAACACTCATATTTGGCAAGATATTTTAGAGACGATCAACAAGGTACACCATGATAAATCGTTACAAACATTGTAAAACCTTGATTTTTATTGTATTACTTAATGTGTTCTCGAGCATTTTGCACTATGTTCATAATGTGGTTCATTTTGATCACTATCCTGAGCCTGATTGGTTATCCCCTCATCTGGTAGATGCTTTTTGGTTCGTCATGACACCAATCGGTATCTACGGCTTGATCGTGGCTGTCAAAAGCCAGATGAGCAAGGGGCATTGGTGGCTTTATTTGTATGCCTTGATGGGTTTATTGTCATTACTACACTACAACGTTAAGACTGATAATATTATGACGATCACCATGCACAGTCTTATCTGGTTTCAAGCAATATGTGCTTTTTGGTTAATCGGCTATGTAACGATGTATTTTAAAAATAAAAGTGGGCATTAAGAACACTAATTGATAAAACTTTGGTCTTTATAAGAATGAGCTAACATCTTATTTATCGTTTTAAGGAATTGAAAATGAATGTTGAAGAAACTATAGCAACATGGGAAACAGAAGAAGCACTCATTAGAGAAAAGCTAGGTGACGCTGACGTCATTCCATTATCAGACTTAACCACTCGCAGCGGTATGGACATTTTTAATGCTATGTTTGCAGGAGAGCTGCCTCATCCTCCTATTGGTCTAACGCTCGACTACACTCCTATTTATATGGAAAAAGGTATTGCCGTTTTTCAAGGGCGTCCAAAGCTTCATCATTACAACCCATTGGGTACAGTCCACGGCGGCTGGTTCTGCACGCTTTTAGATTCCGCTGTTGGCTGCGCTGTCCATACCCTTTTGCCAGCAGGAAAAACCTACACAACTTTAGAGATAAAAGTAAATATGGTGCGAGCTTTGACAGTAGCAACACCTTTAGTACGGGCTGAAGGCAAAGTCATTCATGCTGGTCGGAGAACAGCGACTGCTGAAGGCAAAATTGTAGGGCCTGATGGCAAATTATATGCCCATGCCACCACAACCTGCATCATTCTTGATGTTTAGATAAAATTTTTGATCGTTAATAGCTTTTAAACCAAAGAAAAATGCTAAGAATATAATGGATATTATATGGGTATACCCCAACGGA
>NZ_JAMXXN010000058.1 GCF_024129435.1 Acinetobacter lwoffii | reverse complement strand
TACAACAACTGTTTGGGTGTTGTATAGTCAAGCCTCACGAGCAATTAGTATTGGTCAGCTTCACATATCGCTATGCTTCCACATCCAACCTATCAACGTCGTAGTCTTCAACGGCTCTTTAGGAGACATAAAGTCTCGGGGAAATCTTATCTTGAGGTAGGCTTCCCGCTTAGATGCTTTCAGCGGTTATCCCTTCCGAACATAGCTACCCGGCGATGCCACTGGCGTGACAACCGGTACACCAGAGGTTCGTCCACTCTGGTCCTCTCGTACTAGGAGCAGATCCTCTCAAATTTCCAACGCCCACGGTAGATAGGGACCGAACTGTCTCACGACGTTCTAAACCCAGCTCGCGTACCTCTTTAAATGGCGAACAGCCATACCCTTGGGACCTGCTTCAGCCCCAGGATGAGATGAGCCGACATCGAGGTGCCAAACACCGCCGTCGATATGAACTCTTGGGCGGTATCAGCCTGTTATCCCCAGAGTACCTTTTATCCGTTGAGCGATGGCCCTTCCATACAGAACCACCGGATCACTAAGACCTACTTTCGTACCTGCTCGACTTGTGGGTCTCGCAGTTAAGCGCGCTTTTGCCTTTATACTCTACGCGTGATTTCCGACCACGCTGAGCGCACCTTCGTACTCCTCCGTTACTCTTTAGGAGGAGACCGCCCCAGTCAAACTACCCACCAGACATGGTCCTCGTCCCGGATAACGGGACAGAGTTAGAACCTCAATATTACCAGGGTGGTATTTCAAGGACGGCTCCATCGCAACTAGCGTCGCGACTTCAAAGCCTCCCACCTATCCTACACAAGTAAGATCAAAGTTCAATGTCAAGCTGCAGTAAAGGTTCACGGGGTCTTTCCGTCTAGCCGCGGGTACACCGCATCTTCACGGCGAATTCGATTTCACTGAGTCTCTGCTGGAGACAGCGCCCCCATCATTATGCCATTCGTGCAGGTCGGAACTTACCCGACAAGGAATTTCGCTACCTTAGGACCGTTATAGTTACGGCCGCCGTTTACTGGGGCTTCGATCAAGAGCTTCGCTTACGCTAACCCCATCAATTAACCTTCCAGCACCGGGCAGGCATCACACCCTATACGTCCACTTTCGTGTTTGCAGAGTGCTATGTTTTTAATAAACAGTTGCAGGGGCCTGGTTTCTGAGGCTGTCGGCCGCTCAAGGAGCAAGTCCTATCACAGACAACAGCGTACCTTCTCCCGAAGTTACGGTACCATTTTGCCTAGTTCCTTCAGCAGAGTTCTCTCAAGCGCTTTGGTCTACTCGACCTGACCACCTGTGTCGGTTTCGGGTACGATTCCTGTGTAACTGAAGCTTAGAGACTTTTCCTGGAAGCATGGTATCAGCCACTTCACTGTACAAGTACAGCTTGCTATCAGTTCTCAGCATAGAGTACCCCGGATTTGCCTAAGATACATGCCTACAACCTTTCACCTGGACAACCAACGCCAGGCTGACTTAACCTTCTCCGTCCTCTCATCGCATTACACAGAAGTATTGGAATATTAACCAATTTCCCATCGACTACGCCTCTCGGCCTCGCCTTAGGGGTCGACTCACCCAGCCCCGATTAACGTTGGACTGGAACCCTTGGTCTTTCAGCGTGCGAGTTTTTCACTCGCATTGTCGTTACTCACGTCAGCATTCGCACTTCTGATACCTCCAGCAGACTTCTCAATCCACCTTCATCGGCTTACAGAACGCTCCCCTACCACGCATAATAAATTATGCATCCGCAGCTTCGGCATATAGTTTTAGCCCCGTTACATCTTCCGCGCAGGCCGACTCGACTAGTGAGCTATTACGCTTTCTTTAAAGGGTGGCTGCTTCTAAGCCAACCTCCTAGCTGTCTATGCCTTCCCACATCGTTTCCCACTTAACTATAATTTTGGGGCCTTAGCTGGCGGTCTGGATTGTTTTCCTCTTGACTACGGACGTTAGCACCCGCAGTCTGTCTCCCGGATAGTACTCATTGGTATTCGGAGTTTGCATCGGTTTGGTAAGTCGGGATGACCCCCTAGCCGAAACAGTGCTCTACCCCCAATGGTATTCGTCCGAGGCGCTACCTAAATAGCTTTCGGGGAGAACCAGCTATCACCAAGTTTGATTAGCCTTTCACCCCTATCCACAAGTCATCCCCTGGCTTTTCAACGACAGTGGGTTCGGTCCTCCAGTTAGTGTTACCCAACCTTCAACCTGCTCATGGATAGATCACCTGGTTTCGGGTCTATACCCAGCAACTAATGCGCCCTATTAAGACTCGGTTTCCCTACGGCTCCCCTATTCGGTTAACCTCGCTACTGAATATAAGTCGCTGACCCATTATACAAAAGGTACGCAGTCACCGGACTAAGCCGGCTCCCACTGCTTGTATGCATGCGGTTTCAGGATCTATTTCACTCCCCTCACAGGGGTTCTTTTCGCCTTTCCCTCACGGTACTGGTTCACTATCGGTCAGTCAGGAGTATTTAGCCTTGGAGGATGGTCCCCCCATATTCAGACAAGGTTTCACGTGCCTCGCCCTACTCGACATCATCATATAAGCCCTTTCGTGTACAGGACTATCACCGTCTACGGTCGCACTTCCCAGAGCGTTCCACTAGAACTTATATGACTTAATGGGCTCTTCCCCTTTCGCTCGCCGCTACTGAGGGAATCTCAATTGATTTCTTTTCCTAAGGGTACTGAGATGTTTCACTTCCCCTCGTTCGCCTTGCAACACTATGTATTCATGTTGCAATACCTACCTTATGGTAAGTGGGTTTCCCCATTCAGACATCTCCGGATCACAGGATATTTGCCGCCTCCCCGGAGCTTTTCGCAGGCTATCACGTCTTTCATCGCCTCTGACTGCCAAGGCATCCACCACATGCACTTAATTACTTGACTATACAACCCCAAACAGTCGTTT
>NZ_JAMXXN010000057.1 GCF_024129435.1 Acinetobacter lwoffii | reverse complement strand
CCATGTTATATAACATTACACATCTTGCCAATATCACTGAAAGTTCAATTGCACATAAATGCATATAATTGCACATCAAAATGAATAAAAATCATTTAAAAGCTGATAGTTGCAGATAATTTCATATAAAATCGTATAAAAGCTCTTAATTGCATATAGTTGCACATAATTGCATAAATCAAAGAAAGAGGAAGTCATTATGGTCACCAGACATGGCGCTAAGAAATTCATCATCTCTGTATTACCAGAAATAGAAAAACGGCTGGAAGCTGGTTATACAATTAAGGAAATCCACGCTGATTTACCTGAGCTAGCGAACAATATTTCTTACAGTTCAGTTTTACGAAATTTGAGTAAAATGGGAATCAGTGAAAAAAAGCCACATCCAAATAAAATAGAAAAATCAGTCAACCTGGATACTGCTTCTAGTTCTAGCCAAAAAATAACGAATGCTCAAAGAAATCTTGAAAATCTACAGAAGCGACCTGAGAAATTTAAATTTAATCATGGAACAAATGATAAGGAATTAATCTGAGTCCTCTTTAAATATAGCTCTAAATGCTGCTTGTTTGCGATTTAAGCTCAAATTCACAGTGAAAGGTACAGAACGAGTGTCTACGAGTGAAATCGCTGAAATTCGCGCTTAGACTCTCTGAAAAACAATTTTTTAAATATTCGAATCTAAAAACTTTTAATTACATATATAAATTAGATCCCGGATCGAGCGAAGCGAGCAAAAAAAGCTCTATGAGCGAAGCGAATCCATTTGTTCTTATTATTTTGACTTTGCTCTTACCAATATTTAAATCATTTTCAGGATTGAGCCAAAATTGCCCCAACGAATCGAGCGAAAGCGAGATTCAATAGAGTTTGAGCGTAGCGAAAACCAAGGGCAATTTTTCCTTCCTTGGGCTTTTAATTATTTTAAAGTTTTTAAATGCTTTTAGATGGCTTGAAAGCATTATAAATAAAGGGTTTTAGCTCTTATATGTCCACGTTTACCTTGCAATATGTCCACGTTTACCTTGCAATATGTCCACGTTTACCTTGCAATATGTCTACGTTTACCTTGCATTAGTACACAAATAATATTAACGTGTACTTATACACAATAAAAAAATAGTGGCTATGAGAGATTTAGTTGTAAAAGACAATGCCTTAATCAACGCAAGCTATAACTTAGACTTAGTAGAACAACGTTTAATTTTATTGGCTATTGTTGAAGCAAGGGAAAGTGGGAAAGGGATTAATGCAAATGATCCATTAGAAGTTCATGCAGATAGTTATATCAATCAATTTGGTGTGCACCGTAATACAGCTTATCAAGCCTTAAAAGATGCTTGTAAGGATTTATTCGCGCGTCAATTTAGCTATCAAGAGAAAAAAGCTAATGGGAATATCCGAAATGTTATGAGTCGTTGGGTATCTCAAATTGCTTATAACGACAATGAAGCAACTGTAGACTTAATATTTGCACCTGCTGTTGTTCCCTTCATAACCAGACTGGAAGAACAATTTACTAAATATGAATTACAGCAAGTTAGTAGTCTTAGTAGCGCTTATGCCATTCGCTTATATGAGCTTCTAATTCAGTGGCGAAGCGCTGGTAAAACCCCAACCATAGAACTACAAGAATTTAGAAAGAAATTAGGCGTTCTTGATAATGAATATTTACGGATGGCTCATTTAAAAGAGCGTGTTTTAGAGCTTTCAATTAAACAAATAAATGAGCATACGGATATAACTGTAAAATATGAACAGCATAAAAGAGGACGTTCTATTTCAGGATTTTCTTTTACCTTTAAACAGAAGAAGAAGGATAGCCCATCAATAGAAAGAGATCCGAATACTTTGGAGCTTTTTTCAAAGATGACCGATGCTCAACGGCATACGTTTGCAAATAAACTTTCAGAACTCCCTGAAATGGGTCGCTATTCACAAGGAACAGAAAGCTATCCTCAATTTGCTGTTCGTATTGCTGAGATGCTACAAGACCCTGAAAAAATCAAAGAACTATTCCCATACCTAAAAAAAGTGGGATATATGCCATCAAATAAAAAGGACGCAGTAAATGGCTAAGTTATCGCTAAGTGAGGTATCTAAAAAATTTCATATTGATAGGTCAACCATTTACAGAGCTGTACGTAATGGACGTTTATCACGCTCTAGTGATGGTCAATTTGACCTTTCGGAAGTTATTAGATGCTTTGGGGAGCCTGAGCAAACATCTCAAAAAATTGAATTATCTAAATCAGATAGCGATGAATCTACAAAAAAACTCATTATTCATTTAGAAAATGAAGTTAAAAAATATCAGGAACGTGAAGAACGTTTAATGCAGCAAATTGATCGTATGCAGACACTCATTGAATTAAAAAGTACTGCACCAGCTACGGCAATGCCACAACAAGATGCCACGGCATGCGACACTACAACACCACAGCATGCAACAACACATCAAGACAATGAAAATAAACAAAAAAAAGAAGATTTATTTTCCAGTAATGTGGCAGTACCACAACAAGATACCACAGCATACGACACTACAACGCCACAGCATGCCACGTTTCAAAATGTAGCTGTGCCACAACCTAAAAAACGTGGCTTATTTGGCCGGGTGCTGAATGCCGTATTTGATAATGACTGAGTTATAAGGGAGAAAGATCATGCCAAAATTGAAAGATATTGCCCTAGGTATTGTGGTTGCTCCTATATTGATCCCAATCATGCTGATTGCGTCTTACCAGGATAAAAAGGCGCTAAAGAAAGACCTAAATAAACGCCAAAAAGAAAAAGACCAGGCTTCCTGATTATTCACCTGGGCTTATCAAAGCCGTGGAACTTTGGTCAGTAAGTAAGCGTGGAACATGATAAATCATAAAAAAAGCCCCGATTGGAGAAAAGGGGCTTATAAGGTTGAACTATATCATTGAAATGTAAGATAAATATCTAAGCATTTCGTATAAGGTGTATTATGTTAATTTTAAGAAAACTAAATAATTTAACCTTAAATATTTTTCATATCAGATTAACTCAAAGGAATAGATTTAAATGGACTAACTCCGTAAGTTAAAGTTTTTTGATTGATTTAATAAATTCAATAAATTGCGGCGAAAA
>NZ_JAMXXN010000056.1 GCF_024129435.1 Acinetobacter lwoffii | reverse complement strand
TTCATCATAGGAAAATTCCACTGTCCCAGGTAGCCGCAAAGGGCCGAGATTTATGTACGCCAGAGCGTACAAAATAGCCTAAATTTTATCCACAGCGATTGGGGATAGTTTGAGATTCAGAAAGCTGATGAAATGGGCACTCCTTCCTTAATTGATCATTTATTAACCAATTTTCTTGGCAAAATGTTACAGATTCGCCTAAAAACTCACCAACTTATTACAAAAGCCGTTTTTTTGCCTTTTCTTGGTTATGACGAAATTTTTAAGTTATTGATAATTATATTAATATACAAATGTACTTCGTATAACCGCCATTATGTTAAATGGGGCGGATTATTCTCATTAATGATCCCAAAAGCTTTTCTCCATGCCTGAGGGCTGGTGCCATATTTTTCACGGAAATTCTTTCTAAATGACACAGTATTATTAAAACCTGAAAGCTCGGTTATCTTTTCGATAGACAAGTTTGTCGCTTCTAAAAGTTCACAACTTAATCTGATTCTTTCAGTATTCAGCCAATCGACTAAGGTCATACCTGTCGCTTTCTTAAAGTACCGTGTGAACGTCCTGCGTGTCATATGTGTCCGTTCAGCGAGGCTTTCAATATTATGTTGTAAGGCTAAATTCTTTCTTAAAAAATCAAGTAATAGGTTAATTTGTGCATCTTGGCTCGATTCTGCGACTGGCTGTTCAATAAACTGAGTTTGCCCACCTTCACGGTGAGGCGGGATCACCATTACTCTAGCAACTTTATTCGCAATTCGTGCATTATAGATTTCACGTACCAAGTACAAGCAGCAGTCTAACGCTGCGCCTGTTCCAGCAGAGGTTACGATCCTTTGGTCTTCTACATACAGGGCGTCATTATCAAGTTGAACCTGTGGAAATCGTTCACTAAAATCCTGTTCAGCCATCCAGTGCGTAGCTGCTTTTTTATGGTCAAGCAGCCCTGCATATGCCAATGCATAAGTTCCGTAGCATAACCCTACAATTCTAATTCCAGCTTGATATGCACAATTTAGGGCATCGATAAGTACTTTTTCAGGTTTGTGATTAAAATCATCCCATCCAGGAATAATAATAAGATCCAATTGTTTAATAAGTTCGATCCCCCCATCAGGGATAATCATCATAGACTGTTCTGTTTTTACGGGTTGGCCATCTATAGAAAAAATTCTCAGATCAAATAAGCGTTTATCTTCAATCTTGATATTGAAAATGATATGGGGGATAGAGAAGTGAAATGGATTTATATTGGGATATACGAACAATCCAATCACTGGTATAGCCATTCAATCTACCTCTCTAAAATAATAAATATAGCATGTTGTCCCAATAGTTTCGATGATTGTCCTTAAGGACAATTTTATTGCTTAATTTTTCCTATCATGATTCGAGTATGACTAAATGATTGGATCTGGAACATGAATAAAATTTTAAGTAGCTCTGTTATTGCACTCTCTCTGGCAATGGCTTCAGTCCATTTATATGCGAATGATAAGGTGGTTCAGCGAGATACTTCTAAAGTTACGCATATACAAGAAATTCGCAATGCAACGATTAAAGTAACCTATGCTGATACGACTTTTTTAATTGACCCAATGTTTGCTAAAAAAGGATTCTATGAAGGTTTTCCTGATACTCATCGTAGCTATTTACGGAACCCATTAGTCGATTTGCCTATCAAGCCCGAAACGATTTTAGAAGGTGTAGATGCGGTAATCGTGACCCATACCCATCTAGATCATTGGGATGATGCAGCACAAGCGACTATTCCGAAAAACATGCCGTTGTTTGTACAGAATAAAGAAGACCAGAAAATCATTCAGTCACAAGGCTTCAAAGATGTTCGTGTATTAACTCAAGCGACCTTTGAAGGGATTAAGCTCACTAAAACTGGTGGTCAACACGGTACTGATGCCATGTACCGTATTCCTAAGCTTAAAGCTGGATTAGGTGAAGCAATGGGTGTGGTATTTGAAGCTGCTGGCCATGAAACTGTTTATGTGGCAGGAGATACCATCTGGCGTTCTGAAGTTGATCAAGCGATTCAAACATTTAAACCTGATGTGATTGTCTTGAATACAGGTAACGCCTTGGTTGATGGCTTTAAAGAATCCATTATTATGGGCAAAGAAGATACTTATCATGCAACTCAGAAAGCACCAAATGCTAAAGTGGTTGCTGTTCACATGGATGCAATTAACCACATGTCGGTAACACGTGCTGAGCTTGCAGATTACGTAAAGGACAAAGGAATCCAAGATAAGGTTTTAATTCCTATCGATGGTGAAACGCTTTCTTTCTAAAGTGACTTAAAGAAGTGGAAGCATTCCACTTCTTTAAAACATAAGTAGAACAAAACAAATATTAGTTAAGTAAAGGAATAGGTATGTCAAAATCAGCTTTATTAGTTATCGACTTACAAAATGAATATCTACCTACAGGTAAATTACCATTGGTAAATATTGAACAAGCTGCTGCTAATGCAGTGAAAGTAATTGCGAAAGCCCGTCAACTGGGTACTCAAGTGATTCATGTGCAACATATTGCTGATGCTGAATCTCCTATATTTGAACCTAGCTCAAATAGTATTGAATTTCAGGACACAGTTAAGCCGCAAGAAGATGAAGCTGTAATCATTAAAAATCACATCAATGCGTTCTTAAATACGAATCTCAAAGAAATTTTAGATAGCAATCAAGTGACTGAGTTAGTCGTGATTGGTGCTATGACGCATATGTGTGTTGATGCTGCTGTTCGTGCTGCTTCTGATTTTGGTTATAAGGTAAAAGTGATACATGATGCTTGTGCAACACTAGACTTGGAATTTAATGGCGTTAAAGTACCTGCTGGTCATGTCCATGCAACATTAATGGCCGCTTTTGAATTTGCATATGCTCAAGTAATATCAACTGAAGATTATGTTAGCTAAAGACTAAGATTTCCTAAAATTAACATAATACACGTTATATGAAGTTAAAAAAGGGAGCTTTAAGCTCCCTTTTTTACTAGTTTTTTTTAAATTGCTAAGCGTAAATTCAGCGCTTTTACCACTTTAATAACAGTATCAAAGCTTGGATTTACATCGCCAGAAAGTGCTTTATAAAGACTTTCTCGGCCTAAACCTGTGTCTCTTGATAATTGAGCCATTCCTTTAGCTTTAGCAATATTACCTAAAGCTTTTGCAATGAATGCCGCATCACCATTAGATTCATCTATACAGGCTTGTAGGTAAGCTTGCATATCTTCTTCTGTTTTAAGATGTTCAGCACTGTCCCATTTACGAAGTTTGATAGCCATTTACAGCTCCTCCTCTAAATCTTGTGCTAGTTGTAGGGCAAGTTTTATATCTTTACTTTGCGTAGACTTGTCTCCGCCTGCTAAAAGAATAACGACCCTTTGCCCTTGCTTACAGTAATAGATCCTGTAGCCAGGTCCAAAGAAGAAACGTAATTCAGAGACACCTTCACCGACTGGTTCAGTATCTCCAAAGTTTCCATCTTCAACCCGATCAATTCGGACTTGTATACGTCTTTTTGCCTGCTGGTCTTTTAACTTAGTAAACCAGTCATCAAAGACTTCAGTGGTATATATTGAGTACATAAGATTAATGTATCCTATAGGATACATTCATGCAAGAAATAAACTTGAATGTATGGGGCTTATAACAGATGTTATTCACCAATTAAAATGTCTATGCGAAAAACCATTTAAAATGTCCTGTTTTTAACCACAAGAGTCAAGCACAGGATTTAAATTTCTT
>NZ_JAMXXN010000055.1 GCF_024129435.1 Acinetobacter lwoffii | reverse complement strand
GTACGTGCCATTGAAAATATAGAAATAAAAATAACTCAAAGGAGGATTTTAAGTATTTAAAACCAATTCTTCAAATGAGGACACGCCCTAAATCTTGTGGCCAATTTTTTCGCCGATGTGTCAGTTTTTGTTCTTCAATGCCTGTAAGCTTTGAGAACACTGAAGCATCTACCCAATCGATAGCTGTAAGCCCTAGTTCTAAAAGAACATCTAAAATTTCGTTTTGCATAAAATTACTTAGCCAATTGAGCTGATCTAAAAATTATTCACGGCTAGGCATAAATTTCCCTAGTCATAAATCGTCATGTGGAAAACTTAGCACATGACATTTTTTAAAAACTCGTTTCGTTTAAAACTTCAAAAAAATGGTTATTCAAAAAAATTATGAAATAAAAAAATCATATTTATGCTTACTGAATTAATGATTTAATCCCATTTGTTAGGTACAAAGTTTGGTACTTAAATCCTCAATATCATGAGTTAAGTACCAGATTTGGTATCTTAAAAATCAGCTCGAAAAATGATTTATAATTTATTTTTTTAACAAGGGTTGGAGCACATCTAAAAGACTCTCACCATTTTTACGATCAATTATTTTTGCAGACATGCCTAATTTTTGCGGCCCATCTACATCAGCAATTTGAGTATCACCAATGAAAAAAACTTCATTTGGTTGACAGTTCATTTGAGTTAAAAAATGTTGGTAGATTAAAGGATCTGGCTTATTTGCACCGACCTGAAAGCTCCATGCATAAGTATCTAAAGGTGGAAGTAGGTGCTGTGCTCGTTCACCATAAGGCGTTGCTGCATTGGAGCAGACTGCCAATTTGTAGCCTAGCTTTTTAAGCTCAAGCAGCATTGGTATAGAATCATCAAAAGCACGCATATACTTTAAATCATGTTGAAGATCGTTGTTCATTTCAGCTAACAAGGGAGCGGGTAGTTGATAACCGAAATAAGAAGCGATTGTCTCAAAATTGCCATCTAGCGACATGATCATCGCAGCATCATTTGGTTGTGGTTTTCGCCCTTGTTGTTTAAGCCATTTCATCATTTTTTTATAAGGTGATTGACTATTTTTAATTTCAATTAGCGTTCCAAAAACATCAAAGGCTACTGCTTTATAAGGTCGTTTACTCACTATTCTTATCTCATTAAAAGTTTAAGCATATGGTCTAGCGTTTTATATCAACTCTTTTATTCATCAAAATTTAAGTCAGAATCATTTAAAGAGGAGGGCGAACTGAACTTTCCTGCTTTATTTGATTAACTTAAATTCAAACCTATCTGTTCAGGTGAATGCCAAAGCATTTTTAAGTGTCCTAGTTGGTCTCTGAGATGAGCGGCTTTACGGATGATATATTTTTTTTGTTTCAGCCATTCATCCAGGCGCGCATCGTCATAATGGATGTCTATCTTCAGTTGTAAAAGCTGGTTATATAAGCCACGCTTTTCAGATGACATGGCTTCTAGAATAGATGGTGGAGCCATGGGCTCTAATGGATGTAGCAATACCGGCCTAAAAATCCTGAACGTGGCGGAGCACAGAAGATTACTGCTGATGTGTTGGGTTTGGGACGACATCAAATTAGACACATGCGGCAACTCACCGAAAAACTAATCAATGAGTCTTTAGAACTATATGCACCGATGAAGACAGTTCGTATATTCAGCTTAAAGCAGACAGTACTGAGCATAAATTGGAGCCTGGGAATGATTTGGGTACAGCAAAGGCGAAAGACAAGAAAGAAGACTTTTTGTCGCAGATTTTAAGCCGGATGAATGATCTGTTTGTGACGGACAATCTGACAGAGAAAGACATGATCAACTATGCTCTGACCATTGCTGACAAGATGTCCGAGAACACACGAATGATGAAACAGATTCATAACAACACTCGTGAACAGGCCATGCTAGGTGAGTTTGATACGGCGCTTGATGATGCTGTATTAGACAGTAATGCAGCGCATATGGAGCAAATGACACAGCTCATGAGCGATCCTGCGAAGATGAAGCAGTTTGCGCATATCATTTATGATGTATTGGTTAATAAAGAACGCTAAGTTTTCTTATAAAATAAAGAGGCTTTGTTGCATAAACATTCTTCAAGATGCTGATTCTTAAAGATTTGTTTGATTTTTAATCCAAAAATGAATTAAAAAAATCATAGTCTTAGATATTTATGCAACAAAGCCTAATCAAATTGTGAATCACTAATTAATTGCTAGAACTTACAACATGCATATAATTAAAATGACAATGGATACTCAATAATTACGCGTACTTCATCAATATCATTATAACGATAACCTTTGGTGGCTCGATGGGTAGCTTGACGTAACTTTATATCCAAACCCTTAGCAAATCCACTTGGAACTTTGTAAGAAATTTGAAGATTACGTTCCCAATGCTTATTGTCTTTGGTTGGATCATAAACAAATCTCTGTCTATAAAAATTATTATCACTATTACTGTTGTCTACATCCCAACCATATATATAACGCCCCATTAAGCTTAGGCCTGGTAGTCCATATGAGCCAAGACTTGTTTCATATTTAAGCTGTAGTGACTTTTCTTTTGCTTCAGAAAAACTGGCAAACTGCGCTGCATTTAGAATTGAAACATTTCCGCCTATAGTTGAATATCCTACCCAGTCAAAAGGCTCATCCCCAAATACCTGCTGATATCCAAAAGAAATAATATGCTGATCTATTTGATATCCCACTAAACCTGACAGAATGTTTGCTTCAATATTGCCTGCAATTTTTTTACCCGTATCTTTATTACTATATCCAACAAAGGCAGCTTTTAGTTTGTGGTCATTTTCAAAAGCATGTTGGAAATCTGCGCCTAGAAAGAGCTGTGTCCACACGTCTTCTAATTCAGAAGCATAGGCGGTTACTGATGAGTTTGGTAATTTATATGTTCCTCCAGCAAAACTGACACTATCCGCTTTAATTCCAGCAGCTGGACCATAATCTGTGGTAAAAAAGTTTAAATCCTTCGTAGAATCTACCGGATTCATACTATAAAAATAACCGGCATTTATTTCCAAATGATCTATAGATTTATTCTGTAAAGTTATACCCGTACTTACAGATGGGAGTAAGCGAGAGGTATTGGTGGCTATAACTGGAACATTGGGAAATTGATTACCATAAGTCAATATAGTGTCCTTATATTTGACCTTTAGAGCACCTCCAATTTCTCCATTGAAGCTTTTAGTCTTACCTGTTGCAGAGTCAAATTCTAACAAGTTTGTGCCGGTTTTAAATTCGTCACTATATAGTTTTACTGCTGCCATGCCATAAGCATCAAATCCTACTTGCAAGGCAGTATCAGTATATCCTGAAGTATATTTTGCAATAACCCCATGTGCCCATTCACTACGATAGCCCTCTTTATCTTCTTCTGGCAACTGCGTGTTCGCACCGGAAGGATTGAAAGCTCCATTTCTAAAATCGCGATAAAAATAAAAATTACGATTAATTAAATCAAATTGACCATCTTCCAATAATTCATTTGCTAATAGTTCAGGTGAAAAAGAAATACAGGTCCCTATTACTAATGAAAATTTCACAAGTGTTTTCATACATTCATCCTTAAATGTTTCTTAATTTATTTTTGAAATCATTGTTATTTGGGTTAAACAGATAAATTCATACTTCATCTATTCCAAGCATTTGATAATGTATTTGGCTATCTATCGTTTTTGAAAGCGGGCAACTCACTGAGATGAATAAAGCTCCCCGCATTCTTGTTCTTGTCGTCTCTTTTAAATTCTGTTTTGAGTCATTTCCCCATTGACGAGTCTCAGCAGGTTCAGTGGATTCTCATCTCTTAATGCTTCAGGCAACAGACTTT
>NZ_JAMXXN010000054.1 GCF_024129435.1 Acinetobacter lwoffii | reverse complement strand
GAAATTTAAATCCTGTGCTTGACTCTTGTGGTTAAAAACAGGACATTTTAAATGGTTTTTCGCATAGACATTTTAATTGGTGAATAACACAGTGTTGTAAGCCCAAAATAGAAATGTCCGCTTTTAGAATGTGCACTTTTGCAATTTCCTTAGCGGACGGTTTGATATGTTGGTGTCTATGTCGGATAAAGAACTTAAACGATTGTCGGTCTTGCAGGAAATCTGCGATCAACGCATAACTCAATCCCAGGCTGCTCAGCTACTTCTACTTCATATTTCAGAATGTCAGGTCAGACGCTTACTGCAGAAATACAAAGTTCAAGGTCCAGCTGTATTAGCCCATACGGGTCGTGGCCAAACCAGCAATTCCAGGCTTTCTGAAGAACTCAGACTCAAGTGCCTCAATATTGTTTCTGATCAACTGCATGGTTTCGGACCAACCTTGGCGCATGAAAAGCTTATTCAACAGGAGTTATGGTTCATTCTGACCAAGGCAGTCAGTACTGTAGTCGTGCTTTTAGAGCGCTATTATTGACGAATAACTTTATTCAAAGTATGTCAGGCAGTCTTGCGCAGTACACTGCTCATGTTGGGACAATGCAGTGACTGAAAGCTTCTTTCATACATTGAAAGGTCATGTAATCCATGGCAGTGTGTTTGCCACTCGAAAAGAAGCGAATGCTGTCCTGTTCGACTATATCGAGATTTATTACAATCGAATCAGAATACATTCTGCAAATGGCTGGTTAAGTCCTGAAGCCTTTGAACAAAAATATTGTAAGAATTTAGAGGGATCGAATGTCCATAATACTGTCTAGGATCAGATAAAGGATTCTGCATCTGAAAAAAAGGCCTTTAGCTTAATTCTGAGCTTCGACTAATGACAAAATATAAGACTTCTACCTCTGAAAATTGTAAAAAATCAATTTTTTTGATCTTTAAAGAATGAGGATATATAGTATTTGTAAAATTACTTAGCTGCTTAAAACTTAATTCTAATTGGTTAATAGGTGAAAAATGAAATTAGCAGAAGCTCTCTTACTTCGAAGTGATCAACAAAAAAAAATTATTTCACTAAAACAACGTATCAATGCAAATGTATTGGTACAAGATGGTGATAAACCATCTGAAGATCCAAATGAACTATTGAAACAAGTATTTTCTTTAATTCAAGAATTTCAAAAATTAAGTTATGCAATTCATGAAACTAATGCTTTAACAAAATTAAATGATGGTCGTTCTCTACTTGCTTTATTGACTTTGCGTGATGAATTTGTAGAACAGCACAAAACCCTAACTGCAGCAATAAGTAATACATCTCGTGAATCTGATCGTTATAGTACGCGGGAAATAAAGTGGCATAAAGTTATTCCAGTTTCATCATTACAAAAACAAGCTGATGATATTAGTCTTAAATTACGTGATTTAAATGTGTTAATTCAGTCGAATAATTGGAAAATTGATTTGATTGAAGCCTAATAGTCCTTTAGATATAATCAAGTTGAACATACTGGGCGAGTACAAGATCCCTTACTTCCACAACATAGGATTGTAAATAAAGTGTAGTGGCTTGCAAAGCAAGTGGATAAGCTTAAAATTTTAAGTACAAATCAATCCATCACTTGGCATAACTCAAATCTTTGTGCGAACAAAGTTACACGTTACTTATAACTACCATGTACTGACAGTATGTTCACCTCAATTACTAAAAATAAAGAAATGAGCAAGCATCAGCTCAACTACATTTCTATTTTTAATTCGGTTCGGCTTTGTTGCATAACGAGCTGAAAAACAGATTTTGAAAACAGCAGATTCAAATCACAAGTGCGACACATTTGTAGTTAGTTGAAAAATTTAGGTGTATTCGTAGAATCATTAGACTTTTTCAACTCGCAATTGGAAAGCACGCAATGAAGAAATACACCCAACTCTCTCAAGATGAAAGTAAGCGTCCGCTGAGCCCCACTTTTTCTCACTCATGAATACCACGATAGTGTCCACTAAATTTTAAGTGGACACCTATTTATGGATTTAAAGACAGTTATAGACAGCACACCAATGCTAAAAAAGCCCCGTCGAACCTTCACGGCTGAATTTAAACATCAACTTATTCAGCAATGCCAGCAGCCAGATACATCAGTGGCTAAGGTCGCAATGCAACATCAGATCAATGCCAATCTGTTGCATAAATGGATTCGTCAGTCCAGATCAATGCCCCTGCATTAACACCCCCTCCATTCCACAGACTGACTTTCTTCCGGTCATGCTTCACCCGACTCCAGTCAAACAAGACGCACCTCCGCCACCTGTGCCGGAGAAGAATGCTGTCGCTCATATCAGGATTCCATTGCATAAGGAACAAAGTTCCGCAAGGGATCAGATGATCGAGATCGACTGGCCAGTGGAGTCAGTAACTGAATTACTGTTGCTGATCCAGGGTTTGACTCAATGATCCGTATTGATGAAATCTGGTTGTCTACCCAGCCCATGGACATGCGTGCGGGTATGGATACTGCCATGGCTAAGGTGTTGAGAGCCTTTGGCTCGATCAAACCGCATTGCGCTTACCTGTTCTGTAATAAACGTGGCCATCGCATGAAAGTGCTGGTGCATGATGGACGGGGATCTGGCTGTGTGCCCGGCGGCTGGAACAGGGAAAATTCCACTGGGCGCAGGTTCACCAGGGTGAAAGCATGGCGATCAGTCTGGAACAGTTACAGTCACTGATCCAGGGTTTGCCTTGGCAGCGCATTGGTGGTGACGATGCTCTAAACCAGCTTGGTACATTCTGCTATTCTCCAAACGTTCTATTTCCTCTGCGTCATGACCTCAGGCATACTGCGGTCATTAAAATGCTGCCTGACTTAAGCCAACTGACCCATGAACAACTGCTGGAATTTACCAGACAGCTAGCGCTGCAGCATCAACAACTCGCAGAAGATAAACAACAATTAGATACCAAAGTTCAGCATCTTGAAGTATCAAATCAGCAATTGGATGCCAAAGTTCAACATCTTGAAGCATGCAACCAACATCTCTCTGTTCTCACTCAAAAATACGAGCATGAACTTGCGCTATTTAAACAGTATAAATTCGGTAGTAAAAATGAACATCTCACCGCAAAACAAATCCACCTATGGGACGAAGCGGTTGAAGAAGATATTGCTGCGGTTGACCTGGAACTGGAACGACTGAATGCAGATAAAATGAATACAGCTGCGCAGAAAAGCGAGTATGCACGACTCTAAAATCACCAAAGCGTTCGAATAAGTCTCGCCACGGGATACCTGAACGATAGCGCTTCAACAAATAGTCGGTTATCTTTGGCCGTTACTCCAACAGTACCCATTCGTCCAGGTAACAGATCTTTAACCTGTTCCCACTGATCATCTTTTAATGCATAGCGTTTAGTCATGAAAAAATTATGAGGACCGGTAATATTTTCTCAAGCTAATTGATGACACGCCCTAAGAATAAAAAAATATTTATAAAAATAGACGTCTTGCGTTAGTCAAAATTTAAAATTTAAACAGCCAAAAGCTACATATTATAAGGTTTTAGCCAATTCAAAAATTAGGTAAAACGATACTTTCGCAAGAGGTCTAATCTATATTTTTTAGATTTAGCTATACAGAATTTATCATTCTGTATAGCATAGACTTTATACTCTATTAGTATCTAGAGTATAGTAAGAGTCAGACTGCTTAGCTAAAAGTTCAATAAACTGCGGAATTGCACTTGCACTTTGAACCGTACCGGGTTTGTCGGAGACTTTTTTATTTAAGTTAGGCCACCTGACCTAACGGGTTAATCTTATCATAGTACATTGCTTCAAACTCAAAAGGCGACTTGTAACCCAATGCACTGTGTACACGCTCTTTATTGAACCAATCTACCCAGTTGAGTGTCGCAAGTTGTACATCCGCTAAACCTTGCCAATCTGCTTTTAAATATTCAATCACCTCTGTTTTGTATAAGCCATTCACTGTTTCAGCCAAAGCATTATCGTATGAATCACCAGTTGTACCGACTGACGCTCGTAAATTTGCTGCTTCTAGACGATTGGTATAGCGAATGGAAAGATATTGCACACCTCTATCGGAATGATGAATTACATTCTTTGGCATACCTCGATCATGCAAAGCTTGTTCTAATGCATCAAGCACCATATCTGTATTCATACGTGTTGATACTTTCCATCCAACAATTGCTCGTGAAAACACATCAATAATAAATGCGGTATAGACCCAACCTGACTTGGTTTGAATATACGTAAAGTCACTGACCCACAGCTGATCTGGATGATCAGCACTAAAATTACGTTTCACTAAATCATTCGCTCGTTTTTGATCATCTCGACTACGGGTGGTTTGTTTGTTCTTACCTCGCCAAACACCTTGTATACCTAGCTTTTTCATTAATCGAGCAACAGTACAGCGTGCAATAATATAGCCTTCACGTTTCAGTTTTTGCCAGACTTTACGTACACCATACCGACCTGAACTTTCCTTCCAAATTCGTTTAATCTCCTCAGCATGATGCAAGTCATGTAAATCTCGCTTTGCTCGATGTTCTGGATTTTCGCAGAGATCTAGAGTCC
>NZ_JAMXXN010000053.1 GCF_024129435.1 Acinetobacter lwoffii | reverse complement strand
GCTATCGTGTTTTTCATGAAATGCGCACTTACGACTTGGATTTCATCCAAGTCAAAGTTTGCGTAAGGGGATACCCCTTAACCCCAAAAAATTGCTACGCAATTTTTTAAAAGCAAAAGCAAAACCATCACAAGGCTAAGGCATGGCAATTTATCACTGTACGACTAAGACCGTTAACCGAAGTTCGGGACGAACTGCGGTAGCATCTATGGCCTATCGTGCAGGAGAAAAATTGACAGATGAACGGACAGGGTTAACGCACGACTTCACGAGAAAAGAAGGTGTGGTGTATACAGAGATTCTTTCTAACTTGGATACTGAATTAGACCGAAGCAAAGTTTGGAATTTGGCGGAAAAATCAGAAAATCGGAAAGATGCCCGAACCGCACGTGAATGGGTGATTGCTCTACCGGACGAGCTGGATGAAGAACAGCGAAAAGAACTAGCAAGAGAGTTTGCTCAATCTTTAGTAGACCGTTATGGGGTGGTTGCAGATTTAGCGATTCATGCACCTAGCAAAGGTGGAGATGATAAAAACCATCATGCACATATCTTACTGACAACTCGCAAAGCAGAATTAGATACTGAAAATAAACTGGTCCTCACTCAAAAATCGGAAATTGAGTTAAGTAACACCAAAAGAAAAAGCTTAGGCATGGGAACAAGCCAGGAAGAAATTAAACAGATTCGAGCCACCTGGGCAAACTTAGCCAATCATGCTCTGGAATATGCAGGGTATCGGGAAAGAATCGACCACCGCAGCTATGCCGATCAAGGTAATCAGATACAAGCCACCATACATGAAGGCAGTAAAGTCACCCAGATGCGCAGAAAGGGCATAGATACTGAAATTAGCCGTTTCAACGACACGATCAAACAGCAGAACAGTCAACAGCTCCAATACAAACAACAGCACAAGGAACAGACCTTAGAACAGGGTTTCAACCGTGTTGAAAAAGGCTTTGAGCAATGGAAGAAAGATCAGGAAGCTAAACGCCTAGAACTAGAACATAAAAAGCAGTTAAAGCTACAGCAAGAACAAGCGATGAAGCTGAAACAACGCAAAAGCATGAATAGAAATGGGCCTTCCCTATGAGCAATCAAAACGATTTAGACGACCAGTTATATATTTTATTAGCCTCCATGAAGGAATACAGGGAAGCCATAGCAGATGATAACAAGCGATTAGAGACGTTTTACAACAAGGTAGCTAGTGGGGTACTAGAACAGAGCAAAAAGACCCTAAATAACGCAAATCAGGAAGCTACACGCGCCCTTCAAGGTCGTATTCAGGAGTTAGATAAAGCCACCGATAAATTGAACTACAGATTTATTGCCTTGTTGTGTGCAATTTTCCTTAGTCTGGTATTAGTTTTCCTGTCTTTTATATTTTTATTTATTCCAAGTTTTGATGAAATCCAGCAGCGTCGAGCAGAAGCAGCTTGGTTAGAACAGAGTTACAACCTAGATATTAAAAATTGTAATGGTAGAGCTTGTGTACGGATCATGAAAAATGACTGTCACGGAACGAATAAAGATTACTGTGTGATTGATCCTAAATAATTACTGGTAAGTACTTTGCTCGGTTCTTCTCTTAATCTTATCAATACCGGATGTCGCAAAGTGGCTCGACTTTGAAACATGGCAAAAGCCATATTTCAAAGTGTCGAGCTTTACTTTTCATTTTTTATGTCCTATCTATTTGTCATAAGGAAGCATACTTTATAGCACTAATAGTGGACTTAATAATGAGAATGTATTTGATTTTCCTAGCTTTTATAATAATGATTTTTATTTTAGCTCTCGTTGTTAAACTCGATAATGATCGGAAAAAATTTGAAGTATTCAATGAAGTAGAGACAACAAGCAAGTTTATACAAAAAAAACCATAGTTTTTTTATGGTTTTTTAAATACTTTATAAAATATAAATCCTTATTTGAGTTTCCATAACCCAGTATTCCATGACTGGGCTTTTTTTTATATTTTCAAATAGTGTTTTAGTAAAAATCAATCAAATTTCGTATAACAGCCATTATGTTAAATAAAATATAAACTTTATTTTAACTTTAAATTTTAAAGTTATTGACTTTGTTTTGTAAATCTATTAAATTGTTTTTAACTTTTAAAAGGTGATAATCATGAGTCTCATAAAAAAACTTCACAATAAACAAGCTACGGAAACAAAAATGATTTCAACATCAATAAAAATTCCTCAAGTTATGGATGAAATAATTTCAGACTTAGCTGTATTTTTTGATTCAACTAAGCAAGAAGTAATTCTTGATCTATTATCTGATGCAATAGATAACTATAAAGCTGAAGAAAAAAAGCTTTTGGAACAACAAGAAAATGAGATTGATGAGGATGAAAATAGCTCTATAACTAATCAAGAAAATATTGCTATTAATCATAATTATTTTCTTTTAAATACTTGTAAACGGTATTCAATAGATGATCATTATTTCATGATTAATAATGGATATGCGGCTGCATTTGATGATGGATATAAACAACAAATAGAACGAATTAAAAAAGGAGATGTTGTATTTTTATATGCTAACGGAAAAGGGATTTCAGGCTACGGTATAGCATCAGGTCAAACCATAAAAATTGAGCATGATGGTGTACCAGAAAATTGCTACTATCAAGTGCTAGAGGACTATCAACTACTAGATACGCCTTTAAAAGCAAAAGATATTCGAGACATTTGTAGTAGAACTCCAGTATTTTTAAAGACACTGTCTAAAATTAATAAAAAAGATGGTCAGATTATTTACAATAACTTGAATAATTAATTATATAAAACAGCCAATTAGAACTAATTGGCTGTTTTAATTTAGGGGTAGGATCAAAAATGAAGATAGGTATTTTTTGGTTTTATAGCGATAGAATTATAGGCATTGCTCATGAATTTAATTCTAATGAAAAGGATTCTATTGGGTTAATTGATAGTAAATATACACATATGGAATATTGGGAGATAATCAAAGCAGATATCTCTGAATTACGGTATATGGAATATGATGAAGTTCCAAGGGGAAGAGTTATTTTTGATATCAACAAAAATAAATTGATTATTTATCTAGATAAGAAATTATTAAGTAAAGGTAAGGTGTCAAAAATTTGTGATTTTTTTGATGCTGAATATGATGTGAATACAGTATTACGCTTAGATCCTCATTATAGAACTTAACAGAAAACTAAATTTGGATTAGAAAGATTTTCTAAAATTAACATAATACACCTTATACGAAATACAACTGTTTTTCTCTTCAAGATCATTATATTAGAGATTGCCGCCTTGAATCATAGAGCAACAGGGCGGCAACTTTTCTATTTTTTATGTTCCACGATTACTATTTGATCGTTGTTCCACGGTTTTGATTAGATATTTTAATTATTAGATTCTATCCAGTAAGAACCGAGCGAGTGTCTACGAGCGATTACCTAGCATTAAAATTTTTCCCCTGCCTTTTCCCTGATTACAATCTCCCCTTTGCTTAATAACGGAAGATACAGAGCATCCCGAATGGGTGCGAACTGTATTATCTAAATTCTAGACGAGCGAAGCGAGCATAAAGCTTACTGAGCGTAGCGAAGGCATAGTTTCTTTTTTATTAAATTCTCAACTCTTATTTGAAAAAAACAGCCCCTTCAACCGAGCTTTAGCGAGGTTAAAACGTCCGAGCTTTAGCGAGGGCATAGGGCTGTTTTATTTTATATATTTTCTCTTTTTATCTTTTAAAAAGCTTTTAAAAGCTTTTAGACACCCTTCTAGGCCATACACAGCAAGTCTTTCAGACTTTAAAAAAGTACTTTTAGAGGACAACTAAGTACTTTTAGAGGACAAAACGCACTTAAAAAAGTACTTTTAGAGGACTTAAAAAGTACTTTTAGAGGACAATATGGTACATTGAAAATGTTGTACTTTTTTTAAAAAAGTACAAAAATAATAGTTATTTTATGATCAAAATGGTAACTTAAAGGTACTTTATATTCAAAGTACTTAAATGTATTGTGGTTAATTTATGATTGAACAAAATAAAAAGACATACCCTCCATCTTGGGTAGTAATGCAAAACAGTATCCAAGAATGTTTTAAAAGTATGAGTATTGATGAAAAACGCCTATTAATTCTTGCCAGTCCAGTTGCTAGAACTAGCAATGCTACTGAAAAGGACTCCATAACTATTACAGCTGAAAGCTTTGCTCAAGAATGTAATATAAAAACCCATTCAGCATATAAGTCACTTGAAGAAGCAAGTAAATCTCTGATTAAGCGTTATTTTTGTTATTTGGATGAGAAGGGGCGAAAGACGTACTGTAATTGGGTTATTCGTGCCCGATATGAAGAGGGTTCCGTGTCTATTTGCTTTCCTGACGAAGTACTTTTAATGCTTAAGGAGTTTGATAAATTAAATCCATATACGAAGTACAAAAAAGACATCGTACTCAGCCTAAGAAAAGATTATTCATTCGATTTTTATCATTTAGCTAAAAAGCATCAGGCTATGGGAAAATTTGAAATATCTTTAGAAAAAATAAGAACTGAATTTGGCTTACCTGAGTCTTATCATGATCTAAGTAACCTTAAAAAACGTGTCATCAATCCATCACTAGAAGAGATCACAGCCAATACTGATATTGACCTAACCTATGAGAATGTTAAAAAAGGGCGTTCTGTGGTCGGCTTTAAGTTTACGGTAAGAGAAAAGCCCACCCCCAAATTGATAGTGCCTGAACGAGATCAAAACACGGTAGATATGTTTCGTAGCTTGTCTGATAATCAAATCAATATGTACAGTTCTATTTTGTCAAAAGTAAGTAGTATTAGTGATCTGGCTGGAGCAAAAGATTATCAAGCATTTGCAATATGGATTTCTAATATCTTAAGAGATCCAAAATCAGTCCGAGAAGAAACGGCAAAACGTATATTTAAAGCTTTACGGACTGAAACAGATTTTAAAGGTTAAAAAGCTGTCTATCTCGATCTTCTGTTAAATACTCGTTGAGTTCAGCGAGTATTTTTTCTTTGTTGGCTTCATTACTTTGCATCTTTTTAATTAAGTAAGAACCAAGCAAAATTTTACGCCGAGTATCGTCCTTTCTTTCCTGCTCTTTCTGTTTCGATTTTTCTCTAGCTTCGATAGCCTGTTTACGAGCCTTTAACTGTTTGAGCTTCTCTAACTGGGCTTCGATTTTCTTTTCAAGAGTTTCAGCA
Source organism: Acinetobacter lwoffii (assembly GCF_024129435.1). Classification (GTDB taxonomy): domain Bacteria; phylum Pseudomonadota; class Gammaproteobacteria; order Pseudomonadales; family Moraxellaceae; genus Acinetobacter; species Acinetobacter lwoffii_F. The sequence continues at coordinate 79 of NZ_JAMXXN010000053.1, read as the reverse complement.
GCTTTTGTCATGATTCAGATTTCGGGATATAGAAAACCACTCAAGCATAAGGCCCTATGAATTGAAATTCAAGCGGGCT
>NZ_JAMXXN010000052.1 GCF_024129435.1 Acinetobacter lwoffii | reverse complement strand
AAGCTGCTGTACTTTAACTGGATTTTGTTTATCTAAATATTTTTGATACCAAACACGTAGTGTTTCAGGAGTACAACCCTTGCGCAGTATAATGCTCAGGGAGCAATAGCTGTGATCGCAGCCCAATTCGATGGATAATCTTTCTCGGATTCAATCAATAATTGAACCGCTCTTTCTCTGATTTCAGGGGTATATTTTAATTTTGTCATCGGGATAGTCTCTCAGAATATTGACTCTCCGACAAACCCGGTACGGTTCAGTTTCTAGGTGAAGGTGAGTGGAAACGTAAGAAACATGGACCTGAATATCGTCGCCAATGGCGTAAGCTTCATATTGGCATCGATGCTGAAACCTTGCAAATACGTGCAGTACAGCTTACCACAAATAATGTGAGCGATTCGCAAGTACTCGGTGATTTACTTGCTCAAATTCCCTTAGATGAACGAATTGATTCGGTCTATACCGATGGTGCTTATGACACGAAGCACTGCAGACAAGTCATTCTAGATCGAGATGCACATGCGGTCATTCCGCCAAGAAAAAATGCAAACCCATGGAAAGATCAGAAATTGAGATCTTTAGAGCGGAATGAGTTACTGAAAACAGTTAAACGTTTAGGAAGAACGCTTTGGAAAAAATGGTCTGGTTATCATCGTCGAAGTTTAGTTGAAACCAAGATGCATTGCATCAAACTATTAGGTGATAAATTAACAGCAAGGAGTTTTTCTAGTCAGGTGAATGAGATTCATGCACGCATAGCCGTATTGAACAAATTTACAGAATTAGGTCGTCCTCATACCCAAGTTGTCACTTGAATTCTGTTCAAATGAGCAGAGTGTTGTCTTTTAAATCTTTGTGCAACAAAGCCCTTTAAAATTACATTTAGCATAAAATCTCTTATGCGAAGTCCAATATTAAATTAATCCCTTCACAAGGAAGAAGCTTGCTACAATGACCAATAAAACTGCAAAGCATTTCTTTAACATTGCTGGCGATAAAGCATGTGCCGCCTTCGCACCAAACTTAGCCGTAATGAAACTCATGATGCTAATGCCAATAAATGCATAAATATGCACGTAACCAATGGTATTAGGTACATTAATCTCAGCATTTATACCAAAAATAATAAAACCTAATGCACCAGCGACAGCAATGGGGAATCCACATGCCGCAGATGTTCCAACCGCCTTCTGCATGACCACACCATAGCGATTCAGGTACGGAACCGTCAGACTTCCACCACCTATTCCAAAAATTGCTGATGCAATCCCAATGACACTACCAGCAGCAACTTGTTGACCTGACGACGGTAAAGTTTGCGTTGAATTAATTGCTGTTTTAGCATCTGTAAGCATCGTATATGCGACCCAAATCAGAAATAAGCCAACAATGATTTGTAGATATAACCCTGATATCAAACCAGCAATACCTGCCCCAAAAAAACAACCAATCGCCATTGGTGGAGCTAGATTTTTAAATACAGGCCATAGCACAGCGCCATTTTTATGATGTGCCATTAATGAGCTGATTGAAGTGACAACGATTGTTGCTAAAGATGTACCTAATGCGAGATGCATAACAACATCAGGGTCATAACCCATTTGAGTAAAGACAATAAAAAGCAGTGGTACAATAATCGTACCACCGCCGACACCAAACAGCCCTGCTGCAAAACCAGCAAAAGCGCCGATGACTAAAAAGGTTATAAGTTCCACAATAAACTAACTTTAAAAAGATAAAAGAATTAAGGCATTGAGTTAAGCGTGTTCCAACTGACCCACTTGATGATAAGCACGGTTAAAATACACCAGACTTTCTTCTTGATCGCTTTGTTGAACTTTAAGAACACGACACATGAAAACACTGTGTGTACCGACTTGCTGAATATCTTGAATCTCACAGTCAAAACTGACCAAGGCATCTTTCAAAATAGGTGAACCAGTTTCCATCGTACTCCAATCACCGAGTTTGAAACGATCTTCTGAGCTGAATTTACTTGAAGCAAAAGCATTTGAAAGCTGTTCATGCTGAGTACTTAGTACGTTTACAGCCAAGACTTTATTTTCAACAAAATGGGCATGTGAACGGGAGGATTGATTCATACAGACTAATAACATTGGCGGTGTATCCGTCACGCTACATACGGCAGATGCAGTAAATCCATGCATACCTGTTTCACCCGAAGTCGTAATAACATTCACTGCTGTGGTGAGTAAAGACATTGCATTTCTAAAGTCTGTTGCTTCAATCATCTCTTTCATCTCAAATGTACATATCACGTGCTCGTGCATAAAGCTGGACAAATGACCTTGCGATGATTTGTTCTGCTTCGCACGAGACTACGTTTGATTAAGCTTCTAGCTCTTTACGAACAATGGCAGCACCTGCGCTTAAAGCTTCAAGTTTGCCACGTGCCACTTGGCGAGATAGCGGTGTCATACCACAGTTAGTTGAAGGATACAGTTTATCTGCATCAACAAATTGCAATGCTTTGCGTAGCGTATTTGCTACTTCCTCTGCAGTTTCCACTTGAGTGGTTGCCACATCAATTGCACCCACCATCACTTTCTTACCACGGATCAATTCGATTAAATCCATTGGTACACGTGAGTTTTGGCATTCAAGTGAAATAATATCGAGCTTAGATTGTTGTAGTTTCGGGAATGACTCTTCGTATTGACGCCATTCATTACCTAAAGTTTGTTTCCAATCTGTATTGGCTTTAATGCCGTAACCATAGCAAATATGAACTGCAGTTTCACATTTTAGACCTTCAAGTGCACGTTCTAAGGTTGGTACACCCCAGTCATTCACTTCATCAAAGAATACGTTAAACGCAGGTTCATCAAATTGGATAATGTCTACGCCTGCTGCTTCAAGTTCTAAAGCTTCTTGGTTCAAAATTTTGGCAAATTCCCAAGCCAGTTTTTCACGGCTCTTGTAGTGTCCGTCAAAAAGTGTATCAATCATGGTCATTGGACCAGGCAACGCCCATTTAATTGGCTGACTGGTTTGGCTGCGTAAAAATTTCGCATCGTCTACAAACACTGCTTTTTTACGAGAAACTTCACCCACAACTGAAGGTACACTTGCATCATAACGATTACGAATACGCATGGTTTCACGCTTTTCGAAATCTACACCTTCAAGATGTTCAATAAACGTGGTTACAAAGTGCTGACGGGTTTGCTCACCATCACTCACGATATCGATACCTGCAGTGACTTGCTCATGTAATGATAATTTCAAAGCATCACGTTTAGCTTCTAATAATTCTTCGCCTTCAAGCTTCCATGCAGACCATAATTTTTCAGGTTCAGCTAACCAAGACGGTTTTGGCAAGCTACCCGCAGTTGAAGTTGGGAGTAAAAGTTTCGGTTGTGTAAGCGCCATGTCTAATCTTCTTTCTCTAAAATTCGTCAGTCTGTGTGTCAATTCGATGTCTTAAGCAGCTGTTTCGACCTTAAAGTTTGCTGCCCATTCATTTAAAATATCTTGATATGGTTTGATGAAGTTTTCTTCTGTCCATTTACCTTGCTTAACCGCTAACTCACCACGTTCAACACGGTCATAAACGATACGTGTCAGTGAGTAATCGCCATAGCTCAAGCTTGGTTGATACTCCACACCTGCCGGAGAGTTGGTGTTGTAAATTTCAGGACGATAAATTTTTTGGAAGCTTTCCATGGTTGCAATCGCGCTGATCAATTCAAAATCAGTATAATCACGGACTAAGTCGCCAGCGAAATAGAATGCGAGTGGTGCATTACCACCTTCTGGTTTGAAGTAACGTACACGTAAGCCCATTTTGGCGAAATATTCATCGGTACGTGAATATTCATCATTGGTATATTCCTCACCTAAAATAGGATGTACGTTTGCCGTACGGTAATAGGTTTTAGAGGTTGAAACACTTAAACAAATCACAGGTGGCTTGGTAAATTCTGCCTTAAATACATCTGAATTCACCAAATGTTGATACAATTTACCATGTAGATCTCCAAAATCTTCAGGTTTTTCACCTACACCACAACCCAATTGAGGCAATACTACGCTGAAGTCGTAATCACGCACATAAGATGAGAAGCTATTGCCGATCATGCCTTCAATACGCTCCCCTGTTTTATGGTCAATCACTACACTTTTCAGTGTTTCAATAAATGGGAAAGTTTGACCATTACCTTCGATATCAATTTCAGCAGAAATGATGTCAATCTCAAGTGAATAGCGATCACCTTTCGGGTTATCAACGGTTGCCAAGCTATTAAAACGGTTGTTGATCATCGCAAGGGTACGACGCAAGTTTTCTTCACGGCTTTCCCCACGTGCCAAATTGGCAAAGTTTGTGGTTAAACGTGTGCTTTCTGCTGGTGTATAATTCTCATCAAAACGGATACGTTTAATTGAACACTCAAATGCTGTACTCATGGAGATTGCCACCTAAAAATTTTATAAAAAGCTAAATTTCTGAATGGCTGTATTTAAACGTGAATAAGAAAGTGAGTAAAACGATATAAATTCAGCTTAAGATGAGAAATACTCATCTTAATAAATTAAAGATTCTGAGGATTTTTAGTTATTCAGTAAGTTAAGCGGCTATCTAAAATCTTTATCTGAAATTGATAATGTTTTTTGCAACTCTACCAAAGATAATAAATCTCCAACTATCAAGTATGTGTAAATAACATAACGATCAGCTTCTTGCCTAGAAGTAATAATATCATGAGAACCTTTCTGAGCAGCTTTGAAAATAGCATCTAACCGCTCGCCCAAATATTTCATCTGTGAACCAACGATTTCCTCAAATCTTTTAGAGTCTGACTGCTCATCAACATATGCAATAATTCGATTTATATAATTATCCACACCTAATTTAATAATTTTAATTTTACCATTGTCTAAATTAATAGTCTTATCCTCTCTAGCAGGATAAATCACATCAGCAGTATCTTGAAATATTTGCCTACAACTATGAACAGCATTTGACCAATCCTCTGAATTTTCGGACGTTAAATTCTCATAAACAGATGCAAATTTTTGTGCTGATAATGGTACTAAACCTCCAATTTTTCCGTCTACAAACTTTCTTGTTCTAGAAAAAATATCTGACGTAATTTTTGAATATTTTAGCTCATAATATTTATTAGACACATATTCGTATACAAAAACTTGTCGTTTAATTAGAAATTGAGAGTCCGTGCTAATACCATCTCTTAAACTCTTTCTTTCTAAAAAATTACTAGGGCGTGTCCTCATTTGAAGAATTGGTTTTAAATACTTAAAATCCTCCTTTAAGCTCTTTTCATTTCTATATTTTTTCAATGGCACG
>NZ_JAMXXN010000051.1 GCF_024129435.1 Acinetobacter lwoffii | reverse complement strand
TGACTGGTGTCAGATCGACCCTAAAAAATACTAGTTGATCGGTACTTTGCTTGGTTTTTCTCATTACAAATCAAATTACAGCAAGCGCAAAGTTGCCCGACTTTGAAACATGGCTTTAGCCATCTTTCAAAGCATCGAGCTGAAATTTCGCATAAGAGATTTTATGTTAAATAAGATGGAACTTAGACAAAATTTTATTAATAGTTATGCATTCTGCACAGTTAGTTTTAGACCTAAAGCATTTACTACACGATTAATCGTATCAAAACGAGGTGCTGAATCTTGACGGAGTGCTTTGTAAAGTGCTTCACGTCCAATTCCTGCTTCTTTAGCGATTTGAGTCATACCACGAGCTTTAGCAATTACACCAAGTGCATGAGCTAGTTCAGCAGGGTCATTCTCTTCAAGAACCATATTAAGATACATTACAATATCTTCTTCACTCTTAAGTGCTTCTGCCATGTCAAAGCTAGGTAGATCAGCTATTTTAACCATTTTTCAATCCTCTAAAGATTTTGATAAATCAACAGCTCGTTCTATATCCTTTTGCTGTGTAGATTTATCACCACCTCCAAGCATCACAATGATTACATCACCATGTTTGATGTAATACATGCGCCAACCTGGTCCGAAGAACTCTCGCATTTCCCAAACACCTTCTTGAAGATGCTTTACATCGCCCCAATTACCACGCTGAACCTTATCTAATCTTCGATTCAGTTTAAGACGGGTCATACTGTCTTTAATGCTATCTAGCCATTCATCAAATTCAGGGAGACGTTTAATCTCGGTCATGAAAGTTCCTCTTTATTGTATTCGATCGAATACACAACATTATAATGAATATATTTTATGAGTAAATGAAATAATAAGAATATATTTTATCAATTGATTATTTAATAACCTATGTTCTTGGCAAAAGGTATCAAACCTGCTCATAAAAAAGCCGACTTGTTTCTAAGTCGGCTTTTTACTGTTTTTGAAGTCAGTCAAAATTTTATAACTATATGAAAAACAATAATATTTTAAATTGCGTTTCGTATAAGCTCTATTATGTTAAATAATTAAGGATAAAAGCTTTATTACTAAATAGAACAGTTGCTTAAAGCAGTATAGAGTTAAGTTTGCATTTTAATATCAAGTTGTCTTTCAGCACCGATAATCACCATACGAATCCCATTTTCAAAAATGTCATCCGCATTCATATTTTGTAAGGTATTCACTCCTTGGAGCATGAGTGGATATATAGTTGGATCGGCTTCGAATGGTGGGTCTGATCTTATTTCTTCTTGCTGCTCCTCAAGGACCCACCCAACAATAAACCTTCCTAATGTCATAAGTAATGCAACTGCTTCAACAGGAGAAAACCCAGCATGAGATAACAGCGCAACTTGGGCCTCAATCGTGTTGAAATGTCCTTGACTGGGGCTAGTTCTTGCATGTAGACGAGCACCATCACGGTAAGCTAGTAGTGCTCGACGAAAGCTTACAGAATTAGCGAGCAACCAATCTTGCCATGTCATCCCATCGATGGGTAAAGAAACTAAATGGTGTTCATTTATAATGGTTTCCGCCATTGCTTCCATTAACAAGGATTTATTCTTGAAATGCCAATATAGAGTTGGAGATTTAATACCCAATCGTTGAGCTAGCTTGCGTGTGGTTATTGAATCTATGCCTTCTTCATTCAACATATCCAATGCGGTACGCAGGACTATTTCACGTGTCAGACGTTGAGGTGCAATATCTTTTTTACTCATAAATCTATCACTGATAGGGAGTGTGTGAGAGAATATTAATTCTATCATTGCTAGAGAAGGCATTTGTGAAGAAATCATTGAGCGTGATTTTAATCACTATATTTCTGGATGCTGTTGGGATTGGTTTAATTATGCCGATCTTGCCTGAATTATTACGGTCATTGGCTGGAGCTGAAGCAGGCGGTGTTCACTATGGTGCTTTATTAGCTGTGTATGCTCTGATGCAGTTCATTTTTGCACCTATCCTTGGAGCGTTGAGTGACCGATTTGGACGTCGACCTGTATTAATTATTTCAATTGCTGGTGCAACGGCTGATTATCTCCTAATGGCTGCTGCTCCTTCTCTATTGTGGCTATATATTGGTCGTATTTTTGCGGGAATTACAGGTGCCAACATGGCTGTTGCAACAGCTTATGTTTCAGATATTACTCCAGCCCATGAGCGTGCAAAAAGGTTTGGTCTCCTTGGAGCTGTCTTTGGTATTGGGTTTATAGCGGGTCCGGTAATAGGTGGAGTTTTGGGTGAATGGAACTTACATGCACCGTTCTTTGCTGCTGCTTTTATGAATGGGATTAATTTAATAATGACAGCAGTCTTATTAAAAGAATCAAAACACAGCAATAAAATGACTGAGAAGGTTCAGGAGCAATCAATATTAAAGAAATTATCCTATTTGATCACTCAACCTAATATGGCTCCATTGCTTGGTATCTTTTTAATTATCACATTGGTTTCACAAGTCCCCGCAACTTTATGGGTTATCTATGGGCAGGATCGTTATGGCTGGAGTATATTTATTGCAGGTGTTTCCCTTGCTAGTTATGGAATATGCCATTCTATTGCACAGGCTTTTGCTATCGCCCCTATGGTAAAGAGGTTTGGAGAGAAAAATACGTTGTTATGTGGAATAGCTTGCGATGCAATTGGTTTACTTCTTTTATCTATTGCTGTTGAAGAATGGGTGCCTTTTGCGTTGTTACCATTGTTTGCCCTTGGTGGAGTAGCCGTTCCTGCTTTGCAAGCAATGATGTCCAGAGGTATTAGTGATGAAAGACAAGGTGAATTACAAGGGCTATTAAGCAGTTTTAATAGTCTGGGGGCTATAATTGGTCCTGTATTAGTTACTAGCCTCTATTTTATGACTCAGGCATCAGCTCCTGGAATGGTATGGGCATTAGCTGCAATACTTTATGTAATCACCCTACCCTTATTGCTTAAGTATCGCCTGAATAAATATTCTGGAGTTCCATAAAATATTTAATTTATTGGTTTAAAAACTAATGGATTCTATAGTTTATCTAAAATTAACATAATACACCTTATCCGAAATGCTTAGATATTTTCATTATCTTTCAATGTTATAGTCAATACTTAATAGCCCGAAACGTCATGCTCGGGCTTTTTTTATGATTCTTCACGTTCCACGACTAATATTTCATCAATGTTTCACAACTTTGATTAGCTCCAGTAAATAATTAAAACCTAGATAATAAGAACCGAGCGAGTGTCTACGAGCGATTGAGCATCATCAAAATTTCGACCTCGCTTTTTCTCTGATTACAAGCTCCCTTTCGATTTTAAACGGTAGTTACAGAGCATCCCGAATGGGTGCGAACTTTGGAGCTTTTGCTTTTCAAAAAGTATGAGCGAAGCGAATACATTACCAATGCTTTTGCTTTTAGATTTCATAAACAGGATTAACCAAAAACTGCCCCATGAAGCGAGGAACGAGCTTCAATAGAGTACGAGCTTTAGCGAGTACATAGGGCAGTTTTAAGCACTCCCCTCTTTTTAATATTTTTTAATTTTTTAATTTTTAGCCTCTACAATTAATTGATATATAAGAATAAAAATAGCAATAAGTACACCTTTATCTTGCAATAAGTACACCTTTATCTTGCAATAAGTACACCTTTATCTTGCAATAAGTACACCTTTATCTTGCAAAGTGACACTCAATAAAATAGAGTGTACTTATATATTTAAAAAACATGTGTGCTTATGAAAAAGGAACTAGTCGTTAAAGATAATGCACTAATAAATGCCAGTTATAATTTAGACCTATCAGAACAACGTTTAATACTGTTAGCCATACTTGAAGCTAGGCAATCAAATACACCCAATGATAAAGATTTGACGATTCATGCTGAAAGCTATATCAACCATTTCAATGTTCATAGAAATACAGCCTATAAAGTTCTTAAAGATGCTTGCAAAAGCCTATTTGATCGTAGATTTAGCTATCAAAAGCTGACTCAAAAGGGCAACATTGAGAATGTAATAAGTCGATGGGTACAACGAATATCTTATGTAGAAAATGAAGCTCTTGTTCGTATTAAGTTTTCTGATGATGTTGTACCGTTGATTACAAATTTAGAAAAACACTTCACCAGTTATGAACTAGAGCAAGTCAGCAGTTTAACTAGTGTTTACGCTATACGCTTGTATGAGTTGCTTATCGCATGGCGTAGTACAGGCAAAGTGACTATGGTAGAGCTAGAAGAGCTAAGATTAAAATTAGGCATAGAACCCAACGAATACAAGAGAATGGGGCAATTTAAAGAAAAAGTTTTACACCTTGCCATTGATCAAATTAATGAGTACACAGATATAAAAGCAGAGTATGAACAACACAAACGTGGTCGTTCAATTATTGGTTTTTCATTTAAGTTTAAGCAAAAATCACAGCCGAAAAAATTAGATTCTAAGCGTGACCCAAACACACCTGACTTTTTTGTCAAAATGACCGATGCACAACGCCATTTATTTGCCAATAAAATGTCAGAAATGCCTGAAATGGGGAAATATTCACAAGGTACAGAAAGCTACCAACAATTTGCTATCCGTATAGCAGATATGCTTTTAGAGCCTGAAAAATTCAGAGAGCTTTATCCAATATTAGAAAAATCAGGATTTCAGCCATGATTAAATTAAACAACCTATCAACTGATCTAAAACATGTGACCGTTGAATACCTCGACATCGTAAATTATGAAATTGCGAGGGAAAATATATGCGGTTATATCTTCCTATTATCTCGAATATCCAAAAATGCAGAACCCACCAAAAAAATGCAGATGGAAAGCAAAATACAGGACTTAATTTACTATCGAGATAATTTGCAGATAGAGGACAAAGACAATATTCAAAAGGTTTTAAATACGCTCATTCCCGAGTATCAAGCCGAACAGAACAACCAAACAGCTAAGAAAAATTAGGCTTCAATATCGGGCAAATCAAAAAGCTGTCTATCTCTATTTTCTGTTAAATATTCGTTGAGTTCAGCGAGTATTTTTTCTTTATTGGCTTCATTAGATTGCATCTTTTTAATTAAGTAAGAACCGAGCAAAATTTTACGTCTTGTATCGTCCTTTCTTTCTTGTTCCTTTTGCTTGGTTTTTTCTCTTGCATCAATAGCCTGTTTTTGAGCTTTTAACTGTTTCAACTTTTCTAATTGGGCTTCAATTTTCTTTTCGATATTTTCAGCAGATTTTGTCATAACGGTTAATTTCGGGATATAGAAAACCACTCAAGCATAAAACCCTATGAATTGAAATTCAAGCGGGCTATATGCTATCGTGTTTTTCATGAAATGCGCACTTACGACTTGAACAAAGTTCAAGTCAAAGTTGCGCAAGGGGACACCCCTTAACCCCAAAAAACTGCTACGCAATTTTTTAAAAGCAAAAGCACCCCAAGGCGACTGCATGGCAATTTATCATTGTTCCACTAAAACGGTGAACCGAAGTTCGGGGCGAACTGCGGTTGCA
>NZ_JAMXXN010000050.1 GCF_024129435.1 Acinetobacter lwoffii | reverse complement strand
GATATAAGGAGTCAGAATAATTTAGGCTTTATGTATACTCAAGGCCAAGGTGGGCATAAGGACTTCAATACCGCTAAATTTTGGTACGAGAAAGCGGCTGCTCAAGAGGATACAGACGCTCAGTATAATTTAGGCCTTATATACTTAAATGGAAGAGGTATAGGTAAGGACTTAAATACAGCTAAAAAGTGGTTTAAACAATCCTGCGACAATGGAAATCAACAAGGTTGTGATGAATACCGAATCCTAAACCCACATTAATAAAATTTATTAATATTTTTAGTTAACAATTAACAAAAAATGGTTGAATCTGTGGACGCTGTTTTTGTGATTCCATCCAAAGTGAATACTTAGATTGAACACGCATTAACAGGTCTGCACTGATTCCCAAAGCATCATGCAAGCGTAAAGCTACATCTGCGGTCACTGGCGCTTTACCGTTAATAATTCGAGAAAGTAAAGGACGTGTCACTTGAATACGTTCAGCAAGTTCTGTAATGGTGATCGCTTGTCCTTCTTCTTTTAAGCCATCTAACCATTCTGACACTAACTCACCTGCATGAGCTGGATTATTCATCATCATATTCACCTCAATGGTAGTCCTGATAGTCCACGATATACGCATTACCATCTTTAAAAATAAAAGTCAGACGCCAATTGGCACTCACAGTGATTGACCAATGATCTTTTAATTTACCTTTCAAAGGATGAAGCTTCCATCCAGGAAAATTCATTTCATCAATGCTTTGCGCTTCATTCAAAGCAGTTAATTGTCTTTTTAACTTGGTTGAATGAACAGACTGAATACCTGCTGTAGAACTGGTTTTAAAAAATCGTTCCAGTCCCTTATGATTAAAATCTACAATCACAAAAAATCATCCTTTGTATAGTTTTAATATACAGCAATTCGTTCAGTAAAACTATACAGAAATATAGAATCAAATAAAATCAAAAGCCTTAAAAACAAATGTGCTCACTCTCTCAACTCGCCCCCAAAGCGTCGCACTTCGTGCTTTGGCTTTGGTGAACGGTTGAGAGAGTTTCGGCAATACTCACCCTAAGGGCAGTCATTTAAAAAAATGACCTATCCCCTAAGTATTGCCGATTTACCTGTATATATTTGGCTTCGGAGCCACGTATATCGGTCGTATCCGCACATAGTTTTGCTGACTATGCAGACAAGGACTCAAAGTCTTGCACTTCGCTCCACGCGCTCCCTGTCGTTACATTGCCTGTATCTCTGCGAGGGTTTCCCCAACATGCAACTTAACAAGTCCTATGTAACTACTCCCAACGCTCCGCCTATGTGAAGTTCCCCTGTAAGCGGTTTAGCCTTTCGACTATAGCTACAATACGCCAGTGACACTTATTCCTACCACACGTAATGCATGCCGACCGTAAAACGGACACGCAGAAGCGGGCAAAGCTCGATCTAGGATGCTTATTTGATGGTTTAAAACACGAATTAACGAAGACTTATCATTTTGAGGCTTGATATAAACACTGTTTATTGTGAAAATAGAGTTCAGGTACAAGCCTTTTGGTGAAATCATAACGGTCGCCAAACCTTATGATCTTCGTTACTTGATGTTAGTTCCATCAAATAACTGCGTACCGCTGAATTTACTTGAAAACCCCTCTAAGTTGCAAGACTTAGAGGGGTTTTTGTTTATAATTTTAAATTACAAGTTACTTATCCTTGTTTAAAGCAAATTTTCGCTTCTTAATTACAGTAATTGGCTTTTCTTGTGGAGCCATATTTTTCTGAATGGTTCCCTGCTTCATCTCTACTGGGACAGCACTATTTTCAGTAGTCTTTGGACTAGATTCTTTAGGCTTTGACTCTGTTGGCTTTTGCAGAGTTGCTTCCTTATTTTTAATTTTTATATAAATTTTATGAGCAACTGTATTGTGCTCCTTAATTTCCCTGTTCTTATCAGCCAATTTTTTATACTGTTCTTTAAAAGGTTTTATAAATTTTTTGATGGCTGATAAGAACACGGCTTCTTCAGGATATATGTCCGCTAATGTCTTAGGTGTTTCCTTTTGCACGAAATTGATGAGATCGGCTGGAAATTTTTTAAGAATCTCTGGAGTAGCAAAGCTTACAAAATCATAGTCATGATAAGAAATTACAGCATATCGGGTATTTTTCTTAGTCGGACTTTTAATATAACCTTTGACTGTTGCCTCTCCTTGATCAAGTAACTTTTTCAAATAGAAATCTTTGATTTGGTTTTCTATAAGCGCATTACCTCTATAGAACCTAAGCTTCTGACTGATTTCCGCCTGTTCTTCCAGATTGTCTTCATCAACAAGTTTTAGCTGTTCGGATTGGTCAAGGAATTGAGCATAATTATATTGAGCAAGTTCGGATGTCCAAATCAGCAACTGATCAAGATTTTTAGGCATAGGAACTTTCAAATCATTCAAATCAAGCTTTTTAATGGGCGCAAGTTCTTCTTCCTTAAACTCTGTTCTTTCTAAACTTGATTGCTTTAACATAATAATTTCCTTAACTTCCACTAATTTTAAACATAATAAAAATTATAAATGAGTGCTTAGAGCCTTCATTTTCAGATTCAGCTATTTGGGGTCAATAACGCATAAATCCCCATGCTTCCCATAGCCACACTGCTCTTTCATCACTCGGACGCAAGGCTTGGACTCGTCTCCAACGGCACAACTTTGAATATCAAACTGAATACCTTGCTGCTTTAAACTCTCGATCTTTGGAATATTCTCTAAAGGCTTAATATAAGATGCAAATAACCATGTCATAGTCAGTATGAAAACTGAAAAAACACCTAAGAAAGTGGTGATTAACTTCCATGAAAATTGATCACTGGCTGATTCAATCGAGTTTTTCAAGCGTCCAAGCGCTTTAGCGGTCTTAATAAGTTCTGCTGTACCGTCCTGTAAGCCATCATTTACCGCTTTTGATATAGTGTGGTGGGTTTGCCCAGCAATAGTGCTTTGAATGTGTTCTTTCGTGATTTGAAGCTCTTTAACGGCCTGATTGACTAGGTTCTGCTGTTGTTCTGCAACTGCCATCAGTGCATATAGCTTTTTTTCATCAGGTGTCATCGGCTCATCCCTCTAAACTTCATTGTTTTCTGTTGCTCTCTTTCTAATTTCTGCTGTTGTTTGTACTGTTCCAAAGCAAGCTGTTTAAAGCTGTCAAAATCAGCCTTAAAGCTCTCAATACCCTGTTTAATTTCTTTGTCTGAAATTGGGCTGTTTTTGAGGTCTTTCAGGTCTTTTTTAGGGTCGCCTAAATCTAGTTGCTCAAGCTCTTTATAGGCTATACGTGACTGTTGCAAGGCTTCCCTGATTTCAGGGTCTTTAGCTTGGCTTGGTAATAGTTTCTTTTCGGGTTCTTTCTCTACGCCTTGCTCTTTGTAGCTTCGCATATCAATACGGCTGTCAATTTGGTGTTTTTCTAAATGGCTGTTGCATAAATCTGCCCATCTTTGGCGTAGGTCTTTAATATCGGTTTTTCGTTCCTGGTAAGTCTTGCCTGTATTGTCTTTTTTAGCTCCGCCACGTTCAGGATTCTTGCTGTTATAGCGTTTAAAATATTGCTCTGGATCTCGCTCGATTCCATCTTGTAGACGTTCATTAAACATGAGGTGAACGTGAGGCTGATCGTTGCCGTCCATTGCTTTAGGGTTATGGATCGCAAACTGATACGGATATTTTGAGCCAATTTCAGACTGAATGAAGTCCTCAACCAGTTCTAGGCGTTGCTCGGCATTCATCTCTCTAGGCAGGGCAATTTCATATTCTCGATAGGTACTGCCATTTTTGCGCTCGTAAAGGTCGGCTGCCTGCCAAAAGTTAATCGGATTATGTTCTGCCCATTTCGGCATGTTTCCATAAGCACTATGTTCAAGATCGGTTTCTGCCTGTTCCTGTTTCAGCTTCTTTTCTTCGTCCCGATCTATATATTCGGCATGCGGTGCTGCCTTGCCTGCCTTACCAACTTTGACACTTAAACGAGCAATCGCCATTAGGTTTTATCCTGTTCCTTTTTTTGGTTGCGTTCCTTCTTAAACGCTCTTTGATCGAATATCGAAGCAAGTACCATAATGAGGATGAGTAGCGGTGCTGCGATCACGCCAAAAATAATATCTTTGATCTTTCCCCATACCTGTTTTAGTTGCATGTTGTTGCTCCTAGCGTTGGTACTTCTTTTTTTCATTCAATTTTCAATTGAATGAAAAAAGAAGTTTCAGGGTTTTAGGGATGAAGTCCCTAACGTGCTTAGGTTTCTCAATGAAATTGAGAAACGTCTAAGCGCGCCATCAAACTTTTGATGGAAGTACAGGCGAAATTCTCTAGAACGAACTTTAACAAAATTGCGGACATCGGACGTAATTATTTTGTTATCGTTCTTTGAGAATTGAGCCTGTGCTTTTGCGGCATCTGAATTAATGGAATCAAATATGAATAATGATTGGCTATCTGAAAAAATCACCTATATTTCTGCTTTAAAAAGTCCTAGTGATGTTCAAAAACTTTTATTGGAATTAGCCAAAATCCAATACCGTACACCCGACCAAGAGAAAAAACTGAATGCTTTGATTAAAGCCGAAAAAGCCATAGAACGAGCGAATAAGCAAAAAGTAGCAGTTAGAAAATTACTGAATGCAGAGAAAGAAGCTGAACGTAAAGCGCGTACACGTCACTTGATTCAGTTAGGCGCACTGTTTGAAATTGCTAACCTGGATAAACGGGACCCCGCCGAACTGCTCGGTATACTACTTAAAACAGCGGAGATTGATCCTAACGATATGAAATGGCAGATTTGGAAAGACTTAGGTCAAGAGGTGTTAAATCAACGTAAAAAGACTGAAAAACAAAGTAATTGATTATGCAGTTAAGCTACTTAAAACCGTGGAACATTGCTCACTTATTGATCGTGGAACATGAAAAATCATTAAAAAAGCCCAAGTAGGCATACTTAGGCTTTTTAGGATACGATAAGGCTATGAATTATAAGAAATAATATTTTGCATTTCGTATAATCTGCATTATGTTAATTGTAGGAAAACTTAAATTAAAATACTTAAATAAGCTATTCTTAGTATTTCATGCACACCATCTAACGAATAATAAATTTCTGATATTTGAATCAGAACATTTGTAATATGAAACTAAATATTAAGTGCTACTGAAAGCTATCTTATTGCAGATAAGATTAAAAATAGTAATGGTATAGCTTAACTATTTAAAAAAATGAGAATAAACCCTCATTAAAAAATCTATTTTTATTAAATTTTAACGATATGAAAACGAAAAATTTATCAATATTTTTAACGGTATTATTGATAGCCTGCTCAGATGTTGATGACAATCCGAAACCAGATAGAACGCAATTTGAAATACTGTTAGAAAAAGCTCAGCAAAATGATGCAGAAGCTCAATATAATTTAGGCCGTATGTACCACTATGGTGAAGATGTTCCCCGGGACTTTGCCACCGCTAAGGCTTGGTACGAAAAAGCTGCTGCTCAAGGTCAGTTAGATGCCCAAGTTAATCTAGGCGTTATATATAACAACGGGAGCGGTGTTCCTCAAAACTTTAATACCGCTAAGGCTTGGTACGAAAAAGCGGCTGCTCAAGGTCATGCAGAGGCTCAGTATAATTTAGGTACTATGTATTACTATGGTGGAGGCGTTCCTCAAAACTTTGCTACCGCTAAGGCTTGGTACGAAAAAGCAGCTGCTCAAGGGGATATAAGGAGTCAGAATAATTTAGGCTTTATGTATACTCAAGGCCAAGGTGGGCATAAGGACTTCAATACCGCTAAATTTTGGTACGAGA
>NZ_JAMXXN010000049.1 GCF_024129435.1 Acinetobacter lwoffii | reverse complement strand
CTTCGGTTAACGGTCTTAGTCGTACAGTGATAAATTGCCATGCCTTAGCCTTGTGATGGTTTTGCTTTTGCTTTTAAAAAATTGCGTAGCAGTTTTTTGGGGTTAAGGGGAATCCCCTTACGCAACGATGACTTGAACTTTGTTCAAGTCGTAAGTGCGCATTTCATGAAAAACACGATAGCATAAAGCCCGCTTGAATTCCAATTCATAGGGCCTTATGCTTGAGTGGTTTTCTATATCCCGACATCTGAATCATGACAAAAGCTGCTGAAACTCTCGAAAAGAAAATCGAAGCCCAGTTGGAAAAGCTGAAACAGCTAAAGGCTCGTAAACAGGCTATCGAAGCTAGAGAAAAATCGAAGCAAAAGGAACAGGAAAGAAAGGACGATACTCGACGTAAAATTTTGCTTGGTTCTTATTTGATTAAAAAGATGCAAGCGAATGAAGCTAATAAAGAAAAGATCCTTGCTGATCTAAATGAATACTTAACTGAAGACCGTGACAGAAAACTTTTTGGTTTAACCCCATTGAACGAAACAACGAATAGTTAAGTTGAAGATTATGAAATTGAGCACCTTGATTACCTCCCTTTTATTTTTATCTCCTATCACCTATGCCCAGCATCCAATGGATAGGTTAAATGATTTGATGAATAGCGCTACACCTCAAAAAATTACCGATGAGGATGAAGTTAGAACATATGTAAAGAGAGTGACAGAATCACTTGATTTTATGGAACGGTATAAGGAAGCTGCAATATCTTATAAAGATAAAAATGGTTATACAAAGCAAGAACTTAATGACTACCAATGTAATAAATTATACATGATGGATGATCTTATAGCCTTTCAAAATATGTACTCTAATTTAGCTTATGTTCCAGAGATTAAGTCTATTAATCAAAATACAATTGAGCTTAGAGAAGAGGTACTTAAGAACGTCAAAAGATACAATTTTAAGTGTACTAATGAGCTAATAAATATTCCTTTAGATACTTCAAAACTCTAATTAAATAGACTTGTTCTCTGATCCTGCCTGAAATCCAGCTTTTTCTAAGAGTGGATAAAGTTCTTTAACTTTTTGAGGCTCTAAAAGCATGTCAGCAATACGAATAGCAAACTGCTGGTAGCTTTCAGTACCGTGAGAATATTTACCCATTTCAGGCATTTCAGAAAGTTTAGTGGCGAAGAAATGACGTTGAGAATCGGTCATTTTTACAAAAAAATCAGGTGTATTTGGATCCCGTTTAGCGGTTACGATCTTTTCTGATTTCGTTTTCTTTTGCTTAAATTTAAATGAGAACCCTGTAATTGTACGGCCTGATTTATGTTGATCATAATTAACCGTCAAATCTGTGTTTTTATTAATTTGCTGTATTGCAGGCTCAAAAACTCGCTTTTTGAAATCACTCATTAATTTATATTCAGTAGGTAATACCCCTATTTTTGAACGAAAATCTTCTATTTCAATAATGGGAGTTTTACCTGTACTACGCCAACAGACTAATAATTCATATAGTCGAGTTGCATACACATTTAAGCTTTTAACTTGTTCTAGTTCATAACTTGTAAAATTTTGCTCTAGCCTAGTTATTAAAGGGACAATTTCTGGAGAAAAACGAAGTTTAAGAACTCCAGCCCCTTCTACATATGAAATACCACTAACCCAGCGAATTACCCGCTTTTCAGGTTTATTCCTTTTTTCATCAACCATCATGTAAGTGACTTGACGATTAAAAAGAGTCTGTGCCGCTTCTGAAAGCATGGCATACGTATTTTTTACATTTACATCAAATCTATCTGCATAGTGTTGAGCATGTATTTCTAGAAATGTCTCTGAATCTATCCCCTTACTAGATTCTCTAGCTTCAATGATAGCTAGCAATACAAGACGTTGCTCAACTAAACCTAGAGAGTAGCTAGCATTGATCAAATTATTATCTTTAACGACTAAATCCATATTTTTTTTAACGCCAATTTTTTTTATAAAAAACAACCTAAAGCTACCATTAAAAAGACATTTTGTAAAATGTCTTTTTAAGCAGGGTAAATGTCTTTTTATGGCAGGGTAAATGTCTTTTTATGGCAGGGTAAATGTCTTTTTATGGCAGGGTAAATGTCTTTTTATATAGCCTGAAAGCCTTTTATATAGCAGGTTTCGGCAGTTCTAAAAACAATTAAAAGTATTTAAAAACAATTAAAAACCCGCTACGCTATTTTTTTTGTTAAAATTTTAAAAGAAATTTTTATTTGTCGAGGTGGCAAATGAATGTAATGGGCTTCGTTATTACCCAAACATCAAATCAAAAAACAGCACCTGTTCGTATTAATCTTGATAGAATGAAATCAGCTCTTGCTTCAGAAACCTTTGTTATGCCTCAAGGTTTAAGCAGAGAAGAGAAAAGAAGATTAATATTGGAAGCAGGGAAAAAGTAATTGTCTTACACTTGGGAATTTGGAAAACAATTTGCAGTTCAATTTGAGCGTTATCCTGAAGATCAACAAGATAAAATTTTAGATTTCACTGATATCTATGAAGAGTTTGGTTTAAAGGATTTTTCTAAATACCAAGGTAAAATTGCACCTTCATGGCGTGGAATAGACAAAACTGATCCAATCTATGATTTCACATATTCCAATAATCTTTGGCATTATCATATCGGTATGCCTGATTACATAAAAAGTAAATATAACAACTATTTGACCTCAGATATGATTCTTCATTTTCAAAGAAAAGATCAGATAAAACATATCCGTTTACTAGATATTACTTGGCACTATAAAGCTAATGGTGAATTCTGGTTACCAACCACTGAATATTTAGAGTAAATACAGTCGCTTTGCTCTGTTAATCCCTTTATTAAGCAAAAGGGATTAATTGTAATCAGAGAGAAAAACGCATGAATTTTGATGCCAGTTGATCGCTCGTAGACACTCACTCTGTTCTTAACTAGTATGAAGAATATTAGTCCTTAGCTGTTACCTATTTAAAATATGAAGATTTCTCAGAGAGTTATAAACAATAGGCTATTAAAAAAAATAAAGCGTATTGAAGCTCTTTCTGAATCTCATCAGGAAATGGTTAAAGGTAGAATGGAAGACAAACGCCTTGAGAAACCCGTTGATCTTCAATTTAAAATAAGAAAAATAAACCTTTATTTCCTTTATTCCTCTGAAAGCTACTCTCATATTCATGAAGCTTTAGAAAAAGCTTTTAAGAAAAAAGATACTTTTAATAGATTGGAAAATCTAAAAAAAAGCCAAAAAAAGATTAGTCATCTTGGGTGGCACCATATAGGTTATATATTTCCCACTAGTACTCCCCATATAGGCGATAACATTCTTTTAGTGGACGATCTCCCAAAGCATGTAATTTCCATTGGCTGCAAAAGCTATAAAATATTGCCCTCAATTTCAGTTTTAGTTTTTGATATCTATTTAAAAGAGACTTTTAAAACAGATCTCTATGAAGATTTCTATTCGCCAGATGATATTAAAATTTCAGTTAAAAATTTCTTTAAAAGCTTTAGTATGATTGGAGGATCTTCAAGTAGTAAATTTGATAAGTTGTTAAAAGAGCAGGTTAAACTTATAGAAATTTGGATACTAAAATTTTTAAAAATTAACCCAAATTCTATTTTGTCATCCAACAGTAGCCTAGAAGTTCTATTAGAAAATATCTCTCAAACAAAAAGTAATGAGGAAATAATAGAAAGAAATACAAATTTTTTCTTTTCTCAATCTGCTTCTATCCATAGCCATTATTGTTTCCATAAGGAAGACCAATATTATGTTTTAAAAAATATCGAAGATATACGGTTATACACGTTTGAAAAACTCCATCAGGGCGAAAGAGTTATTTCAACAAAATTTGCTACCAGTATTTGGTTGTTGATGGTAATAAATGCCTACCAAAACAAATTAGAGGATATCTTAGAAAAAGGTTTAGATAATAAAAAAGTAAAACATATTCAAAAACTTAAAGATGATGTGCTGTTATGTAATACTATCGAATTTCAGATATTAAGATTTTTTGAAGAAGTTAAAAACTCTAATCTTGATGAAGAATTATTTAGAAGCTTAAAAACAGAAAAATTAAAAGTTTCCTCCAATTATGCAGATTCTCATGATTATGCTGATTCCTTTAAACTTAAATTTTCTTTTTCTTCTGCTCAACTGACTGAAAAATCACAACTTATAAAAAAATATTTAGAGAAGGAATTTGATTCAGTGACAACGGAAGTTAATTTTGAATTACAGAAAGAAATGAAATATTTGACAAGAGTTGCGATCTTTATCGCTATGCTTTCTGTGGCTATAACATGCTTAAGTACTGATTGGAACGAAATAGAAAAAAAATCAGAATCTTTTAAAACGTTATTAACTGGTGCTAAAACTAATAAATAGAATAGATAGTTTGATTAGCTCGATACTTTGAAATATGGCTTTAGCCGTGTTTCAAAGTCGAGCCACTTTGCGACATTAGGTATTTGATAGGGATTGGAGAGAACAGAGCAAAGTAAACAATGATAATTACTTAGGATCTATCACACAATAATCGCCATTTTTCCCATAGCCACATTGTTTTCTCATAACCTTAACGCATGTTTTCCCATCACATTTTGATAGGTCTAAGCTGTATTTTTTCAGGTTGTTCACTTCCGATCTGCGCTGCTGGATTTCATCCATACTTGGTACAAATAAAAATAATGCCAAGAACAGCACCATCACCAACGCTACAAAGGCACTGGCAAATACGGCAATGAATTGATAGTTAAGACGGCTAGTTGCCTTGTCTAGTTCCTGAATACGGCTCTTTAATGCCCCTATAGCTTGTTTATTTGTCTCCTGTAGCGACTTTTCAGCCTTATCTAGAACCCCACTAGCTACTTGGGTGTAAAACGTCTCTAATCGCTTCTTATCGTCTGTTATGGCTTCTCTGTATTCCTTCATGGAAGCCAATAAAATATATAACTGGTCGTCTAAATCGTCGTTTTGGTTGCTCATAGAGATGGCCCATCTTTACTTATGCTTTGGCGTTGTTTCTGCTTCATGGCTCGTTCTTGCTGTTGCTTTAACTGCTGCTGATGTTCCAGTTGTAGGCGTTTAGCTTCCTGATCTTTCTTCCATTGATCAAAACCCTTTTCCACACGGCTGAAGCCTTGTTCTAGGATTTTTTCCTTTTTGGGTTCTTTGAATTGGAGCTGCTGATTGTTTTGCTGTTTGATGTTGTCATTGAAACGGCTAACTTCAGTATCTATGCCCTTTCTGCGTAACTGAGTAACCTTGCTGCCTTCATGTATCGTGGCTTGTAAGCCGTTACCTTGTTCGGCATAGCTGCGATGGTCTATTTTTTCTTTGTACCCTGCTTTGTCCAGGGCGTAATTTGCAAGGTTTGCCCAGGTGGCTCGAATCTGTTTGATTTCTTCTTGGCTTGTACCCATGCCTAGGCTTTTTCTTTTGGTGTTACTTAGCTCAATTTCTGCTTTTTGAGTGAGGACCAATTTATTTTCGGGGTCTAATTCTGCTTTGCGAGTTGTCAGCAAGATATGTGCATGATGGTTTTTATCATCCCCACCTTTACTGGGTGCATGAATCGCCAAATCTGCAACTACCCCATAGCGATCTACTAAGGACTTGGCAAAGTCTTTAGCGAGTTCCTTGCGTTGTTCTTCATCCAATTCATCAGGTAAAGCAATAACCCATTCTCTAGCAGTTCTGGCATCTTTCCTGTTTTCGGTTTTTTCCGCCAGATTCCAGAGTTCGGCACGATCAATTTGAGTATCTAAGTTCGAGATAATTTCGGTATAAGCCACACCTTCTTTTCTCGTAAAGTCGTGCGTTAATCCTGTTCGTTCATCTGTCAATTTTTCTCCTGCACGATAGGCCATAGATGCTACCGCAGTTCGTCCAGAACTTCGGTTAACGGTCTTAGTCGTACAGTGATAAATTGCCATGCCTTAGCCTTGTGATGGTTTTGCTTTTGCTTTTAAAAAATTGCGTA
>NZ_JAMXXN010000048.1 GCF_024129435.1 Acinetobacter lwoffii | reverse complement strand
ATAAGAATCATCACGCCCATATCATGCTTACCACCCGAAAAGCCGAATTGGACACGGACAATAAACTCACCCTGACCACCAAAACCGATATCGAACTCAGCAACGCCAAACGAAAAAGCCTTGGCATGGGGACAACCCAAGAAGATATTAAGCAAATTCGAGAAACTTGGGCAGACTTAGCCAATAAAGCATTGGAACGTGCAGGCTACCGAGAAAAAATAGACCATCGTAGCTATGCCGATCAGAACAACGGACTACAAGCCACCATCCATGAAGGCACCAAAGTCACACAATTACGCAGACAAGGCATAGACACTGAAATCAGCCGTTTTAATGACAACGTCAAACAGCAAAATAGCCAACAGCTTCACCAACAGAAACAGCAAAAAGAGAGCGTTTTACAGCGTGGTTTAAGCCGTGTCGATCAAGGTTTTGATCAATGGCAGAAGAACCAAGAAACCAAACGTCTAGAACTGGAACGCCAAGCGGAAATGAAGCGACAGCAAGAATTAGATAAACAACGAGCCGAGCAAGCACTCCGCAAGGCATCTCAAAAACTAGGTAGAGGCGGAATGTCATTATGAGTAATCAAAATGATCTAGATGACCAGTTATATATTTTATTGGCATCCATGAAGGAATATAGAGAGGCCATAGCAGACGATAACAAGCGATTAGAGAAGTTTTACAACCATGTCGCTAGCGGAGTGCTAGACAAGGCTGAAAAATCGCTAGAAAACGCAAATAAGAAGCATACAGGCGCATTAAACAACAGTATTCAGGCATTAAACGAAGCTACACACAGGCTCAACTTAAAACTTATCATTATTTTTGCTAGCACGTTTGTTGCTGTGATGATGGTATTCATTTTGGCTATCTTCTTATACATACCAAGCAAAGACGAAATTGATGCACGTAGAGCAGATATGGCTGTACTAAAAAAATATCCGTTACAAATCGAGGAGCATGATGGGAAAACATTAGTCAGAATTATGACTAAAAAGCCGTGTTACTCATTTGAACCGAATAATGTCAAGGAAAAAACGTATGACTGGTGTCAGATCGACCCTAAAAAATACTAGTTGATCGGTACTTTGCTTGGTTTTTCTCATTACTGATCAGATTACAGCAAGCGCAAAGTTGCCCGACTTTGAAACATGGCTAAAGCCATCTTTCAAAGCATCGAGCGATAGTCATCCAAAAATTTCGGAATGGCTATCCAACTGATGCAGTTCTAAAATATCGTCACCAACAAGCCTATAAATCAAGACTAAATCAGGCTTCACATGACAATCACGACAATTCTTAAACTCTGCACCACCCTTCAAGGGATGATCTAAATATTTTTCAGGCAAAGAATTATTTGCAACTAAACAATCTAATACTTCTGCCCATTCAGCCGTAACCAGTTCTAAATAACGTCTTTTAATATCACGTTTAAAAGAACTGGTTACGATAATCTTACGTTTAGCCATGTGCTTCTTCCGACATAGCTTTAATCGCTTCTTCTACCGTTTCGTACTCGGTGTACTCGCCATTTTCAATCTCTTTTAAAGATTGAAGTAACTTGGCTGCTGCTTTAGGAGTTAAAGCAGTTTCTCGCGCATAGTCAAAAGATAAAGGGATCGCCTTCGTTTTAACGATTTGATTCAAGAACAGTTTGAATGCTTGGGGCATAGTCAAACCGTAGTCTTCCAAAATAGGCGTGACTTGTTCTTTTAACTCTGCTTCTAAGCGCATATTGAAATTGACTGCGGACATGATTTCCTCACTCAAAAACCATTAAAGTAAAGATAATATAAGGCATATTCTTTACTTTTTCATTACTTTTGATGTAATAAATGGTTTCTAACAACTAAATTTCGTATAACGCCCATTATGTTAAATGGATAGAGATTTGATTAATTCAGGAATATTATTCTAGAAAGGATTTAAAGCTATACTAAAATCCTATCACTATTAATAAAATAGAAATTTGATAATGGAATTCACTAAAAGAATATTATTACTGTTCACTTTATTGCTATTTATGAAACCTACATTTGCGAACACAGAGAATTTTCAAAAACTACAGGACATGGCCAAGAAAGGAGATGCATCTGCTCAAAATAAGCTAGGAGATGCTTACTATGATGGTGAGAGTATAACCCAAAATTATACCAAAGCTTTTGAATGGTTTAGTAAGGCAGCAGTTCAGGGACTTGCACCTGCACAATACAGCCTTGGACTAATGTACAGCTATGGTGATGGCGTAAGTCAAAATGATGCCAAAGCTTTTGAATGGTTTAGCAAAGCTTCTGCTCAAGGATTTGCATTGGCACAACATAATCTTGGGATGATGTATGCCTATGGTGATGGAGTAACTAAAAGTGATGCCAAAGCTTTTGAATGGTATAGCAAGGCAGCGACACAAGGGTATGCACCTTCACAACATAACCTTGGGGTAAGGTATGAAAAAGGTCAGGGTGTAACTAAAAGTGATGTCAAAGCTTTTGAATGGTATAGCAAAGCAGCGACTCAGGGGTATGTACCTTCACAAAATAACCTTGCATCGATGTATGAATTAGGTCAGGGCGTAACTAAAAGTGATGTCAGAGCTTTTGAATGGTATAGCAAGGCAGCGGCTCAGGGGGAGGCATTTTCGCAATATAATCTTGGTAGGATGTATGAATTAGGTCAGGGCGTAACTAAAAGTGATATCAACGCTTTTGAATGGTATAGCAAAGCAGCGGTTCAAGGAGAGGCATCTGCGCAATTTAACCTTGGTTCAATGTATATTTATGGGCAGGGTGTAAGCCAAAATTATACCAAAGCCTTTGAATGGTTTAGTAAGGCAGCAGCTCAAGAACATGCAGGTGCGCAACATGATCTTGGATCAATGTATGCTAATGGTCACGGAGTAGCACAAAGTATAGCACTATCAAATAAATGGTATTTAAAGGCGGCTAATAATGGTAATGCGATGGCACAATTCAATATTGGGAAGAAATATTTAAATGGTGAGAATGGATTACCAAAAAATCGAGAACAAGCGCTGAATTGGCTAAAAGAAGCATCAAATAATGGACATACCGAAGCTAGGTTGATGCTTGCTACACTTCAGTGATCATTAAGTATTTTTGAAATTAACATAATACACCTTATACGAAATACAACAGTTTTTTCCTTCAAGATCATTATATTAGAGATTGCCGCCTTGAATCATAGAGCAACAAGGCGGCAACTTTTCTATTTTTTATGTTCCACGCTTACTATTTGATCATTGTTCCACGGTTTTGATTAGATATTTTAATTATTAAACTTCTTCCAGTAATAGCCG
Source organism: Acinetobacter lwoffii (assembly GCF_024129435.1). Classification (GTDB taxonomy): domain Bacteria; phylum Pseudomonadota; class Gammaproteobacteria; order Pseudomonadales; family Moraxellaceae; genus Acinetobacter; species Acinetobacter lwoffii_F. The sequence goes on along the minus strand of NZ_JAMXXN010000048.1, from coordinate 2,883 downwards.
AGCGAGTGTCTACGAGCGACCACCTGGCATTAAAATTTCGCCCCTGCCTTTTCCCTGATTACAAACTCCCCTTTGCTTCATAATGAAAGATACAGAGCATCCCGAATGGGTGCGAACTGTATTAGCCAAATTCTAGACGAGCGAAGCGAGCATAAAGACTACTGAGCGAAGCGAAGGCATAGTTTCTTTTTTTATTAAATCCTCAATTCATATTTGAAAAAAACAGCCCCTCAACCGAGCTAAAGCGAGGTTAAAACGTCCGAGCTTTAGCGAGGGCATAGGGCTGTTTTCATGCCTACTTAGGCTTTTATATATATTTTAAAGCTTTTAAATGCTTTTACGACCGCTAGAAACCTTTCTATTAAAGACTTCTAGCGGTTATAAAGGGACATTTAGTCGGTTATAAAGGGACATTTAGTCGGTTATAAAGGGACATTTAGTCGGTTATAAAGGGACATTTAGTCTCTATAAAGGGACATTATAGGTATTGACCCTTTAGTGACTTCAATTTACAATGTCCATATTATAAGTAACAATATAATCTGATTATGAAAAATGAGCTTGTTGTGAAGGATAATGCGTTAATCAATGCTAGTTATAATTTAGAAGTAACTGAACAACGTTTAATACTATTAGCAATTCTTAATGCAAGAGAAACAGGCAACGGTATTACAGCCGATAGTAAATTAGAAATACATGCGAAGGACTATGCTAGCCGTTTTGATATAAGCAATGATGGGGCCTATAAAGCATTAAAGAATGCTGTTTTAAACTTATTTGATCGACAATTTTCCTTTAAAGAACAAGATAAAAAAGGAAATATAGGCACAGTAAAATCAAGATGGGTAAGCCGTATTAAATACATTGATGATTCAGCCACATTAGAGATTACATTTGCGCCTGATGTTGTTCCATTAATTACAAGGCTTGAGCAGCATTTTACGAGCTATCAGCTTAAACAAGTTAGCCAACTTACCAGTAAATACGCTATACGTTTATATGAGCTTTTGATTGCATGGCGTGAAGTTGGAAAAACTCCAAAAATTGAGTTACACGATTTCAGAAGCAAAATTGGTATCGAAGACACTGAATACATAGCAATGAATGATTTTAAAAAACGTGTATTAGAACCAGCTATTAACCAAATTAATAAATATACAGATATTACGGCAACGTATGAACAGCATAAAAAAGGGCGATTAATTTCAGCATTTTCATTTATTTTTAAGCAAAAACACCAACCAAAGATTGAAAAGACAGTTGACCTAAAAAGGGATCCAAATACACCTGATTTCTTTATCCCTATGACAGATGCTCAACGACATTTATTTGCCAATAAAATGGCTAAATTGCCTGAATTGAGCGAGTATTCACGAGGAACTGAAAGCTATGAAGATTTTGCAATCCGTATTGCTGATATGCTTTTAGAACCTCCAAAATTTAGGATGTTCTATCCGCTACTGGAGCAACTTGGGTTTAAGTAACTATTTAAAATGGAGCTAAATAGCTCCCTTTTTTATTAATTTAGAACTGGCAAATCAAAAAGCTTTCTATCTCTATCTTCTGTTAAATACTCGTTGAGTTCAGCGAGTATTTTTTCTTTATTGGCTTCATTGGCATTCATTTTTTTAATCAAATAAGAACCAAGCAAAATTTTACGTCGAGTATCATCCTTCCTTTCCTGCTCTTTTTGCTTTGACCTTTCTCTAGCTTCGATAGCTTGTTTGCGAGCCTTTAACTGTTTCAGCTTTTCTAACTGGGCTTCGATTTTCTTTTCGAGAGTTTCAGCAGCTTTTGTCATGATTCAGATTTCGGGATATAGAAAACCACTCAAGCATAAGGCCCTATGAATTGAAATTCAAGCGGGCTATATGCTATCGTGTTTTTCATGAAATGCGCACTTACGACTTGGATTTCATCCAAGTCAAAGTTTGCGTAAGGGGATACCCCTTAACCCCAAAAAACTGCTACGCAATTTTTTAAAAACAAAAGCATCTCAAGGCGACTGCATGGCAATCTATCATTGTTCAACTAAAACAGTTAACCGAAGTTCAGGACGAACTGCGGTTGCATCAAGTGCCTATCGTGCAGGTGAAAAACTAGAAGATGAACGCACAGGGCTAACCCATGACTTTACGAGAAAAGACGGTGTCGCCCATTCTGAAATTATCTCTAATTTAGATATTGAAATTGACCGTGGCGAACTTTGGAACTTGGCAGAAAAAACCGAGAACCGCAAAGATGCCCGAACCGCTAGAGAATGGGTGATTGCCCTGCCTGATGAATTAGACGCTGATCAACGTAAGGACTTGGCAAAAGACTTTGCCAGGTCCTTAGTTGATCGCTATGACGTAATCGCAGATTTAGCCATCCATGAACCGAGTAAAGGCGGTAATGATAAAAACCATCACGCCCATATCATGCTCACAACCCGAAAAGCCGAATTGGACGCAGACAATAAACTCACTCTGAACACCAAAACCGATATTGAACTCAGCAACTCCAAACGAAAAAGCCTTGGTATGGGGACAACCCAAGAAGACATTAAGCAAATTAGAGAAACATGGGCAGACTTAGCCAATAAAGCATTGGAACGTGCAGGCTACCGAGAAAAAATAGATCACCGCAGCTATGCCGATCAGAACAACGGGCTACAAGCCACCATCCATGAAGGCACCAAAGTCACTCAATTACGCAGACAAGGCATAGACACTGAAATTAGCCGTTTCAATGACAATGTGAAACAGCAGAATACCCAACAACTTGACCAACAGAAACAGCAGAAAGAGAGTGTTTTACAGCGTGGTTTAAACCGTGTCGATCAAGGTTTTGATCAATGGCAGAAGAACCAAGAAACCAAACGTCTAGAACTGGAACGCCAAG
>NZ_JAMXXN010000047.1 GCF_024129435.1 Acinetobacter lwoffii | reverse complement strand
CCATGTTATATAACATTACACATCTTGCCAATATCACTGAAAGTTCAATTGCACATAAATGCATATAATTGCACATCAAAATGAATAAAAACCATTTAAAAGCTCATAGTTGCAGATAATTTCATATAAAATCATATAAAAGCTCTTAATTGCATATAGTTGCACATAATTGCATAAATTAAAGAAAGAGGAAGTCATTATGGTCACCAGACATGGCGCAAAGAAATTCATCATCTCTGTATTACCAGAAATAGAAAAACGGCTGGAATCTGGTTATACAATTAAGGAAATCCACGCTGATTTACCTGAGCTAGCGAACAATATTTCTTACAGTTCAGTTTTACGAAATTTGAGCAAAATGGGAATCAGTGAAAAAAAGCCACATTCAAATAAAATAGAAAAATCAGTGAACCTGGATACTGCTTCTAGTTCTAGCCAAAAAATAACGAATGCTCAAAGAAATCTTGAAAATCTACAGAAGCGACCTGAGAAATTTAAATTTGATCATGGAACAAATGATAAGGAATTAATCTGAATCCTCTTTAAATGTAGCTCTAAATGCTGCCTGTTTGCGATTTAAGCTCAAATTCACACTGGAAGGTACAGAACGAGTGTCTACGAGTGAAATCGCTGAAATTCGCGCTTAGACCCTCTGAAAAACAGCTTTTTAGGCTGTGAAGCCTAAATAAGCGTAAATTACATGCAGAAAATTGAGTCTAGATCGAGCGCAGCGAGTAAAAAAGCTCTATGAGCGAAGCGAATTCATCGTGCTTTTGCTTTTTATTAAAGTCACAACGAGATGAGCCAAAAAATTGCCCCGACGAATCGAGCGAAAGCGAGATTCAATAGAGTTTGAGCGTAGCGAAAACCAAGGGTAATTTTTCCTTGCCTGGGCTTTTAATTATTTTAAAGTTTTTAAATGCTTTTAGACATGCTGAAAGCCTTTGTTCACAATGCTTTCAAGGGTTATATGACTACGTTTACCTACCAATATAACTACGTTTACCTACCAATATGACTACGTTTACCTACCAATATGACTACGTTTACCTACCATAAGTCTACTTATTTTTTTTTGTAGATTTAACTACGTTTACCTTGCATTTAACTACATAATATTTTATATAGATTTATATTCAGAAATAAAAAAGTAGACTAATAACATGCGAGATCTAGTTGTAAAAGATAATGCTTTAATTAACGCAAGCTATAACCTAGATCTAGTTGAACAGCGACTTATTCTTTTAGCTATTGTTGAAGCAAGAGAAAGTGGTAAAGGCATTAATGCAAACAACCCTTTAGAAGTCCATGCAGAGAGCTATATCAATCAATTCAATGTTGCAAGACAGACTGCCTATCAAGCATTAAAGGATGCTTCAAAAGATTTATTTGCTAGACAATTTAGCTATCAAGAGATGAATAAACGAGGAAATATCGAAAACGTACTAAGCCGATGGGTTAGTGAGATTCGTTATGTTGACGCTGAAGCGACTGTTAAGTTAATTTTTGCACCTGCTATTGTTCCATTAATTACTAAACTCGAAGAACAGTTCACTAAGTATGAATTACAGCAAGTTAGTAATCTCAGTAGTGCTTATGCTGTACGTCTATATGAATTATTGATCGCATGGCGTAGCACTGGCCAAACTCCTGTTATAGAGCTTGAAGAGTTTAGAAAAAAAATTGGTGTGCTTGATGATGAGTACACAAGAATGGGGAACTTTAAAGACAGAGTCTTACATCTAGCTATGGCTCAAGTTAATGAGTTTACAGATATCACTGTTAAGTATGAGCAGCATAAAAAAGGACGTTCAATTTATGGCTTTTCATTCTCATTCAAGCAAAAGAAAAACGTTAACAAACCAAATCTAGAAGCTAGAGATCAAAACACCTTAGATATTTTCACCAAGTTAACAGATGCCCAGCGTCATTTATTTGCTAACAAATTGTCAGAACTGCCTGAAATGAGTAAGTATTCTCAAGGCACCGAAAGCTATCCGCAATTTGCCGTACGAATTGCCGAAATGCTATTAGATGCTGAAAAATTTAAAGAACTATATCCATATCTAGTAAAGGTTGGCTTTCAAACAAAATAAAGATAATGTTCAGTAATATGCTCACCTGAACATCCTTGTACATGAACAGAGGGATTGTATTGAACACTACAAAATTTAGCGTTATGGACGCAAGTAAAGCCTTTAAAAAATCACGGACAACAATATATGAGGCTTTAAAAAATGGTGAATTATCAAGAGATAATGATGGTCTAATAGACTTATCTGAACTTATCAGAGTTTATGGCAACCCAGTCGGTGTTCAGTCCAGTACACGTACTGAACAAGTTCAGAAGGATGTACAGGTACACGTTCAATCTGAAGTCGAAAATCTATTAAAAGATCAGATTTCTTTACTAAAAAATCAGTTAGATTTAGCAAATCAAAGAGAAAAGTCTTTGATGCAACATATTGAAGATCTTACTCATAGAATTGAGTTTAAAGGCACCTTAGAACAGTCACAACAAGAAAATATTGATAAGCTAAATGAATCTACAAATTCAAATATAGCAACGGATCCTCGGTCACAGACTGACTCTAACTATGACGAATTGACTACTTCCGAGAGTAAACGGATCCATCTTCCTGAGCATGTTGAACCAGAACCTAAAAAACGTGGCTTATTTGGCCGTGTGCTGAATGCTGTTTTTGATAATGACTAAGGGAGAGAGATCATGCCGAAACTGAAAGACATTGCCCTGGGAATTATTGTGGCCCCGCTGCTGATCCCGATCATGCTGATTGCATCGTACCAGGATAAAAAGGCACTCAAAAAAGAGCTGGATGAACGCCAAAAAGAAAAAGACCAGGCATCCTGATTATTCAATTGAGCTAATCAAAAGCGTGAAATATTGATCAAAGAATAGGCGTGGAACGTGAAAAATCATAAAAAAAGCCCGAACAGGGATGTTCGGACTATCAACTAGAAACTACAGCATTGATTTCTAAGTGGAATTATAACGCATTTCGTATAAGGTGTATTATGTTAATTTCAGCAAAACTAAACTTTAAGTTCATTAACAAATAATTTATTTTGCTCTAAAAACTTTACTACCTCACTAGCAGGAATACGAAATAAATCGGCCAATCTATCCTCTAATTTAGTATCGCCATCAGCATCGCTAAACTCTATATTAAATCCTTTATTTATACATCCGAACTTTCTTACAGTACGATAAGAATCCCGCAGCACTTCAGAATTTTCACTAGAATAGATATTAGCGATAGTATTTCTTTCATCAAGTTCAGTATCCAAAACATCTTCTTCTAGACGCGTTGGTACTTCTTTCTCGTTATATACATAGATATTTTGAGAGTCCAGTTCCTTCACTGTTCTATCAATGAACCCAACTAAATCTAACAAAGATAGATTTAGCAAACTCGCAGAACTTAATAATAACTCTAAAGAAACCGTTCTTATTCCAGACTCATACTTTGATAAAGATGAAGCTGTTGTCACTAAAGCATAAGCAAATTCACGTTGGTTCATTCCTCGTAGATTACGTAGATAAGATAAAGTCGCTCCGGCGACATCATTTATCTCGACTTTAACTTTATATTTCTTCATTTCAGCTCCTTAAACACACATATAAAATAAATGAAAAAACATATTGACGCAAGAAATATAACAACTATAGAATATATTTCACAAACTAAAAATAGTTAATATTTCCAAAAGGGAAACACAATGTTAGACATCTTAATTGATATTGCAGCAGAAGTTATCAAAGAAACAGTAAAAGAAAGCCTTAAGTAGGAGAAAAGAAATGCAAGACACATTAAAAGGCTTTATAGAGGTTCTTTTACCAAAACCTCCATTTCCACCCATTTTTTTCTAAACATGGATATAAGTAAGTTTAAAAGATAGGGCTTTAGGCCCTTTCTTTTTAAGGGAATAAGATGAAATTTAAAAGATTGAAGACAAAACAGGTTTTAAAGTTAGTTATATCTCTTGGCTGGTATTTCGATAGCCAAAAGGGTAGCCATAAGCATTTCAAGCATCCTATTAGAAAAGGAAAAATTACCATTCCAGATCATGGGGATCTCGATATAGGAACACTAAGAAGTATTTTTGGACAAGCTGGTATAGGAACTTATTGAGATACCTATGAAATTAATTATTAGCGCGATTTTCCTGTTTTTTTTAGCTGGAAGTGGAACTTTATATTTTATTTCACAACAACAGTTAATTCTTTCAAATCAACATAAAGAATTGATGATGATGGGAGAATTCTCTAAAGTGAATAAGCTGCAAACAACACTAAAACTTATTCAAGAAGCTCGAAAAGATAATTCAATTAAAGTTCATGAATTCAATAAAATAAAAAGAAATTTTACTTCTGAAATGAAGGAATATTTACGAAAAAATGGGCTAAAAAGTCAAACTTTACATATGAAATACAGGGTAAAAGGACCAGCAGAAGCATTTATTTAACATAATGGCGGTTATACGCAATACACATGTATATTAATTGAAATATCAATTACTTAAAAAATTAATCCTGATCATAAAAACCGCAAAAAGCCGATTTTGAAACAAGTCGGCTTTTTTATGAGCAGTTTTGATAGTTCTTGCCAATAAATTTGACTAGAAATTACGCTTCTCAACTTGAGTGATACAATTTTGTGATACATTATTGTATATACAAATTTGAATGTTTTTTATGAAACAGTATTTCGAATGGGATGAGGCAAAGAATCGAAAGAATCAGAAAAAACACGATGTCTCTTTCGAAACGGCAAGCCTTGTTTTTGATGATCCATTAAGGATCTCAATCCAAGACAGACATACCGATGGTGAAGAACGTTGGCAAACCATTGGAAAAGTAAAAGGCGTACTAATGCTCTTAGTAGCTCACACCATCTTTGATGAAGATGACTGTGAAATCATACGAATCATTAGTGCAAGACAGGTAACAAAAGCGGAGCGAGATAAATATGAGCATGGTTAGATACTCACGCAAAGAACTGAATGAAAAATTCAGCGACAAGCAAGATGCTGAAATTGAACGCTTGCTTGCTAAGGGAATGCTTCCTGACGATCAACTAGACCTATCAGATATTCCTGAAATTACCGACTGGAGTAATGCTGTACGCCACAATCAATTCTACCGTCCAGTGAAGCAACAAACATCTATTCGTTTAGATGCTGACGTACTTGCATGGTTTAAAGCTCAAGGCAAAGGCTATCAAACACGAATGAATGAAATCTTGCGGGATGCTATGCTCAAAGAATTAAAAAATCATCAGTAAAAATGGGAGCTTAAGCTCCCATTTTTGGCTTCTTATAACGTGTATCATATTAATTTTAGGAAAACTGAGTAAAAAATGCATCATTAAATATGCATTTTTTACTCTATAATTGAACATTAACTAGCAGCAAGTTCGCATGCTACTCGATTGGTAACCGTACATTTAGCAACAGGCTTAGTTGAATCACTAGGTTTAGGAATTGTTCCTTTAACAATACCACCCGTACCAAATGTGATATTTCCCGAACAAGCAGAACCGACCAATAAAGTGGCACCATCAGTCGGAGGAGTTTCAGATGGATCATTTAATTTAATAAGCACATCATTAGCAACACCTTTAACTTCTGCTTGACAAGCAGTAGTCGAAGACTTTTCTACATAAGATGTATATGCAGGTATTGCAATTGCAGCTAAAATGCCAATAATTGCCACGACAATCATTAACTCAATTAATGTAAAACCTTTTTGTAAAGCCATAATTTTCCCCTAACTTAAATAAAATGATTTTTTTATTCAATGCATATTTTATGCCAATATTTCAACTTATAGATAAATTATTTATTTTAATTGATAAAACGAACTTATTTCATCATAAATAATTACCGTAAAACCTATAAATATCAACAATTTTAGTCATATATAAAAATATAGAAGTATTTGAATTTATTTGGCTACTTAGTATAAAAACTAAAATACTAAATACATATTATTTAAGGAAACCTATAAACTGACATTTTTTGTCATATTTTAGATTTATAAACTGACATTTTTTGTCATATTTTTTTAAAAAAAAGTCAGCCTAAAATGTGGAGTTAGACTGACTTTTTTTAATTATATAAATTAAAAATCATTAAGTCTAGACAGAATTAAATATTCTCCAAATAACATCTCATTCTGTACGGCTTTGTTACCTAATAACAGAAAGATAGAGTTTTCCTAATCGAATCAAATTTAAGTGGCAACTTGAATATGAAAGCGACCTAATTCTGTGAATTTATTCAGGACTGCTACGCGTGCATGAATTTCATTCACCTGGCTAGAGAAACTTCTTGCTGTTAATTTATCGCCTAATAATTTGATGCAATGCATCTTGGTTTCCACCAAAATTCGACGATGATAACCAGACCACTTTTTCCAAAGAGATCTTCCTATCCATTTGAATATTTTCAATAACTCATTCCGCTCGATAGACTTTGCTTGTTTTGATGTGTACTGAAAAAAATAGTAGGTTAGCTTAGTAAACCATATACACCGTTTATTAAATAACTTCTATTTAACATAAAATCTCTTATTCGAAATTCAGGCTAACGCCACTATACAAGGTCACACACCTTACACTTTTTTAAAACTTGATCGCGGATCTGACTTTAGAAATGAATAGATCAATTGAATTTTGGTTCTTGGAAAAATCCAGCAGCAGCCC
>NZ_JAMXXN010000046.1 GCF_024129435.1 Acinetobacter lwoffii | reverse complement strand
TAGTTCTATTGTTACTGATTATCGAAAATATGGATCTGTTTATCGTGTCTTAGAAATTAATAGTTCTGAAGCAGATAAAAGTTTAGGAATCGGTGAAAATCTTGAAGCTAGTTTGAATGAATTACCTGATGTAAATGCAGATCATTTGAATCAATTTTTAGAAGAACCTCTAAATAATATCTTTACTTTGTATGATGATAAGAAAGAACTAATTCATGAAAAAGGACATTTAGAACACTACATTAACCATCTACAGATGTATGAAAGTTTACTAAATCAAGGTGTTACCAATCAGGAAGGAAATATTCAATCGACCCAAATAACTATTGATGAGTATCAGAATAGAATAATAAATAGAGAATCTAATATAAGAAATAATCCAATTAATAAATTATTAGATCGTGAATAATTTCTACAATTAACATAATACACCTTATACGAAACGCTTGATATTTCTCTTTAAATATCATTACATTAAAGTAAGCCGTTCTGGATATTAGGGCACCAGAACGGCTTTTTATTGATTATTTATGTTCCACGCATGCTTTTTGATCAATGTTTCACGGTTTTATTCAGTTTTAATAAACCTCATCCGGTTTTTTGGTGAGTCATTATTTCACGTGTTTGCACTGAAATTGGCTCATCAAAAAAATGGAGTCCTGGTTAACCATAAGGAAGGAAAAAACGGCTTAGGAAGCCCCTCTTTTTAGGTGTAGGCTCAATATGTTCTGGAACAGGGATGCGTTTGTTCTCTGGAGTAGTCAATCCGTCATACTTCGATTCAGTCTGTGGCCGAGAATCTGTTGTTATATCCTGTTCAGATTTATGATCGGTAAACGTAGTCATATTGGCTTTTGGAGCTTCCAGTAAGCGCTGCATGGCCTCAATCTGTTCTTGATAAAACGATTCACGTTCTAATGATTGATTTTCTCTCTGTATTGCCTGATTTAATTGTTTTTCCAGCATGTCAACTTGACGTTTTAGCGAGTCAACTTCTGTTAAGTTATGCCTACTAGTTGATTGACTTTGGTTGACACTAGAATTACTTTTTTGTGGTTCCCCAAAAACTCTCAAGGCTTCTGAAAAGTCAATTAATCCATCCGATCCTTTTGATAAATTTCCTTTCTTTATATGGGCATATACAGCTTGTCTTGAATATCCATATAATTTCGCTAGTTCTGAAACTGACAGTTTTTTCATTATGTAAACCAGTTTTCAAATAGTGTTAATAGTTGATTGTTAACTTTACTATGTCAATTGACATCATTCATTGAAAGCCGACTTTTCGAAGTAATGGCATAAATTCTTTTAATTTATTTGGCTCTTGTAGCATGGTTACAATCCGAGCAGCAAACTGTTCATAGCTTTCATTACCTTGTGAAAGTTTAGCCATCTCAGGAAGTTCTGATAATTTACTAGCAAATAAATATCGTTGTGCATCAGTCAAATTGATTTTTAGCTCTTTGTCCTGACTAATGTCATTGGCTGTATTTGTTGCTGACTTTTTCTGTTTGAAGCTAAATGAAAAGCCCGTAATGGATCTGCCGGTTTTATGTTGTTCAACTTTGACATTAATATCGGTATGTTCATTTACTTGCTTTACTGCAATGTCTAAAACATATTTCTTAAAATCGTACATCCTTTTGTATTCAGTCTCGAGTACACCTATTTTTTGTCTGAAATCGTAGATAGTTATAAGAGGCGTTTTTCCGGTACTACGCCACGCAATCAATATTTCATATAAGCGAACAGCATAAGCACTCGTTAAATTGCTTATTTGCTGTATCTCATACTTTGTAAATTGTTCTTCTAATCGAGTTATTAAAGGCACAATAGCAGGAGCAAAAATAAGTCTAACGACAGCCTCATTATCAATATAAGCAACCTCGCTTACCCATCTTGACTTGTGATTAATGACATTACCTTTTTCACTAAGACTTTGATAACTGAATTGTCTTGCAAATAGGTCATCGCAAGCATCTTTTAAGGCTTGATAAGCAGTATTTCGATGTACACCAAATTGATTGATATAACTTTCAGCATGAACTGTTAATGGATCATTAGCATTTATCCCTTTACCTGATTCCCTGGCTTCAACGATAGCTAAAAGAATTAATCGTTGTTCTACTAGATCAAGGTTATAACTAGCATTAATTAAAGCGTTATCTTTGACAATTAGTTCGGTTTTCATATGAAAAATTTATATTTTTAAGTCAATAAGACGAGGTTATATTATCAACTCGCTTAATGCAAGGTAAACCTCGTTTTAATGCAAGGTAAACCTCGTTTTAATGCAAGGTAAACCTCGTTTTAATGCAAGGTAAACCTCGTTTTATAATCGCTCAAAGCCTTATAAATTTAGGTTTACAGGCTATCTAAAAGCATTTAAAAGCTTAAAAATAATTAAAAGCATATTTCATGAAAAATTGCCCTTGGTTTTCGCTGCGCTCAAACTCTATTGAATCTCGCTTTCGCTCGATTCGTCGGGGCAATTTTTAGTTAATATTTTCGTGACTTTTAGAAAAAGCAAAAGCAAGATCAAAAGCAGCTCGGAATTCGCTTCGCTCATAAGCTTTTTTTCTCGCTACGCTCGATTTAGGAATCAAACTTGGAAAGTTCGCACCCATACGGGATGCTCTGTGATGAAGGTGATTGATGGATAGGGAGCTTGTAATCAGGGAAAGGGATGGGCAAATTTTCTCAGTTCGCTCGTAGACACTCGCTCTGTTTAGCGACTCATGCCACGAGATTTCATTTTAGGAGCTTGTTGCTGTGCTTTGAGCTGTTGTTCTTGTCTGAGTTTCAGCTGTTGTTCTGCTTTGATCTCATCCACACATTTTTTAATGACTTGATAGGATTGGTATAGAGTCTGGTATTGCTTGGCTTTGGCCGGATGTTGTTGTTGGTACTGCTTCCAGGCATGTTCTTTAAACTTTTCATTTTCCAATAAATCCTTCACACCATGTTTTTTCTGGTGTTCATGCTGACCTTTCAGCTTTTTGTGCTCCTGGTAAATCGCATCACGTTGGGCTTCCCAGGCTTTTTTTCCAAACAGTAAGGGTTTGTTCTGAGTTAATTCGTTGTGTTGATCGACCAGGCTTTGCAATTTGTCATGACTTTGCTTGAGTCCGCTTTTCACGATCTCCTGGGCAAGCTGCTGATTGAACTCATTTTGATGTTTGTGGTGCTTGGTCAGGGTTATTTCGGCTTGTTTGAGATTACGCTGCATGAAATCCAGGTCTAGATTCGCGTCTTTTGCGCTGATTTCGCGTTTTAGCACTTTGCCAAGGGTTTCCCTCTGTTTTTCCTCAAACAGGGCTTTTTCGTCAATTGGTGGCGTTTTAGCGCTATTTTTGATTTGGATCTGCTGTTCAGTTTTCAGTGTGCTGAGTTTGATCTCATTTTCAGCAATCAGCAGATCCATATTTTTGCCGTATTGCAGCTGCGCCTGATTTCTCTGTTTGATTTCATCATTGCTTCGGCTGATTTCGGTCTCAATCCCTTTTCGGCGCAGTTCGGTGACTTTAGGCCCTTCGTGCAGGGTGGCTTCCAGACCATTCTCTTGGTCCTTGTAGCTGCGGTGGTCGACTCGGGCGGTGTATCCGGCCATGTCCAGGTGCATATTGCAGATATCGGCAAAGTGTTTGCGCCAGTGTTCGATTTCTCCACTGTGTTTCTGATCCAGTTCCCGGGTTTTCTCGGTAAAACCTTCGGGAATGAGCTTGCGTGTGCTCATCAGGATATGGGCGTGATAATTGCGTTCATCACTGCCGGATCCGGTATGCGGGGCATGGATACAGGCATCAACGGCCACCTGATGTCTGTCCACGATACTGGCGCATAGTTCTTCGAGCATGGCCAGGCGTTGTTCCTGATTTAATTCACTTGGAAAAGCGATTTCAAATTCCCGGGCAACTGTCGAGTTTTTTCGGGTTTCGTGCTGTTCAACTTCGTTCCAGAGTCTTTCCCGGTTTTTTAAATGTTCTGGTGCGTCTTTGGGTAAATAAATCTCTTTGTATTCCACACCAGTTTTTCGGCTGTAGTCATGTTCTCGGCCTTCACGTTCACAATAGATCTTTTCACCAGCCCGATAGGCGATTGCAGCAGTGGCGGAACGTCCTGCTGATCGTGCTACGGTTTTGACTGAAAAGTGGTAAATCGCCATGCCTATTTTTCGCTTTTAAATTTTCACGTAGTGAAATACAACCGTGTCTACGGTTGTCGGGGTATTGGGGAGACCCCAATCGGACTTGCAAACGAAGTTTGCATAAGTGCGCTCTTCGAGGAAAACATTACTATACATATAGCACCTTGAATGCATATTCAAGTGCGCTTATGTTAGGGATGGTTTCCCAGGATGATGGTATTAGATTAATGAGCATTACTGAAACACTAGACAGCAAAATTAAAGCCCAGGAAGAAAAGCTAAAGCAGTTAAAGGCTCAAAGACAGGCAGCACTGGCAAGAGAACGTGCCAAAGAGAAAGAACAGGCACGCAAGGACGATACCAGACGCAAGATTTTGATCGGATCCTGTATGTTGAAAATTACCGAAGATGATGAACAGGCTCGGGCAAAACTGATTGCTCAGATGGATAAGTATTTAACGGATGAAAGAGATCGTAAGCTGTTTGATCTGTCGGCAGTTAATTATTAATTTTTTGAAAAGATACATAGGAATTTGAAATGAGATTGCTAATTGCTTTAATTTTTCCCTGGCTGCTGTTCTTCACCATAGGACGACCATTTGCAGGCATCATTTGTTTGCTACTTCAGATTACAGTTTTAGGTTGGATCCCGGCGGCCATTTGGGCGGTATACGCCTTATCGCAATACAAGACTGATCAGAAAATTAAAAGAACAATTCGCTCTTCATAAATAGTTTAATTATCTGATTTTTAGATCTGATCGATTTTGTGATTTCCATCACACTTATCCATAAGTCAATGATCAGATTGGGAGGATTATTTGAGCAATAAGTGATCTAATAAGTCTTATAACAATAACTATAAAACTCCAGAGGGAAAAAAAAATTAATCCTCTAATTCTTAGTTAGAAAAATAATTAAAACAAGAATTAGAGGATTTCATTTTTTATCGAATTCACTCTATTTTTTGCCATAAAGCTCCTATCCAACATGGGGGTGGGGCTACTTTTTTGGCTTCGTATAAGAGATTTTATGTTAAACGAGTGATGAAAAGGCTCATGAATTGTGCCTTTCATATAACATCTATTATTTAATTTTAAATTATGAATGTTGAATATCGAATACCGTACCTAATCGAGCTGATATTTTTTCAATAGTAGACTCCAATACTTCAGAGGTTAGATCTAATTTAATTTCTTCTGGATAAAGATTTAATAATTCCTTAATAGAGGGTCGCTGATTTAAAGGTAGACAATCAATTAAGGCCATCAAAAATTTAGGATCAAAAGATCTTATTGATTTAGCCTTTAGAACTAAACGAGGCATTCTATATATTTATTCTAATAATGTACTTAATGTAAATTATATCAATTAATTAAATATACTATAAATGACTTTTTGTATCAAAAAATTGAATATTTATTTACCTTTTGGTTGTAATTTCTATTACCTAAAAATCAAAATTGAAGCTAATCACGTAAGATAATTTCGGTTATGAGAAATGAGAGCTACCTTTTCTCGTTTTTTTATTCTAAAACTGCTAAAATTCTTATACGCCATTGACGTACTTCAACCTATGTTATTCATTGAAACCAGTATCTTTACCAAGCAAATCAAAGAGCTTGTAAGTGATGAAGAGTATCGTCAGCTCCAGCAAGATCTCTTGGTACAGCCTGATAAAGGTGACTTAATCAAGAATGGTGGTGGAATTCGTAAAGTACGCTGTGCTCAAGGCAATAAAGGTAAAAGTGGCGGTATCCGTGTGATCTATTACTGGGTCACAGAAGATGATCAGATCTTTTTCTTGGTGGCTTATCCAAAGTCTGTGAAAGATAATCTGACGGACAAAGAAACCTCGATTTTGCGTCAATTAGTGAAGGAGCAATTTCATGGATAACAACTTATTTGATGACCTGGTTGCTTCAATCAAAGAAGCTGGTGCTATCAAACGTAATGAGATAAAGGCAAGTCGAGTCACAGAACTTGAATTGCCGGATATTAAAGGAGTGCGTGAGAAAACTGGTTTAACCCAAGCAGAATTCGCTGCACGTTTGCATATCAGCGCAAGAACCTTACAAAACTGGGAACAAGGCCGTCGCTATCCGACTGGTCCTGCAGCGACTTTAATTCGCATTCTGGATGCCCATCCAACTCTGATTTAAAAATTTTAGATAATAAAAAACCCCGGCAGGATGCCGGGGTTTTTTATTGTCGCTGATTGTGCTGTTGTACCCTCTGGTCCATGTGCAATAACTTATAATTTTTGTTTTATGTTATGGAACTTCCTGTTCCTGATGAGTTCATCATAGGAAAGTTCCAGTATCCTAGATAGCCGCAAAGGGCCGAGATTCACGTAAGCCTGAGCGTACAAAATAGCCTAAATTTTATCCCCAGCAATTGGGGATAGTTTTGGAACCTGGATCCACATGAAATGGGCACTGATTGCTAAATTGATCATTTTTTAGCCAATTTTCTTGGCAAAAACTATCAAAAACGATCATAAAAAAGCCGACTTGTTTCAAAATCGGCTTTTTGCGGTTTTTATGATCAGGATGAATTTTTTAAGTTATTGATATTTAAGTTAATATACAAGTGTACTTCGTATAACCGCCATTATGTTAAATGGAGGGAGATTTTTTTACTTTTGAATAGGTAATGAATTAAATATCCCCTATTAATTTCATTACTGTACTCCAGCTAAGTCCAGCTTGAGAAAATATGCTTTTTAGGGTTCCTATGTCTAACTCCCGATGAAAAGGGATGGTAACTTTGCCTTTTATACAGCTATGTTTCAAATGCTTATGACTACCTCTTTGACTATCAAAGTACCAACCTAACGTTGTCAGAAATTTTAAAACTTGTTTTGCATTTAATCTTTTTAATTTCATTTTATTACCCTAATAAAAATAGGGCTCTGAAGCCCTATCTTTCTATAAAAAATTTAGAAAAAAATGGGTGGAAATGGAGGTCTTGGTAAGAGAACCTCAATAAAACCTTTTAATGTGTACTGCATGTTTTTCCCCCCCCTTTTATTTAATACTTTCTTTAACAGTTTCTTTAATTACTTCTGCAGCAATATCGATTAATACATCCCACATAAGAACTTCTCCTAAAAAAGGTTATTTACGAGTAACACTTTGCAACCCGGCTTGAATAAAATCTAAGCTTTATTTTAATTTAATGCAAGTTATTTTTTCATTAAAAGAAAATATTTTTTTATAATTAAGAAAATTTGATTTTTATGAAAAATATGCTAGTATGGAATTTTAGCTAGGAGTCTCAATGAAGTATTACGTTGCTAAAACTTCTATTCATCAAGTTATTGGATTAGTAATCAGTCAAAGACGAAAGTTCTTGGGAATTGCACAAGGAGAATTTGCTAAGTTACTCAATTTAAGTAATTCCTCATTATCTAAAATCGAGTCTGGCCAAACGGCTTTACATATAGAGAATTTATTTTTAATTCTAAGTTTGCTAGGACTCACTTTGGAACAATTTCATAACGCACTGAAAATTTCGGTTGAGCTGCTACAAACTGAACATCAAATTTATGTGTATAGCCCTAAAGATATTAAACAGAATTTAGAAAATATTTGAACTAGGAGAAAAAGATGGGATGGTTTAGTACTGTAGGACTCGCAGTGAGTTCTGTTGCATCTGCCGTTAGTTCTATTGTTACTGATTATCGAAAATATGGATCTGTTTATCGTGTCTTAGAAATTAATAGTTCTGAAGCAGATAAAAGTTTAGGAATC
>NZ_JAMXXN010000045.1 GCF_024129435.1 Acinetobacter lwoffii | reverse complement strand
ATATTTTATATCCAGTCCATGGTGATAAAAACCATCATAAACCAGACATTTTTATTGGTGAGAATATAGACACTTTAAATGGGTTCTAACAATAGTATTTCGTATAATGTATATTATGTTAAATACAAGTTAAATAAGATACACTTAACCATAAGTTCATGTCCATAAAAGTTAATTTTGAAATTTTCAGCAGAAATTAAAGCTAAAAATGAAATCGGCAAAAAATAAAGCTAATTATGAAATAAAACCCATTTGGGCAAAATTTCATAATTAGCTTTATCGAATGAATCATCCCAGTTCGTCTTACGAACTGGGATGATGGTTCTTGTATCGTCTGCGTACAAGAGAAACGCATCTGAAAAGGATTTCTGACTTGTATATTTTACTTGTCTAAAAAATTAGACTGTTTCTCCCACTCCGAAACTAAGCGAGTTCAACCGACATATACCAGGTCCACGAAAACAATCATGTACAACTGCTAACGCTATGAAAATTAGAATAATCAAATAATTATTTTCCTACAAGCGTTGGCAAGCATTTAGCCTACCAGCGCCTAGGTAGTAAAAATAATAATTAAAAATCATATAGATATAACTAGAATTTTTTGCGTTTTAAAAATTAAAGAATTTCATGTTGCTTAAACAATGCTGTAAAGAAATCTTTTACAACTGATACCGCATTATCTTCGGGTGTATTTTGATCATTATAGAACTCTGCACCACCAAAACGATAAACTTCATACCCTCTTAAACGCAGCTCACGGTCTACTCTAACCATTTCGGCATAGCGTTTGGTATCCGCTCTACCATCTTCTCGTGCGTAATGGTGTTTTCCATCAATTTCAATAATGACGCGCTTTAGATTTGGAAGAATCATTAAGAAGTCGATACGTTGTCGGATTCGTGTTTTCCCATTTGGTAGATCTTTGGCACTTACTGGATCATATGCTACATATACTTGTGGTAATAATGCGGGAAGTGTGTCACCCAAGAATCCAAAGTTTATAAAATATGCTTTGAAAAACATAATTTCAGCTTCTGAATCTAGAGAATCAATTAATCGTTTTTTTAAACTTTTATTAATTTCTAAATTATTATCTTCCCACCAGTCTTCTAGCTGCTGCCAAGTAAGATGATCATATATTTTTTCATCATAGTTCAGTGAATTTGCATCAGCAATTAAAGAAATATCACCATCGAGAACATCTGTAATACCAAAATCTGGTTTCACATTTTTCGAAGCAAAGATAATTTGTTTCGGGACTTTTATGGATTCTTTTTTCTTTTCAGTAATTATATATTTCGTTCTAAAAATTTTTGAATCTTGATCAACAACTATTTCATATCCGTCATTTCCAATAATTTCATTAAGTCTATTAACTAACTCTTTATTAGCTTGTTCTGATCGATGTGAAGGATCTAATAAAAATTCTAGAAACCAAAGAAAATGTGTGGTTGAGCAATCATAAGCTCCTATATATTTAAAAACATCACTATTGGTGAATTTTTGATTTCCAGATGTTGAATTTGTTAATACCTTTACTCTTGAGTAATCCAGCTTTTTGCCAAGATCATTATCGTAACCATCTAAATTAAAATATTTCTGAATAGATAAAATGAAATCTTTCTCTCCAAAAAAATCATACAAAGCAAAAGTTTCTGCTATTTTTGTTCTATTTTCTGAAGTTAAAGGTGATTTGAATTGGTCAAGATAAAGCCCCATTGTTTGTCTATTTTTTATAGAATCAATTCTTGGGAGAATATATTCGATAAATAGTCTAAGTTCTAACGAAGTTAAACAATTTAAAGCATCTTCGGTTTTTTGATGCATATATTCTTTATTGCTATTAAAGCATGCTAATGCTTCATAGTTACTCAAGCCATGTGTTTTTAAAAACTTACTTAATTCTTTTGGAGGATCAATCTTTGAATAAATATTTCCAACTGCCCCAGCTAAGCTATGAATAATATCTTTATTGTTCATGAATAATTACTTCTTAAAATCGCTTAATTTTGCTTTAAAGGCTACTGCTTTTAGCTCTTCAGGGTGATTTTCCCCAAATGGATCATGAATTTCTATCACTTCATGTTCTGAACCATTTTCATCAAGAACTACTCGATAAATATAAGCTTCTTTTCCTTTTGATTTTAATACTTCATATTCATTTAAACTAAAGTAAAAGTCAGAGTTAGCTTTTAAGGTCGTAGTCTTTACTTCAATATATCGTGACTCACCTTCATAGTGACTTTCCATATCATAGCCCGCAGATACATTATCTAATGCAGTACGAGTAATCGCTTTTGTCACAAGTTTAGGATTGTTTGCTAAAACAAAAATTCGTGCATACTCCCATTGATAAGCAATCTCCTCTCCTTTTTTTCCTATTTCTTCTTGCCGATCTAATACTTCAATTAATTTATCTACAGACATTCCACGTTCTATTATTGTTTTGCCATTATTAATGTTTGTTGGCAAGATCTCCGAGTTGGCTGATGTAGAATCACTTATCAGATCAACTACTTTTTTAGCAATATCAATTTCTATCAGACTTAATAGAACAACAGGATTATTGGAACTTGGAGCCAGCCAGTCTTCATGGTCCAATGCTGCATGAT
Source organism: Acinetobacter lwoffii (assembly GCF_024129435.1). Classification (GTDB taxonomy): domain Bacteria; phylum Pseudomonadota; class Gammaproteobacteria; order Pseudomonadales; family Moraxellaceae; genus Acinetobacter; species Acinetobacter lwoffii_F. The sequence continues at coordinate 6,162 of NZ_JAMXXN010000045.1, read as the reverse complement.
ATCCTTTTGTTGAATGCCCTTTCTTATTTTCAGTATAAACTTTACCAGGTTTATTAAACTTTCTAGCTTCGGGTAGCACATCAAAAATATGTTGTCCATTTGATAAAATGCTTTTTACATAAATGCTTGGAAGATCAGCATTTAACTGGATCATTAATCCTTTTCTATGAGGGAATTCATAGACTAATCCACCTGCTAAAGCATAACCATCTTTACTAATTTGTCTTTGATGACGACTATCATGTACATTTTTACCGCCTTTGGACTCAATAAATTTAACCAAACGCTCAGTTGCATCAGAAACAGGTAAATTGTTTCTATACTTGGTATTAATTGATCCCATTAGACATTCTCAACTGCATTCGCCACCAAAGCATCTGCTAAATGAAGCTTGGTTTTCTGTAATTTACTTTGTAAAACTTGAAGCTGTTCAATCATAGAGAAAATTTCATTTACTTTTTCAATAATTAATTTTTGCTCTTTGATTGGTGGAATAGGAATTAAAAACTTTGAAATATTACCCATACTGAGGTTTGGTCTAGCATTATCCACTTGTTTATCAAACATATAGTTTTTACATATTTCAGAATTAAAGAAATGTAAGAGGAACAATTTATCTAAATATTCTAAAAATAATCTAATTAAACAGACTGCTTGATTAATATTAGCGACTTTCTCTAGATCATAAATAGCAGTTCTACCGATTGACCCACCAACAATATTCATCAAAAAGTCATTCTCTTCAAGAATAGATCTAGGTTCAATTTCATTGAACTTCTCTTCAACATATTTCATATTTTCCAAAATTAATGAATAAGAACCTACATTTTCACTAGTTATAAATAGTAATCCTTCTTCAACATAATTAACTCCCTGCCATTTTGGCGAAGAGCCTTTAGTAATCAATTCAGAGATATTTTCTAAGCGCACCCACGCCCACCCACTCGGCAACTCAAATGGCTTCTCATCCTCAGCAATTTCAGGCAAAGGCTTCGACTTCTTAATCTTACCGTCTTGAATCAGCTTGGCTTTTTCATCCGCAATTTTTTTAAGTAACTCACTTGCAGGCTCATCGCTTGGGTCTTGTTTGACCAACTTACCCATCACAGCAAGCTGTAAAACCGTTTGTTTTAACTGTTCAATGCTGTGTTCCGTAGTAAATAGCACATCAAAGTTTGCGACAATGCGTTGCCAGTTGCCTTGAAAATCATCGGCATCGTTTGATTCAGTGAGTGCTTTTAGCAAAGTATCGACCAATGTAGCATGGACATCACTGCTTAAAGTTTGTTGTTGTTCAAGCTGATCGCACAGTTGCATGAGTTCATCAACTTTTTCAACGATACGTTGTTGTTCTTCAAGTGGTGGGATTAATATATTAACTTTATACGCATCATTTCTATTTAGACCAGGTTTAATGCCTTTTCCTAAATCATCCAATCCGCAAGTTGATAACAAATAATAACTGAATTTCAAGTTGATTGGATCAGAAGGAATGCAAGCATAAGCAACATCTGTCACCCAACTTTTTTCTTCACAAATGTTTAATGCCCCAGCAGAGCCTTTTCGTCCCACCACAATACAGGGCTTATCTATACAATATTCGTTATGAGTTCCAACAATACCATTTGAACCATACACATTATATTCACCCGTATTAGATCTCTTTGGCTGTGGGAGGTTATCACCATATACAAAAGAATAGACTGCTCCAATAGTGGTTTTGATCCAACCTTTTCTCTGAGCTATTTCATATTTTTCCTTTTTTAATTTTAATAAAGGTAAAATATCAGCATCATTACTGTTATATGTATTAAGATTCCCACGCACAGCTAACTTCAAAATCAATTCACGAAGCTTCTGTACACCATAAATCGTATCATTTGAACCCGAACTACGCCCACGCCCTGACTTCTTCTCAGTTTCCGCAGTCAGCCAAATATCCAAATGCTCAGTAATGAGCTGTTTTACATCGGTCATCTCATTCACCCCAAATTATTGGCTTAACGCTTCATCTAAAATCGTTATAAGCTGATTGCGGATTTTGCTGATCTCAGCTTGTAAATCCGCATACTGCGCCAACAATTCCTCAGGGTCTTTGATTTCCTCTTCTACTTGATGCGGATTCTTAATATCTAAGTTGTAGTTACGATCTAAAATCTCTTGCTTAGAAACTTTCCACGCCTGTTCATTTTCAACACGACTGGCAAAACCGTCAGCTTCATTGCCCCACCATGCTTTTAATGAATCAAACTCTTTGAGTTGAATCGGCTTGGTCTTGTTATACGCTTTTACGCCTTGTGGCAATTGATGCTCATAGAACCAAATATCTTCGGTCTTTTTGCCTTTGGTGAAGAATAAAATATTGGTACTGATGGAAGTGTACGGTGCAAAAACAGATTTCGGTAAACGTACAATCGTATGCAGATTACATTTCTCCATCAGCTCTTCTTTAATGGCAGTTTTAATCCCCTCACCAAACATAAAGCCATCAGGTAAAACCACGGCTGCACGACCATTGGCTTTTAAAAGCTGAATCAACAGCACCATAAACAAATCGGCAGTTTCACGGGTTTGGAACTTCGACGGGAAATTCTTCTCAATGCCTTGTTCTTCCGTCCCCCCAAATGGTGGGTTGGTTAGAATCACATCCACACGCTTATCTGCTGTCCATGAAATCAATGGATAAGACAAGGTATTGTCACGACGGATTTTGACTGGCACATCAATGCCGTGCAAAATCATATTGGTGGTGCAAAGCAAATGCGGTAAAGGTTTTTTCTCAATACCGTAAATGCTGTCATGTAAGACTTTTTCATCATCGGCATTTTTCACATATTGCTCACGCTTATGCTCAATGGCAGAGGTTAAAAAGCCACCCGTACCACATGCAGGATCAAGCACAGATTCATGCAATTTTGGATCGACAATCTGTGCCATAAACGTGGTGACAGCACGAGGGGTATAAAACTCGCCTGAGTTTTTCGCATTTTGCAGATCACGCAACAATTGCTCGTAAATGTCACCGAAAGCGTGACGCTCACTTGATTTATTAAAGTCAAAGCCTTTTTGAATCTGGTTAATCACTTTACGAATCAGACCACCTGACTTCATGTAGTTATAGGCATCTGCAAAAACAGACTGTACTACACGCGCACGAGGATCATCATTTTCCTGAGCAAGATTTTGTAATCTTGGGAAAAGCTGATTATCAATAAAGTCTTTAAGCGCATCCCCAGTAATACCTTCATCATTGGCTGCCCAGTTACGCCAACGGAATTCTTCAGGAATTGGTGATTTAAAGGTCTTGCCTTCAAAAAATGCAAGAGTTTCTGCTTCTTTTTCACGGTCATCAACCACTTTCAGGAAAAGCATCCAAACCAACTGACCAAGGCGTTGTACATCACCATCTACGCCCACATCTTCACGCATGGTATCTTGAATAGACTTAATTGTTCCCGAAATGCTCATAATTCGACTTCAAATCATTAATATTAAATTTGTGTAAGAGTTTAACAGACAGCAACCTTAAGACACATCATCGTAAAGTTGATCGCCTAGTTCTTTCAGTGCTTTTGTGTATTCTTCAACCGAACCAAAGGACTGAATAATCTCCATGAGTGATCCTATCTGATTAAAAGGTGGAACTTTTAAAATCTGCACATCTTCAATCGGCTGAATCCCTTGATCAGCAAACTTGTCCAGCAATGCATCTAACACCTGACGCGCCTGCTCGTTGTATTTGGTAAAGTAATTACGTTTACGGACGTTATTGGCACGTTCTTTTTTAGTCAGTGCTGGCTGATCAAAAGCAATATGACAAATCAGATCAAAAGCATCGAAGTCCTTACCAACTTCATCTTCCAGTGCTTCAAAAATCACACCTTGTTTTTGAAATTCTTCAATAATTAGCGATTTTTTATCTGCCCCTTTCCATTTTCGAAGGAAGGTATCTAAAGACTTATAATCCTTCAGAATATGCTGACGGGTGTAATCTTTAAGTGACTCTGTGACTAACTTGCCATCATTGTCATAGAACTGAATACGTTCCCCAATAACTTTCACAGGAACATTGTTCACAACAAATTTTTTAGGTGGTTCTCCTTCAGTATCATCATCGCCACTATCTGTGGGAGGATCGAAAATCGTTGGCCCCGCAGTTGTATCACCACCAACTTCTCCAACTTCATTTTCTTCTGGAGGGATAATCGGTTCCCCATCTTTTGGTTCATAAATCACGACCGGTTCACCATCAAAAGCAGGATCGCTAAATAATTCTGTCGCTTTCTTAAAGTCCATAATGGTGAACCAAGACTTTCCAAACTCTTCATTTACTCTTGTACCACGACCAATGATCTGCTTGAACTCGGTCATGGATTGAATATGCTGATCGAGAACAATCAATTTACAAGTTTGGGCATCAACCCCTGTCGTCATGAGTTTAGAAGTGGTTGCAATGACAGGATAACGTTCTTCAGGGTTAATGAAGTTATCTAGTTCGGCTTTACCTTCTTGATCATCCCCTGTAATGCGCATCACGTACTTGCGATTTTCTTTAATTTTCTCAGGGTTCAGGTTCACAAGTGCCTGACGCATACGCTCTGCATGATCGATATTGTCACAGAACACAATTGTTTTGGCATACGGGTCAGTACTGTTCAAATACTCTGTAATTTTTCTAGCGACTAACTCTGTACGCTTTTCGAGGACAAGCGTTTTATCCATATCTTTTAAGTTAAAGATACGATCTTCGATTTCACTACCGTGTTTATCTTTTTGCCCTTTAGCTGGTCGCCACCCTTGCAGATCCTTATCTATATCAATACGAATCACTTTGTAAGGTGCAAGGAAACCATCTTGAATACCTTGTTTCAAGGTATAGGTATATACAGGTTCACCAAAATAAGTGATGTTAGATGTATCTTTTGTTTCTTTAGGTGTTGCAGTTAAACCGATGTGGGTCGCTGAACTAAAATATTCAAGAATGTCACGCCATGCAGAATCTTCTTTAGCACTACCACGATGACATTCATCAATCACGATTAGATCAAAGAATTCAGGACTGAACTGCTTATAAATGTTCTTCTCTTCTTCTGAGCCTGTTACAGCCTGGTATAAGGACAGATAGATTTCATAGCTTTTATCAACCGTGCGATTGGTGATTTTTGTCATCTTGTCGCCAAAGGGTTTAAAGTCATTATTCTTGGTTTGATCAACTAGAATATTACGGTCAGCTAAAAAGAGAATGCGTTTTTTAGCACCAGATTTCCATAAACGCCAAATGATCTGAAAAGCGGTATAGGTCTTGCCTGTACCTGTTGCCATAACCAATAAGACACGATCTTGCCCACGAGCAATTGCTTCTAATGTCTTATTAATCGCATTGGTTTGGTAATAACGTGGTGTGCGATCTGTACCATCATCGTAATAAGGAAATTCAACAATAGCTTTTGCTTCAGGTGATATTACACCATGATGCTGCTGATATAGATTCCATAACACATCTGGTGCTGGGAATTGATCTAAACCTAACTCTGTTTCCACCTTATTGGGATTAAACAAACCTGTCTGGTCATGCAATAAGAAACCATCTCCATTCGTTGAAAATACAAATGGAGTTTGTAAACAGTCAGCATAACCAAGCGCTTGCTGCATACCAGCACCTAAAGTATGTTTATTGTCTTTGGCTTCAATCACCGCAATTGGAATGTTCTTTTTATAGTAAAGAATATAGTCTGCACGTTTGGTCTCACCGCGGGTATGTAATTTGCCACGAACCATGATTTGACCTTTTGTAAAAGTCACTTCTTCACGGATCTGTTGCGCTGTCCACCCTGCATTTATTAGAGCAGGATAGATAAAACGAGTACAAATCTCACGTTCTGACAAATCCTTTTTAGACATATACCCCTCACTGTGCGCAACAATATGTAAATTATGCAAACTTATGTAAATTAAATATAGTTTTTACTTGAATTTTAATATATCAATTTTTTGAATACATTTTTAGTTTTGCGGATGATTTTACTAATATTTTTTTCATTTATTTTCTTAATAAAATTTATTATTAAAAATATTAGGGCGTGTCCTCATTTGGCTTTACACCAAATAAATATGCAAGCAATGTAAATCATAGACTGGTAATTTCGTGCAAGCTTATCAAAT
>NZ_JAMXXN010000044.1 GCF_024129435.1 Acinetobacter lwoffii | reverse complement strand
ATTATCAAAGTTCTGTTGCTTTAGCCTGTATATTTTTATGGCTACCTTTATAGGGTTAATTATGAACAGTAAATGTCAACAGACCCTAGTTATTTGTAGTCATAAATTTAGTCCCCACTTGTTTTTAAGTGGGGACTAAATTAAGGCTTATAGGATGAATTCATAAGGTGTGTTCAGCGAACACTTACGTTTTGAATAGATTTAAGGAATTAGGCAGACCTCATACCCAAGTTGTCACTTGAATTTGGATAACTTAGGGAAGATCTATCTCTAAAGCCTTTATCCAACAGAGTCGTTTTTATCCTAGGGTCCTTACCACTTGTATTCTTTACAAACATATATTTAAAAAAGTGTAGCAAGTTGCTACACTTTTCGCTAGATCAGCTCTTTACCAAAAATATCATTCAGTCTTTCACGAATACTTTGAACGAATTCTGGATTATTTTTAAGTTTATGCTTCATATTTCGTTTAAAGTCATTCAGCCCCATACCAATTTCAGCAAAATCCATTTGGAATAAAGTGTCATTAATGACAATATTTGCTTGAGAGTCAGTGAGGCATCCTACTTTTTTAAACCACTTCTTGAACTGCTGATAATTTTCATCATTATTAAAAATATACCAAGAACGTACATTCGTATCGAATTTAGCCCCTAATTCTTTTACGGATGCATTGTCTTCAAATGGAACATCAAGATAGATTTTTTCAATCACTGCAATTTCATCCAGTGCCTTATCAGCAATCCGATGATGCAGTTTAAAATTCACACCTACAATTGGACGGCCTTTCTTAACGGTTTCATACTCTAATTGTAGGTCTGTATTTTCGTTAATTTCTGCCACTATTTTGTCTAATACATAGCGTCTAAAATCTACCCAGCGATCATATTTGGTTTCATTAATATCAATCAGTGCTTTCAAGTTTTCTAAAAGTAATGGCACTTCATAACTCTTTTGATTGGCGTACTTAAATTCGTTTTTAATGAAATAAGTATAAAGACTCATACTGGCAACAGAATCTAGGGCAAAAAGATGTTTTAGCTGATAGGTAGTAAAATTACCCCCAGCCAGTTGAGTGAAATACGGCAACACCTCACTAGTAAAACGAATCTGAATCGCATTTTTAGAGTCATCTTCCCATCTTAACTCACGGATAATGGGAACGACAGAATGTACTTTTTTAGTCTTTCTCTTACCATTATCAGCAGGCTCCTCAATAATAAAATGAGCTACCCGGGATGAAAGCTCTTTATAGATCCGATCTATTGCAACATTAATTGAGTTACGTTTATTTAATCCTAGTAAATCTGCCAAATCATCCTTATACAAATAAATATAAGTTTGTTCGGTAATTTCACCATCTACCCTATTTTTCTCACTATAATTCGCAACCGCCATTGCATATAGAAGTGCCTTATATTCATTGGATGACAACTCGATTGGGCGAATTAAGCGGTTACTGGTACTGACAACGCCATTATGGCGAATGTTGCCTATACAGTAGGGAATATAATTCGTTTCTTCTTGCAATGGTTCAGATTCTGTCATAACCGTGATATTTATAATTTGACTTAGTTTTTATATACAAAAGTGGAAAAACTTTCAAGACTTTCACCACAAGATTCTAAAAGTGGAAGGTCCGTCATCAAAAAAAAGCGTTATTATCCGATTTTTTGCCTTTAAAGTGGAATTAAATACAGTATTTCCACCCTACAGTGACAGACCTTCCACCTTTAGCCCCCGAAATTACAGTTTAGAATGACTATTTTTACTTTTTTCACCCACATTCAGATAGGTTAAGTTAAATAGAAACCCTGATGTGACAAGGCTTCCACCTTTCAGTTAGATTCGAAAGGTATAACTGCACATATAATCATCAGGAAATATCCAATAAAAACAGATTATCCACAGGTTAAGAACATACAGTGACAACCCTTCCACCTTTAAGGCTTAGTTACGAGACTTTATTAACATATTAAATAATTGTTTTTTAAATTATTTTTAAATAAAAATAGCGGTTTAAAAAATAGCAGTGACAAACCTTCCACCCTAGTGACAGACCTTCCACTTTAGAGTGACAAACCTTCCACTTTAGAGTGACAGACCTTCCACTTTAGAGTGACAGACCTTCCACTTTAGAGTGACAGACCTTCCACTTTATGGTGACAAACCTTCCACTTTTAAAACTCTAAGCATCTGTTTTATATAATAAAAATGCACTCTTAATTATTAATTAGCTAAATAACTAATTATTCTAATTATTAATTAAGCTAGCTTAGTTAAAGATTTATTTTTAAGCTGTTTTACATCTGAACAAATAGGATTTATAAATTTTAAAACTATAGTAAGATGAGTGAAAGTTATTTATATTACTAAACATTCAAATACGGAAGCATCTGACACGCATGTCTGCAAAAATTATTACTGTTGCTAACCATAAAGGCGGATGTGGCAAAACAACGACTGTTGTGCACCTAGCCTCAGAACTTGCCAATCTGGGCAACAAGGTTTTAGTCATTGATTTAGATCCTCAAGCAAACGCAAGTTTACACATTGGGATCCAACATCCAAGCGAAATTGTTGTGACTACAGCAGAATTACTAGTGGGCGATATTTCGTTGTTGGCAGATGCATTACAAGAAGAAACGAACTTTGAAAAAGTATCATTAATTTATGGTTCCTTGAATTTAGGAAAAACTGAAGACCAACTAAAAGAAGAAGCTCCCCGTCCTTCTGAAGAGTTAAATATCAAGTTAGAACTGTTAAAAGATCTTTATGATTTTATATTGATCGACTGTCCACCTAGTCTTAAATTATTAACCAGCAATGCCCTGGCATCTTCAACACATGTCATTATCCCTATCGAATCCGGATCACAATATGGATTGTATGGGGTAACAGATCTTTTAAATCATCTTGAAAAGATCAAACGTATTAATCCAGATTTAGAGCTTTTAGGCGCTTTACTAATTAAGCATGATGAACGTCAGAATGTCTGTAAGCTGATTCGGAATGAAGCCTTGAAACAGGTAGGAAAACTTTTAGAGACTACCATTCCTCAAAGTACTAAAGTTAATCAAGCAGCGATTCTGCAACAATCACTTTTGAACGTAGAAAAAAATTCAAAAGTACGTAAGGCTTTTGAAAGCCTTGCCAATGAAATTGTAGCTAAAGTTTAAACCTGAGAGTATTATGGCAAGCACCAAAGAGCTTTTAGCTCAGAAACTGAAACAGAATACAGAAAAACATCAGCAAGCACAGAAAGACAATATTAGAGAGCTGAAAGAGTTTAGACGTAATGTTCCTATTGAGGATATCAGCCGTAGTCCAAACCAGCCGCGTAAATTATTTGAAGAGTCACAATTAAAAGAACTGGCGGATTCCATTGACGAAGTCGGTCTTTTGCAGCCCATTACAGTGCGTAAACTGGATAATCTGAAATATGAACTCATTGCAGGCGAGCGGCGCTTACGGGCGCACCATTTACTCGGCAAGTCTGTGATTGAAGCCATTATCATTGATGCGAATAATGTAGAAGCATCTTTGTTAACCTTAGCAGAGAATTTAAAGCGTCAGGACCTGACAGATTATGAAATTTTTATTGGCCTGAACTCACTTGATGAGAAGTTAAAGAAAAACAAGCAACGTTTAGCCAATTCACTGGGTTTAAATCGCGAAGATATGTACAAGTATTTAGCGTACGAAAAACTGCCTCAAGTAATTTTAAATGACCTTGATGTGGAACCAGGCCTACTAGGTCGTACTGCTGCAACTGCATTCAAAAAATTTCTGTCGGATCATATAGAGCAACTTTCTGAGGCCGAAAAGGCTTTGCTAGGGGCTTGGGAAAAAGTAAAAGACAAAAAACTAGAGCAAAGTAAAGTTACTGCCTATGCTGAAAAAATATTGAGTCAGGATCCAGGAAAACTGACCACAACATCTGTGGTTAGAAAAATTGAATATGCAGGTAAGATTGCGGGGAATATCAAACTAAATCAAAAACAGCTTAAGGTTTCTCTGAATATCTCGGAAATTGACGAAGCTAGTCTCTTACAACTAGAAGATTTTTTAAAACAGCTTATTCAGAAAAGTGAAAAAGTGTAGCAATTTGCTACACTTTTTTTTGACAATCTCAAACTAGGGCGTGTCATCAATTAAGCCAGATAGATCGCTGATAAGAAGTTTTGAGCCAATTTATCATAGCGTGTGGCAATAGCACGATATTGTTTGAGCTTGGCAAAAAATTTCTCGATCAGATGTCTTGCCTTGTAGATATGTCAATCATAATCACGCTGATCAATAGAATTACTTTTCGCTGGCATCACAACTTGACCCTTCGCCTCTAAAATTAGATCAATGACCCGATCCCTGGAGTTGTAGGCTTTATCCATAAGCCAGGTCTGGCTCAACGATAAGTCCAGCAACACATCTGAACCGTTTAAGTCATGAACCTGCCCATCCGTGAGATAAAATCCTGTCGGGTTGCCTAAAGCATCAGTACGGGCATGAATTTTGGTGCTTAAGCCCCCTTTACTGCGCCTATTCGCCTGATTTCCCCCCAGCGCTGTGTTGGTAAGCACGTACAATGGGGTGCAGTCTAACATCACATATTCATTGTCACGGTCATGTGACAGCACTTCAAAGACTCTCTGCCACACACCTGTTTTAGCCCAAAGACTAAAACGAGTATGCACTACTCTAAAATCACCGAAGCGTTCGGGTAAGTCTCGCCACGGGATACCTGAACGATAGCGCTTCAACAAATAGTCGGTTATCTTTGGCCGTTACTCCAACAGTACCCATTCGTCCAGGTAACAGATCTTTAACCTGTTCCCACCAATCATCTATTAATGCATAGCGTTTATTCATGAAGAAATTATGAGGACCGGTAGGATTTTCTCAAGCTAATTGATGACACACTAATTCAAAATAAAAAAAGGTTTTTAAATATTATTTCTATAAGTCAATGTGACATTGACTTATACCAGGTTTTAATTGACTCAGCTTAGATAGTGTATGGGGGCCTAAAAAATTAATTAATTTATGTCTATAGAAAAAATAGAAATAAATGTTCATATATCAATGATATATGGTTGTTTTTTATAATAAATAGCCTAAGCAATTATTAGTAAATATATGTTTTTTGGATATGGTATAATTAGCTAAAAATCCAGACATCAGTGGTAAATTAAAATAAATCTTAAAATATGCCAGCCTTAAACCACAGCTTTAATTTTTGCCTACAGACAGCAGCCCAAGACGTTACCTAGTGTCACGTTACGGAACCACACTCAGTGAGCTTGCCGAATTCAACAGATCTAGAGATCTTAGTATATTGCCCTATAAATCCCATTTTCTTAAAGATTACCTTTAGATAGTCAAAGGCATTCAAGTGTACAGATAGGGACTGTGCCAGGAAACGTGCTAGTATGGAGGTGGGCAATAACTGCTTAGAATCAAGGTACGTGATTTTCTCAGTCGACTATTACGAATAGCCGCCATTTGGTAGATGCCTTTTAGTTAGATTGAACCGTCACCACTCTACTAGACAAATTTAGTCTATTCTTTTTGCATAAATGATAACATTATGAATGGACAACGATATTCTCTCAGAATCACGTATTAATCATGCTGCTAAACATTCTCATTAAAACAAGGGAATGCATCTTTTTACTGATCGTACCTTGTTTTTAATTTTCCTCTGTTCTTTAATTTAGTACTATCTTTATCATTTATGAGCACTCACTGGATTCACTGAATGAAGTATATGGAAATCAGAGATTTGATTGAGGCTGAATTGAAAAATTATAGTTCTAATCAAATGATTCCATCCGAACGGTACTTGGCATTAAAGTTTGACTGTTCAAGGGAAACAGTGCGTAAGGCCTATGAACAGCTTCGTGCCGAAGATAAAATTTTCAAACGGCAAAATCTCGGCTGGTTCGTGAGTAATAAAAAAATTCAATATTCTCCAAACTCAATTGAAAATTTTCGTTCTTATATGAAGGCACAGGGTTTTAATGTCAGAACTGAACTAATCTCGACCAGACAGTTGGAGCGATTGGATCACAGTAATCTTTTTAGTGAAGAAAATCGTAAATTGGGCTTTATTGAAATTATTCGTTTACGTTATGCTGATGATGTACCTGTACTTCTAGAATATAATTATTTACCTGTTGCGCTGTTTCCAAATGTGCTGAATTATGATGTGATTACTTCGGTACAAGATGTCATTAAAAATCACTTTCATTATAATTACACGAGTAGTCAGTTAAAAATTAAAAATACCGGTGTGTCTCATTTTGAGAGCCAGCACTTAGGTATTCCTTTAAGTCAAACCGCCACTTATATTGAACGTATTTCAAAATCAGATGATCTAGTGATTGAATATGACATCGAAATCTGGTCACAGGACAAAATTGAAATGACCTTAGATATTCAAGCATAAGCTTATATTTATATCCTGCCCATTCAAATCCTAAGAAGTTAAATGGTTTTAGGGTTTTTTTTATTTTCTTAGATTAGCATTAGACCGCCTTCATAAATCATTCTTACTCAGTTGCAAATTATAAATTCCAGCAACTAGATTGAATCTCAAAAGGGGGGCTTTTAGCTCTATTGCGATAACGTTCTGAAAGCATTTTGAAAGTTTTTAGACTGCCAATCCATACTTAATTTCTATTCTTCTTTATTGATTTCCTGATTATAGATTTTTAGTTCAGGATCCAGTTTACAGCGGCTTTTGGCCTCTAATGGCAACAGGGTATTGGGAAGCGCGTTTGATTGAGGTTAAGCAGACAGGGAAAATTAGACGTTATATCACTTTATTAATGGACCCAAAGACATATCCACTGATAGGCTTGGCGAAGCTTTATGCTCAGCGCTGGGAAATAAAAATGTGTTACCGAGAAATCAAAAGTGATTTACAGGAGGGCAAGCATTTGAGGAGCAAGCAACCTGATTTAGTTTATCAAGAATTATGGGGGGTATTGCCTATAATATTCTAAGAAGACAATGAAACATATGGCTCAACGTGCAAAAGTCAGTCCTTTGAGAACCAGCTTTCATATTGCATCTATTGGCATTCTGAATATATTAAGATTCGACTCTTTAGACTCCGCAGGTAATTTACCTAAACATTTAGAAAGTTTACTGGAAAAATCTAAGAGATATGTTTTGCCTGAGAGGGAGTGAGGAGTTGCCCACGAGTTATGAAAGGGACACCACAGAAATACCCAAGAAAATGCCAGTCAATTTCTTAACTGACCGGCATTCCTTTAATTAAGGGCTTTCAGATGATTCAGATTTTTTGTCTTTCTCATTTCCATAATCTAAAGCAACCTGTTGTGCTTCGGCGGCGGCAGTTGCTTCTATTGGAATGGATTCATCTGCAATAGCTACTGTTCCAGTAAATCCAAATAAGCTCAGGATTAGAATCTTTGAATACTTTTCCATCTGAATTTCCTCTATGTTTCTAAAACTTAATTTCAGTGTAGAGGCTAAGTTTAAATTCCGATGTATGAGCTATGTCTGCGTATGTAAGATATTCAGGATCCAAGTTATAGAACCTTGGGTTTAGGTAAGAATACTTATCGGATGAGTTTTTTTTGTAGCGTTAATTGGCCAAATACAGACCGATTTTCTTAAAAATCTTTTATAGCGAAGATAATTTAATGGCAAATTATAAAAAGAGCATAGCAAATGGTCAACTGCGGTAATCCCCCCTACAATAAAATCCAAGAAGAAATAAACAATATGGAACCAGGTACGATGAAATGGATCAGCAATAATATTGAGTTAAATGACATGCAGGGTGTCCATACTTTCTTATTAAGTTTAGAAGAAGAAGGTGGTGTTGATATGATCGCAGTAGGTCATGAGTCTTATATAGGACATCGCCCAGTACATAAGGTTAAGTTTGAAAAGAATTAGCACCTCCTCTGAGAGATTTTTCTTTACCAGCCCTATTTTTGTAACATCCAGTAATTTTTTTGTAACCTTATTGTTATTTATTGTTCACTTTGTTTATTATATAAAAGATGAAAGGTGGAGAATTTAAGATGCTCACTAAGGTCGAAGCCATTGTGATTTCACTAATGGTAATTGCATTAATACTCATTATTTATGAAATGGGACAAGGACTTAATTGGACTTTATAAATGCTTTCTCAGCTTAAAAAAAGTTCTCAATTGATGGCATTAATTTATTTATCAGAAGTTTCAGAATTTTGATCTTATGCTTGGCTGACTAAAGATGAATAATATCTATATTGGTGATATTGTTTACCTAGTTTACGGTAGTCATCCAATGATGGTTGAAAAATTGCACGATAATTTAGCTACTTGTATATGGTTCAGTGATAAAAAACATTTTTTCCGTGAGAATTTTCCCTTAAATATCTTAATAAAAAAACGTAATTCAACAAAATATACCTGTATAGATTAAGCTTGAAAATTATCTTAAAGCTTCAATAGAACTGAATCAAAGCACCTTAGGCGGGCGAATTCAAACATGAGGTGCGATAGTTTCAAAAGCCTTATGATAATCAATAAGCTGAGAAAATTTCTCTAATAGTGTAAGCCAATCTAACGCTTTTCTAGGACGAGTATTCAGTGACATGGCAACTTGATTTAAATAATGCTGATCTGCCTGATTTAAATCAATCCCTTTAGGTAAATATTGCCTAATTAAACCATTCATATTTTCGCATGTGCCTTTTTGCCATGGTGAATGTGGGTCACAGAAATATACATCTATGCGGCTTTGTTGCACAAACCTAGCATCAAAAGCTTATTCAGCAATATAATTTCAAAATGAATAAGCCTGCCTCTAAAATCTACCGTACAACC
>NZ_JAMXXN010000043.1 GCF_024129435.1 Acinetobacter lwoffii | reverse complement strand
CTAAACGAAGTAACTCTAAATCAGGATGACTATCCGTTTCTGCATGTTGAGATAATCTATTTTTTAGCCATTCCATCCAAATTTTATTAAAGGTAGGCTCTGTGATCATAGTCATTGATAACGCTGACCAAGCAGAAACCACCCCATCTATTTGATGGATAAAAGAACTATGAATATAAGCTCGTGTGAATTTACCATATTCTGTTTGATCGCGTTTAATCAAGTATTCAACTGTTTGATCTAAATCAAGAATTATTTGATTGAACATTTCTTCTATCAAATTTTTTTTATTCGGGAAATGGTGAAATACCCCCCCTTTTGTTATACCTACTGCTGTAGCAATATTTTGAATAGAAACACCAGAAATACCCTTTTGAGAAACAAGAATAGTTGCCTGTTCAAGGATGCGCTTTCGAATAACCTCTGGTTGCTTCTTTTGTTGCCGAATTTCTTTCACTTAATGACCTGCTGATTGCGAAAATAAATTAATAATTATTACGCCAGATACGATAAAACCAATTCCAATTAAAGCAGGATTATCTAGTGTCTGTTTAAAAACAAAGTAGCTAACTACAGCAGTTAGAACAATCCCAACACCAGCCCATATAGCGTATGCGATACCTAAAGGGATTGTTTTAATAACTTGTGATAATAAATAAAATGCCGTGCTAAAAGAAATAAAGACCATCACGCTTGGAAAAAGTTTTGTAAACCCTTCCGATTTAACTAAAAAACTACTTCCAATCACTTCGGAAACTATTGCAAATCCAAGTAATACATAAGCGAGTAACACACTGTTCATAAGTAATCATACCTAAAATACCCATCGGAAGGTATGTTAAATTTTCAAAAAAAAATTATCAATAATTATTTTAGATTTTCTAAAATTAACATAATACACCTTATACGAAATGCGTTATAATTATCTATAGAAATCAATGCTGTAGTTTCTAGTTGATAGCCCATCTTCCCCAAGGTGGGCTTTTTTTATGATTTTTCACGTTCCACGCTTATTATTTGATCAATGTTTCACGACTTTGTTCATATCAGTTAAACAATCGTAGTTAATCATAGGGTCTAAAAAAACGGCTCCAAAAGCCTCTTTTTTCCGGTTCCGGTTGGACATGTTCCGGGACTAGAATGCGCTTATTCTCGATTACTTCAGGTTCTTTTGGAGGGATTGTGATCACTTCCTCTTTTTCTTCTGTCTCAGGCTTAGATTGAGTTGGCTCAGGATCAACAGGTGTAGTGACATGAGGTTTTGGAGCTTCCAATAGACGTTGCATGACTTCAATTTGTTCTTGGTAGAAGGCTTCTCGATCTTTGGCATCTGATACTTGATTTTTCAGCATGTCTATCTGCTGTCTAAGCAGTAAAACTTCTGCCGAAGTTGGACTGTCTATTTTTACAGGCTCTTTTACATCCTGTTTTCTTGCAGGTTCACCAAATACACGGATGGCTTCTGAGAAATCAATCTTATTATCAGAATTTTTACTTAAAATTCCTTTGTTTATCTGATTATAGATGGTCTGTCTATTGATATTGTAAAGCTTGGATAACTCTAAAACTGAAAGGCTTTTCATGATGTAAAGTGATGCCTAATCTTGTAAAAATGTCTTGTCTATTAGACTGTCTAATAGACAAAACGACAAGTCTATATTTTAAGCAGTATTGAACCCGACTTTTTCTAGATAGGGTAAGTATTCCTGAACCTTATCAGGAATAGTTAAATTTTCAGAAATTCTTATAGCGAAGTCATCATAACTTTCACCAACTTTGCTGTACTTTGAAGCAAATGAAGGTTCATGAACTAGCTTATTTGAGAACAAAAGAATTTGTTTATCATTTAAGGCGATTTCCATTTTAATTGGCTGTGATGTTTTGGATCTTATTGTGAACTCAAAGCCAGTTATCTTGGTTCCAGACTTTTTGGTTTTATAATCAATAGTTATGTCCGAAGACTCATTAATTTGATCTTTTGCTACTTCAAGGACTTTCTTTTGAAAGTTATCAATTCTTGAAAGTTCTATTTCTGTTAAACCTAATGTATTTCGTAAATCAGAGAGAGAAATATAAAACTTTTTAGCAATCTTCCATTGCATACATATTTCATAAATCCGAACAGCATAAATACTAGAAAACTTACTTATTTGAAGAAGGTCATAACGCGTAAATTCTTTTTCTAAGCGACTTATTAATGGTATGACATCAGGAGCAAAAGATAAGTAAACAAAACCTGGCTTATAACCTACCTTAGATACCCATCGAGAAGTAAAAAAGATTTTAGAAGTATCTTCACTTAATAGATCAAAATCCCAATCCACATATGAAAATTGTCTGTCGAACAGGGTTTTACAAGCCCCTCGTAGCATGGAATAAGAGTTTTTGAGGCTAATATCAAACATTTCTGCATACTTTTTAGCTGATATTTTTATCAGAGAGTTAGCATCAATCAATGTTTTACTTTCTCTAGCTTCAATAATTGCTAAAAGTATTAAGCGCATTTCTACCAAATCAAGTTTGTAGCTTGCCTCAATCAAGATATTCGCTTTTACGACTATATTTTTACTCATTATTAGACCATAAAATTTTTATTAATTTACTATATATTTTTTTTTGTAGGAAATAAAGAAGAAAACGAGATAAACATATACTGCTAAAGGTAGGGATATATACTGCTAAAGGTAGGGATATATACTGCTAAAGGTAGGGATATATACTGCTAAAGGTAGGGATATATACTGCTAAAGGTAGGGGGTGATCCTCTATAACCCTTTATCTACAAGCCTTTAAGGTAGGCTAAAAACATTAAAAACTATTAAAAACATTAAAAACATCAATTAAGAAAAATTGCCCTTGGTTTTCGCTACGCTCAAACTCTATTGAATCTCGCTTTCGCTCGATTCTAGGGACAATTTTTTGGTTAATACATATATCAATTTAAAAAAATCAAAAGCAATAATGCATTCGCTTTGCTCATGCTTTTTGAAAAGCAAAAACTTCATTGTGACGCTCGTAGACACTTGCTAAAGAAACTCTCTAATAACACCTAAAAAGCGGTTTTTCAGAGGGGGGAATAAGCGAACTTTCATTGTGACGCTCGTAGACACTCGCTAAAGGCTCTCATTTGAGGTCTAAGAGCTTTTACTCTTATAGACTATGGTTTCCCTACATTTTTAGTAAAAGTCGCTAAAAACCCCGGTTTTTTGCGTTTAAACAGGGTTTACCAAGGTGTGTAATCGTTATCATTGTCTTGTTCTGGCTTTTTAGGCTCATTTTTCTGCTGTTTCTCCAATTCTTGGCGTCTTAAAAATGCCATATGTTCTTGTTCTCGCCTTTCTTGCTCATAGAGTTGTTCTTGTTGTTCTCGTTCTTTACGCAACTGCTGTTCCCTCAATTCATGATCTTTTCGGTCGTTTTCGAGCTGTATCGCTCTTTTTTTGGCAAATTCTTGCTCTGCTTCTACCTCAATTGGTTTTATAAAATCTGCATGCATTTTTTGGATTTTTAGCTCTTCCATTTCTTTTGCATATAGTCGCTTTTGTTTTTCACCATTTTGAGGACTAAAGTATTTATTTCCATAGTTATCTTCTTCAAATATATAACTATTTATGATCTCCAGTCTTTGATCGCGTACATACTCTTGATACTCAGTTTCTCTGCGTGATATTTCAGAAATTTGATGATCTATATTTGAAATTTGATCATTAAGTTTTCGTTGTTTAACAGTGATGTTCGGTTCGTCAAATTTTGCAAAAGACTTTTTAGGCTGGAGCAGCTGATTTTCTTCTGTCCATTTATTTAAATGATCAGAATATCTCTCTTTTTTTTCTATTTCACTAAGACCAGAAATATGCTTTTGGATGTCTAGTTGGGTGTTGTGTTGGTCGATCAGGTCATTTATTTGATTGATCCATTTTGTTTTAAAAAATAAAGGCTCTTTTTTGCGTAGTTCTGATATTGCAGAACTCATCGTGTTTAATTTTGTTGTTAATTTTGATAATTCTTCATTTTGGAATTCAGAAAGTTTCTGAGAAGTTTTTTCTAAATACTCAGCTTGAGAGTATTGAAACTGAAGCTCACTTCGTACTTTTTGAACAAGATCCTCAGATACTTTGATGTTTTCATCCAGTGCGATGACCTTTTTGATTTTTAAATTACGTAGCTTAATTTCATCATTTTTCAGACTAATTTCTGTAAATATTCCTCGTCTCCGGAGGTATGTCGCTTGAGGACCTTCGTGCTGAGTTGCTTCTAGGTCACTTTCCTGGTCTTCATAACTTCTGTGATCGACACGTTCATCAAATCCATTTTGTTCCAGGTGATGATTGCATAACTCTGCAAATGATTCTCTCCAGTGGCTTACAGTTTCTGTGCCATTGTCACGACTGAAGTCCCTATATTTTTTTGCTGAAAAGCCACCCTGCTCATTAATACTTCGGGTTGTGAACATGATGTGTGCATGGTAGTTGCGTTCATCACTTCCACTGTCTGTATGAGGTGCATGAATAGCAGCATCAACGATGACACCGTATTTTTTAACGAGGTTTCGGCAAAGTTCATTGAGCATATTTTCACGCTGTTCAGCGTTTAACTCACTGGGAAATGCAATCTCAAACTCTCTTGCAAGTAATGCATCTTTTCTACGTTCAACCTTTTCGACTTCATTCCAAAGTGTTTGGCGCTTGAGTAACTCAGTATTTGTATTTTCAGGTGCATAGATTTTTGTAAATTCGACACCAGTTTTTCTTGTGTAGTCTTGTTCTTTTCCATAAAAATCGCATACCAATTTTTCACTTGAACGATATGCAGCACAAGCAACGGCCGATCGTCCATTACCTCTACTAATCGTTTTAACTGAAAAATGATATATCGCCATTTTGCTTTTGCTCTTTATTTCGATTTATCGAAATTACCAACATGTATATGTTGGTCAGGGGATTACAAAGGGGATTTACCCCTTGTCGCACCATTGGATGAAATCCAATGGCTAAGTGCGCCCTTCGGGAAAACCACGATAGCATGGGCTGTCTTGAATTTCAATTCAAACAGACCTATGCTTGAGGGGGATTCCTTGAGATGGTGATGGTATGAGTGTTGAAACTTTAGAGCAAAAAATTGCAAAGCAAGAAGAACGATTAAGACAACTAAAAGCACAAAAACAAGCTATTGCTGCTCGTGAAAAAAAGAAAAATTCTGATCGACAAAGAAAAGATGATACTAGACGTAAAATTCTACTGGGGGCTTGGGTTCTAAACAAACTGAAAAATGATGAATCTTTTAAGGGTCAACTAACCGATTTTGAAAAGTTTTTAAGCACGGAAAGTAAGACTGAAGAAAATAGGCAGAAAGATAAAGATCTTTTTAATGGATTTATTTGGGATAAGACCTAAATTTCGCATAAGAGATTTTATGTTAAATAGGTTCGATTAAGCAGATCGTCTTCTAATTTTGAACATTGCTCATCATCAATGACTCCGGTAATACTTTGTAGCCACAACCCATCTGCTGCTAAACGAAGTAACTCTAAATCAGGATGACTATCCGTTTCTGCATGTTGAGATAATCTATTTTTTAGCCATTCCATCCAAATTTTATTAAAAGTTGGCTCTGTGATTAAAGTCATTGATACAGCTGACCATGCAGAAACAAAATCATTTATTTGATGAATAAATGAGCTATGAATATAAGCTCGTGTAAATTTACCATACTCGCTTTCATCTCGTTTCATTAGATATTCAATAGTTTGATCTACCTCAAAAATTACTTGATTAAACATTTCTTCTATTAAAATTTCTTTATTAGGGAAGTGATGAAACACCCCCCCTTTTGTGATGCCTACGGCTGTTGCAATATTTTGAATAGAAACATTAGAAATACCTTTTTGTGAAATGAGAATAGCTGTTTGTTCAAGAATCCGCTTGCGAATAAGTTCCGGTTGTTTTTTCGGCTGTTGTATTTTTTTCACTTAATGACCTGTAGATTGAGAGAATAGATTAATAACAACAACTCCAGAAACTATTAGAGCAATACCAATCATAGCTGGAGTATCTAAAGCCTGTTTAAATAAAACGTGGCTAACAATAGCGGTCAGAACAATACCTACTCCTGCCCATATTGCATATGCAATACCCAAAGGAATCGTCTTAATAACGTGTGATAGTAGATAGAACGCTAGACTGAATAGAACTAGGACCATAATACTTGGAAATAGTTTTGAGAAACCTTCTGATTTAACTAAAAAAGTACTACCTATAACTTCCGAAATTATAGCTAATCCTAATAAGCTATAGGCTAAGTAAAGAGCATTCACATCGACACCTTTATGTATAACATACCATTCGATTGGTATGTTATACATAAAATAATTTTGTGCAATATATTTATAGATGCTCTATTAGTTTTTCTAAAATTAACATAATACGCCTTATACGAAATGCGTTATAATTTATTTTGAAATTCAAATACTTATTTCAAAGTTTATAGCCCAAACATCACTGTTTGGGCTTTTTTTATGATTTTTCACGTTCCACGCCTATTATTTAAGCAATGTTTCACAACTTTGATTAGCTCCAGTAAATAATTAAAACCTAGATAATAAGAACCGAGCGAGTGTCTACGAGCGATTGAGCATCATCAAAATTTCGCCCTCGCCTTTTCTCTGATTACAAGCTCCCTTTCGATTTTAAACGGTAGGTACAGAGCATCCCGAATGGGTGCGAACTTTGGAGCTTTTGCTTTTCAAAAAGTATGAGCGAAGCGAATACATTACAAATGCTTTTGCTTTTAGATTTCACAACAGGATTAACTAAAAACTGCCCCACGAAGCGAGGAACGAGCTTCAATAGAGTACGAGCTTTAGCGAGTACATAGGGCAGTTTTAAGCACTCCCCTCTCGAAAGGCTTTTAATTATTTTTAAAGCTTTTAATGCTTTTAGACAGGTTGAAACCCTTGTGTAGTAAGTGTTACAGACTATATAAACGGACATTTGCTCTTGTATAAACGGACATTTGCTCTTGTATAAACGGACATTTGCTCTTGTATAAACGGACATTTGCTCTTAATTAAAAGACATTATAAATATTGACCTTAAAAAGATATTAGATTACATTGTCCTTTAATTAGATAATAATAAGTTCTTCTTATGAAAAATAGTTTAGTCGTGAAAGATAATGCTCTAATAAATGCCAGTTACAACCTAGAGCTAACGGAACAACGTTTGATCATGCTAGCTATCATTAATGCTAGAGAATCGGGACAAGGAATCACTGCGGATAGTAAACTGGAAATACATGCTAGTGACTACGCCAAGCTATTCAATGTATCTGCCGATGCGTCATATAAAGCTTTGAGAGAAGCTGTAAATAATCTGTTTAATCGTCAATTTAGTTATACAGCCGAATATAAAAAAACAGGCAAAGTCGGCATTGTTCGATCTCGCTGGGTAAGCCGTATATTTTATGTAGATGACCTAGCATTGTTAGAAATTACTTTTGCTCCTGATGTAGTGCCTTTAATCACACGATTGGAAGAACACTTTACAAAATATGAAGCTAAACAAGTTGCTCACCTAACCAGTAAATACGCCACTAGGCTTTATGAATTGCTGATTGCTTGGCGTGAAGTTGGAAAAGTTCCACAACTAGAACTTAGTGAGTTTAGAAACAGATTAGGTCTTGTTGATAGTGAATACACCGCCATGAGTGACTTTAAAAAGCGTGTGCTTGAACCATCAATTAAACAAATTAATGAGCATACTGATATTACTGTAACGTATGAACAGCATAAAAAAGGACGGATCATTTCAGGTTTTTCTTTCAAATTTAAGCAAAAACAACAGCCAAAAGTTGAAGCAAAAAGAGATCCAAACACGCCTGATTTTTTTATAAAAATGACCGATGCACAACGCCATTTATTTGCGAATAAAATGTCAGAAATGCCTGAAATGGGGAAATATTCACAAGGTACAGAAAGCTACCAACAATTTGCTATTCGTATCGCTGATATGCTTTTAGAGCCTGAAAAATTCAGAGAGCTTTATCCAATTTTAGAAAAATCAGGATTTCAGCCATGATTAAATTAAATAACCTATCAACCGATCTAAAGCATGTGACCGTTGAATACCTCGACATCGTAAATTATGAAATTGCGAGGGAAAATATATGCGGTTATATCTTCCTATTATCCCGACTATCCAAAAATGCCAAACCCACCGAAAAAATGCAGATGGAAAGCAAAATACAGGACTTAATTTACTATCGGGATCATTTGCAGATAGAGGACAAAGACAATATTCAAAAGGTTTTAAACACGCTCATTCCCGAGTATCAAGCCGAACAGAATAACCAAACAGCTAAGAAAAATTAGGCTTCAATGTCGGGCAAATCAAAAAGCTGTCGATCTCTATTTTCTGTTAAATATTCGTTGAGTTCAGCGAGTATTTTTTCTTTATTGGCTTCATTTGCCTGCATTTTCTTAATCAAGTAAGAACCGAGCAAAATTTTACGCCGAGTATCATCCTTGCGCTCCTGTTCTTTCTTTTTGGTACGTTCTCTTGCTTCAATAGCCTGTTTCTGTGCTTTTAACTGTTTCAGCTTCTCTAACTGGGCTTCAATTTTCTTTTCGATATTTTCAGCAGATTTAGTCATAACGGTTAATTTCGGAATATAGAAAACCACTCAAGCATAAGACCCTATGAATTGAAATTCAAGCGGGTAATATGCTATCGTGTTTTTCATGAAATGCGCACTTACGACTTGGATTTCATCCAAGTCAAAGTTTGCGTAAGGGGAATCCCCTTAACCCCAAAAGCAAAAGCACCCCAAGGCGACTGCATGGCAATTTATCATTGTTCCACTAAAACGGTGAACCGAAGTTCGGGGCGAACTGCGGTTGCA
>NZ_JAMXXN010000042.1 GCF_024129435.1 Acinetobacter lwoffii | reverse complement strand
TTACCAGATATTAAAGAAGTACGTGAAAAGACAGGCTTAAGCCAAGTCGAGTTTGCTTCACGTTTGCATATCAGCGCAAGAACCCTACAAAACTGGGAACAAGGCCGTCGCTATCCGACTGGACCTGCAGCGACTTTAATTCGCATTCTGGATGCCCATCCAACTCTGATCTAAATATTGTAGATAATAAAAAACCCCGGCATCCTGCCAGGGTTTTTTATTGGAACTTTAGGTCTGTGCTGGCTTAGTGCTTGTCGTATCTGACCCCATCCTGGTGCTCATTCTTTGTAATTCTAAGGAACATCCTGTTCCTGACCAATTAATCATATGAAAATTCCACTATTGCGAATAGCAGTAAAGCACCGGAATTTATGTAAGATAAAGCTTACAAATGGTTTAAATTTTATCCCCAGAAATTGGGGATATTTTCTACCCTACGAAGTCCGGGAACATTGAGAAAAGTTTCAATTTGATTAAATATTGATCAATTTTATTGGCGGAATATATCAAAACTGTTCATAAAAAAGCCAACTTGTTTCCAGGCCGGTTTTTTGCTGTTTTTCGAGTTTTCTATTTTAATATAACTAATTGATATTAAAAGGTTATTACAATCGCGTTTCGTATAACCGCCATTATGTTAAATGGAGTCTTTATGAGAAATTAATAATCTATTTTTGTTTGAGATTGAAGTATATTTAAAAAAATTAAGTTGTTTTTTTAAATGCATAATTTCATCTTTTAGTTTTTTGATTTGTTGATCTCTTTCGTCCCGTATAGGGGAAGTAATTTCACCAAATTTTTTAACTAACTGGCTATATTCAATCAAGTTATTGTAATCAAGTTCAAAATCTCCGCTTTTTATATATTTAAGTATAGTCGAGCGAGGTTTTCTATACGCTATAGCAGCATCACTGACCGAAAATTTTTTTAAAAAGTGATGATGTTGACTTAGCATATTATTTCACTTAAGACATTATTGATTTGGTATATATATGTTAATGAAATTAACATATATAAGATATAAATCTTCAATCATTGTTGGTTGATAATTGAACGTTTACTTTAAACATAACCTACTCTGATAATTTTTCTATTATTAAATCAATACGCTTTTAAGAATTTATATTATTAACATAATACACCTTATACGAAATACGTTATAATTCCACTTAGAAATCAATGCTGTAGTTTCTAGTTTATAGCCCAATCGAGCCCGTTTGGGCTTTTTTAATGATTCTTCACGTTCCACGCCTAATATTTGATCATTGTTCCACAAGTTTGTTTAGTCACTTTCAACAATAGCCCTTTAATCATCACTCAAAACAGCCTGTAAAACTCGACCAAATAAGCCTCGCTTTTTAGGTTCTGGTTGTATCCTAGACGTTTGTTGAATGGAGTTATTTTCGATAGGTTGAACTTGTTCAATATGTACGATTTCTTGTAAGTCTGTGGTTGTACGGGTTTGTTCATTCCGACTGTCAGCCTTACTGTCAGCCTGACTTTCTTTAGGGGTGTATCCAAGCGCAAGTGTTAGGTTGTCAATCTTATCTTTAAGTTGATCAATCTCTTTATACATACGTCTTTCACGTTCTTCAGCAACTGACTTATCGTGTCGTAATTCTTCAATTAGTTGCTTGTATAGTTCTATTGTAGTGTTGTCAGTTTGCGTACTGTCAGGCTGACTGTAAGCCTTACTGTCAGGTGTACCGTAAACACGTTGCATTTCACTAAAATCAATGACTTTTCGATTTTTAGCATCAATTTCATAACTGATAGAACCATTCTTCATACGATCATAAATAGATGTACGAGCGATCCCATATTTTTTAGCTAACTCAGCAACGGTAAACTTAGGCATTACTTATTTGATTATGGTTATGTTTTAGGTAGTTAATCATATCTGATTCTATATTGAGGTAGGAATTAATCATGACTAACAAATCACACCAAATTCTTGCAATTTACTTTCCCATTGATTTGCTACTTCATGAGATATGATCTCTTTTTTGATACGTTTCATCATTAAAATAATAGTTTCATTATTTTGTTTAAATCGATCAGCTAAACCATTTGACATGATTAATCCAGTTATTTTACTTACTCTATGCTCTAGATCATTTATTTTTTCAGATGGTTTTATTGAATCGCTAAAGCTTTGGATACCCGGCGCGACTGAGCTACTACCTCTTTGTATTTCAACAATTAGATTATCTGCTTGTTTTTTAGATATTTTTAAAGATTTTTTTTCTTGAAATTTTAGAATAATACTTGTGATTTTTCGACCTGTGCGCTTTGACTCAATAGTAAGATTGTAAGGACTATATTCATTAATTTCTTTAATTGCTTGATCAATCACGCGTTTTTTCAAATCAGCCCAAACAGGATATTTCTTTTGTAGTTGAAACATCCAACGAAGATCTTCAAGGCTAATTTCACGTTTACCAATACTACGGTATTGCATTATTAGTTCGTAAAAACGAATAGAATAAGGACTCGACATACCAACAATGTCTGATTCTAAGTACTTGGTAAACTCAGCTTTTAAATTAGATAAAAATGGCAATATAGGCTTTGAGAAACGAATATAAGCTACTTTAGATTCCTTAAATACTTTCTCTTGAATCCATCTAAACGAATCAGATTCATCACCATCTCGAAGTACGATAGAACGTTCATATAAACGGTTTACAGCATCTTTAAATTCCTTATGTGATGCTTTTTCATCTCCACCAAGTTTGACCAAATTTTTAGTAGTAAGAGGGTATAAAACATCATCTGATATTTCCTCCCCTTTAGGAACTTGAGCGATCGCACTAAGAATTAATCGTTGTTCCATTGTTGTAAGAGTATAAGAAGCTTCAATGACCTGATTTGATTTTACGATTAAATTATTTTTAAGCATATTAATAGTAACTTTAAATTATTATGGACAACTATATATTTGTCCTTATTTTATGTCAATAACGCGGGAATTTGTCCATATTAAAGCGGGAATTTGTCCATATTAACGCGGGAATTTGTCCATGTTATGCGGGAATTTGTCCATGTTTAATAGCTGAATAGCCTGCTATATAAAGGTTTTAGAGGACTTAAAAGCTTTTAAAATTATTAAAATAATAAAAAGAGAGAATATGAAAAATTGCCCTATGTTTTCGCTACGCTCAAACTCTATTGAATCTCGCTTTCGCTCGATTCGAAGGGGCAATTTTTAGTTAAGACTTTCGTGAATTTTAGAAAAAGAAAAAAGAAACTCGGAATTCGCTTCGCTCATGAGTTTTTATGCTCGCTTCGCTCGGCCTAGATGCAAATTGAGTTTGTTCGCACCCATTCGGGATGCTCTGTACTTACCGTTGAGAATCGAAAGGGAGCTTGTAATCAGGGAAAATGCGAGGGCGAAATTTTTATGATGCTCAATCGCTCGTAGACACTCGCTCGGTTTAAACTTGTTTGAGTCAAAAAGAAAAGTACAAAGCGAACGGAGTGTGAGCGACATAAAGATAAATCGCTTACTTCCCTCTCTGCTTACTGCTTTTGCTGAATTGGATCTGTGACAGTCTGGACTATCGTTCCCTATCTTTGGATGGTGTTCGACTTCGAGTAGGTTCTAGATTTCTTTGTCTTTGCCTAATTTGTTCTTGTTGTTCTTTTTCTTTCAACATTTCTCGATGCAAAGCAGGGTGTTTTTCAGCTACAGCCTTGTAGTCCTCATGGCTAACATAGGGTTTTTGTGATTCTAAATGAGAAATTTTAGTTTTGTTCGTATCAAATCTTCGTTTGATATTATTTAAATTTCCTCTGATCTCTGCTTGCTCTTGTTCCCATTTGAGCTTGCCAAAGAACATAGGCTTAGGTTTTTTAGATAATTCGGTTTGTTTTGCATAATCGGACTTAAGTTCTTTCATTTCTGATCTTAATTTGTCGATCACTTTTTGCTGTTTTTGACGTGCCAATTGCTCCGTAAGCAAATTAAATTGCTGTGTAGCACTTAAATTAGGTTTTTCTATGCGCGTAGATGGCTCTATTTTGCGATCTAAGGGCTTTTGTTGTGGTTTTGGTGTTTCTGCCTTTTTTGGTGTTTCCATCGTGCTAGAGAGCTTTCTGATCGTTTCTAGGCTCATATCTAGTTTGTATTTATCAATTTGGGATTCAGTAAGGCGGATTTCTTGCTCTAATCCTTTCAAAATTTCAGGCAAATGCTGTTTTTCAGTATTTTGCTGTTTGATTAAATCGTTTTTTAGGCTGATTTCGGTATCAACGCCCTGTCTGCGTAACTGTGTGACCTTGCTACCCTCGTGAATGGTCGCCTGTAGTCCGTTTTCCTGATCTGCATAGCTACGGTGATCTACCTTAGACAAGTAGCCAGCTCGTGCCAGGTGTTGATTGCTGAGGTCGGCAAAGGTTTCTCGCCATTGGTTCACGGTCTGGCTAGAATTTTCTTTGTTAAAATCTCGATTTCTCTTTTTGGCAAAGTCGCCTGTTTCAAGGTCGATTTGACGGCCTGTAAACATGATATGAGCGTGATAGTTACGTTCATCACTTCCGCTTTGGGTGTGTGGGGCATGAATGGCTGCATCCACGATGACACCATGTCGTTTGACCAGTTCTTCGCATAATTCATTGAGCATTGCTTGACGTTGTTGGGCATTGAGTTCATGCGGAAAAGCAATTTCAAATTCTCTTGCTAGGTTTGCATCTTTTCGACGTTCAACTTTTTCAACAGTGTTCCAAAGTTGGTTGCGGTCTAGTAACTCAGGATTAACATTTTCAGGGGCATAAATTTTTGTAAATTCTACGCCTGTTTTTCTTGTGTAATCCTGTTCTTTGCCTTGTCTTTCATCTATCAGTTTTTCACCTGAACGATAAGCAGAACATGCAACGGCTGAACGCCCTGCACTTCGGCTTATTGTCTTCAGTGAAAAATGATAAATTGCCATTTTGCCTTTGCTCTTAAATTCGATTTCGAATTTTACCAATCTGCATAGATTGGTTTGGGGTTGTAGGGGATCTTCCCCTGCCGTACTTCCATTGAAAAAATCGAAGATTTTTCTTAATGGTAAAGTGCGCCCTTCGGGAAACCACAATAGCAGACAGTACCTTGAATTTCAATTCATGTACGCTTATGCTAGCTGTGGTTTTTTAGGTATTAGAGTGATGATGAAAGTAGAATCTTTAGAACAGCAAATTGCTAAACAGGAAGAACGTTTAAAACAGCTTAAAGCTCAAAAGCAAGCTGCCCTCGCTCGTGAAAAAGCCAAGCAAAAAGAACAAGACCGAAAGGATGATACGAGACGTAAAATTCTATTGGGTTCTTACTTGCTTAAAAAAATGGAAAATGAAGCCAATAAGGAAAAAATACTCGCTGAACTCAATGAGTATTTAACTGAAGAAAGAGACAGAAAGTTATTTAATCTTTAATGTTTTAGCATTCAAATTTCGCATAAGAGATTTTATGTTAAATAAATATTCAGAAGGCCCATGGACAGGGACTTTCACATAACGTGCATTATATTAAGTTTAGAAAAACCACAGAGAAAATATGAATGGAAGTCATTACATTTTTATATGTACTGAATATAATGCTCCTACAGCTGAATTACTTAGAACTTCAATATTTCTATGATATCTCTGAGCTTATGGATTAAGAGATGAAAGCCTTTATCCATCAGTAATAAGCAGTTTTTAAAGTGCACCAATGCACGAATTTTAGTCATTTACTCTTCAATAATGGTTCTGCTAATATTGGATTTATAAGAATTAAAATATTTAAGAAATCTAATAGAATTAATGGATATATTTATGAACGAACTTACTGCTTTAGAAATCACCCAAAATTTACGATCTATTTATATTAGTCAGAATAGAGTGACAGAACTATTCCTAAAAATAGGTGAAGTTTATAATCTTACTCCTCTCATTCTCATAGGAAATAAAACTGTTTTTTCTTTTAAAGAAACTGGAAAGTCTCTAACTAAAATTAAGCAGGAAGTTTTAGCAATTCGAAGTACTTCACAAGCAGATGCAGTGCTGGTAGAGATCATTTCGGAATTGTTATAGGTTTTAAAGGTTATTTGAAATTTAGTTTTAATTTTTTGTTATAAAAGTTGAAATTGATGCTTTCTTTTGAAATTATGCTTCTAGTTTTTACCTATCTCGTAGACATAGGGAGCTGTAATGCTTATAAAAAGATTATATAGAAAAATAAAAGCCTTATAGTCTCTCCCAAAACTATAAGGCTTAATGCTGTACCCTTTCCTCATGGACTTATTTCTAGATAAGTTCTTATTTATATTGTTATTATTATCTATTATTGAAATTTCTTCCTTGATAGTTACAAATATTAACATTGATGTATAGTGACAATTTCTTCTTTCTTTGTAAGCATTTTCTTACAAGTAAAAAACTAGAGACATAAATATTTTAGTAGTCTTAAATTTACCGTTAATCTAATTTATACATTAATTCATTATTTTTTTACTATTGAAATATTTAATAGCTGTAAAAAACTTAAAATTATATGTAATATAAAAAAAGGAAATCCAATTCAGTTTCTCCACAAGGCTTTACGGAATGAATTTTTCCCAATTTCGCCCACACTCCCCAGTGTGGTTTTTTTATGCATTTTTTATAAGGCTGAGGCATCTAACTACATATAGTGAAATTGATATCTCACATTTAGACTTCGTATAAAAGGGTTGAATTTCTCATTTCTCATTTCTCATTTCTCATTTCTCATTTCTCATTAGCTATATGAGGGAAATTCGAAAGTTATTATATTGCTTAATTACAAGAATAATCCTATATTAAAAACCGTAATAAAAAATTAACTATAAGATTTTAATATTTTTAATTTAAAATTATAAACGAGCAATAAAAATGGAATATTGGAATATTACTTTACTAATATCAATAATTACATTGGTAGGTTTAGCAGTTATTACTCTATTAGTAGGCCGTAAAATTTGGAAAAATCTTATAGTTACCTTAATAATTTCAACGCTTATAAGCTTCCTTGTCTTATGTGCTTTAAATTTTTTATCAGGATATGGCATTCACGTACCCTGGAATAAAGATAATTATTGGCTGGAAATTTTAAATTTAGAAATGAGTCTAATGAGCTTGGTTATAGGGGGAGTAATTACCTTTATCATCATGCTAGGAACTCTCATTGCTAAAAATAATAGATAATAAAAATAAGGTTTCTTTCTTAAGTACTTTTGTCGATCTAGGCTTTTTAAGTTGTGTAAAGTTGGAGTACACCCCAAAGTAACGTTACATCTGTCTGTATCCGCAACCTAAAATCAATGTTTTAGAAGCCGTGGAACATTGATTTAGGTACGTTTAAAGCAAGTCTTAGATTTATACGTGACAATAAAAAGCCAGTTGTTTTAGATTAATGGGCTAAGTTTCTGAAAATAAGTTTAAGGTTTTCTAACATTTTTTCAATTTGTAGCGGTGTTAAACCTTCAAAAGACTGATCTAAAACAATGTGGCTCAAATCATTAATCTTTTGCGCCATTTGCTGTCCTTTACCCGTTAATACAACCCGCGTAATTCGGCCATCATATTCACAACAATAGGTATTAACTAACCCTTCATCTTTTAAACGATAAACAATTTTCGTGGTGGTCGACATTTTGCAAATTATCATTTCAGATAGCTTAGAGATACTCGCTTGGGGGTTAGCTTTTAAAGCCTGTAAAATACGACGACGAGAATTATCTAAACCATATTTTTTTAATGCATGATCCAAGTTGTGTACATATTGAGTATGTACTTGAGTGATCCAGTAATATGGAGAATTATCTAGATTAAAATCGGCTGCTGCAGAAAAAAACTTATTATACTTTTTCGTCATGAACTAGAATATCCAATATATTGATTTAATTGAAATTTTTATAAAAATAAATTCTACTTGAAAACTTCTTGTTTTAGCAATACATATTAAATTATTTTTATTTCTTATTCAGATATCAAGTTTCTTTTAAGGTTCTAATAGCTTGATTTAGAATAAGAAATTTTATGTAAAATAAAAGCCTTATAGTCTCTCCCAAAACTATAAGGCTTAGCGGCTGTAAGTTTCCTCTTTAATCACTTACATTCCTGTGTAAGCTCGCGTCTTTCGACTTTATTATTGTTATATTACGACTATTGCCCACTTTCCTTCCGGGGTTGTTTGTATGAAAAATGATCTCAAAAATAGGAAGAAGATGATATACGGCAATAGTCTAATATATAGAAATAATAGGTTTTATATAACAAAGCCTATTAATCCCCAACTTAGACCAGCCATTGTATTGCTGAGAATACAGAAACTTTAAATGGTTTCTAACAGAGAGCTGTCTGCTCTCGTTTTTTTATCCTAAAGCTGCTAAAATTCTTATACGCCATTGACGTATTTAATTCATGTTGTTTATTGAAACCAGTATTTTTACCAAACAAATTAAAGAGCTTGTGTCTGATGATGAATACCGTCAGTTGCAGCAAGATCTTTTGGTACAGCCTGATAAAGGTGATGTTGTTAAAAATGGTGGTGGAATTCGTAAAGTACGTTGTGCTCAGGGCAATAAGGGAAAAAGTGGTGGTATCCGGGTGATTTATTACTGGGTCACAGAGGACGATCAAATCTTTTTCCTAGTGGCTTATCCGAAGTCAGCAAAAGATAGCCTAACTGATAAAGAAACCTCGATCCTGCGTCAATTAGTGAAGGAGCAATTTCATGGATAACAACCTATTTGATGACCTAGTTGCTTCAATTAAAGAAGCGGGGGCCATTAAACGTAATGAAATAAAAGCAAGCCGGATTACTGAGCTTGAATTACCAGATATTAAAGAAGTACGTGAAAAGACAGGCTTAAGCCAAGTCGAGTTTGCTTCACGTTTGCATATCAGCGCAAGAACCCTACAAA
>NZ_JAMXXN010000041.1 GCF_024129435.1 Acinetobacter lwoffii | reverse complement strand
CAGTAAAAATCCACACAAGTTGTTCTTCATAATCTCTTAATGATCTTCTTGCTGATTCGTCACCAGCAAGCTAGGTCGGCTATATTACTCTTTATTTCGAAAGAGTCAACAGGTTCAATCGATTATTTTTAAACTTCTTCAAGACTTTCAGATTTAAACCCTTCGAGCTAAATCCTTGTTTCTCAACAAGTTTTAATCAACATCATCGCCGATGGATGTGCATTCTACAGGATTTCAGATACGTTGCAACACTTCTCGCAAAGATTTTTGATCGTGTGTTTATTTTTCAAACCAATAAAAATATAAGTAATTGTTATATATAGTTAATTTATTTTCATTATTTTTGAATTTTATTGAGCACCTTCAACAAAACCTATCCACTAAATCAATAAGATATTGTTTTATTTGAATTTAAATTATAAAAGTCTTTATCACATGACTTATGTCGTTCAATTCACATTCTATTCTTGTTTGATTCTTCATCAACCTGGCGTTTATATACACAAAACTTGTTTTATCCAGTCTTCTTCCAAGATACATAGGCCCTATTTAAATATGGAAAATTGATTGCAACCCTAAAAATTAAAAAGCCATCGCTATTGAGCAATGGCTTTTGGAGTACTGAGCAACAATTAGAATTTCATACTGACACGTGCCCAGTAATTACGTCCCATATTATTAAACTGCTCGGTTGTTGGTAAACCTGTCCCGGAAGCACCCATTTTATTTAAGTGCTCGGTATAAGTCCGGTCTAGGACATTATCGACTCCGACTGATATATCCACGCTATCCATGACATGGTAGCTACCGTTTAAAGACAAAGTGCCAAAGCCTGCGCTCTGCTTATTGTCATAACCCACAATATTACCTTCGTTAAGACTGATCCGGTTTTGACCATCTACTACACGCCATAGCAATCCAAAATTATATTTGTCTTGAACATAGCGCAAGTTAACACGGGCTTCTAAAGGAGAGATTTGTGGTAACGGCGTATTATTTGTGGTGTTTTCACCCCAGGCATACATGGTGCTGATATCGGCCTGCAGGCGGTCAGTAAACTGGTAACCAATTCCAGCTTCTGCACCAGCGATAATGGCATCGACATTACGGGTATGTGCTTCGAGCATTCCCATCATGCCAGTAGGTTTATATGTCGTTAACACATAATCATTAATCAAACCTGCGTATGCGGATGCCCATGAGTTGAAATGACCATGCTCATGTTGATAACCAAAATCTAGCTGTAATGTCTTTTCAATATCAATATTGGCAAAAGTATTGACGTTATCATTTCCCGTTTTAGGACTGAATAATTCCCAGTAATCCGGCATACGCTCGACATAACCCAGGCCAATATAGGTCTTGCCATCATCATGATCGGGATGATGATTTTCAAAACGAATAAAGGCACTCGGTAAAGTCTCTTTGCGTTCCTGTTGAGATTGAACAGCGTCTACATTGACCTGATCAAGACGAACACCAGACACCAGCTTATTGTTATCACTGAACAGATAACTCAGTTCTCCAAAAGCTCCCACAGACTGGAATTCCATATCTTTAGTTCGTGGCTGAGTTTGATACAGCGTCATCAGACTTCCGTTACGTTTAGTATGTTCATTATTCTGACTATCAATACCAGTAATCAGCTGCAATTTATCCCATTCACTGGTCATTGCCATACGCGCATTCAATGTCTTACGCGCCACATTGGTGGCCATAGGCATACTCATCATACCCCCAGGCTGGAACTCACGTAAACTAAAGTTATCCATGACATGGTCATTAAAGTTGTAGTTGACCTGAGCTTCTATCTTTTGGATCACATCCGTGACGTTGTGCTTTTCCACACGTAAACCTAGACTTTCGCGTGCGAACTTGGAACCATCCATTGCACGGCCAGCATAAACAGCTTCACCATCCGCCTTACCACCCGTTAGTTCTACCCAGGTATCTGCATCTGGAGTCCATCCCAAAGCCAGATCTGCATTCCAGCGCTCCCAATCTGAAGGCACAGTGGTTCCATCACCATCTTGATAGCTATTCGATACCGAACGATTGGTATTGAGTCGGACATATTTCTGTTCATCGCCTGCTGCAACTTCCACATTATGATCAAGACGTCCGAAAGAGCCCATCAAGACACTGGCCTGACCGCGATAGTTTTGATCTTGATCAAACTGTTCCGGTGTGCGTTCGAAAATCACCGTTGCCGCAGAGCCAGTATTGGCATACTGAACCGTTTGCGGTCCTTTAATCACCGAAATACGGTCATAGCTTTCCGGAGAAATATAGGAGGTTGGCGAATCCATACGACTTGGACAGGCGCCTAGGTTTTCGGTGCCATCAGTCAGGATCTTAATTCGTGAACCAAACATACCGCGGAACGTCACATCACCATTGGTGCCGGCACCGCTATTGACCGAACTAAAGCCGACAATACTTTGCAAATAATCCGCACCATCACTGGCAGGAATGGGTTGAATCGGCTGTTTAGGGTCGGCGCGGACAATCAGCCCATTAGCATCATTACCTGCTGCTGACGTCACCACAATTGGGGCAAACGTTTGCACCGGCATGGCCTCATTGGCCATCACCACCGAAGAATAACAAGCAACACAAATCGCAGCCGCAAGTGGCTGTAAAGAAAATTTAGGCTGAGCCATTTCTCTATCTCACTAAATACATAAATTAGGCACGGCTTGAGTCAATACAAACCCAAGCTGAAAAATGCAGATTTATGCAGGAAGTGGTGGCGCTCGCCCCTGAGGAATTAAGAAGAGTTGCTGAAGGACAAACCAAACATGCTTAAAAGTTTTTTGATAGGCAATTAAACGGACATGAATCCGGTCAAGAACCTGTTTGATGTCCAGATCAGGTGGTAAGACTAAATTGGCATGAACCTTACAGTACTGACACTGATGATTGGCATCATGATGATCATGTTGAAGATGATCGGATTGAACAAGGTGAGTATGCTCGCCAACGCTATGCTGCGCATGAGCATCTGTCGCGATAAAAAGTGCACGCGTGATGGTTTCACAGACCGGAGCAACCTGATATTGCTTCGGTAACAAAGGCTGTAAAAATACAGCAATCTGTAGAAACACAGCTGCAAATGCAAATAGCAGCCCCGCGCGTAAAAACACAGGCTATTCCTAAAACATGCTTATGTCGATTATAACAAAGCCCAATCAGAATTGGGCTTTGCTAGACCATTTAAATAAACTTTAAAATGATCCTAGCGTTTCACTGCCACCTTGTCTTTATTGCGCTGGCGGACCAGTTTTTCCACTTTTTCACGTGCACGTTGACGTTTTAATGGCGATAAATAATCGACAAATAATTTGCCATTTAAGTGATCCATTTCATGTTGGATACACACAGCGAGAAGTCCGTCAGCATCGAGCTCAAATGCTTGACCTTCCAGATTAATTGCCTCGATTTTTACGCGTGACGGACGATCAACTTTATCGTATATTTGAGGAACTGATAGACAGCCTTCTTCGTAGGGCTGCGTTTCTTCAGTCAATGGTGTGATTTTGGGGTTAATAAACACCATCGGTTGATCTTTATTTTCAGACAGATCCATAACAATCAGCTGAATATGACGATCCACCTGAGTCGCGGCAAGTCCGATACCTGGTGCTTCATACATGGTTTCAAACATATCCGCAGCGAGCTGACGAATTTCATCAGTCACTTCTTCGACAGGTTGTGCAATGGTACGAAGACGGGGATCCGGGAAACTTAAAATAGGTAATAAGGCCATACTGCGTCCTCAATTATGCCATTGATCAAAAAACCAAATGAAGGGAATGCTTCATCAAAAAAATGTGTGTAAGATCGTTATTATAACGCAACTACGCACATAATTTTAGGAATTATGATAATGAAAAAGGTTTTGAAGGGCATGCCATTTTTTAGTGCCTTGGGGTTTAAAAATCAGATGCTGGCACTTGCCGTTTGTGTCGGCGTCAGTATGGGGACCATTCATTCTGCCGAGGCAGCACCTGCACGCAACGTCAATCCACCGGCATTAAAAGCCAGTGCACCGAACGTTTATGTAGTGAAAAAAGGCGATACGCTTTGGGATATCTCGAAACGCTTCCTGAAAAATCCGGTACGTTGGCCGGAAATCTGGGCCAGTAATAAGCACGTGAAAAATCCACATTGGATTTTCCCGGGTGACCGCCTGCTGATGTGTGATTACCAAGGCCGTCCGATTATTGGTAAAGACGAAGGTGATGGTTGTGAAGGTATTATCAACCGCTATCTTGGCAGTAGTTCTCTGCAACCCCAGATTCGTGTTGAATCTTTAAATAATACGATTCCCGTGATTCCGCTTGAGCATATCAAGCAGTGGCTAGAGCGCTATACCCTTCTGGCGCCTGATTCAGTTCAAGGTACGCCATATATCCTCGGAACTGCAGATCAGCGCGTACTGGCAGGCAAAGGCCAGAAAGTTTATGCACGTGGTCACGGTCTGGAAGTTGGCCAACGCTATGCGGTGTATCGTGAAGCTGAACCGTATGTATTTACGGATGCAAACGGCAAGAAATATACGGCTGCACTCGAGCTGCAACAGGTGGCATCTGGTATTGCGGTACGTGGCGAAGGTGATGTCACCACGCTTGAACTAACAGATAGTTACAATGCTGAAGTCCGTCGTGGTGATCGCGTCTTGCCTGAATACGATCCAATGTTACCGACCCTGTTCTATCCGACCAATGCAGAAAATATTGCTGCCGGTGGCCAGATTGTGCGTGTATTGGGATCAATTGGTACTGCAGCACGTCATAGTGTGGTCACCATTGACCGTGGTACGGCACATGGGGTTCAGACGGGTCATGTCTTTAGTGTGAATCAAAAAGGTGAAGTGGTGACTGATCCGAAAACTAAAGAACGTGTGCAATTGCCAGGTGAGCGTATTGGCCAGATCATGGTATTTAAAACCTTCGATCAGTTGAGCTATGCCTATGTGCTGGAAAGTGAATTACCAATCAAGGTTGGTGCAGGAATTCAAGCACCTCTTTTAGATGAATAAATATTTGTCTAAATAAAAAACTCAATAATAAGAAGACAACCCTATAGGTCTCAATATGCTGAACCCGTTATCGCGCGCGCAACTGGAAACAATTATGTTATGGTATCTGGTTCAGCATTCCCTTTCGAGTTTCTATAAAATCAGTCAACATTATGCCGAACTGGCCCATGCCCTTCAGCCGGATCAAGCCCCTGTCTGGCAGGCACTCGGTATTCATGCCAATCATGTACAGCGCTTAAAAGAATTTTCTCTTCCCGAAGCCCAGCAGAAATTTCAGCGTTGTCTGCAGCAGATCCAGCAGGATAGTGACTTTGTTTTATTGCATGGCGATCCGCATTATCCGCAGCAGTTGCATCCTTATACAGATAAACCCCCAATCATTTTTGGTCAGGGTCGACCTGATACCCTGCTTCAGGCACAGATTGCAATTGTGGGCAGTCGCAAGCCGAGTCCGCATGGCCGGCAAGTGGCTTATGATTTTGCCTTTTATTTGAGTGAACAGGGTTTCTATATCAATAGCGGTCTGGCATACGGTATTGATGAAGCAGCGCATCGGGCTGCCCTACAACATCAGGGGACAATTGCAGTGATGGCGACCGGACTGGATCAAACCTATCCAGTACAGCATCAGTCACTGCGCCAGCAAATCATTGAGCACGGTGGTGCCGTCATCAGTGAGTTTCTACCAGATACGCTGCCTTTGCAGCACCATTTCCCACGGCGCAACCGAATCGTCAGTGGTTTAAGTCTAGGTGTGATTGTGGCAGAAGCTGCATTAAAAAGTGGTTCTCTGATTACGGCTAAACTGGCAGCTGAGCAAGGTAAAACTGTGTTTGCCATTCCGGGACATATTTACAGCGAGCATTATCAGGGTTGTCACCAACTGATTCGTGAGGGTGCGATTCTGATTGATCATCCACAGCAGGTCATCGAAGAACTGGCACTGGCGACGCAATGGCAGGCTTTAGAAAATACCACCAAAACGAAAGTTACTGAAGCAACATCACAGCAAATTCCACCGCATCTGCTCAGTCTGTATAATCAGCTGGACTGGGTGGGACAGAGTTTGGATCAACTGGGAACGCAGGTTCAGCAAGAGGTATCTGCTTTGATCAGCCAACTCATGGAACTGGAGTTACTCGGTTTTTGTACCCAGCAAGCCGGCCTGTATCTACGTTGTCGGATTCTTAAATAAGGTTCACAATAGCGCTTTGTTGTTTAATATAAGGTATCCACATGATCACTACCTCTGTTGCCGAAGCAGCAGCATGGCTTAAAGACGGACAAGTCTTGGCATATCCTACAGAGGCTGTTTGGGGCTTGGGTTGCGACCCCTATAATGAACAGGCATTTCATCAGATTCTAGAATTGAAGCAACGCCCGATTGAGAAAGGTGTGATTCTGCTGGCAGCTCATCTTTCACAGGTAGAACATCTGCTGCAGGATTTAAGCGAAGAAATGCATGAAAAAGTGATTGAATCCTGGAACCATGACAGACCTGCTGATCGCGCGACCACCTGGCTACTTCCTGCAAATAAAGATATTCCTGACTGGATTAAAGGTCATCATCCTAAAGTAGCCGTACGTGTAACCACTCACCCACTCTGTGTGGCACTGTGTCAGGCCTTTGGCGGTTTTATCGTTTCGACCAGTGCCAACCCTGCCGGCATGGAACCTGCCCGCTCACTTCAGGATGCGATCCGCTATTTTGACCAGAACCTGAATTATCTAAATGGTGACCTCGGTTTAAGTCAGCAACCAAGCCGGATCATTGATGCAGTGACTGGCGTAGTTATTCGTGTCTGATTTAGTCGGGACACTCAAGCCCGACTAAAGTTTTAAGACAAAAAAAAGCTCAGCCATATAGGGATGGCTGAGCATAAAAAAGGATGTGCATAAATCACATCCAGAGGGTTCAGAAAATCTCTGGGAGTCTGATAAAACAAGGATTTTCTTGCTTGATCATTCTCGATGGGCGCATTATGAAAGAAACTGAGTACAACGACAAGTATAATAAAACAATCAAATAATACATATTTTCTATTAATAGCAAACAATTTTTGACCAATATTCAAAATATCTTGCTCTTTCTATTCTCTTTTTAAAATAAAACGATATTTTTCTATTTGTTTTAACATTTGAAAATTAGCATTTAAAAGGGGATTTCAATTAAAAAAAATTGTTCAAAAGATCAATATTTAATCATAAAAAATTCTTAACCAGCTCTTTTAATTCCTGATTAAGCGGATCTTCCGGGATATTGTGCCCAGAGGATTCCGAGTAAAATGATGCCACCGCCGATACTGTGATACATGGTCCAGGCTTCGCCCAGCCACAAATATGCGACTACTGCGGTAAAGACAGGCATCAGATTCATAAAAATACTGCTGCGATTGGGACCAAGTTGTTGCACAGCCATCATCCAGAATAAGGGTGCGGCAATAGAAGGAAAAATTCCGGCATAGATAATGCTGGCTGCATTAGCATGATTAATGCTATCCAGACCTAAAATCAATACCAAAGGAATATGATAGAGAAAGGCCATAAAAATCTGGATATACAGGCTCACTAAGAGTGGAATCTGAATCTGCCATTTTTTCAGAAACACGCCATAACAGGCATAGAAAAATACTGCGATCAACATCAACAGATCGCCAATATAACTTTCACCGACAGTTAAAAACTGCAGGCCCTGCCCTTGTGCCATGACATACATCAAACCAATAAAGGACAAGAGACTTCCCAGCACTGCAGCCTGTGTCGGGCGAATCTTTAAAACAAAAATACCCACGATAATGGTAAAAATAGGAATAAAGGCATTGATCAGGCCCATGTTGGTGGCAGTAGTGTAGTGTGCCGAGCTATAAGCCAGCCCCTGATACAGCACCATTCCCAGCGCACTCAAAATGGCAAAATGTCCGAGATGCGGACGAATCTGCGGCCACGCTGCTTTGACTTTGGGCAACATGAATGGAGTTAAAATCAGCAAGGCCAAGGCCCAGCGATAAAAACTGATGCTGATGGGAGAAATATAATCTGCCACATAACGGGTAACCGTCATATTCAGAGACCAAATCAAAACTGCGGCCAGTGGTAAGGCCATGGCCCACCAGACTGCCTTTTGTTGCTGTGTCATACTTTCATCCATGATTCGCTGGTCTTGTTATTAAGCTATGCCTATTCGCGCCTCCTAGCATAATAGATTTTTCACATAATATTGAGGCAATTTGCAGCTTTAAGTAACTAAGCTCACCTGTTTCTACTTGTACTGAAAGCGAATACCCGTTAAAAACAAATACCGTTCAGTCGCAATAAACAGGAAATCTAATGACTCGCTCTGTATATGACATTCCAGTCAAAACCATTGACGGAACAGAAACCACTTTAAACCAGTACCAAGGTAAGGTTTTACTGGTGGTTAACGTCGCATCTAAATGTGGCCTGACGCCGCAATATAAAGGCTTACAAAAACTGTATCAGGACAAAAAAGCGGAAGGTCTGGAAATTCTGGGCTTCCCTGCCAATAACTTTTTGGAACAGGAACCGGGTAGCGAAGCCGAGATTCAGGAATTCTGTTCAGTAAATTATAAAGTCGACTTCCCGCTATTTGCTAAAATCTCTGTCGCGGGCGAAGACAAGCATCCTTTATATACCACCCTTACGCAGGCTGTACCGGAACGTATCGGTGAAGGCCCTTGGTGGAAAGATCTGGTCGATTATGGTTTAACCCCAAATCAGCCACCAGAAGTGCTCTGGAACTTTGAAAAATTCCTGATCAATAAAAATGGTGAAGTAGTGGCACGTTTTGCTCCAGATATTACTGCAGATGATCAACGGATTGTCGATGCAGTGAATGCAGAACTTGCAAAATAATTCTCGATTATTCTCATAAGCATCAAGCTTGAAATAAGTATCTATTTTCTTGGTAGATACTTATTTTTTTATTTAAAAACGATTAGGGTCTGTTGACATTTACTGTTCATAATTAACCCTATAAAGGTAGCCATAAAAATATACAGGCTAAAGCAACAGAACTTTGATAATT
>NZ_JAMXXN010000040.1 GCF_024129435.1 Acinetobacter lwoffii | reverse complement strand
AAGCTGCTGTACTTTAACTGGATTTTGTTTATCTAAATATTTTTGATACCAAACACGTAGTGTTTCAGGAGTACAACCCTTGCGCAGTATACTGCTCAGGGAGCAATAGCGGTGATCGCAGCCCAATTCGATGGATAATCTTTCTCGGATTCAATCAATAATTGAACCGCTCTTTCTCTGATTTCAGGGGTATATTTTACTTTTTTCATCGGGATATTCTCTCAGAAAGCTTGGTCTCCGACAAACCCGGTACGGTTCACTATCTATTGTTATTCTTACCTGAAATTGATGTGAGCTTATAGAGACAAGGTAAATTTGCAAAAGTGCCGGCTATTCAGTGTTCATTGAATGTTTAATTTAATTTATTAAGCTTGACCTTGGAGTGGCTCTAAGCCTTATACTTGGTACAAATTTTTCGATTGTTATGATGATGCGTTCTACTACATGGATTACAGTCTTGGTTGGATTGTTCATGTTCCAAAGCTTTTGGAATGTGGCGGCGGCCTTTTGTGTCCATGAACAACAGCCTCAATCACAGCAGAGTTATCATTTTGGTCATCACCAAAATACCTTGTGTGCCAGCGATAGTCGTCAACACGATCATAATGGACAGTCAGAAAACATAAAAACATTCAGTAGCGATTTAGAAATCGGTGAAGATCATCAAGATCATCTACCATCGATGACGCATTTGATTGTACAAAATGAAAAAGTAGATGTGTTTCATCCAAGCTCTGAAGTTAAAGTGAATCCACAATTTCATTGGAAAAACAGCTATCAGGCTCCTGACCTGTTTCAACAAAGCCCACCTCCCGAATTTTCCCCGCTCATGGTGGGGTAGCCTAAAACATTCCCACCACTTTTATTATTTAAATAAGTGGGAAAAATCATGTCTTCACAATCAATTATACTCTTGCGTCATAGCTTGGTTGCTTGTATATGTGCAGCGGCTATGCAATATAGCTATGCTGAAAACGTTACCAGCTTTGAATCCGCTTTAGCAAAAGTACAAAGTTACCAGACTCAAGACAAGCTGTGGCAACAAGTTCAGCAAATATCTGAATTGAATATTCAGCAAAGTCGGTTATGGCAGAATCCAAGTATAAGTTTAGAACAGTCTGGCTTTGGCTCAGGTCAAGAACAGGAATTCAATGTTGGCGTTAGTCAACCTCTAGATCTATTTGGTCAGCGTAAGCTGAACCGGGTGATTGCCAATACCTCGAATCAACAAATCCAATTGCAACAGCAATTATGGAAGGCACAAAGCCAACTGATTGTTAAATTTGCATGGTCGCAATTTGCACTTGCTGAGGTTGAGCAGTCTGCTTATTCAGTACAGTTAAAAACAAGTAAAGCCAATCTGGACAGTGCCCAGAAACGCTATCAGGCAGGCAGTATTGCCCTGGTTGATTTTGAGCGTACCCAAATTGAAGCGCTAGAAATCCAACGACTTTATCAGCAAGCGATGCTGAATAAACAAGCTGCCGGTCGTCAGCTGTCTAATTTGTGGGGGGGAGAAACATCTTCACATCTTCAATTGAATAAAACCGCTATCCCTTGGCCAGAGCAAAGTCTCCAAACTGTGCAACGGTATATTGCTGAAGGGTGGCTAGAAAAATTCTATGCCTTGAACATTCAGCAATCGGATCATCAAATTGAAAATTTAAGAATTCAGGCACGTCCCAATCCGACTTTAAATGTAGGCATGAAACGTAGCAAAACCCCTAATGAAAGCAACGATACGACTTTGGCAATCGGCGTGGCTATTCCACTGAATATTTTCAACCGCCAGCAATATGCGATCCCGATGGTCCAGCAACAGCAAATATTGCTGAACCAACAGCAGCAGCGTGAGCTGAAGCAACAAATACTCAATATTGCCAACAGCATGCATCAGCTCAAAGGTTTACGTAGCCAGTTCGATGCCACAACAGCACAAGTTACTTTGGCGACCAAAGTTCAGAGCCGTACTTTACAAGGGTTTCAGGCAGGGAAACTGTCCATTACCGACGTTCAGCAAGCAACCACCCAACTGCAGAATCTTCGATTGGGTCAATTACAAATTCTACGTCAAGCTTGGCAAACTGCCCTCGCAGCTGAGGCACTCAGTATTGGCACAAGTTATGAAGAAATTAGCCGTTCGGATGCCTATACACAACTGAATAAAAAGGCAGTCGAAGCATCGCAAAATTTAATCAATGGGGGAGCACGATAAAATGAACGCCAAGCAAAACGGAAAAATATCCCAGTCTCTCATGATTGCAATTTTGATTCTGATTACGGTCTTGGTCAGTCTGGTTATTTGGTTAAGTTCAAAAAAAACTGAATCTGAGGGGCATGGTCATGATGAGGGAAATGCCGAACATTCTGATGAAGATAGTTCTGA
Source organism: Acinetobacter lwoffii (assembly GCF_024129435.1). Classification (GTDB taxonomy): domain Bacteria; phylum Pseudomonadota; class Gammaproteobacteria; order Pseudomonadales; family Moraxellaceae; genus Acinetobacter; species Acinetobacter lwoffii_F. The sequence goes on along the minus strand of NZ_JAMXXN010000040.1, from coordinate 7,226 downwards.
AGAAGGACATGCTGAAGAAGGCGAAATACAACTGACCAGCCAACAAATGGTTGAACAAGGTTTAAAAGTTGCTGTTGCATCCACAGGATTGGTTGAAAAGCTGACAACCCTGCCAGGTAAATTGGTGGTGAATACCGATCAACAAGCGCATATATCGCCTAATTTTAGTGGTCATGTCGAGCAGGTCAATGTGGCTTTAGGACAGAGCGTGCAAAAAGGACAAACGCTGGCTGTACTAATCGTGCCTGAACTGATCGACCAACAGGCAAATCTGCGTATGGCACAGGTGAATCTGGATTTGGCCCGTAAAGATTACCAGCGCGAACAGCAACTCTGGTCACAGGGGATTTCTGCCAAACAGGATTACCAGCGTGCCGAAAATGCCTACCGTCAAGCGCAGATTACTGTCCAGTCCTCACAAGCACGTTTAAATGCATTAGGTGCAAGTGGCAATAACAATGGGCGTTTTCTGATTAAAGCACCGATCTCTGGGGTGATCAGTCAAAAAGATATTGTGGTCGGTGAAAATGTGCAACTGGCTAATCAGCTCTTTGTCATTGAACAGCTGAAAGATTTATGGCTTGAGTTTAATTTGCCGAATCAATTCTCAGGTCAACTGCAAGCCGGGCAAAAAATTGACTTTAAAGTGAATGATTCAGATCAAATCTATAAAGCTACTGTACAAAGCTTAACCTCTCAGGCAGATGTACAAACAGGGCGTCTGGTGGTGCGCGCAAAACTCGATGCGCAAGCTACTGAGTTGCGTTCTAATGTGTTAGTGAGAGTGTTGATTCCGGAAGCTACAGCAAAATCAGCCCTTCGGATTCAAAAGTCTGCGCTGCAAAGTATTGAAGGTGAAGACAGTATTTTCATCGTAGATTCAGAACAAAAAGGTCAAGTCCACTTAAAAGCACAGAAAGTGCAATTGGGGCAGGCTTCAAGTGATGGACAATGGCTTGAAGTGATTTCTGGGCTGACTGAAGGGCAGAAGTATATCGCTCAAGGCAGTTTCTTATTGAAATCTGAATTAGAAAAAGACGAGGCAGGCCATGAACATTAATTCTGATCTGCCAAAACCAGAAGGTTTATTCGAACGAATCATTCAGTTTTCCATACAAAATGCGATTTGGGTGTTGCTCTTTGTCTGTACCTGGATTGCGGTCGGGGTGTATAGCTATCAGAAACTCCCGGTTGATGCTGTACCCGATATTACCAATACCCAAGTCCAGATTAATACTCAAGCCAAGGGTTTTACTGCGCTTGAAGTCGAACAGCGGATTACCTATCCCATTGAAAATGCCATGGCTGGCATTCCGGATCTGGAGCTTACCCGTTCCATATCCCGTTATGGACTCTCTCAAGTCACCATTGTCTTTAAAGATGGGACTGATATTTATTGGGCCCGTCAGCAGATTAACCAACGGATACAGGAGGCGCAATCTGAGTTGCCTGCACAAATCGCACCGACGATGTCCCCCGTTTCTACGGGTCTCGGTGAGATTTATCAATGGGTACTGAAGGCAGATCCGAATGCGAAAAAGCCGGATGGAACTGCATACACGCCGATGGATTTGCGTGAGATTCAGGACTGGATTGTGCGTCCTCAACTGCAACGTGTTAAGGGAGTTGCAGAGGTCAACAGTATTGGTGGTTTTGAAAAAACCTATGTGGTCTCTCCCGATTTAAACCGGATGCAGCAACTGAATATCTCATTAGAACAACTGCAACAGGCTTTAGCGCAAAATAATGAGAACCGAGGTGCAGGTTATATTGAAGACAATGGTCAGCAACTGACGGTACGTGTACCGGGTACATTCAATGGGCTTTCTGATATTGAGAACACCATGCTGGGTAGCCCAAATGGCAGCCCAATTCGGGTTGGTGATATTGCGCAAGTCTCTATTGGGCATGATTTAAGAACCGGTGGGGCAACCTATAACGGCAAAGAAACCGTTTTAGGGATTGCCATGATGGCGATGGGTGGAAATAGCCGGACTGTTTCTAAAGCTGTGGATGCCAAGCTTCAAGATATTCAGAATAGTTTGCCTAAAGGGGTAGTGATTGAAACGGTGTACGACCGTACTACCTTGGTTGAGAAGGCGATTAAAACCGTTCAGAAAAACTTGGTAGAGGGAGCAATCCTGGTCATCATCATTCTGTTCCTGTTTTTAGGGAATATCCGTGCTGCCTTGATTACTGCCTGTGTCATTCCACTCTCTATGCTGTTTACCTTAACCGGGATGGCACAGAAAAATATCAGTGCCAATCTGATGAGTTTAGGTGCACTCGATTTCGGCATCATTGTCGATGGTGCTGTGGTGATTGTCGAAAACTGTATCCGGCGTTTAGCCCATACACAGCAACTGTTAAAACGACCTCTCACACAAAGTGAACGCTTTAAGGAAGTTTTTCTGGCTGCCCGCCAAGCACGTCGTCCTCTTATTTTTGGTCAGCTTATTATTTTGGTGGTGTATTTGCCGATTTTTGCTTTAAGTGGTGTAGAAGCAAAACTATTTCATCCGATGGCTTTAACCGTTGTTCTCGCACTGGTGGCAGCTATTATTTTATCGATCACCTTTGTGCCCGCTGCAGTTGCTTTATGGGTTAAAGGGGAGATCAAAGAAACGGAAAGCCGTTGGATGATCTGGCTCAAAACCCGATATCAACAGATATTGGATGGAGCCTATCATTACAAAGCGGTGGTTTTAACTTTTGCCATTTGTCTCCTGGTCATTACGGGTCTGCTCAGCACGAAGATTGGCAGTGAGTTTGCACCCCAGCTGAGTGAAGGTGATTTTGCGGTACAGCAATTACGTTCTCCAAGCACAGGCTTGGAAGAGTCTTTACGTATTCAGGAAAATACCGAAAAGCTTTTACTGAAAAACTTTCCCGAAATTAAAGCTATATTTGCCCGTACCGGGACTGCTGAAGTGGCGACAGATGTGATGCCACCGAATATTTCCGATGGTTATATCATGCTGAAACCACGTGAGGAATGGCCAGATTCAAAAGAAAGCCTAGATGCACTTCGAACCCGAATGGAAGCTTATCTTGCGACAATTCCCGGCAATAACAGTGAGTTTTCTCAGCCTATTGAGCTACGTTTTAATGAACTGATTTCAGGTATACGCAGTGATGTGGGGGTGAAGGTTTTTGGTGATGACATGCAGGTTTTGAATACTGAGGCTGCAAAAATCGCGAAAATCATTCAGCAAGTCGCAGGTAGCAGTGCGGTGAAAGTTGAACAAACTTCGGGTCTGCCTTTACTCAATGTAGAGATTGATAAAGCTTTAGCTGCCCAGTATGGCTTGAGTGTGAAATCTATTCAGGATGTGGTGGCTGCAAGTATTGGTGGACAAAGCGTGGGAGAGATTTTAGAAGGCGATCGTCGTTTTGATTTTGTTATCCGTCTTGGAGAGCAAGACCGTAGTGTCGCATCTGTTTCCCAGTTACCTATTCAGCTTCCAAATGGTGGCAGTATTTTATTGTCGGATGTCGCGCAAGTCTCGACCATTGAAGGAATCAACCAAGTCAGTCGAGAAAATGGTAAACGCCGAGTTGTGGTTACAACGAATGTTGAAGGGCGTGATTTAGGGTCTTTTGTTTCTGATGTACAGACACAGCTCAAAGCATACACTTTGCCAAGTGGTTATTGGATAGAATATGGCGGTCAGTTTGAAAATTTGGCTTCAGCCAAAGCACGGATGCAAATCGTGATTCCACTGGCTTTAATCACTATCTTTATTTTACTGATGGCGGTCTTTCACAATGTCAAAGAAAGTCTATTGGTCTTTACCGGGGTACCCTTTGCCTTGACCGGTGGTGTGCTGTTCCTTTGGCTAAGGGATATTCCATTATCGATGTCAGCTGGAATTGGCTTTATTGCCTTATCTGGTGTTGCAGTCCTCAATGGACTGGTAATGCTGACCTTTATTAAGGAATTAAGGGACAAATATCCAGTGCATAAAGCCGTGTGGCAAGGGGCTATTTTGCGCTTAAGACCAGTGTTGATGACAGCTTGTGTGGCTTCACTGGGTTTTGTACCAATGGCGCTGGCAACCGGAACAGGGGCTGAGGTTCAACGGCCACTGGCAACCGTAGTGATTGGCGGGATTATCTCTTCAACATTACTAACTTTGGTGCTGTTACCCGTGCTTTATCGTTGGATAAATGAAAAGAAAGTTTCTTAATCCAATAGATTAGTCGATTTACAGCAGAGATATTGGCTGTTATCCAATATCTCTGCTCATCATAAATAGAATAAGGAAAATATTTTATGTCAGAACATCATGATCATAGCCATGCGGTTGTTACTGAAGAAAATAGTAAGAAGTTAATGGTTGCCTTAGGTTTAACGACTACTTTTTTAATAGTAGAAGTTGTCGCTGCTTTTATTACCCAAAGTTTGGCTTTGTTATCTGATGCAGCTCATATGTTTACTGATGTAGCCGCTTTAGCTATTGCTCTTGCCGCTATCAAAATTGGTAAAAAAGCCGCAGATGATAAAAGAACTTTTGGCTATCAGCGATTTGAAATTTTAGCGGCTCTGTTTAATGCGGTGATGCTTTTTGTGGTAGCAATATATATTGTATATGAAGCTTATCAACGTTTTACGAATCCTGCTGAAATTCAAAGTGTTGGAATGATGATTGTCGCGGTCATTGGTTTGGTCATAAATTTGATTTCAATGAAAATCCTTTCTGCTAGTGCTGAAGGAAGTCTAAATATAAAAGGTGCATATTTAGAAGTTCTTAGTGATGCTCTAGGATCGATAGGCGTGATTATCGGAGGAATAGTTATTTATTTTACCCAGTGGATGTGGGTTGATACCGTAATCGCTGTGTTAATTGGCTTCTGGGTCTTACCTCGAACTTGGATTTTATTAAAACAAAGTATTCATATTCTGCTTGAAGGAGTTCCTGATGAGATTGATATTGAGTCGTTAAGAAATGATTTATTGAAGCTAGAGGGCGTTGAAGGGATTCATCAGTTGAAAGTCTGGGCTATATCCTCAAGAAATATTCATTTAACTGCTCATTTGGTTGCTCCGAATAGCAATACAGATCAACTCTATCAAAAGGCCTTAGAAGTTCTAAAACATAATCATAATATTACTGAAATTACGTTACAAATAGAAAATACGAAATGTAATACATTGAACCAACATAAACACTAATTTGGACTTTAGTCTTCATATAGATGTTTTGTGTAACTTTAAAGTATACCCTAAAGTTACAATCTGAAAGTTCATGAAATTATGTATCATTTAAATGATTTTTAATCATAAGTAACATGTAACTTTAGTGTTAAAGATTTATAATTTACGAAATTATTCATTTTTATCCAATTGGGGCGTGAAAAAGTGAAAGGCCAAAAAGTAGGGTATGTCCGGGTAAGTTCTGTCGAGCAAAACACTGGACGTCAACTTGAAGGAATTGAGGTCGATCGGATTTTTGTTGACCGTGCTTCAGGTAAAAATACTGACCGACCTAAATTTCAGGAAATGTTGAACTATGTCCGGGAAGGGGACAGGGTGATTGTACATTCAATGGATCGTTTTGCGCGAAGCCTAAAAGATTTGGTCACTGAAGTAGATAAACTGGTCAAACGAGGGATCGCCATCCAGTTTGTAAAAGAAAATATTACTTTTACAGCCGAATCCACCCCGATGGATAATTTGATGCTTCAAATGATGGGTGCTTTTGCACAGTTCGAACGTGAGATCATTTTAGAGCGGCAAAAGGAAGGAATAAAACTCGCCTCTGCTCAGGGGAAGTACAAAGGTCGGGTGCATAAACTAAAGCCTGACCAAGCTGAAGCTTTACGACAAGCATGGAAGGAGGGGAAGTATCCATCGAAAATGGCATTAGGGAAAGCTTTTGGGATTAGTCGTCAGGCGGTATACCGATATTTACAAGTTAGTGAATAGCTTATTGGGATTAGCAACTAAATTTAGTTTAACTTATAAAAATCATGAAACACTGTTCGAATTTTAAGCGTGGAACATGAATAATCAATAAAAAGCCGCTCTGGTGCCCTATATTCCAGAACGGCTTAATTTAATATACTGATATATAATAAGAAATATCATACATTTCGTATAAGGTGTATTATGTTAATTTTAGAAATTCTTAATTTTTAAATATTTTGGAGCATCCATTTTAATGAATCAATTGGAGTTAATCCTTAAAACCTTTCATGAATATGAGTTTAAGGAAGGTTTAGATGATTTATTTTATTTGTGTGGTAACTTTCTTAAAGAAATAGATCCAAAGGTTAAGCTCGAATATGGACAAGATGTAGCCTTCTTCGAAGTTCTAAAAATCCTGTTAGAAAGTGGTGATATTTCTTTATTTTATAATTTGAATTGTGAAGACCCATCTAGAGATGGAGAGTTACTGCTTGGAAGCCCACAAGAACAAATTGAACAGCTACAACAAGTTTGGATTGGTAGTATTGCTATCCATCAAATGGATCAAAAAAATAACTATCTAGGGTGGTATTTCTTGATATATTGCCCTTACGCATTAGCTCATAAACTCTATGATGAAGATGGTAAATTCGTCCGTTGGTTATATACAGACTAGCTTTATTAAGGCTTAATTAGAGTAGTTACTAACTAATAGTTAATATAATACAAATGAGTGAAGCCAATAAAATTCAATTTAAAGTCGAATTAGAATTATATTTGAAATCTCCAGAAGACATTCAAAAATGGGTTTTAGATACTTTAGAAACTAATCTTTCAGATGAATTAGCTTTAGATGTATGTTTTTTAGCAGATCCTCAAGAGGTTATTGAGTATTTTAAAAAGATACATATTACTGATCTTGATATAAATACGAGAAATAATGTAATCCATACTTTATTGAAGGAGTATGTTCTTAGTCACATTACTTCTATTCGATCAAAAGAGGATACTTATCCTTTTTTTCAAAAAATCTGTTTAATTTCAAAATATTTAGAAGATAAAAACTTAAATAATTTACTCATTTCATATGATGACGAATTCTATTTAGCACTAGAAAATTATTCGCCATTAGAGCCTATGGAAGTATTTCATAACTTTATAAATGAACTTCAAAAATGGCACAAACAAACCTCTATTTAACATAATGGTTGTTATACGCAATAAAAATGTTAGAACCCATTTAAAGTGTCTATATTCTCACCAATAAAAATGTCTGGTTTATGATGGTTTTTATCACCATGGACTGGATATAAAA
>NZ_JAMXXN010000039.1 GCF_024129435.1 Acinetobacter lwoffii | reverse complement strand
AAGAAATTTAAATCCTGTGCTTGACTCTTGTGGTTAAAAACAGGACATTTTAAATGGTTTTTCGCATAGACATTTTAATTGGTGAATAACACAAAAATGGGAGCTATAAGCTCCCATTTTTAGTCTTTAATTCGCTTTTTCGCTTCGTCATAAACTATGCTATCAGCTCGTTTTCCGACGGTAATGAGCAGGATAACTACCTGATCATCTTTAACTTGATAGACAAGTCGGACACCAGCTTTTAATAATTTGATTTTATAGCAACCTGCAAGATCGCCTCTAAGCATATTCTTTGGAATATGTGGCTGCTCTATGGCTTTGGCTAGTTTCTTTTTAAATTGATCTCGTATAGCAACAGGGAGTTTTTCCCATTCTGCTGTAAAGTCCTTGTGACGTAAAAGCTTATAAGTCATCTAATGTGACTTCCTCAAACATCTCTTTAGGATCATTAATGCGCTTACGGACAAGAGCTAATAATTCTTCATCTTCTTCCGAAAGCAAAGCTTTTTTGACAGGCAGTTTCCCAGTCGTAGCAACATACTCAAGAATACTAGTGAAGAAATCCGTAGGTGCAATACCTTGCTCTTTAAGGATTGAATAAGATTTTTCTTTAAGGGCTTCATCGATCCTGAAGTTAACAGTAGCCATCATATTTCCCAAGTATTTAATGTACTAGGAACAGTGTAATGCAAATTGCATTACAAGTCGACTTCGCATAACCTCCATTATGTTAAATGGGTAGTGATTTGGTGGATTTTTCAGACTCTGGTTTGAAAAATCCATTTAAAATTAATTAAGCTGTTGTAATTTTTCATATAAATAATCAATAAATAATCTAACTCTCTTAGGTATATAATTTTTTTTGTAATAGACAGCATGGATTTTTTGCTCATGAATCTTTATTTCATCTTCAAATAAAGCAATTAATTTACCTTCTTTTATATCCTTTAAAATTAAAAATTCAGAGAGACAAGCGATTCCTACGCCTTGTAAAGCAAGTTGACGAACACTTTCGCCATTAGAAGCTGTAATAGATGGTGAAGTTTTATATAGTTGATCATTTATATAAATTGGCCAATTATTTAAATGCAAAGGATGGCTAAATCCTAATAATCTATGTTGATTTAACTCAATAATAGATTTTGGTAAGTTATTTTTTTTGAGATATTCAGCGCTAGCAACGATATACAAACGACTTTTATATAATAATTTTGCATAGAGACTTGAATCTTCTAGATCACCAAATCGTATAGCAACATCTATTTTATGCTCTAATAAATCAATTACATGATCATGACTAGTTAGTTCAATACTGATTTTTGGATATCGTTCTATAAACTCTGGTATTAATGGAATAATTACATGCAATACAAACGGTGTTGCTGAATCTATTTTAATTAAGCCTGTAGGTTCAGTACCTGGATTAATTAACAACTCTTCAGCTTCATTCAAATCAGAAAGTAATTTTCTTGCTCTTTCTAAAAAAATTTTTCCATCATAGGTAAGATTAAGGCTACGGGTTGTACGTTCGATTAATTTAACATTTAATTTTTTTTCGAGGCGTTGTAATGTGCGACTGATAGCAGATGTTGTTTGATTTAATTGTTCTGCTGTTTTCACTATAGAGCCACAATCAGCGATCGTAACAAATACTAAAAGTTCATCAAATGTAGATTTCATATCTAAGTAAATCATTAATAAAAAATCATTTTTAATTATATATTAATTTTAATTATTAACAATTAATCAATAATGTTTTGTTAATAATTGCATTTATGTTGATGGATCTTAAATTTATATTGTACTTCTCTATTCAATTTGGGATGAAGATGAATAATATTTTAATTATCAATGGTGCTAAAACTTTTGCTCATTCTAATGGTGAATTGAATGATACCTTGACAATTTTAGCAGAAGAAGTGTTAACCAAATTAGGTCATAAAGTTAAAGTTACGCGTGCTGATAGTGCTTTTGATCCAAAAGAGGAGGTAAAAAAATATCTTTGGGCTGATGCTATTATTTATCAAATGCCAGGCTGGTGGATGGGTGCACCATGGACAGTAAAAAAATATATTGATGATGTATTTACTGAAGGTCATGGTCATATATACGCTAATGATGGTCGTTCACGTTCGGATACTTCTAAAAAATATGGTTCGGGAGGCTTAATGCATGGCAAAAAATTTATGCTGTCATTAACTTGGAATGCACCTGCTGAAGTATTTACTGATCCAAAACAATTTTTTGAGGGGAGAGGTGTAGATGGGGTTTATTTGCCTTTTCGAAAAGCCAATGAGTTTCTTGGTATGCAAAGCATGTCAACATTTATTGCTCATGACGTCATCAAAGCACCAAACTTACCACAAATAAAAGATGACTATCGCCAACATTTGATCCGTAATTTTTCTGCATCAGTGATATAGAGGTAAATGATGTTAACAATTATTGCTGAAATTAAAGTAAAACCCGGTTCAAAGCATCTGCAACATGTAATCAATTCATTCAAGGAGATCACACCAACAGTGTTTGAAGAAGATGGTTGTTTTGGCTACGAATTACTTATTAATCATGAGAGTCATGCGTCTTATCAGGCGCCATTGAAAAATACAGTCGTTATGTTGGAAAAATGGAAAAGTATCAAACATTTAGATGCACACCTTGCAACCGTACATATGCAAGAACATCACTTTAAGATAAAAGATGATGTTCTTGGTGTTGATATCCGAATTTTAGAGAATGGATTTTAATCAAATTATTATATTCATTTATGAGTTTCTCTAAAATTAACATAATACACGTTATAGGAATCTAAAAATGGGAGCCTTTAGCTCCCATTTTTACTATATTTTTTAAAGCTTTAGGCGTGTTGTACTGTGAGTTTTAAGCCTAAAGCATTTACTACACGATTAATTGTATCAAAACGTGGTGCTGAATCATGACGTAGGGCTTTGTAGAGTGCCTCACGCCCAATCCCTGCTTCTTTAGCGATTTGAGTCATGCCACGAGCTTTAGCAATAACACCAAGTGCATGAGCTAATTCAGCTGGATCATTCTCTTCAAGAACCATATTGAGATAAATCACAATGTCTTCTTCAGTTTTGAGTGACTCAGCCATATCAAAACTTGGTAAATCAGCTACTTTAACCATTTTAATCCTCCAACGTTTTCGATAGTTTGACTGCACGATCGATGTCTTGTTGTTGAGTTGATTTATCTCCACCACCAAGCATTACAATCACAACGTCACCATGTTGGATGTAATACATCCTCCATCCAGAACCGAAGAATTCTCTCATTTCCCAAACGCCATCTTGGAGAGGTTTAATGTCTCCCCAGTTTCCACGTTAAACCTTATCTAATCGACGATTCAGGCGGATACGGGTCATATTGTCTTTAATGCCATCCAACCATTCATCAAATTCTGGCAGACGTTTAATTTCAATCATGAGGATTCCTTCTCTTCTCACTATATTGTATTCGATCGAATACAATATGCAAGTAATCTATATGAACATCCCATTAATTTCGTATAACAGCCATTATGTTAAATGAAAGGCTTTATAAACTACTAATTTTAAAGTCTTCTAATGTTTTGCCTTTTTCATTTAATAACTTATGAACAAACTCAGGATCCAACTTGAGCATAAGATCAATAGCATCATGTATTTTCCAAAAATGTAGTTTAGGATGATCAATTATTTGAGTTAAATGATTTTTTATCAAAGGAATATATTCACTATATTTATACTTTTCAATTACCCAAAATACACCTGCGATATCAAATGGTTGAGTGTTAGATTTTTCGATAATTTTTTGTATAGGAGGGAATATTTTACTTCTAGCCTGCTCACTAAATCCTAAGTCAGCTTGGGTTGCCCAATAGCTGACAAAAGCGCGAAGTACATGCTGCAGTGTATCATCATAACCATGTAAACGATGATCTATATAACCGTCTAATTTATTCTCATTTAATAAATTTACTAATACATCAAAACCAGATGACTGTCCCCAATGAGTCAAAAGTTTTGCTGCTTCAAAGACAGTATTTTCATCAGAAGAATTTAATAAATTTATGACTTTTTCTATACGATCTTCAGGAATATCTTCTAGATCTAAATCGGTTGCATCACATGCGTAATCTGCATGAGTAGGAACGTCATGCAGTAATACAGAAATTTCTTTATTCATTAAGCCACTCATTAATAATTATCTTAAGATTTCCTAAAATTAACATAATACACCTTATACGTAATGCTTGATATTTCTCTTTAAATATCATTATATTAAAGCAAGCCGTTCTGGAGTATAGGGCACCAGAACGGCTTTTTATTGATTATTCATGTTCCACGCTTATTTACCAACCAATGTTCCACGGTTTTATGCAATCTAATTTAACCATAAAGTTTTAATTTTAGAAAATTAATATGAGACTTGATAAAAAAACCACCAATAATCGCGGTTTCTTTCAATGACAACTTATGTGTCGTTCAATGACATTTTATGCGTCGCAAATGACAACTTATGTGTCGCGTGACGTTATCCGCTTTAAATAAACATTTGATGATTGGATGTTTTTCAAAATCAGTTCGTGCTACTTCAAAATTGTCACGCTGCATTGAAGGTGACATTTCTTCTGCAACATGACTTTATGCTGAATAATATTTAATAATAGCAAACTAAGCATAATAGGCACAAAAAACTGTTAAAGCGGTTTTAATACTTCTGTAGTAATTTTCAGGTTTCCACGCCCGATTACAGATTTTGCTGTAACCTAATTATCAAATGGGTATCTTTTTCTTTGATCAAACCAAATTAGAATATTTTATTGATTTGTAAATGAAAAATATAAATAAATAAATAACGTATGGATCAAATTGAAAGCGAAGAAAAAAATCAAATTCGCGGATTTTCAGGCCTTTTAATCACTTATTAAGCTTAGGCTATTTCACCTAAGGAATCATGTTACATAGCTTCCAGCAGCAGACAAAACGCAATGGATAATGCGATGTTTTTCGGTTCTGTTGATCCATAAAAAATACTTAAGTCTCTATTATTAAGCTATAAATGAGCAGCAAGAAATTTTTCTAGTCAGGTAAATGTATTATGCACACGTAGCTATCTCGAACAAATTCACAGAATTTGGCTGCACTTACATCCAAATTGTCATTTGAAATTAGCTCAATTAAAGTAGCGCTGTCTTTCAAACCTTTGTGTAACAAAGCGTGCATAAGTCATATATACTTAGATTCAGATATGATCTCCAATCGCTAAATATCGTACACTCAACCACGCAAGTACCCATCGCACGGCGCTTAATGATGCTTGTTGAGACATTATTCTAAAATAATCATATTTATTATGTTTCATCACTACCGGAAAAAACTGATGTTCTATAAGAAGTGAAAGCATAGGTTTATCTTCTGCCGTAAAATGCATCAATACTTTTGTTACATTACTCTCATACAACCATTTTTTTATTAACCAATTATAAGTGTCTGATTGGTTTCGTTCTAAATAATCAAATCGCTCTAAAATTTTTTGTGCGGAATTAAAATCTACAGCACTTAGTAATTCAGGCAAACGTGCTAACTTTCCTTGTGTCAATAATGGATGTCTTCCTATATTTGAACCACGTTTACCTGAAGGAATGTTTGACATCGTAATTAAAGCTCTCTTCCAGGACTCAATATCTAATTGTGGCTGCCCCTGCCCAGAAATAAGATACCGCTCAATATCTTCAATCTTTTGAAATAGTTCGTGTTTAATTACTTTACCCGTCGAATTTCCTCTTTTTTGAGCATAGATTACCCACCTCTGAGTTTGTCTTTTTTTGAGTACATATTTTTCGATGGTATCTCTCAACTCATATTTTAGATTACTATTCTGTTGGTTAATCGCTTGGAAATGCCTGAATAAATTACTCCGACTCATGACTCGCTTAAAAAATGCAGTATGTAAATTGGGTTGCTGTTGTTGCATGCTATAGGCATAAGTAGCTAGAAATAAGATATGAATATAATGCTTTAATGTTGTCGATTCATGTAAATGTCCAAGTACTCGACCAATCGCCTTAATCCCTTGACCGACCTGTCCTTCATTGCCTACTAGCGTATTAAATTGTTCATTCGATGGCATCCAATTTTGTAGCCATGGCAGTTCTATCGTGAGCACTTTAAAATCCACCACTGTTTGCAAACACTTTAAAGTATATGCACTTGCAAACGTATGTCTTAAATGATGTAAGCTGAGATCAACATCTCCAGTGACTTTCTTTAATATTTGAGATATTTGATCAAAAAAAGGCTTATGTTCACTGTTCTCATCAGACATTAATATCGAATATTTTTTATTTTGATAAACATCATCTAATCCCTTTTTAATCGTCTGACTTAATAAATTCATCGGAACAACACGTTCTGATCCGAGTGTTTTTAGCTGATGCTCACCATAAGGACGAATTCTGAGCATATCCTCATCAATATCTAAGGGCCGTAAATGAAGTGTCTCTGAACGGCGTACACCCATCGCCGCAGATAAACGAAAATGACGCTGAATCTCTAGACGTAAAACAGTATCATTCACCCCAGATTCTACAGATTGTAATATTTGAACGATCTGCCGCACTTCATTTTTTGAAAAAACCTTAGCACTTGCTTGATGCGCTGTACGCTTGTGTAACTTTATACGATCATCATTTAATTGAATTAAAAATTCTCTAAAGCGATTCCACGCAGCGAGATGCTTGCGGTGTGGAAAATGCTCTTGCGTCAACTCCATCCATTTTTGAAATACATCTTCATCAATCTGGCTATCTTTTGTTAAATCTTCTGAAAACCCCAATATACCTGCACTGACGATGGCCAAATGTAGATGAATCATATTTCGATTCTGTAGACTTAACTCTTCTGCATCACAGCGTAAAATCAACCATTGCACAAAGCATGTTAATAAATTGACTGAGTAGTGATTCGTTTTATTACTAGCAAGCTGTTTAAGCCAAATGCTTGATCTAGACTCACCTTTTAGTTGCTGAATCATCGCTAAAATATCAGACAAATGTAGTTGCTCATCGCCTATTTCTATTTCACTTTCTGGCTCAGTGCTATCTAAACCTGTGGTTAATTTTTCATATTCGGATAATCGTAATAATTCATTTATTGAAAGATCTTCCGTCAGGACTTGGCCTGATATATAACCTGCAATCAACGGAGTGCTATTTAACATCACCTTTTGCTGTAAAGCTTTCAACCATTGAGCTAACGATAGAGTTGACTTAAGCCCTATTTGTTTTAAATATGTATTAAAACACTTTTGCCAAGCCGTTCTTTGTTGATTTCTTGACTGTGCTAAAATCTCTTTTAATCGGGGCTGTAGATACTGTCGGTCTACTAATATTAAAGTCGAGACATAAGGACTTAACAGTACTGTACGGCGTATCTTCGTCACAGATCTATCATTATTCACTGTTAGCTCAACGAGCCGACTATTCCCCATAGCGACTATATATTGATCAGAAGCAATAAACTCCAACATCGCTTGTAAATGGCTCACTCTGCACAGTTGTGAATACATGGAGAGTACAACCAGCAAACGTCCTATTTCAATATCACAATTTTGATGTTCAGGTAAATGTTCTAAATCCTTCTGAATAAGATCAAGTAAGTTTTGTTCAGTATAACTCCATGTACTAAAACTATTTTCAGATGTCAGCCACGTACGATTAGCTTTTTGAGGAAGTTGAACGAATAAAGGAATTTTAGTTTTATCGCGAATATAAGCACAATATGCCTTTATGGCTTCTGGCAAATCAATGTTTGTATTTTTAGCTAAATGGGAAGCTAATACATGTCCAAGCTCTAAAGCTACTTGTGGCTCAGGATTTTCCTCAAAAATCAACGGACAATAGGACTCATACTCTGAGTTTTTCAGCCATTCTTTTACATCATTCTCTGAATATTGTATTCTCAGCTTCGTCTCTACTTGAGCTGTTTTAGTCTCTTGGGTTAAAACAAATGTTGGAATATGCTTGATTTTAAAAAAATCAAAACCTTCAAGACATTCGAAACCTAATTGTTTTTGCAAGTTTTCTTGTACATCAAGCCACTGTTGTTGAAAAGCTGATACAGGAAATACAGATAACATATCCCATGGATGACGACCCCGTATCCAGTGCCCAAGTCCAGCGTCCTTGAACCGTCCAGGTAACTGATTATAATCAGAGCGAACCAACTTCCGTGCCCAATTTCTAACTAAACCTTCAATCTGATGAGGAGCACAAAGTTGCACAGCATAAGATGATAAATCAACACGTGGTTCAATTTGCTCCCCTAGCATTCCCATCAAACCACGTAAACCTTGAATCTGTTTGATCAACGCTTGCGTCAATGGCACATAACGATCGGTTGATTCATCTTGATGATGTTTATCTTGAATCAATGCCCAGCCTTGCTGACTGATCCACTTTGGAAAGGGCTGCTTAATTCCTCGTCCTGCAGTTGCAAGATTCATCCATAATGCTGTATACAACGTCAAGCTATCAAAGAGCACCTGCCAATTTTTATGTTCAGAAGCCTGATTTATTCTCTTTTTTATTCGTGTAATTTCATTTTGTATTTCAACAATCTTTATTCCAATTGGGCTACCCACACGCTTATTGGAAGAGTATATATATTCAGGAATATTAATTTTTATCGTTCTTAAACAAGCAGCCCAGAGTTGCTCAAGTTGCCTCTGTTCAAAAGAGGCATAATGAATCAAGTTATCATAATTTCGACCTGATGCATTAGTCACTGCTTTAACGACAGCTAAATCACCTTGGCTATGATCATATAACAACCGTGGAAGAATATCTCGAATGCTTTTGAGGCTGATTTCTAGCTCTTTAGGTACACGGTTAATCAGTTCACTCACGTCACGTTCAACTGCCATATGATGTCTTGTAATCCCAAGATTTTTGACTTGACTCACTAAATCATTGAGTTCAATCGGTAAAACCAAATGTAATTCATTGGTCCATGGCACATGAAATTTAGAATCTTCTGGTTTTTTTTTGAGTGTCGGTGTCCCTGCAAACACACTTAATACATACGCAGATAAAGTATGATCATACTGAATAGCAATATTATTCTGATCTGCATTTTGACTAAAACGAGGCGCTGTTAATTCACTCACCGAACGTCCTGTGAGTAAACTTAATATTAAAGCTAATTTTGCGCGTAAAATTAAGCTGGTATCAGTATGAGATGGTTGACAGAGCCTAAATATTTCTTGAATTGAAATTAAGGACAATCGCGATTTGGTCCAAACTAAACCAACATTTGCAGCTTCAATATGTTGAGAAGTAGATTTAGAGGCATAAAAACCTCGAATTAAATCGGATTGTTCTGCCAAAAAAAATGTAAACAATGGCTCCAATGGTGTTTCATCTTCTTCAATCTCATTATCCTCAAATACTTCAGATACTAGACCACGATGAATTTCATCTACATCCTCTAAAGGTTGAATAGCAATACTTAATGAGCCGTATCGTTGCAAGATCAGTTTTCTATGCTTTAACCCTATACGGTGTAAAAATTCTCGACGTTTCTTCTTATTTTTTAGTGGATCATTTTGCCAAATTTGGGATAAAAACAGCTTTAATATATAAAAAACATCATTTAATCGTTTATCTTCAGAACCAGCAGACATCAAATGAATCAGTTGTTTCGGTGAATTTTGAATAAGTAATTCTTTGACTTGTTCTAAAATATACTCATTACCTTGATCACCCAACAGCCTGATTGCTAAAAAGGCGTTATACACACGAGATCCTTTTTGAGCTTTCAGCTTTATGCTTCCATCACCCTTTAAATAACTACTATAAAGCCCTAGGGTATGTACTTTTTTTTGAAAGTGAAATATTTGCTCTAAAAACCAAATAATTACTGTATCAAAACTCTCATTATTTCGACTTCGTCCTGCTTGAATCAATAGCAAATCACAAATTCCACTGTCTCCAGTGTATGGACGTAATGGCGTGGGTGTATGTGTGTTTCTATCTATTGTTTCTGAGAAAAAATGTGCATATTCCTCAGAATCCTGCAATCTACTAATGATCTTTAACGTATTAAGCTCATCACGAAATTCTGGTAATTCATCATCCCCAATCAATGTAAAGATTCGCTGACAAATGACAACAATGCCAGCTAAGCTATAGTGTGCACGCAACAAAAATAATGCTTGGATCAGTTCTTTTTCTTCTATATTTTCATTCTGATTAATACATTCTAGGAGCTTCTTGAAATAACTTTTCATGAACTACTCCGAATACGATAGACTCTTGCCTTCTTCAAGTCTGTTAAAGCCAAAGCAACTTCTGCCATTGGTGCCACACGAACAATTTGCTGCTGATATTTTTGATAAAGTTCCTCCAGTCGAGGTAAAAATACAGAAAAGTTAGCTAAATGAAAATATGGTTGCACAGACTTACCCAGCTCTTTCACTTTAATTCTTTCTAATGGCAAAAGCTTCTGGGCGATATAACCAGCTAAAACATTTTCGATTAAAAAATTACCACTCACCACCGGTGATGCCCAATTAACCAATTCTTGAACAAAGGAAATCGGCAGCTTTTTCAAAAAATGCTGTGTATTTAAAAATAAAATCATTTCTTCTGGATCTAAACTCTTTAGTCGAAGTTGGCCTGCAACCACCATCTTGTCCTGTGCTTTATCCACTTTAGCCCAGTGTCTTCTTTTCACACTATCCTTTAGAGTTTTTACCTTACATAAGTCCCTATCGACAGCAAGCAGTAACTTACGATATATCGCGAGCAGTAGTAATGCTTGATTTTTAATTTTTTCTGAAAACTCCCGGCTCATTTCCTCATTGAGTAACATCATTTTCAAAACTAAAACTGGGCATGGTTTTTCAAACCTGCCTTCAGAAATTGTTAATGCATCAATGAGCAATGGTGTCATCATTTTTTTCTGCACAGGTAAGTTATTTTTAGCGTCACAATAGTAGAATAACACAGTCCCAAAATTAACAAAATTAAATCAAATAAATTTTATATTTAATAAAAAAGTATTTGATTTATATAATTTATTTACTAACTTTATTTTTATACTAATTCATCAGCTGCGATATCTTCTTCGACCGCTTCGTCCCAAAGATGGATTTGTTTGGCCGTTAAGTGTTCATTCTTCTGGGCGAACTTATGCCGTTTAAACTGCGCAAGTTCATGCTCGTATTTTTGATTGAGAATAGAGAGAGATTTAACTTTAGAATCTAATTGCTGATTGGTGACTTCAAGATGTTGAACTCTGGCATCTAATTGCTGATTTGATTATGCTAAAGACTGATGCTGCATCGCCAATTGCCGGGTAAATTCCAGCAGTTGTTCATGGGTCAGTTGGCTTAAATCAGGCAGCGTATTCATGGCCGCAGTATGCTTGAGGTCATGACGCAGAGGAAATAGAATGTTTGGAGAATAGCAGAATGGCCGAGCTTGGTTTAGAGCATTGTTACCACTTGCTGCAGACCGATTCTTTGCCAAGCTAAACCTTGGATCAGTGCTTGTAAGTGCTCCGGGCTGAGGGCCACGGTTTCACCCTGGTGAACTTTAGCGCAGTGGAATTTTCCCTGTTCCAGCCGCCGGGCACACAGCCAGATGCCCAGTCCATAATGCACCAGCACTTTCATGCGATGGTCACGTTTGTATTACAGAATAGGTAAGCACAATGCGGTTTGATATAGCCAAAGGCTCTCAGCACCTGAGCCATGACAGTATCCATACCTGCTCGCATATCCAGAGGTTGGGTAGACAGCCAGATTTCATCGATACGGATCATGTTGCAAGTGCCTTGAGTAATTCTCCTAAAGCAGATATTTCTGATACTTGCCATTTCAAGCCAATTTCTGATTTTGAGTGGGGTAAAGTAATTTGAACCGTTAACATGTCAGTAGGAGTAGGATCTAATGGTGCAGAGCAAGATAAAGCAATAAATGCAGGTTTATTCGGTAGTGGTGAGCGATCATTTCTCTAGCTTACCATCAATTAAGCGAATCCAGTTGGATAGGGGATTTGTATTCAATCCATGTTGCAAAGCGACTGAAGCAATTGAAACGTCCGGTGCTTTACAAGCCTGAACGATCTGCTGTTTAAATTCAGCACTGCATGTTCTTCGTTTTTTCTCAAGAGATGTGATGGATGTCTAGGGTGTGTTGACACTTTTAGTTTAAAAAAATAGCGAAGTAGTAAAATCAAATCGCCAAACCCAATTTTACTATTCGCTATGCCTCGTACCATGCTGACAGATCAACACTGGC
>NZ_JAMXXN010000038.1 GCF_024129435.1 Acinetobacter lwoffii | reverse complement strand
ATAAAATACTCCATATATTGATGTTTATAACATCATTTGAGGAGCAGAATATCACTTATAGGAGTTGTTCAAATTTACGGATCCATCTCTAATCACGCCCCGCTTAACTGGCAATAGTTTTTGAACCCTTGTATAAAAGCTTAAAAGAATCTAGCAAGTCTTTAGACTTCTTGCGTTAGTCAAAATTTAAACAGCATAAAGCTACATTTAATAAGGTTTTAGCCAATTCAAAAATTAGGTAAAACGATACTTTCGCAAGAGGTCTTTTATTTAATGTTAATACTCATCCAGTATTGAGGTTTTTTATCTTTTCTTGCCTGTGATCTAGGTTGTAATACTCTAATTTCATACTCACCTGAAGCAGGTAAAATATAAATACCATTATTATCAAGCTCTGGAGAATATTCTCCAAGATTGCAATATCAATATGCTTTTGTCTTCTACAAAGCGTACTGTACGAATATCACTGATATTCGGGGCTGCTCAGCCGCAAAGTTTAATCAGACTTTGCATAAAGCCAGTGACCATACGTAAAGACAGACGGAATAAGGATTTAATCATTAAGCAGCATTGGATGGCTGCGTCGGAGTAGGTTTGATTTCGCCCTTGTTTGCCTTTTGATGGGGCATACCATTGCGTAGCTGGATCAAACCAAATGGCAATATTTCCGCGATGAATGCGTGCTCGGTTATATGCGAACCAATTGGTTGTGCGGTAAATTTTATGTGTATGCTTCTTCATTTGAAAATTATATTGCTGAAAAAGTCCTTAAGAACAGCTTTGCGCAACAAAGCCGTTCGAGATTGTTATGATCTTTTTTTGACGGAGAACAAATTTTCCCTGATCAAGCAAATAACTTTAAAATTTTCTTAGTGAGCAAGATGGCCAATACTTATTAGAAGAAAAATCTTTTGTTTATGATGCTGAAAATGATCAATTTCTAGAATCGGATATACAGGCATTTTATTCCCTTTCGTCTGCAATTCTAGACTAGCAAGCCCCGTCTTTTAAAGGCAGTTTTCCTATGTAATAACATGATAAATCAGAATTAGGATTGTAAATTTTTCACCCACCAAATTTTTTTGTGCTAGCTGTTATAATGCGCCAAATTGCTGCCAAGTCTCATCATTATGTAAAGAGTCATAATAATTTTGCAGTTCTACTAAATCATAATATTGAATATAAGCTAATAGCAATAGGCCGAGGATCAGTCCAACTTTAAGACAACTAAGTCTATTTGGCTTTCTATATAAATTATCTATTCCAAAGGCAGTTAAAATTAAAGCAGGAACCAATACAATTGTTTTTAAATGGTTTAGAAAGTGAATTCCATGTGTATACAATAACCCAATAATAAGCAAAACTATCCCTAAACTGGTGTAAATACGGTCATGGAGAGAAGTGCGTAACGCGAAATTACATTGAAAAGCTAAAATAAAAGTTGCAAATAAATAAAAACCAGTTCCACCAATAATGAACGTATAAATTGCATTGAATAGGCAATAAGCCAACAACACTGATAGTACGAAAGAATAGAGTTTGGTATAGAGAATATGTGAAAAGGGGAAAATCTGTTTCATAATTTGCTCTATTGAAAACTCACATCATATTAAAAGAAGATTTGAAGCTTAACATGCTATTCACTTTTTGCCACTGTGGCATGTTTTTTTAGTGTTGGAGATGGCTTGAATAAATGTCGCGTACGAGTAAAGCTTAGACCACAGATTATTAAACACAGCGTCCCTCCAATAAGTACTGCTGGCACCACAGAAAAATAGCGCGTCATCAGGCTCATGTGTAGGGCACCGAGCTGATTGCCTGAAGTGACTAATATGCCATTTAAAGCCGCTACACGCCCTAATAGTGCTTTTGGGGGGAGTTGCTGTAATAAAGTTTGTCGAATGACCATGCTGATGCTATCAAAGGCACCGATTAAAACAAGGAAGAAGACTGAGAGCCAAACATGGGAGGATAGTGCAAAGGCTAAAGTACACAAAGCAATTGCAAAACTACTATAGAGCATATTTCTCCATGCATTTTGCATCGGAGAATAACAGGTCAACATCAACATCATGATACAGGCGCCAATAGCTGGTGCAGCTCTGAGTATACCTAAGCCTTCAACACCAAGATGCAGGATATCGTGTGCAAAAATAGGCAGTAAGATAATGACACTACAAAAAAGCATGGCGCTGAGATCCAGCAACATACTCCAAAACATTAGTGGATGTTTAAAAATAAACAAATAGGCTTCTTTCAAACTTTTGCTTAAATGCTGTTTATGGGGGCTAGGGAATTGACGAGGACTTAATCCGAATAAGCAGATGCTACCCACGCAACACAAGAAAAAAACAATAAAGAGGGTTTTTTCAAGCCCAAGTTGGCCGAGTAAAAGTCCTGCGCATAAAGGCGCTAAAATGCCGCCTATTTGCCAAATGAGCGCGGTCCATGTGGCTGCATTGCTATAGGCTGACTCGGGGGTTAGAAAAGGGCGTAATGAATTAAATGATGGGCTGTAGATGCCTCTAAGTATGCCTAAGCAAAAGATGAGGCTATAAATGCCGCATAAAAGTGTATTTTGTTGAATGTGCTGTTGTTGGTACTGAGAAAAAAGAACAATAAATAATAATGGAATTAAAGTGCTACAGCTAAAACTCCACTGCACAATTTTTTGTCGGTTATAGCGATCAGCCCAGTCGCCACTGATCAGGGAGAGGCAAATAAAGGGGAGTAACTCAATTAAGGCAATCATGCCAAGGCTGAGTGGATTTTGAGTGAGTTGATAGATACTATAAGCAATGACGACTTCTTGAATCATGATGGTTAGAATTAAGCACAACTGATTGACACTCAGAAGTGAAAAATCACGTGAATGAAAAGCCAAAAAAGCATCGGAATGGAAAAGCGACATACACAGAATAGTTTCAAATATGAATTAAAAAAGGATGGCGCAAAGTCCATCCTTTTTAGGGTTTAAAGCAGATTACTGTGCTTTTGCTACCGCAATAGTTTCGTCATTTGCAGCTTTAGCCATAGGTGTATATTTCAAACCAAGGGTTGTGCTGGTGTATTGGCGAACTTGGTCAAGAAGCACAGGATTAGTGCTGAGTTCTTGTTGGTACGATTTTACAATTTCATGTAATTTCGGATTCCATTTACCTGCTACTTGCTGAGGGAATGCTTTTTCAAGCAAGCTCAACATAATATAAGGGGAAGTTGAAGCACCAGGAGACGCACCTAATAGGGCAGTCACAGCACCATCTTGTGATGCAAAAATCTCGGTACCAAATTGCAAGCTTGCAGGTTTGCCTGGTTCTTTCTTAATGATTTGAACACGTTGACCACCTTGATTCATGCGCCAGTCCTCTGGTTTTGCATCAGGATAGTATTTTTTCAACTCATTAAAACGGTCTTCATCGGTCATCATGACTTGGCTAACTAAGTATTTCACCAAATCAAGATTTTCCATACCCACAGCGGTCATTGGTAAAACGTTGTTCTTAGTGGTTGATTTCAATAAATCAAGCTGAGAACCTTGTTTTAAGAACTTGTTTGAATAAGTTGCAAATGGACCAAACAACACATATTTTTTACCGTCGATATAACGTGTATCAATATGTGGAACAGACATTGGCGGTGCGCCTAATTCAGCACGACCATAAACTTTTGCAGTATGGCCTTCAGTGACTTTTGGGTTGTCGGTCATTAAGAACACGCCACCTACAGGGAAGCCAGCATATTGCTTCGCTTCTGGTAAGCCTGTCATTTGTAAAAGTTTAACCGCTGCACCGCCTGCACCAATAAAGACAAAGCGCGTTTTCACATGATCTGTTTTTCCTGTAGTGAGGTTTTTAAATGCAACAGTCCACGTTTTATCATCGTTTTGGCTAATGCCAGTCACTTCAGTCGATGTTTGTAACTGGAAATTAGATTGTTTTTTAAGGTGATCGACCAATTGAGTGGTGATCGAACCATAGTTCACATCCGAACCTACATCCATGCGTGTTGCAGCTACTTTTTGTGCAGCATCACGGCCATTCATCACCAATGGTGCCCATTGTTTAATTTCAGCAGGATTCTCAGAGAATTTCATGCCATAAAACATTGGGTTTTTAACCATTGCAGCGTAACGTTTTTCTAGGAAATTCACGTTATCGCCCCAAACGAAGGCAATGTGCGGTACAGGGTTGATAAAGCTATTTGGTTGACCCAAAACGCCTTCTTTGACTTGATAAGACCAGAACTGTTTTGCAACTTCAAATTGTTCCGCAACGTTCACAGCTTTAGAAATGTCCATTTTTCCATCTTTTTCAGAGGTATAGTTCATTTCCATAAAGCCAGAGTGGCCTGTGCCAGCATTGTTGAAGCCGTTTGAGCTTTCTTGGGCAACGTTGTCTAGGCGTTCATACATACGAATTTGCCAGTTTGGCTCAAGTTCACTAAGATATGTGCCTAGGGTTGCACTCATGATGCCACCACCAACTAAGACTGCGTCAACGACAGGCTCATTGCTGGTGTTTTGAATTTTCTTAGACGCGATAGGTCTAAATAAAAAGATTAGTGCTGCAATAATAAGCAGAACGATGAATACCAATAGGTATTTTAAAAATTTGTTCATGCGATTATGACCATGGAGGGCAGGTTTGGATCGCTTTATAGCGAAGACAAGAATAACAATTATGGTGATAGGAACACTTGTAAAGAATTAGCTTAGAGAATTGAAGTAATACTCAAAATTACAAGTATACAAAGATTAACGTTCGAAGCTATCACACATTTTTGATTGATGGATATTTTAGACTAAATATGTATTGACTTAGTGATTTTTATTGTAAATGAACATAATTAAAATATAAATACCAATGATGTTTGTTCTTGTTTATTGGTTTTTATTTTAATTCAATATCTGGTTTAAAAAAAATCAGATGTTGAATATTTATACAAATACTCAGTAATTTATTAAAAAGAAGCTTATAACTTGTTTCAAGGTTACTTTCCAACGGCTTTATTGCACAAATATTTGAAAGGCAAAGCGCCCCTAATTGAGCCAAATTTAAGGCGTAACTTGGGTAAGTGGTCGACCTAATTCTGTAAATCTGTTAAGGACTGCTACACGTGCATGAACCTCATTGTGAACCGTACCAGGTTTGTTGGAGACCAACTTTCCTGAGATGAGAAGCATTGCTTCGCACGACGTAGCGAAGCGTAGTGTTCCGATGAAAAAAGTAAAATATACCCCTGAAATCAGAGATAGAGCGGTTCAATTATTGATTGACTACCAAGACGGTATCTCAGGTGAGTGACTTTACGTATATTCAAACAAATTCAGGCTGGGTCTATACCGCCTTTATTATTGATGTGTTCTCACGAGCAATTGTTGGATGGAAAGTATCAACACGTATGAATACAGATATGGTGCTCGATGCACTGGAGCAAGCATTGCACGATTGAGGTATGCCAAGGAATGTGATTCATCATTCCCATAGAGGTGTTCAATACCTTTCCATTCGCTATACCAATCGTTTAGAAGCAGCAAATTTACGAGCATCAATCGGTACAACGGGGGACTCATACGATAATGCTTTGGCTGAAACAGTGAATGGCTTATACAAAACAGAGATGATTGAATATTTAAAAGCAGATTGGCAAAGTTTAGCAGATGTACAACTTGCGACATTAAATTGGGTAGATTGGTTTAATAAAAAGCATGTACACAGTGCACTGGGTTATGTATCGCCTTTTGAGTTTGAAGCAATGTACTATGATAAGATTAACCCGTTAAGTCAGGTGGCCTAACTTAAATAAAAAAATCTCCGATAAATCCGGTAAGGTTCAAAATGCGATTTATGGCTTTTTTATGTAAAAAAAAGTAATATTTGTTTTATTGTTAAATTATAACAATTAGTATAAATACACCTATGATTTACAGATGAAAAAGGTAGTTAAATGAAATATTTTTTAAGTTTAACTTTGTTAGTTTTAGCAATGACTGGGTGTACTTCGAGTCCAAAGACTGAAACTTTACAAGATAAGGCTACAAGCAATACTTCAGCTGATACGCAGGTCCTTAAATTTTCTGGTCCGAATGGTTTATTAATTTTTCTGAAATCATCGGATAACTTTGAAACTGCTTTAATGACTGATAACTCAGGCATGGTATATCGTTTAAAGCAAACAGTTGCTGGTAGTGGTATTCGTTTAGCTAATAATAATGGAGTTTCAATTCACTTTAAACGTGGTGAAGGGGTTGTTGAATTTGTAAAAGACCAGCCAATCAGCATTACTGAAGTAAAATAATAAGGTTTAAACTTTAAGAGAACCCCACACCATAATCTGCATACCGAAAGTTGGACACTATTCCTTGAAATGTGGTCAAACATGATCAAGGACTAATTCGCACTCTGTTAATGGGTGAATTCAAACATGAGGTGCGACAGTTTCAAAAGCCTTATGATAATCTGTGTGATTCATAGACATCACTTCAATATAATGGGTGTCTATGAACAGAGAAATTCAACAAAGACTCGTATGGGTTAAATTATTTGAAGAGACCAATAATGCTGGCCTGGTTTGTCGGAGATGTGGCATTTCTAGACCAACTTTACGCAAGTGGTGGAAACGATATTCTGAACAAGGTATTGATGGATTAAGTAGTCATAGTAAATGTCCCTTAAAATCGCCAAATACTAAAATCAATGCTGAGCTAGAAGCTTTAATATTGGAAATGCGCTCAGCTAGAAATCTTGGTGCTCGACGTTTGCAAACCGAATTAATGAGCTGCACGGAGTCTCGTTGTCCTTGGCGACTATCCATAAAGTACTATCCACCCATTAAGTCAAACCGATTAAAAAATTCCGTCGTAAAGTAGATTACATTTGTTATGAACGTCCATTACCAGGCGATAGAATTCAAATGGATACCTGTAAACTGGGTCCTGGACTATATCAGTACACATCTATCGATGACTGCACACGATATCGCGTTTTAAGGATATATAAACGCCGAACAGCTGCGAATACACTCGACTTTTTAACTGTGTAATTGAAGAAATACCTTTTCTCATACAGCGAATACAGACCGATCGTGGACGAGCATTCTTTGCTGAAAAAGTACAGAAAAAATGATGCAGTATGGAATCAAATTTAGGCCAAATAAACCGGGTTCACCTCATCTGAATGGCAAGGTAGAGCGCTCACAAAAGACTGATAAATCTGAGTTCTACGCTACTGTAGATATCGATTCAGAGGAAATTCAGAGCAAACTGGCAGAATGGCAGCATTACTATAACTGGATGAGACCACATTCGGCTTTGAAAGGTAAAACACCGATGGAAAGGTACTTTGAATTATGTGAAGAAACTCCTTTCTTAGATGAAGTCCAGAAGCAATACGACCCCTCAAATGAACGGATTCAACATGCCAATTACAAGATGTATTTAGAGATTGCTAAATTGAAACGATCTCTATGAATTACGTATCTATATCATTTTTATTAATATAAAAACATATATGTAAAAATCACGCCCCGTTTAACTGGCAATAGTTTTTGAACCCTGGTATAAAAGCTTAAAAAAATCTAGCAAGTCTTTATTTAATGTTAATACTCATCCAGTATTGAGGTTTTTTATCTTTTCTTGCCTGTGATCTAGGTTGTAATACTCTAATTTCATACTCACCTGAAGCAGGTAAAATATAAATACCCTTATCATCAAGCTCTGGAGAATATTCTCCAAGATTGATGGAGTCTTTTAATTGATTACCCCATAAGTAAGCTTCAACATTTCCTCCAGTCAACTTCACTTTTAACTTTTGCCCTTTTTTAGCATAAAATTTGTAGGAATCATACTTGTATCCATCTATCCTTCCGTAATAATTTGCAGGGTGAGCTTTTTTAGCAAACTTAACTACAATAGTCTTTCGTATATCATTGTTATCATTTGCAAGTACGACAGGGCTAACTATAGTTAAAGTTAGGGCTATCAAAGCGCCAGCTAGTAATTTCGTATTCGCTATTTCCATAATAAGGTTACCCTAATTCTTGTATCGCTCCTGACATAATAACATAACTAATAAGTAACCATGAATGATGGAGCAGAAATGTGAATAGTCATAACATGGGGTTGCACTTCAAATGCCAATTTAAGACTTGCAAAATCAATGGTTAATTAATTGGTTACTAGGGAATAACCAATCTAAATATAAATTTTATTTAACAATTACTTATAAAAATATGTGATGCGTATGATACGCATCATATGAATATCGCTTAAATTTGCTATAATTGAATTGAGCAGTGCCATTTGTGGTTAGGTTAAAAATTCATGAGTCTTACTGAAATTAAGGTACGTCAAGCTAAACCAAAGGAAAAAATCTATTTTCTGGCAGATGATGATGGCTTAAGTTTGAAGGTAGAACCAAACGGACGTAAATCTTGGAGTTACCGCTATTCACTTGCAGGGACAAATAAACGTCCTCGCATGAAGTTGGGTGAATATCCTGTAATGTCCTTGAAAGAGGCCAGATCAGTCCGGGATGAATATAAATTTAATAATTATGAAAATAAACCACTGCATAAAAAATACATCAAAACTTTTCAGGATATTTGTGAAGAGTGGTTAGAATTTAAAATTAAAAATTCCTTTGAAGATGAACCACGATGCGGTGTAATTCAGCTCGCAAAAAAATGTTTAGATCAGGATGTTTATCCAAATATTGGACTAATGCCATTTATGGAAATTAAAAGATATGATCTAGTTAAGATTATTAAAAATATAGAATCTAGAAATGTAAAAGAACCTGTAAAGAAAGCCTATAGTTATTTAAATCAGATTTATGATTATGCGGTAGCGATGGGGTATTGTGAATATAATATTGCACATGGACTTCATAAAATATTAGTCAACAATAAGATTAAGAAAAACTATCCTCATTTAAATTCAGATGAACTATCTAATTTCTTAGCTAAATTAAATCAGATTAATACAGATCCTATTATTAAAAAAGCCCTGTTGTTTAAATTATATACAGGCGTCCGTGGTGGAGAATTATTGCTTTGTGAACCACATCACTTCGATCTAGATAAAAAAATATGGAAAATACCAGCCTTACATATTAAACAATATAGAAGAAAGGTTATTTTAGGTCATGATATCCCTGATTTTTTTGTTCCACTATCTGATCAAGCACTTGAAGTTGTGAAATCAGCACTCGTTTGGTCTCATGGCGAAAAATATGTGTTTTCTAGCCCCCGAAACAATAATAAACCTATTCATTTTAATACCCTGAACTTGATTATCAGAAAAATGGGATATACTAAAAATGAATTAACTTCTCATGGGTTACGATCGACATTTAGTACCATATTAAATGAATCCGGTTTATTTCAATCAAATTGGATTGAAGCACAGCTATCTCATACTGATAAAAATAAAACCCGTGCAAGTTATAATCATGCAGAATATTTTAATCAGCGTATGGAAATGATGCAATGGTGGGGCGATTTTATTGATAGTTGTACTGTAAATTAATGGTTATGAAATCCAAGTTTTAATTAGAATAGGCTTTGTTGCACAAACCTATTCACCGCCATAAATCATTATCTAAAATTGCATCTCGTGGTAAAAGCTCAATGGGCCGGTTCTATGGCTATAAATTACATGTTGTGATGAATCAACTTAGAGAAATAGTCTGTTCACAATAATGATTTCTCTTAACTCGTAAAGTTTATGACGGTGTTGAACGTGTTCAATTGAATCTTAAGCAAGGTAAATGGATAGAAGAGAACTTCATTAAGTCGTATCAAAATATTCTTGAAAAATAGGCATTTCATTTCACATTAGAGCGAGAATCTAATGAGAAAGTTGCCTGATTGAATGTAGTGAATAGATTCATTGCATAATTGTTGACTAAAATTTTCTATATCAGCCTGTTTAAGATTAATCGGGCTGATTCTGTTAGGTCGAATATAATAGCGACCTGCTTTAATCATTTTTATTTGAACTTTATTTTATGTCACAGCTTGCTTCCCATTTTAAGCACAATCAGTTTTGTATTTTGTTGGAATATTTAAGTTCTGCTAAGGGGGGCATTGCCGTACCAATGTCTTTAGCAGAATTTCCATGCGCGATCACTTTGGCAGATCGAGTGCATGCCGATAGTGATTTGCCACCACTTGAATGTGCGAAGACATTTCCTTCATCAGTGGAAAAAATCATCCATTATTCAGGGAAAAGTCGGGATATTACTGATTTTGAGACCTTCTTAAAATTAACTCAAGCTTCGGGACAAAAAAATTTACTGCTTCTCACAGGTGATAAGTTAAAAGGGCATACAAATAGTCAAGCTGGAACGAATCGCACCCGATATTTAGAGTCTGTAAATGCGGTCATGGCCGCAAAGTGTTATGGTGGATTTCATATTGGTGTAGCTTTTAATCCCTTTAAATATGCTGAAGCTGAACGTGATGCACAATATTTAAAACTTCACAAAAAGATTAAAGCAGGAGCAGACTTTATCGTTACCCAGTTGGGTTACGATATGGAGGCTTTAAAACAAGCCAAGGCTTTTTTAAATCGTCATCGATACCCACAAAATATACTTGCTTGTGTTATGCCACTTAGTTTGGCACGTGCCAATTTTATGGTGAAACATAAGATCGCAGGAATTGTGATTACACCACACATGTTACGAGTGTTGGCTCAGGAAAAACAGGATGGACGAACTGAGAATACTTATAAACGTTGTGCTATACAAATATTGATGTGTAAGTATTTGGGTTTTGCAGGTGTGCATCTTTCAGCATGCCATAAGCCTGAAGAGCAAAAGCTTTTAGAAAAATATATTGAACAATATCGACATTATGGTTTACAGGAACTTGAAGCACTCTGGAATGCACTGTGGCAAGTGGAGACTAAAAAGGAACTCGTGCCACAATTAGCTTATTATTCCCGCCAACCATCCTCTAGCCAGCTTATTAAATATCAGCAATTGCATTTCATGCACAAGGCTCTATTTGAGTCCAAAATTGCCAAAGGTGTGGGGCATTTTATTTTTAAAGCCTCATTCTGGGAAAATACGCCTGCAGCAAAAGCATTGTTAAAAACTGAATTTATCTCTAAGCAAGGGGTCGTGGGTTGTGAAAGTTGTGGTCAATGTAGGTTAGGAGATACTTTATATATTTGCCCTGAAACTTGTCCCAAAGGATTGGCGAATGGTCCTTGTGGTGGTACGACATTGGATCGCTGTGAGTTTGGAGATCGTGAATGCATTCATTCTGTGAAAGCCCGACTTGCCAAAGCCGTGGGACAGACTGACGTTCTAAAAGAAAAACTGATTCCAACTGTACCCATTGAAGTCCGTGGAACCAGTTCCTGGAAAAATTGGTATCTGGCGACTGAAGCTTAGCTTTCATCATCCATGGCATTCGAATAAAATTTCACGCCCAATTTGATGCGATCACGACCTTGGCTCATACGCCAACGGTTGGTATCACGTAAGGAGTATACACAACCACAATATTCTTGTTGGTAGAATTCTTCCTTCTTGCTGATTTCAAGCATACGAACAGCACCACCATTTTTACGCCAGTTGTAGTCCCAATAGGTGATACCTTCATAATGTGAAGCAGAACGATGCCCACAATCATTGATCTGCTTCATATCTTTCCAACGAGAAATACCCAATGAGCTACTAATTAGGCTGAAGCCATTTTCAGCTGCATAAAGGGCAGTCCGTTCAAAGCGCATATCAAAACACATGGTACAGCGAATACCTTTCTCTGGCTCATTTTCCATGCCTTTGGCACGTGCAAACCAATTGTCTGTATCGTAATCACAGTCAATAAAAGGAATATTATGTTTTTCTGCAAAGCGAATATTTTCTTCCTTACGGATTTCATATTCCTTGACAGGGTGAATATTGGGATTATAAAAAAAGATCGAAAAGTCGATGCCTGATTCAATTAGGGTTTCCATCACTTCACCCGAGCATGGTGCACAGCAGGAGTGAAGCAGAAGCTTGTCATGACCTGCTGGGAGAGTCAATTTCTGACGTTCAAGTTTGTTTGACATAGTTATATGGGTTTAAATCTAAACCCTATATTTTAACGATTTAATTAGATAGTAAAGATTTGATATACTGATATTTTCTAAGGTTAAGATGAAAGAAATTCACTAATTGAACTTTAATAAGAACTAAAGTATATAAGAGAATAACTACAATAATGCTTTGGAATTAGAACATTGCAAGTTAATCAAGAGTCATTGTATGAAGCTTTAAAATTAAGTGAAGAAATTATTAGGGCGTGTCCTCATTTGGCTTTGCACCAAATAAATATGCAGGCTATACGCATAGATTTATAATTGCGTGCTAGTTTATCAAATCGAGTT
>NZ_JAMXXN010000037.1 GCF_024129435.1 Acinetobacter lwoffii | reverse complement strand
CTGTTCAGTCATTTTTCTATTTCCAGTACATTTTGGCTATGCCAAAAGCTCCGCAGGACAAGATGCCACGTTGAGCTGAAAGCGAATAAGTAGGGTAATTTATATAACCAAGGCTTGCCATGTTATATAACATTACACATCTTGCCAATATCACGAAAATTGCAATTGCACATAAACGCATATAATTGCACATCAAAATGAATAAAAACCATTTAAAAGCTTATAGTTGCAGATAATTTCATATAAAATCATATAAAAGCTCTTAATTGCATATAGTTGCACATAATTGCATAAATTAAGGAAAGAGGAAGTTATTATGGTTACCAGGCATGGCGCTAAAAAATTCATCATCTCTGTATTACCAGAAATAGAAAAACGGCTAGAAGCTGGTTATACAATTAAGGAAATCCACGCTGATTTACCTGAGCTAGCGAACAATATTTCTTACAGTTCAGTTTTGCGAAATTTGAATAAAATGGGAATGAGTGAAAAAAAGGTACATTTACATAAAATAGAAAAATTAGAGTCCCAGGATATGGTCCCTACTTCTAATGAAAAAATGAAAATGACGAATGCAGAAAGAAATACAGAAAAATTGAAGACTAAAAAACCTGTTTTTTCTTATGACCCTCATACAAAAGGTAAAGATTTTATCTAATCACTATAAAATTTAGCTTTTAAATGCACTCATTTGCGATTTAAGCTCAAATTCACATAGGAAGGTACAGAACGAGTGTCTACGAGTGAAATCGCTGAAATTCGCGCTTAGACTCTCTGAAAAACAGCTTTTTAGGCTTTGAAGCCTAAATGAGCGTAAATCACATGCAGAAAATTGAGTCTAGATAGAGCGTAGCGAGTAAAAAAGCTCTATGAGCGAAGCGAATTCATCGTGCTTTTGCTTTTTATTGAAGTCACAACGAGATGAGCCAAAAAATTGCCCCGACGAATCGAGCGAAAGCGAGATTCAATAGAGTTTGAGCGAAGCGAAAACCAAGGGCAATTTTTCACTCCTTGGGCTTTTAATTATTTTAAAGTTTTTAAATGCTTTTAGATATGCTGAAAGCCTTTGTTCACAATGCTTTTAAGGGTTATATGACACCGTTTACCTTGCAATATGACACCGTTTACCTTGCAATATGACACCGTTTACCTTGCAATATGACACCGTTTACCTTGCTTATAGCACTAAAATTAATTATTGTGTCATAGCATAATAATTAATACTGGTGCTTCATGAGAGAATTAGTGGTAAAAGACAATGCCTTAATCAATGCAAGCTATAACTTGGACTTAGTAGAACAACGTTTAATTTTATTGGCTATTGTTGAAGCAAGGGAAAGTGGGAAAGGGATTAATGCTAATGATCCCCTTGAAGTACATGCCGAAGGCTATATCAATCAATTTGGTGTACATCGCAATACTGCCTATCAAGCATTAAAAGATGCCTGTAATGATTTATTTGCTAGACAATTTAGTTATCAAAAAATAAATGAAAGAGGGAATATTGAGAACTATAGATCCCGTTGGGTTAGTGAAATTGGATATGTAGATAATGAAGCAGTGGTTAAGCTTATCTTTGCCCCCGCCATAGTCCCATTAATTACACGTTTAGAAGAGCATTTTACTAAATATGAATTACAGCAAGTTAGTAATCTCAGTAGTGCTTATGCTGTCCGCTTATATGAACTATTAATTGCTTGGAGAAGTACCGGTTCTACTCCAGTTATAGAGCTAAGTGATTTCCGTCAAAGAATTGGTGTACTCGATACAGAGTACAAGCGTATGGAGCGCTTTAAAACTAGTGTACTTGAGCTTGCTATTAAACAAATAAATGAGCATACGGATATCACTGTAAAATATGAACAGCATAAAAAAGGTCGAACAATTACAGGTTTTTCTTTTACGTTTAAACAGAAGAAAAAGGATAATCCATCAATAGAAAGAGATCCGAATACCTTAGACCTTTTTTCAAAGATGACCGATGCTCAACGGCATATGTTTGCAAACAAACTTTCAGAACTCCCTGAAATGGGTCGCTATTCACAAGGAACTGAAAGCTATCCTCAATTTGCTGTTCGTATTGCTGAGATGCTACAAGACTCTGAAAAAATCAAAGAACTATCCCCATACCTAAAAAAAGTGGGATACATGCCATCAAATAAAAAGGACACCGTAAATGGCTAAATTATCGCTAAGTGAAGTATCTAAAAAATTTCATATTGATAGGTCAACCATTTATAGAGCTGTACGTAATGGGCGTTTATCACGCTCTAGTGATGGTCAATTTGACCTTTCGGAAGTGATTAGATGCTTTGGGGAGCCTGAGCAAATATCTCAACAAATTGAACCATCTAAATCAGATAACGATGAATCTACAAAAAAACTCATTATTCATTTAGAAAATGAAGTTAAAAAATACCAAGAACGTGAAGAGCGTTTAATGCAGCAAATCGACCGTATGCAGACGCTTATTGAGTTAAAAACTGTTGCACCCGCCACGGCAGCGCCACAACAAGATGCTACGGCATGCGACACTGATATGCCACAGCATGCGACAACACAACAAGACAATGATAATAAAAAGAATAATGAATTAAATATTGTAGAAAACGTGGCAGTGCCACAGCAAGAAACTACAGCACACCACAGCCAAACGCTACAGCATGCCACGTTGCAAAATGTGGCAGTGCCACAACCTAAAAAACGTGGTTTATTTGGCCGTGTACTAAATGCTGTTTTTGATAATGACTAAGGGAGAGAGATCATGCCGAAACTGAAAGACATTGCCCTGGGAATTATTGTGGCCCCGCTGCTGATCCCGATCATGCTAATTGCATCGTACCAGGATAAAAAGGCACTCAAAAAAGAGCTGGATGAACGCCAAAAAGAAAAAGACCAGGCATCCTGATTATTCAATTGACCTAATCAAAGTCGTGAAACATTGATCAAATAATAAGCGTGGAACGTGAAAAATTATAAAAAAAGCCCAACTTGGGGAAGATGGGCTATCAACTAGAAACTACAGCGTTGAATTATAAGGATAATTATAACGCATTTCGTATAAGGTGTATTATGTTAATTTTAGGAGATCTATACAATTCTGTACTTTTTCACAATCATAGAAAAAGCAAATAAAATACTTACCCAAAATAAATAATCAATAAAAAAATTGAGAAAAACAAATTGATCCATGCCGATGAAAATAAATAAAGGATTGATACTTATACTTCCGACTGGAGAGGTTTCACCATCTATAAGGAACTGTAGAGGAAATCCCCCAGCTATGACTTCAACTTTTTCAAGCTTATCTACAACTATGCGAGCAACTAATATATTTTTTTGATAAAGCAAAGATACATAAGTCAAAATAATCGCTAAGAAATTAAAATATAATATTTTTTTCATAACTATTCTTTATCTTTTAAATTAATTAAAAACAGCCAATAACATAAGCCAGGAAAGAGAGCCATAAAAATAGTCCATGTATTGGTATACATTTTCCACCACTCTTTCGAAATTTCTCCTGTGTGACTCCATCCAAAAAGAATAAAAAATGGAGCAGCAATAATTAGAGAGGTAATACAGATGGTTAATAAATTCAGACTGTTATAACGATTTAAAATAATTGAGAATATGAAGCTGAAAGGCACAGTCAAAATACAATACGCTAAGTAGACAAGGCCATGCCCTACAAGAACCACTAAAATCGAGTATAGGCTGTATTCCTGATTCATTACGATAAACAGGACTGCTATGAAAAAAAGTAACGGTAAAGGAGCAAGCAAGAGAGCTTTAACTATTTTTTCATTTGAGTATTTCACTAATTTAATTCTCTTATTTACTCAATAACTATTCACACTATACCGATTTTCTTGGAGGTCGCTGGCTTCCATTTAACATAATGGCGGTTATACGAAATTTGGATGTTAGAAACCATTTAAATTAATGAGTTATTGAATAAGTAAAACCCTCTAAGTAGACTTTTAGAGGTTGTAAATCTAGGAAAAAGCTAAAGATGCCGTTGATTGAGTATTACGGTCTGCTATTTGAATGGCACGATAAAAAAATGGAATTAGTCTATCGAGGGCGTGAAATTACTTTTGAAGAGGTATGTAGTGTTTTTCTTGATCCAGAGCTGATGTCCTTTGACGATCTTGGTCATTACGATGAGCAACGGCTAATATCAATCGGTCTGAGTAATCGTGGTAGACTACTAACAGTGGTTTGGGTTGAACGTGGTGATGTTGCAAGAATCATTACTGCCTTTGAGCCATCGCACAATCAAAAGCGGAGGTATAACCATGCAAAATGAATTAGAACGTTATAAAAATTTTGACCCTACCAATGCGCCAGTAGTAAAACCAAATTTTGTTAAAAAATTACAAGAACGCCATGCGATTGCTCAAGCAAAGGCTTTTGATGCGGATGTTGTAACTTGGCTAAGTTCTCAAGATAATGAAACAAAACAGCATATTAACGACATGGTGCGCCATATCATGGCGTTGAAACGTATTTAATTAAAATTTAGCTCGATGCTTTGCAATATGGCGTTAGCCATATTGCAAAGTCGAGCCACTTTGCGTACACCGGTATAAATTGGAAAATGAAAGAAACCAAGCAAAGTACTGTCCCATCTCATAACTTGGTTAACTATGAAAATATATAATTTAGCTCAAAGTTTTTTCATCATTTCTGTACTGACTGCTTGTATGGCAAAGCCCGCCTTAGTTTCTAGTGCTATAGAACCTGTAAAATCTGTAATTTTTATTAAGCAAAGTCCTGAAACAAAGACTTATATGCTCTCAATGACAGGTGGCAAATTACATTTAGATCCTCATGGCTGTATTCGTTTAAATAGCGATAATGGCCCTTTTATTATCTGGGCTAACAGCAGTGAATTAGAATATACAAATGATGGTAGGATCAGCATTACCAATAAATTTAATAACCATAAAGTTTTTATAGGTGAGGAAATCAGACTTGGTGGAGGTATGTACTCAACAAAACTCCAATCTACCCCAGATGTTTGTACACAGCACGGTTATTGGCTCGCAGCTCCGCTTTAACAAGTACTATTTAGGGTCAATCACACAATAATCTTTGTGTGGCCCGTGACAGTCATTTTTCATAATCCGGACACAGGATTTACCATTACAGTTTTTAATATCCAGGTTATATCTTTGTTCTAGCCAAGCTGCTTCTGCACGACGTTCTTTGATCTCGTCAAAACTTGGAATGAATAAAAATATAAAAGACAGAAAAACCAGAACCAGACTGAGGAAAATTGCACACAACAAGGCAATAAATCTGTAGTTCAATTTATCGGTGGCTTTATCTAACTCCTGAATACGACCTTGGAGGGCGCGTGTAGCCTCTTGGTTTGCATTATTTAGGGTCTTTTTACTCTGTTCCAGCACCCCACTAGCCACTTTGCTGTAAAACGTCTCTAATCGCTTATTATCGTCTGCTATGGCTTCTCTGTATTCCTTCATAGATGCCAATAGAATATATAACTGATCATCTAGGTCTAAATCATCATTTTGGTTACTCATCGTGACCATCCATCATTATCTAAATTTCGTGATGCCTTACGATTTGCTTGTTCGGCTCGTTGTTTATCTAATTCTTGCTGTCGCTTCATTTCCGCTTGGCGTTCCAGTTCTAGGCGTTTGCTTTCTTGGTTCTTCTGCCATTGCTCAAAACCTTGATCGACACGGTTTAAACCACGCTGTAAAACGCTCTCTTTCTGCTGTTTCTGTTGGTCAAGTTGTTGGGTGTTCTGCTGTTTCACATTGTCATTGAAACGGCTAATTTCAGTATCTATGCCTTGTCTGCGTAATTGAGTGACTTTGGTGCCTTCATGGATGGTGGCTTGTAGTCCGTTGTTCTGATCGGCATAGCTGCGGTGATCTATTTTTTCTCGGTAGCCTGCACGTTCCAATGCTTTATTGGCTAAGTCTGCCCATTTTTCTCTAATTTGCTTAATGTCTTCTTGGGTTGTCCCCATACCAAGGCTTTTTCGTTTGGCATTGCTTAACTCAATATCGGTTTTAGTGGTTAGGGTAAGTTTCTTGTCCGTATCTAATTCTGCCTTTCGGGTGGTGAGCATGATATGGGCGTGATGGTTCTTATCATTACCGCCTTTGCTCGGTTCATGGATGGCTAAATCTGCAATCACGCCATAGCGATCAACTAAGGACCTGGCAAAGTCTTTTGCCAAGTCCTTACGTTGATCAGGGTCTAATTCATCAGGTAGGGCAATCACCCATTCTCTAGCCGTTCGGGCATCTTTACGGTTTTCGGTTTTTTCTGCCAAGTTCCAAAGTTCACCACGGTCAATTTCAATATCTAAATTAGAGATAATTTCAGAATGGGCGACACCGTCCTTTCTCGTAAAGTCATGCGTCAATCCTGTACGCTCATCTTTGAGTTTTTCCCCTGCACGATATGCAGAAGATGCAACCGCAGTTCGTCCCGAACTTCGGTTAACCGTTTTAGTCGAACAATGATAGATTGCCATGCAGTCGCCTTGAGATGCTTTTGCTTTTAAAAAATTGCGTAGCAGTTTTTTGGGGTTAAGGGGAATCCCCTTACGCAAACTTTGACTTGGATGAAATCCAAGTCGTAAGTGCGCATTTCATGAAAAACACGATAACATATAGCTCGCTTGAACTCTAGTTCATAGAGCCTTATGCTTGAGTGGTTTTCTATATCCCGAAATTAACCGTTATGACAAAATCAACTGAAAATATTGAAAAGAAAATTGAAGCCCAGTTGGAGAAGCTGAAACAGTTAAAAGCTCAGAAACAGGCTATTGAAGCAAGAGAAAGAACAAAGCAGAAAGAGCAAGAACGCAAGGATGATACTCGGCGTAAAATCTTACTTGGTTCTTACTTGATTAAAAAAATGCAATCCAATGAAGCCAACAAAGAAAAAATACTCGCTGAACTTAATGATTATTTAATAGAGGATCGGGATAGAATACTTTTTGATTTACCTTCGATGAATAACAATTAAGCTGGATATTCTTTATGAAATATAAAATTTTAATGTCTTTATTAACAATGTCAGTTATTACCCTTACTGCATGCAGCAAAAATAAAGAAGAACCAGAACATGTAAGAGTGCAAGCATCGTCTCCTGAGATTGTGGAAGAAGTACGCCAAGAAGCGCAACAAGTACCTGCTCCGCAAGAAATTACAGACGAAGACCGTGAACGTATGAAAAAAGAACTCCAAGATTCATCACGATTTGAAAGTAAAGATACTGCCAATAAGTCGGGCGAAGAAGTAAATGCGGAACTGATTAATCAGTTAGATTCGATAGGACAGCCAGCCAAAGAATAAAATTAAAAAAAAGGAGCTGAAGCTCCTTTTTTTTAATTACCAAATCCTGCCTTTTTTAAGCAAGGGTATAACTCTCTGAATTTTTCAGGCTCTAAAAGCATGTCTGCAATACGAATAGCAAACTGCTGATAGCTTTCTGTACCTTGAGAATATGCCCCCATTTCAGGCATTTCAGACAGTTTGTTTGCAAATAAATGACGTTGGGAATCGGTCATTTTGATGAAAAAATCAGGGGTATTGGGATCTCGTTTAGTTTCAATTTTAGGTTGTACTTTTTGCTTAAACTTGAATGAAAACCCTGTAATTGTACGCCCCTGCTTATGTTGCTCATAAGTTACGGTAATGTCTGTATGTTTGTTAAGTTGCTCAATAGCAATATGTAAAACTTTTTCTTTAAATTGCCCCATTCTTTGATATTTTTCATCTCCAACTCCAAGTTTTAAACGAAATTCATTTAAATCAATAATTGGTGTCTTCCCAGTACTACGCCACGCAATTAAAAGTTCGTATAGGCGAATAGCATAACCGCTTGTTAGATTGGCAACTTGTTTTAATTCGTAGCTTGTAAGGTGTTGTTCAAGATAAGTGATTAGGGGTAAGACCGCTGGAGCAAAAGTAAATTCTATAGTTGCAGAATTATCAATATAAGCAATATCAGACACCCAGCGAGTCGTTTTATGAGCAATACCTTTTTCTCTAGGTTCTTGATAGCTAAACTGTCTTGAGAATAAAGACTTACAGGCATCCTTTAGTGTTTCGTATGCTGTGCTATGGCTTACACCAAACGTATTAATATAACTTTCTGCTGTAATCTCAATTGGTTTATTGAATGCAATATAGTCAAGGTGCATGTTATGAGTATGTTCCCGAATAATAACGATAGCTAATAAAATCAATCGCTGTTCGACAAGACCAAGACTATAACTAGCATTAATCAACGCATTATCTTTTACAACTAAGTCATTTTTCATTGTTGTACACTTTTATAATTCAAGTGTATTTGTACACCTTTGTAATGTAGGTGTCAATATCATCGGAATTAGTGTACTTATATGTCGGAATTGGTGTACTTATTGGGGCTAAAATATCGGAATTGGTGTACTTATATATCGGAATTGGTGTACTTATTAGCTGTGAAAGCCTTGCTGTACAAGCGTTTCAAGCAACTTAAAAATATTTAAAAATATATTTAAAAATAAAAAATATAAAAACTTGTGGAAAACAGCCCTATGCCCTCGCTAAAGCTCGGACGTTTTAACCTCGCTTTCGCTCGGTTGAGGGGCTGTTTTTTCAAATATGAATTGAGGATTTAATAAAAAAAGAAACTATGCCTTCGCTTCGCTCGTCTAGAATTTGACTAACATAGTTCGCACCCATTCGGGATGCTCTGTATCTTTCGTTATGAATCAAAAGGGAGCTTGTAATCAGGGAAAAGGCAGGGGCGAAATTTTAATGCCAGGTGGTCGCTCGTAGACACTCGCTTGGCTCTTACTGGAATGATTAAAATATCTAATTAAAATCGTGGAACAATGCTCAATAAGTGTTCGTGGAACATGAAAAATCATAAAAAAAGCCCATTTGAGGGTAAATGGGCTTTTCAATAGTATATAAGAAATTGATTTTTAAAGGAATAAAAATTGCATTTCGTATAAGGTGTATTATGTTAATTTTAGGAGATCTATACAATTCTGTACTTTTTCACAATCATAGAAAAAGCAAATAAAATACTTACCCAAAATAAATAATCAATAAAAAAATTGAGAAAAACAAATTGATCCATGCCGATGAAAATAAATAAAGGATTGATACTTATACTTCCGACTGGAGAGGTTTCACCATCTATAAGGAACTGTAGAGGAAATCCCCCAGCTATGACTTCAACTTTTTCAAGCTTATCTACAACTATGCGAGCAACTAATATATTTTTTTGATAAAGCAAAGATACATAAGTCAAAATAATCGCTAAGAAAT
Source organism: Acinetobacter lwoffii (assembly GCF_024129435.1). Taxonomy (GTDB): domain Bacteria; phylum Pseudomonadota; class Gammaproteobacteria; order Pseudomonadales; family Moraxellaceae; genus Acinetobacter; species Acinetobacter lwoffii_F. The sequence goes on along the minus strand of NZ_JAMXXN010000037.1, from coordinate 3,257 downwards.
TAAAATATAATATTTTTTTCATAACTATTCTTTATCTTTTAAATTAATTAAAAACAGCCAATAACATAAGCCAGGAAAGAGAGCCATAAAAATAGTCCATGTATTGGTATACATTTTCCACCACTCTTTCGAAATTTCTCCTGTGTGACTCCATTCAAAAAGAATAAAAAATGGAGTAGCAATAATTATAGAGGCAATACAGATAGTTAATAAATTAAGACTGTTATAACGATTTAAAAGAATTGAGAATATGAAGCTGAAAGGTACAGTCAAAATACAATAAGCCAAGTAGACAAGACCGTGCCCTACAAGAACCACTAAAATCGAGTATAGGCTGTATTCCTGATTCATTACGATAAACCGGACTGCTGTGAAAAAAAGTAGTGGTAAAGGAGAAAGTAAGAGAGCTTTTACTATTTTTTCATTTGAGTATTTCACTAATTTAATTCTCTTATCTACTCAATAAATAATAATACTATAACGATTTTATTGGAGGTTTTTTGATTCTATTTAACATAATAGCGGTTATACGAAGTACACTTGTATATTAACTTAAATATCAATAACTTAAAAAATTCATCCTGATCACAAAAAGCACAAAAATCGACTTTTGTAATAAGTGGGTGAGTTTTTAAGCAAATCTGTAACATTTTGCCAGTAAATTTGACTAAAAAATAATCAATTTGGCAATCGGTGCCCATTTCATACGGATCTAGGTTCCAAAACTATCCCCAATTGCTGGGGATAAAATTTAGGCTATTTTGTACGCTCTGGCGTACATAAATCTCGGCCCTTTGCGGCTACCTGGGACAGTGGAATTTTCCTATGATGAACTCATCGGGAACAGGAAGTTCCATACAAGAATAACAAGAGATAAGCACAAGGACTGTAAGGTACGACAGGAGTTATACCGAGCGAACCAATACGAAAAACCCCGGCAGGATGCCGGGGTTTTTTATGCTCTGTACTTTTAGATGAGGCCTGGATGGGCATCTAGAATATGGATTAAAGTCATTCACCAATTACAACAAATCACACGCTACAAATTATTTAATGATAAGATATGTATCAATGATACCTATCCTATTAGGAGATAAAAAATGGAAGTTGCTAAAGTCTTTCAAACAGGTCGAAGTCAAGCCGTTAGGTTACCTAAAGCATTTCGTTTTAATGGTACTGAAGTAGCGATTAAAAGTTTTGGACGTGGCGTGTTATTGATGCCTATCGACAATCCTTGGGATGTAATGCTAGAAGCTCTAAACGAGTTTGAAGTTGGATTCAAGTTAGAACGGGCAGATCAGGGCGAACAGGTACGTGAGGATTTCAAATGATTTACCTCTTAGACACAAATATTTGTATCTATGTGATCAATCATAAGCCAGAGCATGTTTTTGAACGCTTTAAACAATACCAGCTTGGTCAGCTTGCGATTTCAAGCATAACAGCATCCGAATTAGCTTTTGGCGTTGAAAAATCTGGCTCTGAGCGTAACAAACAGGCATTGAACAAGTTTTTATCACCCTTAGATATTTTACCTTACGATGAGAAAGCAATCTGGCATTACGCAAAACTACGTCAAGATCTACAATCTACAGGTAAAATAATTGGTAGTTTGGATATGCTAATTGCAGCGCATGCCCTAGCTTTAGATGTTGTATTAGTCACAAATAACATCAAGGAATTTGAGCGTATAGATGGATTAAAGTTAGAAAACTGGGTTTAATTACAATTTCTAGTCCTTTTAAGGACTAGATTTCTCATAATTTGTATAATATTAATTCTATTAAGATTCCATAAAAATGAAAAAAATCTTTGTATTAACTCTACTGGTATCTTCAACATCTATTTTTGCTACTTCCCCCCCGCTTACACCACAAAATTTAGAAAAATATAAGGGTAATCAAGAAAATAAGATGTCACGTTTGAGAGTAAGTCTGGCTGTTTCTAGCAATAATGATCAGGGTGAGATTAATATCTCTAATTTCACTTTATGTTCAACAATTACTTGCTGGAAAGCTGAGGTTAATAAACCTGTACCTATTGTAAATAGTAGTACCACAAGAGGTCAGCTAGTAGCTGACGTTTTAATTCCAATGAATGAGCAACTTAAACAGATCTTTTTTGAACCAACGACAGGAAAGCAGTCGATTGAAGGCAATTTAAAGTTCGAAAAAGTAGTCAAAATTGAGCCTGAATATCAAGGCCACACTTTGTATATTGTTTTAGATAAGGTTAGTAAAGGAAGCGCTGTATTTCGCTACTTTCCAGTCGCTAGTAGTGCGTTGCCTTTTAATCCTGAATTAAAATACTATCTAATTGATCCAAAATTCAATCAAACAATTAATCTAAATAGTAAAAGTATGATTACGTTTCCAGCAAATTTCTTGCCTGAGCCTCAATTATTTTTTATTGCTGAGCATAATGTAGGTAAAAAATTTCCAATGCTCGATATATATCCTTACCTCAAGGGCAGAGGTGATCTTAAAATTAAGTTAGCTGAAGTAAATAAAGGGAGTAACAGTCATCCTCAAAACCAAGTTATTTCCTCAATAAGATATTCTGAAATTACTTCTTCTAATACTCGTGTAATTAATGGATCGGATACTCCCAATACAGCAGTTTTAGAAAAAAAGTCATTATGGCTCAGGCTGCTGAATATTCTAAATTTAGAATAAAATTATAATAAAAATTAAAGGCCTACCTTTAACTGGCCTTCAATTTTTAAACACCTCTTTTAATGTGGTGTTTAACATAAAATCTCTTATGCGAAATTCAGGTGTAACGCCACTATACAAGGGCACACACCTTACACTTTTTTAGATTAGCTACTTGAATACAGCTCTGAAGGGACAGCTGGCTAACGCCCCTATACAAGGGGACACACTTTACACTTTTTTAAAACTTGATCGCGGATCTGACTTTAGAAATGAATAGATCAATGGAATTTTGGTTCTTGGAAAAATCCAGCAGCAGCCCGTTTACTTTAGATCGGATCTCTTTCGGATCAGTCAGCTCCCCATTCATTAAGTTTTTCAGTAGTCCACCCACTTTATTCATATCTGATTTTAGGCTGCGAATTTCCTGGATTGTTTTTATATCAGTCAGACTTTTAGGTTGATAACCCAATCCTAGATCACGCAAATATTGAGAAGCTGATAAATTTCCTTGAGCAGCATTTTCTTCAATTTGCTTTTTCTCAGCTTCAGTTACCACAACTTGAATTACTTTTTGGCGTATCCGTTTCGGCTTTTTCTGTT
>NZ_JAMXXN010000036.1 GCF_024129435.1 Acinetobacter lwoffii | reverse complement strand
ATTTGATAAGCTTGCACGAAATTACCAGTCTATGATTTACATTGCTTGCATATTTATTTGGTGTAAAGCCAAATGAGGACACGCCCTAGTTTGGACAAAACAAGATGGAAATATTTACTACTCACTTAGAGGTTATAACCAATGGTTGACAGAACAAACTCAAAAACGTTACCAACCGGCGTTAGAATTAGGGAGAATGCACTCGAAATCAACTTCACCTCTAAAAAGCAGCGCTACTACATTACACTCCCACACCCGCCGACTGCGGAAGGTATCCGTACAGCCGCTAAAATTAGAAGTGACCTCATAAATAAAGCCAAATGGGGGATTTTAACTGAGAATGATATAGCACAAGCAAAAGGCCTTGATGTTACAGAAACTGAATCAATGGATGGTCAGCAAGTCTTATTTCAAGATGTTGCACAAAAATTTTTAAAGTTTTCGATTGCCAATAAAGATTCAAAAAATGGCTATCGCAAAATTTTAGAATGTCATTGGATGCCTTATTTTGCATTAACACCAATAGCCAATATCACGACTGAAGATATTGAGGAAGTCATTATCGATCGTAATTTTCAAACAGCGAAAACATTTAATAATTGCGCCACGCCTTTACGTGGAGTTTTCGAGTTGGCTGTTAAGCATAATCAGATTTCTGTAAACCCTATGAATAAAATTAAGAATCGTAAGGTTCAGGTGGAAACACCTGACCCCTTCACACGTAAGGAGATGGAAGCCTTACTAGCTTGGCTCGACAAAAGCTTACATGATGAGGACAAATTTTATCGGTGGTATTTTGAGTTTGCCTTCTGGACAGGCTGTAGACCTTCCGAAATGATTGCTCTTAGAGAAAGTGATATCGATTGGTTCAATGGCACATTCAAAGTTAACAAAAGCCGTGTACGTGGTTTAGAAAAAAAGGTGACAAAAACACATACGTCTCGAGAAGTATATCTGAATGAACGATCAACTCTGGCTTTGAAAGCTTTGCTTCAATTTAAAAAGGATCAAGGCTACCAAACAGACTATGTGATGCTATGTCCTAAGACTAAGGAACCCTTCTTTAATGAAAAACCACCTAGAGAGCGTCTTGTAGAAGCGATGAAAGCGTGTTCTATACGTCACCGCCCTGCATACAATGCAAGGCATACTTATGCGACGATGTTGCTGATGGATGGCGTCAATCCAATGTTTGTAGCCGATCAACTTGGACATAGTCTACAAATGCTGATCAAACGCTATACAAAATGGTTGCATGGGGATAAAAATAAGCAAGAAATTGCGAAACTTAGCGTAACTCGTACAGCCTAAATACGTCGAAATCAAAAGCTCTTGCAATGAAAAATGTGGCAAATGTGTGGCAATAAAAAAGCCACTTAATATAAGTGGCTGATTTATAACAAGAATTTTGGTGGAGGTGGCGGGAGTTGAACCCGCGTCCGCCAGCACTACGCTCGAGAATACTACATGCTTAGATATCGTCTATTATTTTAACTCTTTGTGACCCGACGAACAGGGTACAAATCGCGATCCTCTTGATTTAGTACAAAGCCCCGAGGCTTGGCTTTATACGGACTTGTGTGCGTGCGCTTCAGTCGGACTCTCTAACCACAAGTATTCGGAGAGGCGGACAAGCTGCCCTTAGGCAGCTAGAGCGTATGATTCGTCGTTTGCGACTAAAAAATGCAAATTTGATTTACGAGAGAAAATGCGCTCTCGGCATGCATCTATGAGTTTCATCACCAGCGTCGAAGCCAGAAACACCCCCAAAGTACAAGGCAATCATAGCATAAATGTCAAAAATTACGATGCATTTTCTGAACATTTACACAACTTGATGCGCTTAATTACATTATTGCGCTAATATTTTACTTTTCAAGCCAAATAACAGAAAAATTATGAGCTATTTACTGGCCCTGGATCAGGGAACTACATCAAGTCGGGCCATTATTTTCAATGAACATGGACAAGTTCAGGCAACTGCTCAACGTGAAACGCATATCCACACCCCACATTCGGGCTGGGTGGAACAGGATGCTCAGGAAATCTGGAGTTCACAGATTGCGGTGGTACAGCAAGCTTTGGCGACTGCAGGTATTCTGGCAAAAGACATTCAGGCTATTGGCCTGACTAACCAGCGCGAAACGACCGTAGTCTGGGATCGTAGAAATGGCAAACCGCTCGCTCCGGCAATCGTCTGGCAGGATCGTCGTACGTCTGACTGGTGTAACCGGCTGATTGAAAAAGGTTTGATGTCCAAAATTCAGCAAAAAACAGGCTTACGGATTGACCCTTATTTTAGTGCAGGAAAATTGGTCTGGTTTTTAGAGCATGTCGAGGGAGTACGGGCACTCGCTGAACAAGGCCATGTGGCATTTGGTACTATCGATAGCTGGCTGATCTGGAATCTGACCCAAGGTGCAGAGCACGTCATTGAAGCCAGTAACGCTTCTCGTACCATGTTAATGAATCTGCAGCAACAATCGTGGGATGAAGAGCTACTCGAGCTGTTTAATATCCCGGTTTCGGTCTTACCGAAAATTATCTCTTCTGACTGTTATGTCGCTGACACGGCTTCTGGCTTACTGGGGGCCAATATTCCCATTACCGGAATTTTGGGGGATCAGCAGTCTGCACTCTTTGGCCAGTCCTGTTTTGAGGTGGGCAGTGCTAAAAACACCTATGGTACTGGCTGCTTTATGCTGTTCAATACCGGACATAACATTCAGCTTAGCCAGAACAAGCTGCTTTCTACTCTCGCCTGGCAAGCCCAGGGCCAAACTACCTATGCGCTCGAAGGCAGCGTATTTATGGCTGGTGCTGTAGTGCAATGGTTACGCGATGGCCTCGGAATTATTCAAAAAAGCAGTGATGTGGAAAAACTGGCGCATCAGGTCGAGCATAGTGACGGCGTGGTTCTGGTTCCCGCATTTACCGGACTGGGCGCGCCGCATTGGGATAGTGAAGCACGTGCCTTACTCTGTGGCATGTCACGCGGTACGACCAAAGCGCATATCGCTCGTGCCGCATTAGAATCAATCGCCTTTCAGGTATCGGATGTGCTCAGTGCGATGCAATCTGATATTGCACATCCTCTTAAAGAACTGCGGGTTGATGGTGGTGCCAGCAGCAATGACATGCTAATGCAATTTCAGGCCGATATTCTCAATGTACCGGTACTGCGTCCGCAAATGCTGGAAGCTACCGCCTGGGGCGCAGCCGCTATGGCCGGATTAAAAGCTGGCGTATTTTCCGACCTGAATGAAATTTCCCAGTCCTGGCAGCTGGACCGTGCTTTTGAACCCAAAATGCAAAATGACGAAAAAGAAATGCATTTAGCCAAATGGCAAAATGCCTTGAAACGGGCTAAATCTGATCTCTAAATCCTCTAGGTTCATATTTGATCATCATAAAAAAGCACTGTTAAACAGTGCTTTTTAGCTTCCTCAATTCACGATTTCATTAATAGGCATAAGACGCAATCGCTGTTGCAATCACCTTATCTTCATCATTGACCATGGTCATGCGCATGGTGCAGCCCTTACGCCCCAAACGTAAGGTTTCTGCACGTGCAATAAAATATTTGCCACGTCCAGGCGCCAGATAATCCACCCGCATATCGACCGTCGCCAGACGCGACACTTTTTTAATGGTATCTGCAATCGTTTCCGGTTCAGCTTTTTTATACAGTTCGCCCATGGCCACAATACCACCGACGCTATCCAGTACAGTTGCAGCCAGACCGCCATGCAGAATCTGGAAAGCCACATTACCAATCATGAAATCCTGCATTTCTACATAGGCCTCAATCTGGCCCTCGACCACCCGCATGGTCATGCCGTTATGCTTAAAAAAAGGAGAGCTATTAAAAGCATGTACCAGCTGGTTCAGGACTACATCAATATCCACTTTCGAGCCCAGATGTATATTACCGGTCCAGTTTCTCTCTGTCTTACTCATCACTTTGCCCGAATCCACCACAATAAAAAATCGCTAATTTATGCCCAAAAATTTGAGTTAGGGCTACAATAGAGGCCTAGTTTAATACTGATTACTGAGATTTTTATGACTTATACGTTCAATCGTCCCGCGTTTCCTGCAACTCGCATGCGTCGTATTCGTAAAAATGAACATTTACGTTCGATGGTTCGTGAAACCCATCTCGCGGCAGATCATCTCATTTATCCAGTATTTGTCCTGCCAGGACAAAACCAGACCCAAGATATTCCAAGTATGCCGAATATCCAGCGTCTGTCAGCGGACTTGTTGTTAAAAAAATCAGAACGTCTACTGGAACTCGGTGTCAATAAACTGGCGCTATTTCCGGTCACCCCACAAGAAGATAAAAGCCTGACTGCAGAAGCTGCGTGGCGTGAAGATGGTCTGGTACAAAACACCTTGCGTTTATTGAAAAAAGAACTGCCAGAAATGGTGCTGATTACTGACGGCGCATTAGACCCGTATACCACACATGGTCAGGATGGCATTATTGATGAGAACGGTTATGTCTTAAATGATGAAACGGTCGAGTGCTTGATTAAACAGGGCTTGAGCCATGCCGAAGCCGGTGCAGATGTGTTTGCTCCAAGTGACATGATGGATGGCCGGATCGGTGCGATTCGTCAGGCCTTTGAAAAAAATGGTCATATCTATACCTCCATCATGGCCTATTCAGCCAAATATGCATCAAGTTTCTATGGTCCGTTCCGTGATGCAGTCGGTTCTGCCAGCAATTTAAAAGGCAGCAATAAATACAATTACCAGATGGATGTCGGTAACCGTGCTGAAGCCCTGCATGAAATTGCGCTGGATATTCAGGAAGGTGCAGACATGGTGATTGTTAAACCGGGCATGCCTTATCTGGATATCGTCCGCGAAGTCAAAGACACTTTTGGCGTACCAACCTTTGTCTATCAGGTCAGTGGCGAATACGCGATGCTGGCTGCGGCAATTCAAAATGGCTGGTTATCTGATAGCGTCATTTTAGAATCATTGATGAGCTGTCGTCGTGCCGGTGCAGATGGTATCTGGACCTATTTTGCTGAAGAAGCTGCGCTTAAACTGAAAGACATGAAGTAAAAGGATTTCGGCGCAATGCATATTGCCATTGTCGGCGCTGGCATCACCGGTTTGATGTTGGCGCTGGAACTGCTTGAACAGGAATGTTCTGTTACCCTTTTTGATCAACAGGCCGCCGGACAGGCTGCATCCTGGGCTGGAGGAGGAATCCTTTCCCCGATGTATCCGTGGCGTTATCCCGCTGCTGTAAATGCTCTGGCTCGACATGCCAAACCCATGTATCAGGACTGGAATCAAAAACTGCAACCTTTCACTGGCATCGATTTCCAGATTCATGAAACAGGTATGCTGATTTTTGATGAATCCGATTTTGAAATCGGTTTAAGTTATGCCAAAACACATCAGGATCCGCAGCAACAGGCAGAATTGCTTGATCAGGCTAAACTGCAACAGATCAATCCCAGAATTAATCAGAGCAAATTCAAACAGGCGATTTATTTCCCTGAACTGGCCAATATCCGTAATCCACGGTTATTACAGTCGATCATTAGCTATTTGAAGCACCATCCTCGTGTCACCTGGCAAGAAGATTGTAAAATCACTCGGCTCAATATTCAGCAAGGCTGTGTAAAAAGTATCTCAGATGAACATAGCCAGGTTTTTCAGGCAGATCAGTATGTGTTCACAACCGGAGCATGGTCACAATACTGGTCACAGCAACTTGGTTTGGAAATTCCGGTACAACCGGTGCAAGGTCAGATGCTGCTGTTTAAAACGCCAGAAAACTGGCTGCCGACCATGTGCATGAACAAGGTGATGTACCTGATTCCACGACCAGACGGACATATTTTATGTGGTTCCAGTATGCGTCAGGTCGGTTTTGACACCTCGCCTTCTGCCGAAATTCGGCAGGATATTTTACAGGCGTGCATCGAGATGGTACCGGAACTGGCAGATTTTCCGCTGGTCAAGCAATGGGCCGGATTAAGACCCAGCTCACCCGAGGGTATTCCCTATATAGGCAGAATTCCCAAGCTACACAATGCCTGGGCCAATTTTGGACATTTCCGCAATGGTTTATGCATGGGACCGGCATCAGGCAAGTTGCTCGCTCAACTCATACTTGAACAAACGCTAATCGTTGATCCAGATCCTTATGATCCAGTCCGTTTATTCGAGCCCAGTCGTTTAGTGCTTTAGGATATTATCCAGCGCCTCTTTCAGGGTTGGATAATGAAACTGGAATCCAGCTTCCTGCAAGGCTTTGGGCTGTACATACTGACCATTCAATACCAGTTGTGCCTGTTCTCCGAGCATCATTTTCAGACTGCATGCGGGTAGTGGAAGTAAGGGTTTACGTTGCAGAATCTGGGCCGCAGTTCGTGCAAACTGGGCCTGACTACTTTTTTCTGTCGCGACCACATTAAAGATCTGCTCGGCTGTATCCTCAAGTATCAAGAATTCAATCGCACGCAGCACATCCTCTAGATGCACCCAGGTCACTGGCTGACGTCCATGACCAATCCGCCCAAACAGATTCAGCTTAATCGGCAATAGCATCTGCGGAAGAATCCCACCACCTTTGCCAAACACCACCGCAAAGCGAACAATCTTGGTGTTCTGGTTAGTATAGGACAAGGCCAGCTGCTCCCACTTCGCACAGAGTTCGGACATAAAAATATCTTGTGGCGGACTTTGCTCCGTGCAGACCTGTTCCCAGCGCTCATTGGGGTCAATGCCATAATAGCCAACGGCCGATGTTGAAATAATCCGTTTCGGTCTAAGCTGATTTTTTTCTAAATAATCAAATAAATGTCTGGAGGTATCTAAACGGCTATTCAGCAATTTCTTTTTACGCGCTGCCGTCCAGCGGCCTTGACCAATACTTTCGCCAGCCAGATTGACCACATAATCAATCTGATGCTGTTTTAATTCATCCAGCTGGTTAATCCAATGAAAGTCCGGATGTAGTTCAGGTTTATTTTTCTGACGGGTCAGACCAATCACCCGATAATCCCGTTCCAGTAAAAAATGCACGAGATGACTGCCAATAAAACCACTCGCTCCCGTCAACAGCACTACAGGTTTATACATTCGTCATTCTTCGCCTTATTATTTTCTTGATTTAAATTATACGCCACTCATCTTTAGCTTTTTAAACCGAGAAGATCTTTGTAGTGGAGAATTTGTATCTTTCATCATTCAATCAATTTATGAAGATCAGTCGTCACACAATGATTCATCTATACTCACTGAGGTGGATGGCCAAACATTTTCTCTGCCATACGCTGGGCCTGCTTGCCATAAAACCAGTAGGTCAGCAGATACAGCGGAATTGCGATCATCAGGAACATGATCAGCACAATACTCATAAATTGTGGCTGCTGTAGATACAACAGAAAGTCCTGCCAGGCATTCGGATTGGAACGAGTGGCAATGACAATACCGAGCAAGAGAAATAATAAATTATAGCCCCAGTAAATCAGGCTAAAACCCAAGGTAAATTTTTTACGCTCTGCCTGGGTCGGCGCACGTTTTTGCTGTTTTAAAAATTTAAATAACACCCAAATCATGGCAACCAGATACGGAACAATCGTCAAAACTGCGCCCATGCCCATCGGCAGCAAGGCTGCGAGTACACCGCAAATACAGGTAAAAATAAAACATATAACGAAAAACCAGATAAAATAACGACTTAGCGGCAACATATGCATGATTCAGTGACCTTCAACAAGCTAGTATAAAAAAAATCAGGTTTTTTTTCATTTTATTGTCAACCATCCACTACGGGGTGACGTTATATAGGGTAGAAGGTACAAAAATTTGGACTGGCATCCACGAATTTTTGCTGACCTTTAGAGCTAAAGCAATAAGTCCAGTGTACAGGGAAATTTTGAATAGCAGCCAAAATCTTCATGTAACACAAATTTGACCGACGATTTCATCATCACTCGAATCGTCGGTTTTTATTTTTTTAAATTCCTATTTTTTAAAATCTGATAGCTTGCGCATCCTTCGATATCTGGTGATTTAGTTGTAATCCTTTGCTTATTTTCATACTGATCAAAATAAATTCAGCCTCCAAATCACAAACAATTCACTGAAATATCGATTTCAAGTAGATTTTTACCTGTGCTTTTTCCTATAGTAGCAAGGCAGATATCTTGGGGTTCATTACATGGCAGTTCATTTTCTTCACACTTCCGATTGGCATTTGGGACAATTTTTCCATAACCATGACCGTGAATTTGAACATGCGCAGTTTTTGACTTGGCTACTTGAGCAAATTAAAGCAAAGCAACCGCATGCCCTAATGATTGCCGGCGATATTTTTGATGTGATCAATCCCGCTTCCAGTGCGCAAAGACAGCTGTACCAGTTTCTGGCCGATGCACATGACCTGGCGCCACATATGCAGACCCTGATGATTGCAGGCAATCATGATTCCGGTTACCGGATTGAACAGGTTGAACCCTTGCTGGCCAAATTCAATGCCAAAGCAGTGGGAATAGTAGGCCGCACTGCAGAAAACACCCTGAATCTGGATCGTCTACTGATTCCTATTTATGATCTGGATAAAAATATCATTGCCTGGTGTCTGACCCTGCCCTATTTACGCAGTGCCGAAATTACCGGACTGAATGAACATACCAGCAATAACCAGAACGCCATTAGCTATCTGCATCAACAACTGATTGCCGAAGCCAAAGCCCGCAAACAGCCACATCAGGCACTGATTTTAATGTCACATGCGCACATGCAAGGTGGTGAAACCTCGGACTCCGAGCGTCCGATTATTATCGGCAATGAAGAGGCCCTGTCGACGGCGCTGTTTGATGACGTAATTGATTATGTCGCGCTGGGGCATTTGCATAAACCGCAAAAGGTCGGTCAGCCGCATATTCGCTATAGTGGTTCCCCGATTCCGCTGTCATTTAGTGAAATCCATTACCAGCATCAGGTGGTTGAAGTCCGGATTGACCCCGAACAAAACCCGGAAAACCGCTTTCAGTACGATGCCTTAAGCATTCCGCGTACTGTCGAGCTGTTCCGCGTTCGTGAAAAGCTGGAAAATTTAATCACTACAATTCAGGCCTTGCCTGCCGGAGAAATCGAGCAGCTTTCTGCACGGCATTTTCTGGAAGTGGAATACACCACTGATGCGCCGCCTCCGGTAGACCTGCGTCAGCAAATAGAACAGGCCCTACCTGCTAACCGTTACCGACTGCTGCGCATCAGCCGGATTTACCAGCAACAGGTCGACCTTAGTTCAAGCCAGTCTAAAATTGATCTGGCCCCCCCTACCCCGGAATCGCTATTTTTCAATATCTGGAAAAAAATGGGCTATGAGCAGGATCATTCGGTACAACGGGATTTTCAGGAATTACTGAATGAAGCCCAACACGAACTTGCACAAAAACAACAAGCCTAGGATCGGCCATGAAAATTTTACGTCTAAGTCTTCATAATCTGGCCTCCCTCACCGGCACCCATCATATTGATTTTGAATCGAGTCCTTTGGCTCATGCCGGCCTGATTGCTATTACCGGCAAAACTGGCGCCGGAAAATCTACCCTGCTCGATGCCATGTGCCTGGCGCTGTATAATGAAATCCCCCGCCTAAAAGGTGCCACAGGCAGCCTCAAAGATGTTGGCGGCCAGGATGTGTCCATCAAGGATTCCAAGAATATTCTGCGCCGTGGCTGCGTGCATGGTTTTGCCGAACTGGAATTTATTGCACTCGACAGCAAACGCTATATGGCACGCTGGGAAATTAAACGGGCACGCCAGAAAGTCGATGGCAATCTAAAAGTAGACCGCTACGTCAAATGTCTGGATGATGATACGACACTGACGCAAAAAATATCGGAAGTCACACCCTTGATTGAAAAACTGGTGGGCTTAAGTTTTGAGCAGTTTACCCGCGCAGTTTTGCTCGCACAGTCGGAAGTCGGTGCCTTTCTTAAAGCCAAAGATAATGAACGCGCAGACTTGCTGGAATATCTCACCAATTCACAGATTTTCAGTCTGGTTAGTCAGAAAGCCGCAGAGAAATTCAGCGAAGTCAAAAACCAGCGCAACGATCTGGAAAAGTTGATCGGGCATATTGAAATTCTGTCTGAAGAAGACATCAGCGCTTTACAGCAGCAGCAGAGCTCTTTGTCTTTGCAGCTTCAGAATTTGCAGCAATCAGAAAAACTGCTGGAAAATGAGAAACAATGGCATCTGGACCGACATAAACTCTATGCAGAAGTCCATGCCAAAAAAGAAGTCTATGAGGTACAGCTGGATGCAGTAAACAAGTCTGCTGGGCAGCAGCAGTTATTGGAGCAGCTGGATGAATTCCAGTCGATCCGGGATCAGTTTGTCAGTCGTACCCGTCTAGCCCCTCAAAAAGAGCAGATTCAGCACCAGCACACCCAATTTACGCTGGAATTTGAAAAACTTAAGCAGAGCTTTGTAGCAGAAGAAGCCAAACTCACCGCCTTACAACAACAGCAACAACAGTTTCAGCAGCACTTCAAAGGCCTGAAACCGCATCTGGAAGCAGGTTTAAGACTGGATCATGCAATTGATACGGTATCAGAGCAGTACAAAAAACTGCATGCAGAGCAAAGCCAGTTTCAAAACCTTCGTCTACAGCCTTTAGAACAACAACTGCAACAGCAACAACAGACTTTGAATCAGCTACAAGCTCGGCAAGAAAAGGTTGCACAGCAATTGGCTGAATCCAGCTTTTTAAATGTGTTCGATCTGGAGCCGCAAAGTACCTTGCAACGCATTCAAGACTTTTTGCGTCAGTATCAGCAACTACAGCAACAGAATCCGGACAGCCTGAAGCAGCCTTTGCCTGAACTGGAAAAAACCGTTACAGCACTTTCAGAAAATCTGAATCAGTGGATACAACAGCATCATAGTCTGGAACGGCTGGAAGAGCAGCTCAAAACCATTCAGGAAGTGTGTCAGCAACGCCAAACCGAACAGCGTCAGCTCGACCTGCTACAACAGCAGGTGCAACAAATCGCTCAACAATCACAAGAATTTGAACAACTGCAATCTGCTGTACATAGCCAACAACAGCAACTGGAAATGCAGCAAAAAGCCGAACAGACACTGCATCAGCAGATTCAGGCTGAACAACAGGCTTATGAACACCTGGAACAAATACTAGCCCAGCAACGTTTATTGCATGCGCAAAGTGTGCAGGATCTTCGTGGCCAGTTAAAACCGGATGAACCCTGTATAGTCTGTGGGAGTATGGTCCATCCTTTTGTCGATGCCGCCCATGAACGTCTGGAACAGAGCCTGAGCCAGTTACAGGAGCAACAGTTACGGCAGGCAAAACAGCAGCTCGATCAGCAACTGCAATCTCAGCAGCAGCAACGCATTGAAATATCCAAAGCACAAACAGTAATTGAGCAACAGCAACAGCGTTGCCAGCTCCTGCACAACCAGATTCAACAATCCTCTGCTGACTGTAAATTTCAACTACTTAAACTGGAAGTGATTACCGAGCAGTACCACGATCTTGCTGCATTCACCGCGTTACTGGAAAATCATACCCAGCGTCTCGCCCAGCAATTAGAATTATCGCAACAGCAAGAACATCAGCTCCAACAACAATTACGGCAATGGCGTCAGCAACAACAGCAATTGCACCAGTTACAACTGCTTCTACAGCAACGTCAACAACTGAACCAACTGATACAACCTGTTTTAAGTGTACTGCCCGAGCAGTACCAGTCGCAGCCGCCTATGGCTTGGTTATCTGAGCTACAGCAACAATTGCAACAACGTATGCAGCAGTTAGCAGTACAAAAGCAGCTGGAATCCGATCTTCATCAACAGCAGCAGATATTGGAAAAGAACCAGTATCTGCTGCAACTAGAACAGCAAAATTTTGCTCAATTGAGCCAGGCTTTAGAACAGTTGATTCAGCAAGGCAAAGACCTGCGTCAACAATTGGCTGAACTGACCGAACAACATGCAGGACAAGTCTACCGTGTCGCTGCAGAGTGGCGCGATGCATTGGATCAGCAAGCCAGGACCTTAACAGACGCTTTAGAACAGCAACGTCAGCACACGGCACAGGCTGAAAAACAGTGGCATCAAACCCACTTAAAACTGCAAGAATTTATCAGCCAACTTCAGCAGATCGATCGGCAATTGACCCAATATCAACAAGATATTCAAGCATGGCAAGCAGCACATCCGCAAGTGACGGCAGCTCAAATTGAACAGTGGCTCAGTATTGACCTGAGTAACCATCAACGTATCCGTCAGAATTTGGCTAACCAGAAACAGGCACTCGAAAATGCCAGAACAGCCTGGCAATTACTGGAAGAACAATATCAGGCTCATTTAAAGCTGCAACCAGAACATGAATTTGAGGACATTGAACAAAAGCTTGGCATGCTGCATCAGGAAAAAATAACGCAGCAAGAAGCACTCAATGAGACTGATGCCAAACTGCGTATGAATGCCAATAATCAAAACACCTATGCCAAATATCAGCAGCAAATCGAGCAGATCAAAGCCGAAGAATATCGCTGGGGTCGTATTTACGACCTGATCGGACATAAGGAAGGCACCAAGTTCCAGAAAATTGCACAGGAACATCATCTGGATATCCTGGTGGAATATGCGAATCAGCAGTTGCAGCCATTGGCACCGCGTTATCAGTTGCATCGTATTCCGGACAGTCTGAGTCTGGCGATTATTGATCTGGACATGAACAGTGAAGTCCGCCCTGTACTGTCGCTATCGGGGGGTGAAACCTTCCTGGTTTCATTGGCTTTGGCTTTAGCAATTGCCAATATGGCCTCCGGCTCCATGAAACTGGAATCACTGTTTATTGATGAAGGTTTCGGGACGCTCGATCCGGCATCCTTACATATGGTCATGAATGCACTGGATCATTTGCAAAGTCAGGGCCGTAAAGTCGTCTTGATCTCGCATGTACAGGAAATGCATGAGCGCATTCCGGTCCAGATTCAGGTCAAACCAGTTGGTGCAGGTGCGAGTACCATTCAGATTATAGGCTAACGATGAGTCACCCTGCCCCGAACACGCTCTCGCCCTATTTCAGCCTACAGCTTGAGAGCCTACGGGGTATCAGTGCCATTGTAGTGTTGTTCAGTCATTGCTTTCAGGCATTTATTGCGCCTTTCGATACCAGTCTATATTCATGGGTACGCCTGCTCGGTCAGGCCGCGGTCATGATTTTCTTTGCCTTAAGTGGCTATCTGATCGGCTATTCGATCCAGCACAACATTCATCAGCATGGTCAGTTCAATCTGCACCGTTATGCCCGACAGCGTGGCCGCAGAATTTTACCGCCCTTCCTGTTTGCAATGGGGTTGACGCTGGTTTTATATCTGCTTGCTCCACTATTATTTACCAGCCATACCCATGCTTTTCAACACAGTTTTGGCATGATGATCCGGACTGACTATAGTGTAGACATGATGGAATTTTTGGGCTCGCTGCTATTTTTGAATGGCTTTGTAACACCAACGGTTTCAGCCAATGCTGCGCTCTGGAGCCTGAGCTATGAAGTCTGGTTTTATATGCTGGCCGGCTTCCTGCCTTTTTTAAAAAATTCGGAAATAGCCAAAATCGTTTTTTTTATGGTTCTGGCTATACTGTCAGTACTGAACATCCAGTTTTTTCTCTGTACACGACAAAAATAGATAACTCATTGAAATAATGTCACAATAATTGTTTTCTAACGACGAATACTATGACACATCTCAAT
>NZ_JAMXXN010000035.1 GCF_024129435.1 Acinetobacter lwoffii | reverse complement strand
AATATTAATTCCTTAAAGAGTAATGATTGAGCCAATTGGTAGTTCAGGTTGAGTAGATGCGAGTTTATTTATCAATGGTTGACCAAACTCTTTCATTTCAATTTCAAATTCATCACCAATTTCAGCTTTCATACCGTCTGCAAAAGACAGTGTGGCTGTTCCGAAATAATGAATATGGACATCCCCAGGCTTGAGGAACTGTTGGTATTTGAAATGGTGATATTCAAGATTAGTCAGGCTATGACACATATTGTCTTCACCTGAAAGAAACTCTTTTTCCCAGATCACTTCACCATTACGTTTCAGCCGGCTTTTACCTACCAAATGTTTAGGCAGATCTCCCGTTCTTAATTCCGGACCATAACTGCAAAAACGTAATTTTGAATGTGCAAGATATAAATAATTACGGCGTTCCATCACATGATCTGAATATTCATTGCCTAGTGCAAAACCAATACGATACGGTTTTAAATCCGGGCCAATCACATATAAACCGGCAATCTCAGGTTCTTCACCACCATCTTCAGCAAAAGGAGGCAATGGTAATTCTTTCCCAGGACGTACAACAATTGAGCCATCCCCTTTATAAAACCATTCTGGTTGTGCTCCTACTTGACCCTCTATAGGTTTGCCTTTTTCTAGTCCCCATTGAAACATACGCATGGTATCTGTCATCGAAGCCGGATCATTCAGGTTTTGTTGATGCATCTTGTCGCGTGCGGATGCTGATCCTAAATGGGTTAATCCTGTTCCTGAAATAAAACAATGTGCTGCATCAGGATGATCCAATGGTGGCAAAACCTGGTGATTTTCTAACAGCTCAGCATAGTTATAATGTTGTTCTGCAAAACCTAATACCTCAACTTGCTTTTCAAGCGAAAGACCTTTTTCGATTGCTAACAATGCAAGCTCACGTACAGTAGTCACTCTATTAACCTGAAATACCTGATTGTTTTCTACGACACCTATTGCACGCTGATTAGAATGATCTTCAAACTGAATAATATTCATGCTGCTATCCTTTAGCATTTTCACTAATGTTCATTGTTTTAGATTTTTGGGTCTCAAATTTTGCATAGACGAAATATGTCAAAATCAAACCAAAAATCATGACGATTGTTAAAAAGTACAAACCTGAAGCCATGTTGCCGGTGTATTGCTTCAATAAGCCAATTCCAAAAGGACCGATATAGCCACCCAAATTTCCAACTGAGTTAATAAGAGCAATACCTGCTGCTGCGCTGGCACCTGTCAAGAAGCGTCCAGGAAGTGTCCAAAATACGGCTGTGGTAGAAAATAGACAGAATGCAACAACAGAAAGAGCGATCAATTGCATAACAGGAGAAGTTAGCCATGCACTAAAGAACATGCCACAAGCACCTAAGGCATATAAGAAGCTCAGGTGTCCATAACGGTCATTTAACTTATCTGTACTGCGGGGAATAATAAGTAAACCAATAATCCCGAATACATAAGGAATACTTGAGAGAAAGCCTACTTGTAAATCTGAACCACCACTAAACTGCTTGATAATGGTGGGTAACCAGAGATTTAAGCCATAAATGCTTAAAGTGACGGGTAGATAATACAAAGCAAGAGTCAATACACGCTTATCTTTTAAAGCATGAAGCGGATTTCCATGACGTGTTTGATCATATTCAGCTTCATCTTTAATCAGCTCATTACTCAACCAAGTTTTTTGTTCATTACTCAGCCACTTAACACTATTAATTTTTTCTGGAAGATAGAGAAGTGTTGGCCAGGCAAGTAAGACTGCTGGTAAACCTACTACAATAAATAACCACTGCCAGCCATGCATATTGGCGATACCGTCCATGCCCAATAATGCACCTGCCAAAGGTCCGGCTACCATCATGGCAATCGGCTGAGAAAGAATAAACATCCCCATGATTTTTCCACGATGGCGCACTGGATACCATTGGGTGATTAGATATAGTACTCCCGGAAAGAAGCCAGCTTCAGCGACACCGAGTAAAAATCTGAGGATATAAAAACTGTAAGGTCCTTGAATGAGTGCCATTGCCATGGTGATTAGCCCCCATGTAAGCAGAATTCGTGCGAACCACTTTCTTGCGCCAAACTTGTCTAAGAGTAGATTACTTGGAACCTCAAATAAGAAATAACCAATAAAGAATAAACCTGCACCTAATCCATAAGCCGCATCACCTATTCCTACATCTGCACCCATATGTAAATGGGCAAAACCGACTGCTGCACGATCAATATAAGCAACTAAATATAAGACCACTAAAGCGGGGATTAGCTTAAATGTTACCTTCCTGATGACATCCTTCTCGAATTCCATATTCGACTCCATTTTCCATTTCTAGTTTTAGCTTCATGCTGAAGGAGGAATTTACCAGAATAAAATATAGTATTACTATTTAAATTGTAAACCCTTTTAAAAGGATTTTATTTACTGTATTTTAGTTTTAATGTTTTTAATAGTAATACTATATAGGGATATAGAAATGTCTAACAAACAACCTTTACGCTCAGCTGCATGGTTTGGGACAACCGATAAAAATGGATTTATGTATCGTAGTTGGATGAAAAATCAGGGGATTCCAGATCACGAGTTTGACGGACGACCAATTATTGGTATTTGTAATACCTGGTCAGAACTCACACCTTGTAATGCACATTTCCGTAAAATTGCTGAGCATGTCAAAAAAGGTGTTTTAGAAGCTGGCGGCTTTCCGGTTGAGTTCCCGGTTTTCTCCAATGGAGAATCTAACTTACGCCCTACTGCGATGCTTACCCGTAACTTAGCCAGTATGGATGTAGAGGAAGCAATTCGTGGTAATCCCATCGACGGCGTTGTCTTGTTAACAGGTTGTGATAAAACGACTCCTGCTTTGCTCATGGGTGCTGCAAGTTGTGACGTTCCTGCAATTGTGGTGACAGGCGGTCCTATGCTGAATGGCAAACATAAGGGTAAAGATATCGGTGCGGGTACTATCGTCTGGCAGATGCATGAGGAATTAAAAGCAGGAAAAATTGATTTAAATGAATTTTTATCAGCTGAATCTGGTATGTCACGTTCAGCAGGAACCTGTAATACCATGGGCACAGCTTCTACAATGGCATGTATGGCAGAAGCTTTAGGGACCTCATTACCCCATAATGCGGCAATCCCTGCGGTAGATTCTCGCCGTTATGTATTGGCGCATTTATCTGGTATGCGTATTGTAGATATGGTGAAAGAAGATCTGCGTCTTTCTAAAATTTTAACTAAAGAAGCTTTTGAAAATGCTATCAAAGTTAATGCTGCAATTGGCGGTTCAACCAATGCTGTTATTCATCTGAAAGCAATTGCTGGCCGAATTGGGGTTGATCTGGAACTGGATGACTGGAACCGTGTGGGTCGCGGTATGCCCACAATTGTTGATTTGCAGCCCTCAGGGCGCTTCCTGATGGAAGAATTTTATTATAGTGGTGGATTGCCAGCAGTATTACGTCGTATGGGTGAAAATAATCTACTTCCCCATCCTCAAGCATTAACCGTCAATGGTCAATCGATCTGGGAAAATTGCCAAAACTCCCCTATCTACAATGATGAAGTGATTCGTCAAATTGATAACCCACTTCGTAATGATGGTGGGATGTGTATTCTTAAAGGTAATTTGGCACCAAAAGGCGCTGTATTGAAACCGTCTGCGGCCTCCCCGGAATTAATGAAACATCGTGGACGTGCTGTAGTCTTTGAAAACTTTGATGACTATAAGGCACGTATCGTTGATCCAGATCTTGATGTAGACGAAACCTGTGTCTTGGTACTCAAGAATGCCGGTCCAAAAGGTTATCCAGGCATGGCAGAAGTCGGAAATATGGGATTACCTCCAAAAATTCTGGCAAAAGGAATTACCGACATGGTTCGTATTTCTGATGCACGAATGAGTGGTACTGCATATGGCACGGTAGTCTTGCATGTTGCACCAGAAGCTATGGCCTGTGGTCCTTTGGCCGCTGTTCAAAATGGTGACTATATTGAACTCGATGCTTATGCCGGAAAATTACACCTGGATATTTCTGATGAAGAATTGCAGCAACGTTTAGCTAATTTACCAGAACCACCAAGACCAAGCTTTATTGGGGGCTATCGTCAGCTCTATGTAGATCATGTACTTCAGGCAGATCAAGGCTGTGACTTTGATTTTCTGGTAGGTTGCCGAGGCTCTGAAGTACCCCGACATTCACATTAAGTGCCTAAAATTTAGATGATCTTGTGAAATCATAAGGTCATCTATACCATAATGAGATCATAAATGGTCAATTGTAAAATATGAGTAATGCCGACTATAAAAATCCTGTTCCAAGTAAAAGCCAACATGCTCTTATTGTTCAGCAATTAGGTCTAAAAATAGTATCTGGCGAAATACCGGAAAATGCAAAATTGCCTTCAGAGGCAGAGTTATGTGAAGAATTTCAAGTCAGTCGACCGGTATTTCGTGAAGCTATTCGTGTTCTGAATGCCAAAGGTCTGACCTATTCTCGACCTAAAATTGGTACGGTTGTTCGCCCTAAAGATGAATGGCATTTACTTGATCCGGATATTTTATACTGGCTTATACAATCCACCCCTGAAAATGAATTTTTTAAAACTTTATCTACTGTACGTCGTGTATTAGAACCGGAATTGGCTTATATCGCAGCAAGTACGGCGACAGAGGAAGATATAGCACGCATTAAAAAAGCGTATGCAGGGATGGAACAGGCAGAAAGTATTGAAGAGTTTATCCAGCCGGATATTGACTTTCATCTTTCAATTGCCAAAGCAACTCATAATGATTTATTGGCATATATGTCAAAAATGCTGGTTTTACCTTTGCAGCAGTCAATCCAGGTTACCAGTTTAAGACCGAATTTACAGAACCATTCATTGCCTCGGCATAAAGCAATTTTAACTGCAATTGAAAATAAAGACCCTCTTTCTGCACGTCATGCCTCGCTGGTGCAGTTAGAGGATACTAAAATGGCATATGATTTGATTAAAAAATAAGTCATATGCAGTACCACTATGTAGATATTAAAGATTTATGAATACCGTAAAAGTTACCTGTGTTGAAAAAGGCGTATTACTGAATAAAGCATTTCAATTTAATTTCCCTGTTGAATACACTGAATATGAGCAGTTAAGTCAGCAACAGTTTTATGATCAGATCCATGATCAGGATGTGCTCATCATCAGTGACCTGAAAGTTGATGAACAGATTCTGAACAATAATCCGAACTTAAAATTACTGGCACTTTGTTCCACAGGTTACGATCATGTAGATGTCGATTTATTAAAGTCTAGAAATATCAAAATCTGCAATATTCGTGGTTATGCTGGCGATGCAGTGGCTGAACATGCATTTGTCCTGATGATGAACCTGATCAAAAATTTCGACTCCCAAGTTAAGGCTGTTCGAGATGGGACCTGGTCAAATAGTCCAGTATCTTTCTATCTTGCAGCGCCCATCCGTGAACTCAAAAATAAAAATCTGGTCATTGTAGGTAAGGGCGAAATCGGTCAGTCGCTTGCAGAAAAAGCCCAGGCATTTGGTATGAAAGTTACCTTCAGTGAACGCAAGAATGCCACGACCTGTCGTGAAGGATATGTTCCATTTTCACAGGCAATACAGCTTGCTGATGTGCTGTCCTTGCACTGTGATTTGAATGATGAAACCCGTTTTATGATTGATCGGACTGTACTCAGTCAAATGAAGAAAGATAGCATTTTGATTAATGTAGGCCGTGGCGGTTTGGTTCATAGTGAGGATGTTGCAGAAGCATTAATGAATCAGCAGATTGCAGGTTTTGGTGCAGATGTGCTGGACCAGGAACCTCCTGCAGCAGATCATCCCTTGTTAAAACTCAAGCATCCAAATGTCATGATTACAGCGCATATTGCTTGGGCTACTGATGAAGCTCAAGAACGACTGTTCTCTATTTTGGAGAGTAATGTGAACCAGAATATTTTAGGTCATGATCAAAATCTGGTTTAGTTCAATTTATAAAAGAGAGTATTAAATAAAAAATTAATATAAAAAATAGGACGGTTCATTATTACGATGCCCGTCCTATTCATTTAGCTGGATGAAACCCACCTTAAAGCCAAATCCTTTAACTCAAATATAAAAATGGATAAGACTGTAGCACCCTCAATCCATGAGGAAACTACAGTCGAACTTTATGGAATTAGTCAGGAATTAAACAGGTTTTAAATGATCTTTCTTGTCCAGATAGCCCAAGATAACTTGCAGCAACACACCAATCAATGCACAGACTGACATTAAAATAAAGCAAAGTGTATAACCGGTTGCATTATGCCATCCTCCAAAATTCGTCAGTAATGAACCCATGAGAATGGGGGCAATCGCTCCTCCCACATAAAGGGCCACGGTAATGATACTGTTCGCTGTACCCATGGCATCTTGCTCGGCATAATCTGATGCTGTGGCATAATAAATTGGCCAGATTGCATTGGCAGAGAAACCAAAAATTAATTGAATAATAATGACAGAAATTACACCTTGGGTTAAACAGAAACTGGCAATACCAACAGCCATCCAGATTCCACAAAGAATGAGTGTCTTACGACGTCCAATTTTATCGGACAAAGAAGGCCAGAAAATTTGCCCCATAATTCCTGTAATTGTAAATACGGCACTTAAACCTGCCGCTTTAGCAAGATCTAGTCCCACAATATTATAAAGATATGCAGGAAAAATAGTCAGGAAACCAAGATATACAATGTGTGTAATTAAGGTACTACCCGCCGTAAATAAAATACCGCGTGACTTTAAAGTTCTTTTTAAGGAACCTTTTTTCGCGGCAGCTGGATTTAAGGATTTGGTTTCTAAACATGGATTATCTGTCGGTGGAGTAAATCCTCGATCTATGCATGCATCATGAAACTCATCATAGCGTTTCTTGTTTGAATAAATAGCCCAGAATGTTAATACCGGTACTGAAATCATGATGCCGAGATAAAATGCATAACGCCAGTTTTCAGGACCAAAATAATAAATAATTGATGCCATTACTACCCCACTCAGCATTGCACCAACGGGATAACCAGCATGGTGGGCACCGATTGCAAAGCCTCGGTGCTCTTTAGGCCACCATTCTGCGGTATTACTCACCCCGATGGGTTCAGCTACCCCACAACCAATGGACACTAATATCCGCAAGATAACAAACTTATAGAAAGTATTACTAAATGACATGATGCCAGAAAGTAAGGACAGAAAAGTAAATCCGACAATCAAAGGCCACTGGAACATAGCACGTTTCCAGCCCGGTGCTTTTAAATCACAATAAGCACTGACCGGAATACTGAGTAAGGCTAGAGATACAGTAATGGCGGCAATGGTATAGCCCCACTCTGTGGGTGTAAGAGAGAACTCTTCACAAATCATGACTGCCGCGCGGAATATGAGTTCACGATCATATGCAATAACCAGCCAGATTAACCAGCAAACAACAAGAGACACCCATGAATGCCGATGAACTTTTTTTAAACTCATTCTCTTTCCCTATTTATTAACCATCTGAAAATGGTTAATTCCATCCATTCTTATTCTGAATAATTTTATTTAGTAGAGAATTTCTCTATTTAATAAAATATAAAAAAATATAGTTCTATCGATTTTGAAATTCCAATTACATTTTCCCAGCATTCGATAACTCAGTCCTATCGCTATATATTTTATTTTACAAGACATTGATTTAAAAATAGATATTAAAATAAAGAAAATATTTTAGGATTAAAAATAATATATTTAAAATAAAAAAACTGGCTATTTAAAAGCCAGTTTTAAACACTATCAAGAGATATAGTTATATCTCTATATTATTAAGCCTTTTTAACTCACGAATTAATCCTGAATGGTCTAAGGCTCCATCGCCATGATGGACCATATCTGAATAGAGCTGATCTACCAATTCCGCTACCGGCAACTTTAATTTTAATTTCTGCGCATAATTTATAGCCGTATGAGTATCTTTTAACTGAGTACTGGCTGCGCCTCCTGGTTTAAAGTTTTGACTTAACATACGTTCACCATGCTGTTGCAAAATAGGAGAGTCAGCAAATCCACCAGTTAATGCCTGCTTTACTTTATACGGATCAGCTCCGCCTTGCTGAGCAAAGAGTAAACCTTCTGCCACGGTAGCAATCGTACTCGCCACAATCATCTGGTTAACCAGTTTGGCGAGCTCTCCACATCCGGCAGTGCCCACCAAGACTGCTCTGCCCATAGAATTTAGAACTTTTTGGGCTTCAGTAAAGGTATCTTCCTCACCACCCACCATAATAGCTAGAGTCGCATTTTGTGCACCTTTCTCACCACCTGAAACAGGTGCATCTAGGTATCTTAATCCTAAGGATAAACATCGTTCATTTTGATATTTTGCAGTTTCTACCGGGATTGAACTCATGACAATCACAATACTATTTTTCTTTAGTTCAGAGATCGCTCCATCTTTTTGGAACAGGACTTCATCACAAGTTTTTCCATCACTCAGCATTACAATAAGAAGATCAACATCTCTTCCAACTTCCGATAGCTGATGACAGACTTGTGCGCCCGCCTCTTCTAATGTTTTCAATTTAGAAATTGTTCTATTCCAAACCTGAACCTGGTGACCATCCTTGATTAAGTTCATAACCATGGGTGTGCCCATAATACCGGTTCCCACGAATCCAATCCTTGCCATGTTTTATACTCCTTGATTGGGTTGGGCTTTCAGGTTTAATTTTTCTTTTTCTATCTGTTTGCCATTTAATCGCGCGAGTACCAATAACCCGATCCCGCCAATCGCAACAAATCCAGCGATGACTAGAAATGCAGTAGTATAGGTACCAGTCGTGGTATATAAGTACCCTGTTAAATATGGCCCTGTAAATCCACTTAAATTACCCACAGAGTTAATCAGTCCAATACCAGCGGCGGCACCTACTCCCGTCAATGTCTGACCTGGAAGGGTCCAGAAAATATTAATCGCACTAAATACACCAATGGCAAGGAAAATAAACCCAACAATAATAGCCCAGGGCTGGTTGACAATTAGTGCGATTGCAATTGCACTTGCCGCCATAAGAGCTGCACAAGCACCATGCTTATGACGTTCCTGTTTACGATCCGAGCGTCGGCTCCATAAAATCATGCCTACAGCAGCGAATGCATAAGGAATAGCTGTTAAGAGTCCGTTTTGAATTAAACTAATTTCCATGCCAAACGTGTTACGGAATGACTCCAGCACACTTGGTAAAAAGAAGAACATGGCATTCGAACCAGAAGTAATGCCAAAATAAACAATGGCCATAATCCATACCAATGGATTTTTAAACACTTGTTTAATAAGCGCTGACTTAGTTAAATGAGAGTCAGCAGCTTCAGTTTTTTCAAGTTCTTCTCTCTCTAAAGTTCTCATTAACCATTGACGCTGTTCTGTAGTGAGCCACTGAGCTTCTTTAGGCGTATTGGTTAAGTATTTCAGACAAATGATACCTAGAATGATCGATGGAATGCCCTCAAGCACATACATCATGCGCCAGCCTTCATACCCTATTGTATCGCCCCATTGCATCAGTCCAACTGAAATAGGTGCGCCAACAATCTGGGCAATTGGGAGACCTAAATAAAATGTGGCAAATACACGTGCACGATATCGCGCTGGAAACCACAAAGTAAGATAGAAAATCACACCAGGAAAAAAGCCAGCTTCTGCAATACCGAGTAAAAAACGAAGAACGATAAACTGGGTTCCATTTTGGATAAAGCCCATTAAGGCAGCAATGATTCCCCAAGTAATCATAATACGCGCGATCCAGATTCTGGCACCGAAGCGATGTAGCAGTACATTACTCGGAACTTCGGCAATAAAATAACCAAGAAAAAAAATACCAGCACCTAAGCCAAATATCGTTTGAGTAATGCCAATTGCATCATTCATATGCAAAGCGGCAAAACCGATATTTGTTCTGTCTAAAAATGCCATTACAAACAGAATAATAAGAAAAGGAATAATTCTTTTTGAAATACGTTTAATGGTTTGCTCTTCTAAAGCAGATTTAGCTTGAATATCTTCCATAATACTGCCTCACTTTAATTAGCTATCTCAGCTATTAATTCCTGGGTATCTTCAATATGCGCCTCGATGACGCTTTCAAAATTCTTATCCGCTTTGAAACCGAGTGATTCAGCATATTCAGCTTTAACTCGCACTGGCCAACTTTTCACAATACGTTGAATGGTTTTATCTTCTTGCCACTGCACGAGATTTACCGCAGATTTTCCTGCAATTTTTTCTAGGGCTTCCAGCATTTGCTGAACGGTCACCGTTAAACCAGGTAATGGAATAATGCGCTGATCGGATAACTGATCGGGAGAAATAACCGCTGCATGAATCATTGAGTCAACACAGCGACGTGGAGAGGTGATAAATACTGGCGTATCAGCCTGGACAGGACAAACCGCGGGCTCACCTTTGAGCGGTTCACGAATGATCGAACTAAAAAATGTTGAAGCAGCTTTATTGGGCTTACCTGGACGAACAACAATTGTAGGTAAACGTAATACTCGCCCATCAATGAAGCCTTTACGTGAGTAGTCTGAAACAAGTAATTCGCCTACCGCTTTTTGCATGCCATAGGACGATTTAGGTGTGACGACCGTGTCATCTGTAACTACTTCTGGTAATGCACCTCCAAATACAGCACAACCGCTGGCAAAAATAAATCGGGGTTTGATCCCGTGCTGTCTTACCGATTCAAGTAAGGTCAACAAACCATACAAATTGACTTCCATACCTAGGTCAAAATCAGCTTCCGCGGCTGAACTTACCACAGCAGCTAAATGCCAAATGACATCTACATTTTTAGTAATTTCTAATACCTGTTTTTTATCAGTAATATCACCGATCACAACCTGAATTTTTGGATCTTCAGGAATGTCCTCTCCTGCAAAAGCATCGAATAATATGATTTTTTCTACGGATTGAGCAGCTTGTCCATCTAGTGTGATAGTCCCTAATTCCAAGATTTTTCTAGCTATCTGTTTGCCTATAAAACCAGTTCCACCAGTAATAAGTATATTCATAGGTAATCCTTCCCTAATTTATGAATCAGACGATTTACATCGTAGATGACTCAAATTAAGGAGGATGATTAATAATTACCAATGAATTATTCCTCAATATCGATAACTTTTTAATATCAATATAAATGCGTAATTCAATAGAAATTTATATTGAAAGACTTATATACCTAATTTTTATTATTTTTTATTTCAGAATATCGCTACTTTAGGTTTAATAACTTCTGTTTATCAAAGATTGATATTTAATCATTAGTAATTTTTTAAACTAAATTATAATTTACTTAGAAAGTATATTATTTTTCAATAAATTGAATGCCTATTAAATAGAGATAATCTTTCAGGATAACGTAAATGGAAATTAAAGTATTTGTTGATGTTAAGACACGTTTAGGTGAAGTACCGACATGGGATCCTGTTCGTCAACGATTATTTTGGGTAGATATATTTGACGGTCGTTTGTTTTCCTGTGATGAACAAGGTAAAGACCTGAAAGCTTGGGAAACCCTTCAAAAGATTGGATCTTACGCATTACGTGAAAATCATAATGGAGCAATTGTTGCTTTAGAAAATGGGCTGCATAGCCTAGATTTTGATACTGGCGATTTAGACTTTATTGATCACCCTGAACCAGATATGCCTTTTAATCGTCTGAACGATGGAGGTGTAGACCGACAAGGTCGTTTTGTTTTTGGATCGATGAACCGTATGGAAGAAGATAAAACCGCCTCTTTATATCGTTTAAATACAGATATGACGGTTCAGAAACTAGAAGAAAATATCAATACTTCAAATGGGATATGCTGGAATCCAAAAGGTGATAAGTTCTACTTTACAGATACCTGGCAAGGTGAAATCTGGTCATACGATTATGACAGTGCAGATACCGGTTTAACGAATAAACAGGTTTTTTGCAAAATCGATACGCAAGATGGCGGCTCAGCAGACGGATCAACTGTAGATAGTGAAGGTTATGTCTGGAGTGCGAAAGTATATTCAGGGAAATTGGTACGTTATGCGCCTGATGGCAGTATAGATCGAATCATTGAAATGCCGGTTAAAAAAGTGACCAGTCTGGCGTTTGGGGGTAAAGATTTAGATGTGCTCTTTGTTACCTCTATGTCTCAACCTCCGCTACCACGTTTTCCTGGAGACAATCAGTTGCGTGGTAGTGTATTTGCCATTTATGGATTAGGGATCCAAGGTGTCGCCGAAACATATTTCAAAGGTTAAATGCCATTTAATCACTTGGCTGATTTAATTAGCCAAGTGATATTTATAGCTAATTCTGCTTAGCCTTTCCTAATAAAATTTCTATAAATGTTTGTGCAATTTCTGAAATTGGTTCGTTTTTCCTCGTCAAAATACCGTAATCCTGGGCATCTAAAATCAACTCGGTTTCTATAATGCAAAGTTTCCCGTCTTTCACCTGTTGAGCGACCATTGCTTCAGGCAGCATAGCGACCATGGGAGCAGTTTGTATAATCTGTAAGAAAGTTTGCATGGACATGGTATTGACCGTATTCAAAGGGACTTTAACATTTGCGCGCATAAATGCCGCTTCCATACGTTCACGAATTGGTGTTCCTTTAGGGTAAACCACCCAAGGCCAATCCATGAGTTCGTTCAATTTACAAAATTTCTTTTGAGCATAGGGATGCTCATGATTAACCACAATACAAAAAGGCTCAGGTCCTAAGGGCTTAAAATCAAAAAATTGCTGTTGTGTTGCCTGGGTAAATCGGCCAACCGCTAAATCCAGTGTATGTTCACTAAGCATTTCCATTAAATGATCACTGGTCTGTTCAACAACATCAATGGAGAGTAATGGCCATTTCTTTTTAATCTCAATCACAGAATTTGGAATGACAGACGCGGTTGCAGCAAAAATTCCACCTACTTTAAGAAATCCATGTCCACCTAGTCTCAGCATTTCAATATCTTCAACAAAATGTTTGGCATCATTCAGGACCCGCTGTGCATAACAAATCACATGCTGCCCCAATGCTGTTACAGGCATACTTCTCGGTAAGCGTTCAAAAATAGTAAAACCCAGCATATTTTCAATTTCTTTCAGCATTTTACTGATCGCAGGCTGACTTAAATTCATCTGTTCAGCTGCTAAATGCATATTTTTAGTTCTTGCCAAAGTCTCTAATAAAACCAAGTGCCTATATTTGAACCAATTATTGAAACTCGAATAATTTAAGTCTGCCATTTAGAAATCCTTTTACCAATAACTACAGGTTATTAATTATTAAATTATTACCATTGGTATTTATTAGAAAGGAATTTTACGATGATTTCAATTATAAATAGAGTTGCTTTACATGAAATTTACATTAAATTCAGCCAATTCATTGCCAGTGGATGGTACACAAGGATGCTTAATTGGGCGAGCATGGGTACCACATAAAGTTGCTGGTCCATCGCCAGTGATTTTGAAAGGTAATCAGGTTTTTGATATTTCTAGTCATTTCAATACGATCTCCGAATTATTAGAAACTGATTCCCCGATCTCGGCTCTTGCTAAAATTGAAGGTCAATTGATTGGGAATATTGATGAAATTTTTGCAAATACTTTGCCTGAGCCAGATCCAAGTAAAGCTTATTTTTTAGCACCTATTGATCTGCAAGTGATTAAAGCTGCAGGAGTAACTTTTGCTGCAAGTATGCTGGAGCGCGTAATTGAAGAACAGGCTGCAGGAGATGCGGATAAAGCGCAACACATTCGGGAAATCGTACAGGGAGTGATTGGAGACAGTCTTAAATCTATTCAGCCTGGCTCTGTAAAAGCACTTGAATTAAAAAAATACTTAATTGAACAAAATATGTGGTCTCAATATCTTGAAGTTGGGATTGGCAGTGATGCAGAAATATTCACTAAAGCTCCTGTTCTAGCAGCCGTAGGAACAGGTCAAAATATTGGTATTCATCCAAAATCAGAGTGGAATAATCCTGAACCTGAAGTGGTTCTGGTTGCAAATAGCCAAGGTAAAATTTTAGGTGCGACTTTAGGTAATGATGTCAATCTGCGTGATTTCGAGGGACGTAGTGCCCTTTTATTGAGCAAAGCTAAGGATAACAATGCCTCATGCGCAATTGGTCCTTTCATCCGCTTATTTGATCAAACTTTTAGTTTGGATGATATCCGCTCATGTGAGGTAGAACTCAAAATTGAAGGAACGGATCATTTTGTCTTGAATGGTTTGAGTTCCATGTCTCAAATTAGTCGTGATCCAGAAGATTTAATTCAACAGACTTTAAATGAAAATCATCAGTATCCGGACGGATTTGTACTATTTTTAGGAACATTATTTGCCCCTACCCAAGATCGAGAAAAACCTGGAGCGGGCTTTACCCACAAAGTTGATGATGTCGTACGGATTCATACTCCTAAACTAGGCACTCTTTACAATATTGTAACGACCAGCGACAGAGCATCACCTTGGAATTTCGGCATCAACTCATTGATGCAAAATTTAAAGCAGCGTGAATTACTATAGTTTTCACATATTATCCCTAGGTTGAATGGTATTCCTAAATGATTAGCTTTAGGGTTGGTCTCTACCTTTCAAATAAATAACTGCTTCCCATATTGCTCATTTGCATAATATTAAAGTTAAGGATCTGGAAATGAATAATCAAAGTAAACGGATTTTTTTACGTAGCCAGGAATGGTTTGATGATCCAGAACATGCAGATATGACAGCTTTGTATGTTGAACGATATATGAATTATGGTTTGACACGTGATGAGCTTCAGTCCGGTCGACCAATTATTGGTATTGCACAGACAGGCAGTGATTTAACTCCTTGTAATCGTCACCACAAAGAATTAGCAGAACGCGTTAAGGCCGGTATTCGTGATGCCGGTGGTATTCCTATGGAATTTCCAGTTCATCCAATTGCAGAACAATCACGCCGTCCTACTGCCGCGCTTGACCGCAATTTAGCCTATTTAGGTTTAGTGGAAATTCTCCATGGCTACCCGCTTGATGGCGTGGTCCTGACCACTGGTTGCGACAAAACCACACCTGCCTGCCTCATGGCAGCAGCCACTACCGATTTACCGGCTATTGTTCTTTCAGGTGGACCTATGCTGGATGGCCACTATAAAGGTGATTTAATCGGATCAGGTACAGTGATCTGGCATGCACGAAATTTACTGGCTTCTGGTGAAATTGATTATGAAGGGTTTATGGAAATGACCACTTCAGCATCTCCATCAGTTGGGCATTGCAATACCATGGGCACGGCACTTTCCATGAATGCCTTGGCTGAAGCCTTAGGTATGTCTCTACCGACGTGTGCCAGTATTCCTGCACCTTATCGTGAGCGTGGTCAAATGGCTTATGCGACCGGTAAACGCATCTGTGAAATGGTTCTTGAGGATTTAAGACCCTCAAAAATTATGACCAAAAAATCCTTTGAGAATGCGATTGCTGTTGCCTCTGCTTTAGGGGCTTCTAGCAACTGTCCTCCGCATTTAATCGCTATAGCACGTCATATGGGAATAGAACTTACATTAGATGATTGGCAACGTGTAGGTGAAAATATTCCACTTCTTGTGAACTGTATGCCTGCTGGAAAATATCTGGGTGAAGGTTTTCACCGTGCCGGTGGTGTACCAGCAGTGATGTATGAATTACAAAAAGCAGGCGTACTTCATGAAGATTGTGCAACAGTGAGCGGCAAGACTATAGGTGAAATTGCCAAGCAATCTAAAACTTCAAACGCTGATGTAATTTATCCCTTTCAAGAGCCGCTTAAACATGGCGCCGGATTTATTGTACTCAGTGGTAATTTCTTTGACAGTGCGATTATGAAAATGTCTGTTGTGGGAGAGGCTTTTAGGAAAACCTATTTGTCTAATCCACAGGATGAAAATAGCTTTGAAGCTCGAGCGATTGTCTTTGAAGGGCCAGAAGACTATCACGCCCGTATTAACGACCCCGATCTTAATATTGATGAAAACTGCATCTTAGTCATTCGTGGTGCAGGTACAGTCGGTTATCCAGGTAGTGCTGAAGTCGTAAACATGGCACCTCCTACAGAGCTGATCAAAAAAGGCATCGATTCTTTACCTTGTTTAGGTGATGGTCGTCAAAGTGGAACATCAGCCAGCCCTTCCATTTTAAATATGTCACCTGAGGCAGCTATTGGTGGTGGGATTGCATTGCTCAAGACCAATGACCGCTTAAGAATTGATTTAAATAAACGTTCTGTAAATGTACTTGTTTCTGATGAGGAATTAGAACGCCGCCGTCAACAATGGAAACCTGACTACCCTGCATCTCAAACACCATGGCAAGAAATGTATCGCAAGTTAGTAGGACAACTTTCTACAGGTGGATGTCTGGAACCAGCAACCTTATATATGCGTGTCATTAATGACAAAAACTTGCCCCGACATTCTCATTAAATCGAATCTAGGACTAATCAG
>NZ_JAMXXN010000034.1 GCF_024129435.1 Acinetobacter lwoffii | reverse complement strand
ACAGAATTAGGTCGCCCTCATACCCAAGTTGTCTCTTAAATTTGAGTAGCTTAAGGGAACTCAGCCTTTCAAACCTTTATGCAACAAAGCCCTTTTTAATTAAATCATAAAAACAAAAACATTTTATTTTAAAAGCCTGTTTTTATTATTTTTGATAAAAACTGGAATACTTATTGCTAATTATATCTTGAACAGACTGAGCGCATTTGAGTGAAGTCATTTTTAAAGCATGTGTTGCATGACACAGAACAACCAAGAGCAGAATAGAATGAAAGAAAAAAATAGCTTGAAAACCGGATTGAAAAAATTGGTAGGGGTATTAATGGCAAGTGGTGTAATGGGCATGGCCGCTGTCGCCAATGTTCAGGCCCAAGATAAAGCCGCATTTGTTTATATTGGCCCAACCAGCGACCATGGCTGGACCTATTCTCACGATCAGGGCCGGATTAAGGCTGAAAAAACCCTCGCAGGAAAATATAAAACCTCTTATATCGAAAATGTCCCTGAAACAGCAGATGCCGAACGTGTGATCCGTAACCTGGCACAACAAGGCAATAAAGTCATTTTTGCAACCTCGTTCGGTTATATGAATGCGATGGAAAAAGTATCCAAGCAATTTCCAAATACAGTATTTATGCATGCAACCGGTTATAAGCAGGGCAAAAATTTAGGGGTCTACGATGTCCGTACCTATGAAGGCGCTTATATGCTGGGTGTGGTCGCAGGGCAAAAAACCAAAAATAATGTATTGGGCGTAGTCGCGTCTTTTCCGATTCCTGAAGTTATCCGTAATATCAATGCCTATACCCTCGGTGCACAAAGTGTAAATCCAAAAATTAAAACCAAAGTCATTTGGGTGAATTCATGGTTTAACCCGGGCAAAGAACGTGATGCAGCCTTGGCTTTGATTGCTCAAGGCGCAGATGTGCTGATGCAAAATACCGATTCTCCAGCAGTGGTACAGGCGGCTGAACAAAAAGGTGTCTTTGCTTTTGGCTGGGATTCTGACATGAGCAAATTTGGCCCTAAAGCGCATCTTGCTGCATCGGTTTTACATTGGGAAAAAATTTATACTCCGGTAATGACGCAAGTCAGCAAGAAAACCTGGAAACCAAGTGCAATGTGGTATGGCGTAAAACAAAAAGCCGTCGATATCGAAAGCTTTGGTCCTTCAGTGTCGGCAGCCTCTAAAGCAAAAGCGCTCAGCGTACGTGATGGCATTTTAAAAGGCACACTGCATCCATTTACCGGCCCGATTCATAAACAGGATGGTACATTGGTCTTGGCAAAAGGCAAGCGCCTAGATGATGCGGCACTAAGTAAAATGAATTACTACGTGAAGGGCGTAGAGGGTTCATTACCGAAATAAAGCTTTGCCATTTTGCAATTAAAAATCTTTAAACACTTTGATGTACTTTTCTGCATCCATTTGCATGCCTGACAACCATCGATGGATGCTGAATTGCTACGGCATGGAATAGGGCACTGATGATGACCTCTCAACACGATAGATCTGCTCATATACAAAAGAGGAACATGGCTTCTTCAGGTGTACCGCGTTTACAGCTCATTAATATCTGTAAAAGTTACAATTCATTGAAAGCGAATGACCAAATACATTTAACGGTTCAACCTGGGCAGATTCATGCCATTCTGGGTGAAAATGGTGCCGGCAAAAGTACCCTGATGAAAATCATTTATGGGGCAACCAAGGCAAATCAGGGACAAATCCTCTGGAACGGTAAAGAAGTTCATATTGATAACCCGTCGATGGCAAGAAAGCTCGGGATTGGCATGGTCTATCAGCATTTCTCTTTGTTTGAAACCTTGACCGTAGTAGAAAATATTTTGCTGGGACTGGATGAAAAAATTAACTTAAAAATACTGAGCCAAAAAATCATTGAAGTTTCAGAACAATACGGTTTACCCATTGATCCACGCCGCGAAGTACATTCTTTATCGGTAGGTGAGCGGCAACGTGTCGAAATTATTCGCTGCCTTTTGCAAAACCCGGCTTTAATTATTCTAGATGAGCCGACTTCGGTACTGACGCCACAAGCAGTAAGGCAACTGTTTAAAACCTTACGTTTATTGGCCTCCCAAGGCGTTTCAATTTTATATATCAGTCATAAATTACATGAGATTAAAGAACTCTGTGATGAAGCGACCATCTTGCGTAATGGCCGTGTGACCGGAAATGTTAATCCCAAAGACAACAGCACCAGTGATTTAGCGCGCTTAATGATTGGCCGTGATTTACCGACCTATGTACGCCCAGAATATACAGGTGAAAAACAGGTGCTATTTCAGGTCGAGAATCTCAATTACCAGTCCGATGATCCTTTTGGTGTATCGCTGAAAAATATCAATTTAAATATTTGTGCCGGTGAAATTGTAGGAATCGCCGGGATTTCTGGCAACGGGCAAGCAGAATTGCTGTCTTTATTGTCGGGAGAAAACAGCCTGAAACATGGCCGGATGGTTCTGGATCAAATCGATATTTCCAGCTTCAGTCCCGGACAACGGCGTGACTTGGGTCTGGGCTTCGTACCTGAAGAACGTTTGGGCCGAGGAGCAGTTCCGAACATGACACTGTCCCAGAATGCCTTACTGACTGCATTTCGGCAGAACCTGACGCAATGGGGATTAATCAAGTTTTTGCAATGTAAGCTTTTTGCCGAGCACTGTATTGAAAAATTCGGGGTGAAAGCTAGTGGTGCAGAGGCTGAAGCACGTTCCTTGTCGGGTGGAAATTTACAAAAATTTATTGTAGGCCGGGAAATTTTGCAAAATCCGAAATTCCTGATTGTGGCTCAACCGACCTGGGGTGTTGATGTCGGCGCGTCCATGTTTATCCGGCAAACCCTGATTGATCTCTCTCGACAAGGCGTCGCTATTTTGGTGATTTCAGAAGAATTAGAAGAGCTGTTTGAAATCAGTGATCGTCTCTGTGTATTGGCCAATGGTGAACTATCTCCAGCGATGCCTACCCATGAAACCAATACTGAAAATGTTGGGGTCTTGATGTCAGGTATTTCAAGTCATGACACTGCGATCATCGTAGAGGAGCAGCAAGCTCATGCTTAATATAGCCAAAAAACAAATATACAGGTTGAGAGGAGAGCGACATGCATTTACTGGAACCGCGTGAACATCCATCTCACATCATGAAGTGGCTTTCACCGCTCATTGCGCTGCTGGCCATGCTGATTGTCGGTAGCATTTTATTTTTAATGTTGGGGATTAATCCCGCGCAAGCCATGTACATCTTCTTTATTGAACCGCTGACTTCCTCTTATGGTTGGAGTGAACTGGCAGTGAAAGCCGGGCCTCTGATTCTGATTGCCTTGGGGCTGGCGGTTGGATTTCGAGCCAAATTATTCAATATTGGTGCTGAAGGTCAGCTTACCATCGGGGCAATTTTTGGCGGTGGTATTGCGATTTTATTTCATGATCAAATCGGTTGGTGGGTTCTCCCGTTAATGATCGTCATGGGCGCACTTGGTGGGGCACTCTGGGGCGCAATTCCTGCCTTACTGAAAACCCATTTTAATGCCGAAGAAACCCTGACCACCCTGATGATGAATTATGTTGCAGTATGTGTGTTGCTATATCTGGTCAATGGTCCCTGGCGTGATCCTGAAGGGATGAACTTCCCACAATCGGTGGTTTTTAGTGAGAGTGCAACGCTGCCCTTCATTGTAGAAGGCACACGCATTAATGCCTCTATCTTTATCACTTTTTTTGCAGTCCTCCTGTTCTGGGTTTTTATGCGTAAAAGTCTAACGGCCTATAAACTGGAAGTCAGCGGTCAGGCACCGTTAGCTGCCAAATACGCAGGTTTTTCTTCCTCCAAAGCGATCTGGATGAGTCTGGTGATTTCCGGAATGATGGCAGGTATTGCCGGAATCTGTGAAGTGGCTGGACCTATTGGTCAGCTGAATCCGAACCTGTCCCCAGGTTATGGCTATGCAGCGATTATCGTGGCCTATCTCGGGCGTTTAAACCCCATCGGTATTGTGCTGTCAGGCTGTTTTATGGCGCTGATTTATCTGGGCGGTGAAATGGCACAAATGCAGCTCCAGCTTCCGGTCGCGATTACCGGTATCTTCCAGGGCCTGCTGTTATTTTTCCTGTTGGCTTCCGATGCCTTAATTGAAAACCGTTACCGGTTTAGCAAAAAAATGGCGTCACCGGTCCCTCAGCCTACAGCAACCACCCTTTAACCCAATGTTGTCTACAGCAAAAGGAAGCATGATATGGCTTTAGAATTAACCGCAATTCTTGCAGGTACTGTTGCGGCAGCAACACCACTGATTTTCGCAGGTCTGGGGGAATTGGTCACACAGCGGACTGGTGTGATTAATCTTGGAGTAGAAGGGATGATGCTGGTCGGTGCAATTGCAGGTTTTGCTTTTGCTGCGCAATACGATGCCAGTGTATTAAGTGCCTTATTGATGGGTGGTCTGGCAGGCATGCTGATGGCCCTGATTTTTGCCTTTTTTACCTTGTCTTTAAGTACCAATCAATCCGCGTGTGGTTTGGCTTTAACCATTTTTGGACTCGGTATCTCTGCATTTTTGGGTCAGAACTACGTCAGTATGGCTTTACCGGGTCTGGCTAATTTTAATATTCCACTATTAGCGGATATTCCAGTATTGGGTCCGATTTTGTTCCAGCAAAACTATGTGGTGTATTTGTCGATCTTGAGCTTTTTTCTGGTGTGGTTTGTCTTGGCGAAAACCCGTTTGGGCTTATTGCTTAAAGCAGTTGGAGAATCACCGGAAAGTGCGCATGCCATGGGTTACCACGTGTTGGCGATTCGTTATGGCGCAGTACTATTTGGCGGTTTGATGGCAGGGGTTGGCGGAGCATTTTTATCAACCGTATATACCCCGATGTGGATTGAAAATATGGTGGCAGGCCGCGGCTGGATCGCCATTGCACTGGTAGTATTTGCGG
Source organism: Acinetobacter lwoffii (assembly GCF_024129435.1). Classification (GTDB taxonomy): domain Bacteria; phylum Pseudomonadota; class Gammaproteobacteria; order Pseudomonadales; family Moraxellaceae; genus Acinetobacter; species Acinetobacter lwoffii_F. The sequence goes on along the minus strand of NZ_JAMXXN010000034.1, from coordinate 14,897 downwards.
TGTGGAAACCCACACGTTTAATGCTCGGCGCTTACCTGTTTGGGGGCGTCACCATTTTACAATTTCACGCCCAGGCGCTTGGAATCAAGGTTCCGAACGAGCTGCTTGCCGCATTGCCCTATATAGCCACCATTGTGGTACTGGTCATGATTTCGCGGAATAAAAAAGTACTCAAAATGAATTTGCCATCTTCTTTAGGTAAAACCTTCGTGCCATAACCGTAGCCATTCATCATAAATAGAATAGATTTGAGTATAAATCATGAAAATTTTAACAGCTTCCTATGTCCTCACCATGAACACGCAGAATGAATGTATTAAAAATGGCGCGATACTGATTGATGGCGACAAAATAAAAGCAGTGGGTACATTGGCACAGTTAACTCAATGCTATCCAGAGGTGCTCATTGAGGATTACCCACAAACGATCCTGATGCCGGGCTTGATCAATACCCATTGTCATTCCGGTTTATTGCGTGGCACGGCAGAAGGATTACCGGTTTGGGATTGGTTACAGCAGTATATTGACCCGATGCACCGAGTATTGACACCAGAGGATGCGAAGATTGCTTCTTATTTGTGTTATGCCGAGGCACTTTTGTCGGGAACCACCACCATTGTCGATATGTGGCGCTATATGGACGGAAGTGCTGAAGCTGCGCAAGCGTTGGGAATTCGTGCTGTTCTTGTACCTTATGTCGCAGATCATCCGGATCACAATTATTTTGAAACCTTAAAAAGTAACGAAGCTTTAATCAACCGTTGGCATCAGCAGGCGAATGGACGTATTCAGGTTTGGGTAGGTTTAGAGCACCTGTTTTATGCTGAAGCTTCAGCATTAAGCCGTATTGAGAAACTTTGTCGGGATTATAAAACCGGTTTTCATACCCACAGCAATGAAAGCCAATTTGATGTACAGGAAAACCTGCACCGTTCAGGTATTCGCCCGATTGAGAGTCTGCAAAAACTGGGTTTGCTGGATCTGCCTAAAACCTTGTTGGCACATTGCGTGTGGGCAGATACAAATGAAATTCAGATTTTAAGGCGACATGCAGTCGGTGTAGCCCATAACCCGATTTCCAATATGAAATTGGCCTCCGGTGCAGCACCTGTGGTTGAAATGCTACGTCAAGGTGTTGCGGTAGGTTTGGGTACGGACGGCGAAAAAGAAAACAATAATCTGGATCTATTTGAAGAAATGAAAACAGCATCATTATTGGCAAAGTTTTCGAATTTAGATGCGGCTGCTCTGGATGCTTGGTCAGTCTGTCAAATGGCTACGATTACAGGAGCTAAAGCCTTAGGTATGCAAGATGAAATTGGTTCATTGGAAGTCGGGAAACAGGCAGACCTGATTGCAGTCAAACTGGATACACCACGGATGACGCCGTTGATCGATCATGGAAAATTATTTAATCTGCATACCAATTTAGTCCATGCAGTTCAAGGCCAAGATGTGGTCATGACGATGGTGGCGGGACAGACTGTGGTTAAAAATGGCCGTTTGATCAATGCCGATTTACAGGCTTTGATCGATCAGGTCAATCAAGCGGCACCACGTTTATTTGAACGTCGTGATCAGTGGTTTGCAAAGCAGGAGCAAACGGTGAATGAATTACAGCGGGAAGAATTTTGAGGTCTCAGCGATGGTTGAGGTTATCTATTGATGATAGAACGACCTCAGATACCAAATTCTCATCTGCACTCATCAAGAGTTTAGACTTAGAGTGAATCAATATTAAGTGCATATCTGGGTGATTACTCTTGGGTGCTGAGAGATAGGCTGGAATTTGCATAATATGAGAGCTTGTTTCTGCTGAATTGAATCGGCTTTTTTCAAGTCACATTTTCTAACGAATGATTTAAATGAAATTAAACAGAGTGAATGGACTGATATTTTCTAAACTTTAGATGAGTTTCATTCATTCACTCCTAAAATGTATCTAATCCACTATAAACCATTCTTCGAATTTATCACTCATTTTCATCCACTTAATATTCGATAGAATTTATTTTAAGTTATTAATAATCATTATTTTAACATCTATTAAACACTATAATTACATAGAGGAAATCTTTCATATTTTTCTTCAATAAGTGATCTTGATATCTTAAGAACAACCAATCATGAGTAATATTCACTTTTCATTGAGTTTAAATCATTTTTATTCATCTTAACGTTCAAGTATAACTAGGCTCATTCAGAAATTTGGTTATTAGAACTTAGGGCAGTGGATCACAATGAGTAAAAAGTTTGCATGTTCAATTAAGCGCATTCGTTTTTGGGCATGCAAGTCCGATCCGGGCGGGTCAGTGCTAAATTAAATGCAGGTGCGGGATTAATCTCCTGTATTGCCACCTTATTACAGCTTTTGCTGATTGTTCTGGGAGTGAGCGTAGAGTGGTTCAAGTTCTTGCTGATTCCGAGTTTGGTGGGCATCGGAATTTTATGTATTGCTGCCGGATTCTTGATTTATCGAACTCCCCAAGCGGATAACAGTACGACCATCAATGAAATACAAGAAATTGATAGCCGAATGTTCAGTATCAAAGAAGCGGTGATTATTGCGGTCAGTTTGACCTTAATCCAGGCTGGGATTTACGGCGCGAATCTTTTACTGGGGGATAGCGGCTTAATCTTAGGCACTTTTTTAGCCTCTTTATTTGAAGTGCATGCTGCTGTAGCAGGTGTAGTGATACAAGGAAATCCTCACAACCTGACTTTAATTTATGCTGTCATGATTGGACTTGCGGCACATGCGGTGTCTAAAAGTATTAATTCTTTTGTGACCGGTGGATGGAAGTTTTTTCTGTATTTTGCGCCTAGCCAGACTCTACATATGTTAGGACTTATCTTTATTCTCCTGAGTTTGAAATAAAGAAGGGCTGGTTTGCATATATTATGAAATGATCCAATCATTTTAAGTCATTTTTAAGATTCAGATTCTAGGCTAAAGCATCTTAAAGTCTTTGAGCCATGGATCATGCTGAAGCTGTTTTCCCATTCGTCTTCTTTTAGTCAGCGACCTAAAAAGTCGATTAGCCTTTCAGGCTTCAATATGTTGCTGGCTATGTGGCTAGGACTGATCCTAAACTTTGCTTTCTATCAGAAAATTCATGAATTTACGCCTTATGCCAATCTAAAAGCAGGCCTGTTACTGGTCGCTACGGCACTGATCATTATTGCGTTTTACAACCTGGTATTACAGTGGCTGAACTGGAAATGGAACGCCAAAATACTGGCCAGTGTCTTGATCATTCTGGGTGGCTTTAGTGCTTATTTTGTCAATAGTCTGGGGGTCGTTATTACGCCTGACCAGATCCAGAATATGCTGCAAACCGATGCCCGTGAAGTTCGAGATCTCTGGTCAATGCGACTGGTCATCTGGACACTAGTATTTGTAGTTTTTCCACTTTTTATCATCTGGATGCTTAAAATTCAGCCTGCATCGCTTGGGCATCAGCTGGTGCATAAAAGCCTGAGCAGTGTAGTCTCACTCGGACTGATTCTAGGTTTATTGTTCTGTTTCTATGTCGATTATGCTGCTATCTTCCGCGAGCATCGTGATCTGAAAGGCATGCTTTCTCCACAAAATAGCATCGCGTCCACCTTGTCCTATTATAAAAAGAAAGCACCTAAAGCGAATTTACCTTTGGTGGTTTTCGGCGAAGATGTACATCTGTTACAGCAGGCCCAAATGCAGCATCATCCCAAATTGATGGTGCTAGTTGTTGGAGAAACTGCACGTGCCGAGAGTTTTGCTTTAAATGGCTATGCGCGCAATACCAATCCTGAACTGAGCAAGTTAGCGGTGATTAATTTCAATCAGGTGAGCTCTTGTGGAACTGCAACTGCCGTTTCAGTGCCTTGTATGTTTTCGGGCATGTCACGTGAAACCTATGATGAACAGCTAGCCAGCCACCGTGAAGGTTTGCTGGATATTGCTCAGCGCGCCGGATATCAGGTGACCTGGATTGATAATAACTCAGGCTGTAAAGGTGCCTGTGACCGGGTACAAAAGTATCAGATTCCGGCACAACTGAAACAGAAGTGGTGTGATGCTGGTGGTGAATGTTTTGATGAAATTCTGGTGGATAGCCTGAAAGATTATCTGGCGCATCTGGATAAAAATAACCAGAAACCGCAGTTAATCGTGCTACATCAGATGGGCAGTCATGGGCCAGCATATTTCAAGCGTTCCAAAACGCCGTATCAGCCATTTCAACCCACCTGTAATAGCAATGCCATTCAGGGCTGTAGTGCTGAAGAATTAAAGAATAGTTATGATAATTCGATTGTATATACAGACCATGTCCTTGCTCAAATCATTGAAACTTTGAAGCAGCAAACACAGTATCAGACCGGTTTCTGGTACCTGTCTGATCATGGAGAATCTACCGGAGAGCATGGTTTATACCTGCATGGTGCACCTTATAGTATGGCGCCGACCCAGCAAACCCATGTCCCGATGCTGATGTGGTTCTCCGATGCCTGGAAGCAGCAGAATACCCAGCAGGTCAGCTGTCTCAAAGGACAGACCGAACAGGCCCGTAGTCAGGATCATCTTTTCCCCAGCTTATTAAGTTTACTGGATATAAAAACGCAAGTGACTGAAGCTAAAAATGATATGCTTGCACAATGCTCACCATCATTAAAGAACAGAGCTTGAAATGCATAAAATACTGATTATTGAAGACGACTTTATGATTGCCGAGTCGACTGAAACATTGCTCAAGCTGCATCAGTTTGATGTGTACTGGGTCAATAATGGGATTGAGGGTTTAAAACAGTTACAGCAGCAGGCATATGATATTGTCCTGCTCGATTTAGGCTTGCCGATGATGGATGGCATGCTGGTGCTAAAAAATATCCGGCAGAAGTTTCCGAATTTACCGGTGCTGATTATTTCTGCCCGGGATCAATTACAAAACCGGGTAGATGGGCTGAATCAGGGAGCAGATGACTATTTAATCAAGCCTTATGAATTTGACGAGTTGCTGGCCCGTATTCATGCCTTAATACGCCGTAGTGGTTTAAAAAATACCGGGATAGATACGAATAAGAAATTATCACACAGCGGTTTGGAACTAGATCTGGAGCAGCATATCGCTCTGTTTAATGGACAGGCTATAGAATTATCCAACCGGGAATGGTCCATCTTAATGGCCATGTTAAATCATCCGAATAAAATTTTTTCCAAGAATGATTTGGAAGACAAGCTTTATGACTTTGATAGTGATGTCAGTAGTAATACGGTAGAAGTCTATATCCATCATCTGCGGGCAAAATTAGGAAAAGACTTCATCCGTACCATACGTGGGCTAGGATATCGTTTAGGATGAGCACCATGCAGAAACGTTATTCCTTGCAAAAACGTCTGGTTATTTATATTTCACTGTTTAGCGTGGTATTGGGCTGTGTGCTGATCTTTGCAGCATACCGAATTGCGCTCGAAGAAATTAATGAAGTACTGGATAAACAGATGCAAAGTCTGGCAGAACGTATTTCAGAAAATCATCCGCAACCCTTACAAAGTCAAATCGATCTGGCAAAACAGTACAGTGAAGAAGATTTATTTGTAGATATCTGGTCCTATACAGATACAGCCACTTCCTTGCATCCGCAGGATGTTCTGGTGGCGCCGGTCAGGAAAGCAGGTTTCTACAAGCATCAAACGCCGTATGGAACCTGGTTAACTTATATTATTCCTGGTAAGCAATTACAGATTCAGGTGAGCCAGCAGCAAAATGTCCGGCAGGAACTGGCGCTGGAGCTGGCAGCCAATATGTTTCTTCCTTATGTGCTTTTTTTACCTTTTGCAGTATTTGGCTTAGGCTGGATGATCCGGAAAAATTTTCAGCCGCTCAATGATTTTAAAACTGAATTGGCCAGCCGCAAGGCACAAGACTTAAAGCCAATTGCAATGAAAGATTATCCTTTGGAGCTGGAACCGACCATTCAGGAAATGAATTATTTGTTTGGCCGCATTTCTCTGGCCCAACAGGAACAACGTCAATTTGTAGCGGATTCTGCCCATGAATTACGCACGCCACTGACAGCACTAAACTTACAGCTGCAAATTTTGCTACAGCAGTTCCCTCAAAGCGAGTCTATCCATAATTTGAGTCAAGGCATTTTGCGTATGCAGCATCTGGTCAACCAGTTATTGAGTCTGGCAAAACAGGATGTGACCGAAGGTTTAAGCGAACCTGTTCAATTGCTATCACTGAATCAAATGACAGTCACCTGTATCGAAGAACTAATTCAATTGGCGCTACAGAAAGACATTGATTTGGGCGTAGAACAGCAACAGGAACTGCAGATTCAGGGCCAGGCTTCAGCTTTGCACTCGATTATTTATAATTTAATTGATAATGCAATTAAATACAGTCCGAAGGATGGCGTGATTAATGTATCTATTTTCCAGCAAGGCCGGCAGGCGGTTTTACAAATTGAAGACAGTGGGGCAGGGATAGATCCTGCTCAATTCAATCAGATCCGGCAACGCTTCTACCGGATACATAACCATGCAGAAATTGGCAGTGGTTTGGGTTTATCCATTGTAGATAAAGCTACCGAGCGCTTAGGTGGAACACTGGAATTTTCGCGAAGTATTAATCTGGGCGGCCTGTGTGTACAGGTCAAGTTTCCTTTAGGCGAAGCCTAAGCGAATAGGCCTCTAGTTTTTGGGGGTTAAGGTTGCTTGATACTAGAGCGTATAGAAGTGGTCTTTTCTATGGGTAGTTTATGGCTAAACAACGCATAGCCGATAATATTCATGCACCAGATAATCCAGCCAGTCCACAGGTTATGACTCAGGAAATGTGCTCCGCGCATCATTTGTGCCCAGCCCATGGCCAACCCTAAAATTACTGCAGCGATCAAAAGAAAATAAGCCCGCTTGCGGTTAGAAATACGATAAACAAAATAGCCGGCCATCAAGGCAAAACCACTAGATGCATGCCCTCCAGGAAAACAGTGACCCGCAGTGGCACTAAAATCCCACAAAATCCCATTATGGGTAGGTATGGTCATATCCCAGGGACAGGCATGGACTGACTGAGATTTTAAAATTCCGATCGAGGCCGTGGTCAGCACCACCATGCTAAAAAAATAGCCAAATTCCCAGCGCCGTATATGCCAGTTTTGCCATTTCAGTGATGCCAGCCAGCCCAGCAATAATGTGATATACACCAGAATCAGCAGGTCTTTCACATAGCGATGATTGAGTTCTGCCAGTGCCCATTGTTGTCGAAGGGGAAATTGACCCTGATCATCGATAAATGGATAGATGAGCTGTAAGTCCAGCACTCCTCCAATGTCAAAGAAGTTGAGAAGAATCAAAAAACTGAAGATTAAAAGTAAAGTTTGGGTCAGTAAAAACCGGGAACGGTCAGTGATCATTTTTAAGTTGTCCATTTCAGGCAGTAGCAAGAGCAGAGGTCAAATCAAATGACCAGCCAAAATGATGCCCCAGGTCAGAGCAATTAAACTGAGTGCTACAAACTGAGCCGCACTGCCCATATCCTTGGCATTTTTAGACAGTTCATGCCGTTCCATGGAAATACGGTCTACCACTGCCTCTATCGCTGAGTTAATCAGTTCAATGATCAACGCCAGTAGGCATACGGCGACCATCAGCGCTTGCTCAGCTGGACTAACCGGCATCCAAAAACTTAGAGGAATCAAAATAAGGTTGATCAGCAGAATTTGCCGGAAGGCAGCCTCATTTTGAAAGGCGGTTTTAAAACCAGCCAGGGAATAACGGGTCGCATTAAAAATACGCTGCGTTCCTGAGGTGCCTTTATAAGGTGAGCGGTAGGAAGACATAGAACAGTTTCAGTTAACAAGAGATAGGATTAACTTAAATTTTCAATCTTAAAATGCTCTTAAAAAAACCGGCCGTTCTCTGGATTTTTTATACACATAGCTTTTACATTCTTTTGCACAAAATTAAGAATTTTTTAAGGTAGGACTTCTATCTTGAGTACCAAGTTAATTTCGTGGTATGAGCCGAATGATCAAGTTTAGTTTTGATCCTCAGTCATCTGATCAGATTCATTATTTGGATGGATATTTCAAGCAGTCTCAATACAAAAAACAAATCAGTCTAAATAAATTTTCACTACAGGCCCATCACTTTGATCCCGTGATCTCGGTACAAGATAATGCTCTACAACTAAGAGTACAAACTGTACACCGTGGTGAGACGTGTGAACGTCGAGCACTGGAAAATTTTATTCAAGAAAAATATCAACAAGTCCATCAGGCCACGATATCAACCTTCTCTTCGACCCTGTTTGCCGGTTATGACGGAGCCAAAATGCAAGTTGTTATTGGCATGGAGCATTTACACCAAACCAATGCCTTCCTGGAACAGTATCTCGATGAACCAATTGAAAATATTCTTGGCAAGCTCAGTCAGGCGGAGGTTAGTCGGAACAAGATTGTAGAAATTGGCAACTTAGCTGCAGTAGACATGAATCAGGCCAAACTGATAGTGGCATTTCTGGTCTTTCATCTCTCGCAGCAATGCATTGAAAGGGCAGTATGTACCGGAACAACTGCAGTACGTTATGTGTTGCAACAGATGGGATTACGTTTTCATGTGCTTGAAAAGGCTGATCCGCAAGTCCTTGGAGAGGCACAACGCCTGTGGGGCAGTTATTACCAGCAGAAACCTTATGTGCTGGCGATTGATGTGGCAGAAGCCCTACAAGTCGCTCGTCAACTTTATCAATTTAGTCATTAAAGCATTTTGCTTGATCAGCGAGGCACAGAATTTAAATGATGACTGCTTTATTTGAACGTATCAACCTGCAAGCACGACAATATCCGCAACGAGAAGCGGTAGTCACCGCACAGGCAACACTCAGCTATGCGGAGCTACAGCAGCGGGTAGAATTATTGAGTGCCAGTTTCAAGCAGCTTAATCTGCGCCATCTGGCCTTGTGGGGCATAAATAGTATAGACTGGATTGTAGTCGATCTTGCCGCACAAAAAGCCGGCATGACCGTGATTCCGGTGCCTCTGTTTTTTACTGCAGCGCAGGTACGGCATCTGCTTTCCGACAGCCGAACCGAGCTGCTCTGTATTCTGGATGAATCTTTCTCTGCACCAGAATGGCTGTTAAATCTAGCTAAAGACATGAGTAGAGATGAGATTTCCATTACTGGCCAGCTACATGCACGCTTTTTTCAGCTAGAGCAGGCAGTACAGTATTCATCTTCTTTACAAACCCAGCAACCGGCAAAAATCACCTATACCTCGGGCAGTACCGGGACACCGAAAGGCGTGTGTCTGGCTGAAGACACCATTGAGTCTATTACTCATTCACTGAGCCAGGCACTGGCCAGCAGTCAGCTTGGACGGCATTTGTGCCTGATTCCATTTGCCACCTTATTAGAAAATATTGCCGGCATTTATGTCGCACTGAGCATGGGACGCGCCGTAATTGTTGGCGAGGTGAGCCAGTTTGGCCTGACATCTAATCATACTTTTGAGACAGAGCGGTTTGTAAATGCAGTGCAGAGCGTCTGCTAAATCCCACAATAAAGTATCAGCCCAGTTTTATTGGGCTGGACTGATTAATTCAATTTTCTTCTAAAAATTTCAAAATTCACTTTTATGGACAAGGAAGATATGAACTGTCTATAAAAGTGAATTTTGAAATTTTACCATCTCTAAGTAACTGATTTAGCTATATCGATTTTTGATAAAAAAACTTAATTTTGAAATTCACTGTGATTTCAAGTTAAAAATGAAATTATAACCAGTGGACGATTTTTTTAAGAAATTAAAGCTAATAATGAAATCTTAGATAAAAAAACAGTAGAAATAAATTAGGACGAATAATTATGATTTCTTTATAAGCAGTGATTTATAACAACTTTGATATCATCAATTCCTGTTAATACATTATATTCATACTTGCAAGGACTACCACCTAATACAGAATAAAGAAAGTTTTTCTTATCTTCTATACTTAAATCCCGAAATTTTATTAAATTTTTTTCATCATTACTATTTAGTATAGAAGAATACATTTTCAATGAATTCATGAGTTTATATAGTGAATAAATTGAGATATATTTATAAGTCCCATTTTTAGACTTGAGTACGTCTATAAAAGAATTTTCAATAAGAAACTTTAGTGTAGAAGTATTTGTCTTAGTAATGTATTTAAATTGAAATAGGGTTATTAAATCAAAAATCTCTCGTCGAATATTATTTAATCCAATATAACTATTATGATAATTGCTATTAGAGTTAATAATAGATTTAATTTTTACATAAACAGATTTACTAATTTTATTTTTGAGGAAATAACACTTTTTTATAGAGCTAATTAGCTGATGTCTTACAAACTGATCGTTTATGTATTGGTCAATTTGGGTAAAGCATTCGTATATTCTACTCCTTCTCTGAGTATCATATGGAGTGTTTTCATATAATTGTATTAAGAAATCTTCAAATAAGTTATTTTTTAAAAAGTAGTTAAGTGAACAGTCATAACTTGCCAATATCCTTTTTTGAGAATAATCATGTGCCCGATAAAAATTGCTTTGAGTATTATAATAAGATTGACCTTCAGTCAGCAGTAAAAAGAAAGAAAGGGTACTAGCCAACTGGTGATCAGAAAAAGAAAAATGTCTTCTCTTGTTTAAAATATAGTCTAAATACAGTGATTGGGATAGCAAAGACGGTTCTATCGGATCAGAAAATATTGGTTCTTTACATGTTCGACAGGTATGAAATTCTATAAATTGCCATTCCAAAACACGACCACAGTGCTTACATTTATTTGTTAAAAACACTAGATGCTTTTCACAAATTACTTGTAAAGGGGACATCCAATTTTTATCAATAAAACTCTGTTTTGCATAACATAAACTGCAGATCGTTGGGCAATTAGATGTAGGTTTATTTAATTGTTCTTGCCAGTAAAGAGACCTGATCAACTCAGGATCTTTTCTTAGATGTTCTGAAAACAGATTAATATCAAATTCTTGGTTAAGTATATTTGTTAGACATTTTCTTAAAGATTTAGCATTTGTAAATTGAGAAAGATATTGTTGAGCATCATGAATATAATTTAATCTTATTATTCTAAAAACATATCCTAGGATATGTTCATTATCTAATGGATTCGGTCTGATGACTAAACTGTTCATTAATACTACTCCAATCAACTTTTTCATTTACTAAAGATGTTTTGATCACCTCATAATTTTTTGACCGAAAAGCATACGTAAAATCATTAATATATTGATAATGCCGCAACTCGTTCAGTGCATGCAAAAAATGTTCAAATTTAAGGTGGTTAACCTTTTGTAAAATGGCAATTCGGCAAGCAAATCTTATAATGCGCATAAATAATGCTAAATTTTTGTTTGCCACGTAATACAATGAAATAGAATAAAATTTATTAATTATGATATCTGAGTTGTCAAAATCTAGTTGACCACTTAAATTTTTTAAAAATTTATAATAAACACCCACATCTCTTGAGGTAGCTAATGAAAAGAATTCAAGTTTATACCTTGTATAGAATCTTCTACTAAGTTGAGCATTTTCAGAAAGTACATATTCTGATTCAGGCATACCCACAATTAACACAGGAATTCTTGTAACATTTATAAAATTTTTAATCCAATTAGCAAGATTATCTACTTTGGTTAAAGTAGATTTTTCTGTAAGATGCTGAAATTCATCTAGGATCAAAAGTTTAGTCTTAGCCAGCTTAGCAAAATTAATCACTTTCTCACCAAGTACTAACTTCGTTAATTTACTATTATCAACAGGATCATCAAAAGCTTTAAGTATTACTATGCAAAGGTCTTTAATACTCGCTTGAGAGGGTATCTCAACATAAATCACAGTCCTGATGTCTACTTCATCATCATAGATTACGGGATAGTGACTAACGAATTGTTTTATAAATGAGGTTTTACCAGACCCACTATCACCTGTTAGTAATACACATTCAGGTTCAGCAAGAAAACTGTTCAACTCCAAGACTTCCTTAAGCTTATTTTTAGCTTTCTGGATATTTGGATAAGGGATATAAATAGATTCAATATTTGCAATTTTTGCTAATTGAGCCTCACTAATCATCGACATCAAATAGACCTCCATCAGCATAAATAGATTCTTGAATGTCTAAATCAATCACTTCTGGTTTCTTAGGTGACTTAATAATTGTATTATCGCTTGATATCTTTTTCCTTCTTAAAGCTTTTTGATCATATTTACTTTTATTTATAATAGAATTTATACTTTGATTTACCTCATTTACTTTTTTATCATGAATCCTGTTAATTTTATGCTTTAAAATATTTTGTTTTTTATTTCTAAATTTTAAGTCTTTACTTGAAAAGCCGACAGGAATACCATCTATATTACTAACTTTTAAATATTTATCATACATCTCATCAAATACATATATATAAGACACATCATCACTATTTATATTAATTTTAGCTTTTATGGTCAAAGCATTAAATTTCTTATTCCTTTTAAATAAATCATTTAATTCATTAGAGTTGTAGCGAACTGCATTAATAACAATTCCTTTTCGAGAAAGTTTGCGATATATTGTTTCAACATCCATCAGATCAAAATTAATATTTTCTATCTCAGCATCTAAAATATTATTATCTTTAAAATAATTAACCCATAGATTATTTGCTGTATTTTTCGTTCTTTCATTATATTTATTATGATAATCTTTAATTATCCATAAATTTAATAAAAAATCTAAATTCTGAAATGAGATAACTGTTTCTTCTACTTTCTGACCAACGATAATATCTTTTCTTATTTTAGAAGGTAATCGTTCTAAAAGTGTACTTAAATTATTAAATGCTGACTCTACCGTGCCTTTCAACCACGGCTCATATGAAGATGAGTATATAAGGTTTATTCCTAAGTTAAGACAAACCTCTGCAAATTTTTTACTTTTAAATTCAGTACCATTATCCATTACGATTTCTTTGATTCTTCCATATTGAATCCATTCCTCACCAATTTCAGAATACTTTTCAGATTTTCTCTGCATTGCATGTTTTAAACATCTTATTGAGATTTCTGTATTTGGAGCATAAAAAGCTAAATAGTAGCCAAGAAAAGATTTTGTGTAATGATCTTTTATAACAGTAAGTACAGGTCTCCCAAACAGAGCTCTCTTGTTCCCATACTCATCCGTATCCTCTACATATACTTTTATATCTAAATATGTATGATCAATTTCAACACGTTCTAATGGATAAGTAGTCTTTACACCATTAAAAACAGCACCATATCTTTTATAATATTCTTTACTACCAAGGCGTTTTTTCTCTACATCAAGATCATACCCATATTTATGTACATAGTTACAAACCGTTTGATAAGAAGGGAAGCCCTCTTCCTCGATATTTATTTTATATAATGCAATCTTTATCTTTTCATAAAGATTTCGTATATTTTTTCGATGGGTGTTTGCAAATTCTTTTTGGATACAATCCATAATAATTTTTTGAATATTTTTATTAAGACGACTTTTCCGTACTTGTTTTTTTGGAATCAGAAAATTCAAATTATTTCCACATTTTTCAAAATCAGTTATAACTCGGTTAATTGTGCTTAAAGACCACTTAATTTTTAATTGTTTTTTAGCATATATACAAAAATCTTTCTTATTGTAATCTTTCCCATAATTTACATATCTTTTTACTATTTCTATTTTTGTTTTAATTTTTTCTGAATGATTTTCTTCGTTATCAAAATACATTAAAGAACTTGTCTGTTTTTGCGATGCATAATCATCCAAATAAACAATAATATTTTGATAAAGCAAATTTTCAAATTCTCTTTTTTCAATTTTTAAAATATTAGATCCATTATTTACATCAATTAGAATCAAAATATTATCTTCTCGATGTAAATTCCAGATTTTATTTTGATAATTTACTTTAATCATTATACAATCCTAGAATAGAATTGCTTTTGATTAGCTGATTGTTGATATCAACATCAAAATAATCAAAGTAAATTAAATTATATATTTCGTGAAGGGGGACAATTTCAGCAAGTCTTTCTATAGATATATACTTATTTTTAATTTGTCCAATTATATCTAATGTACTCTGTTTAACTGGAATATCTGCATATCTTTCAAGATATTTGATATTTTCTAAAAAATATCCGCATCTGATATCAATTTCTGTAATAATTTTGAATGATATATTTTCTTTATTGATATCTTCCAAAATTTTCTGTTTATCCTGTTTAAATTTCTCTACAAACTTTTGAAATTTAACCTCTAAATACATTTCTCGCCCATCAGAATATACGACAAAGAAATCTGGTGTATAGGTTCTTTTCTTTCCATTATCAATATATTCGAAAGTTCTTGATTGAGATTCATAGGACACAATATCAGTATTACATTCAAGCAAATGGCAAAGATCCTTTTCTAATTGTGATTCCCATCCAATATATGAGCCATTTTTGCGACTTGCGAACAAACCTGTTACACGATGTGGATGCGGCATAATTTTTCGCCGGGTATTTAGAATTTTCATAAGATAAGCCTATCTAGTTGCTTAACCTTATGATGGAAAATTTTGAAAATTGATACCATTATGGTTTGTAATTTTTACCATCAATATCAAATATTTATATTTTTTCCACATTCATTAAGTTAATTAATTTCATTTTTTCTTTATAAATTAAATTCTACTCAAATCATGTCTTAGGTAAGTGGCATCTTTCTAGGGCGTGTCCTCATTTGAAGAATTGGTTTTAAATACTTAAAATCCTTCTTTGAGTTATTTTTATTTCTATATTTTCAATGGCACGTACTCTTCTTACCGATGATATCTGGCAGCAAATTCAAGATACTATGCGATTAC
>NZ_JAMXXN010000033.1 GCF_024129435.1 Acinetobacter lwoffii | reverse complement strand
ATTTGATAAGCTTGCACGAAATTACCAGTCTATGATTTACATTGCTTGCATATTTATTTGGTGTAAAGCCAAATGAGGACACGCCCTAGTTGTCTGCGCTTTTTACTTCTTTTCAACCTGATCATTTTGATTCATCTTTTATTTAAATCCTCGTCATTTTCAAGCGAATATTTTTATCCTGTTACACAGACAGATGATTGATCTTTTGGGAAAATTTAAATTTCAGTGTATGTTAATCTTAGGCCATGTTTTATTAAGGAATTTATTGTGATCTGGGGCATGAAACAAAAGGAAAATAACGATATTGCACACATCAATACAGAGCTTGAACAAAAGATTGCAAGTTATGCACCCAAGATCCAGCGTTTTTTTGAAGAAGTTAATGCCATTGTTTTGGACAAACAGGCCCAGACCAAACTGGCACTTTGCTGTCTGATTGCAGGTGGACATGTCTTATTTGAGGATTTACCCGGGTTGGGTAAAACCACATTAGCCAGCAGTCTGGCACATCTAGCAGGGTTGAAGTTCCAGCGGATTCAATTTACCAATGACATGCTGGCCAGTGATGTCATCGGCATTAACATGTTTAACCAGAAAGAACATCAGTTCGAGTTTAAACAAGGCCCGATTTTTACCCAGATTTTACTGGCAGATGAAATTAACCGTTGTAGTCCTAAAACCCAAAGTGCCTTACTCGAAGCCATGGAAGAAGGCTATGCCACCATTGATGGCGTACGCTATGCCTTGCCGAAACCGTTCTGGGTGATTGCCACACAAAACCCGCTGTTCCAAAGTGGTACTTACGCTTTGCCGGAATCCCAGCTAGACCGTTTCCTGATGCGTTTGTCTTTAGGTTATCCATCGCGCCATGCAGAAAAACTGTTATTACAGCAGGAATCCCGTTTTGCCCTGATTGCAAGTCTGGCGCATATTTTTACCGAAGATGAAATTCTGGATCTGCAAAGTCTGACGCATCAGATATTTATCAGTGAAGCGATTCAGGAATATCTGCTCGATCTGGCAGAAGAAACTCGTAAAAGCCGTCATGGACTTTCTACTCGTGGTTTACTGGCCTTGAAGCGTGCCGCACAGGCGCATGCCCTGATTCAGCAACGCGCTTTTGTCACGCCGGATGATGTGCAGGCTGTATTTGTCGCGGTGACCTCCCATCGTCTGGGTTTGAGTGAAGCTGAAACCTCTAATGTCATGCAACAGGTTGCGGTCAGCTAAAGGAGTCCTCTCTTGGATAAGACCTGGCAAAAATGGCTGGCCAAACGCTTTCAATTTTCCAAGCAGAAACAGCTCTCGCAGAAAGATGTCTTGGTATTTATTTATCAGCAGGGCTATCTGTATCTGGTGTTGATCTTCATCACCTTTGTGGCGGGAGTGAACTATGCCAATAACCTGATTTTAGGTTTCTGCTTTTTAATCAGCGCGGTGCTGTGTGTCAGTTTTTATCTGACGTTTAAACAGTTGCATGACCTGCAAATTGAATTGATCGCAGATGAGGTGGGGCAGGTCGGTCATAGCCTGAATCTACATCTTTATTTTCAACAACAGCAACTTCGCCCCCGCTATTTGTATATCAAAGCAGGGAATCAGCTAGCGAAAGTTTATCTGAATGCGCAAAAACAGCAATTTATTCTGCCATTTTATGCAGAGCAACGTGGCAAGTTTGATTACCCGGCGATTCAGATTTATTCGGTTTATCCCTTTGGTCTGGTGCGGGCTTGGACCTATCTTTATCATCAGCATTCGGCCTGGGTCGCGCCTAAAGCTGAAGTTTTTAGCACAGAAAATAAATATCATCTCAACCGTTTTGAACTGGATATGGATGAGTTTCGTGAATTGCGCAATTACCAGTCAGGCGATTCCTTGCAGGCGGTGTCCTGGAAGCAGTTTGCCCGTGGGCAAGGCCTGTATGTCAAAGTTTTTGAGCAATATCAGGATGAACACAGTATCGAGATTCATTATGCACATATGCCGAGCCAGTCACATGAAGAAAAACTTGAATTTGTGATGGGTCTGGTCGAGCAATGCGAGCAGCAGCAATGTGCGTACAGTCTGCATTTGCCACAGGCCGAATTGCCTCAGGGCGCAGGTGAAGAACAACTGCGGAAAGCCAAACAATTGTTGGCGCAGGCCTGAGGCGGGTAAATTCATGATCAATGCAAAAATCCGGACCTCGATTGTGCTGACTTTGGGCCTGATTCTCATCGCCCAGATGGCATTTATTCCTGTACTACTCAGTATAATTTTTACCATCAGTATTCTGTGTATCTGGCTTTTCCTGAAACGTCAGCAGCCATTTCCAAAAACGGGCACTTTCCTGCTGACGGCTTTGGCACTAGGCAGTATTTATTTGAGCCATCATAGTTTTATCGGTGTTGAGGCTGGGGTAGCAGTTTTATCTACTTTTTTATTTGCCAAATCACTGGAAAGTAAAAATAAACGTGACCTGATTATTCTGTTTAATTTTGCCCTGTTTGTTGCTGCCAGCTCATTCCTATATAGCCAATCTTTTGGGATGGCGATCGTGATTGTGCTGTGTTTAATCAGCTGTCTGATTGGTTTGTACCGGATTCAGACCAGCGAGTTTGAGCAGGAGCAGATCACTCAGCGCGCAGCATTGCAACAGGATGCAAAACATGTAGGCAAGTTTATCTTGTACGCCGTTCCATTTTTCATTTTACTATTTATTTTCTTTCCGCGCTTGCCGCCACTTTGGCATATTCCCATTCCTGAAAATAAGGGTATGACCGGCATGAGTGACAGTATGTCACCTGGGGATATTGCCGAATTATCCCAATCTAGTTCACTGGCTTTCCGGATTATTGGTGATGTCGGCAAGCTTCCGCCGCGCTCAGAACTCTATTGGCGAGCTTTAGTGCTAGATGAATATGATGGGCAACGCTGGACCAGCAGTTTCGTCAATCAGCAGCCTTTAATGCGACAACCGATGGATACTTCACCCGTACCTACAGGCTGGAACTACCAATATCTGGCTGCGGATCCTTCGGTGTTCTGGATCATGGGGTTGGAAAAATCGATACCTGCGGAACGCCGTTATTATAACCGTCAGGATTGGAGCATTGTGCCAAGACGGCTCACGCAACGTGTTGAACCGATTTCGTTACAATGGATCGGGACAGAATATGACCCTCAGACTTTGCCAACGCAATATATCGAGCGAACGAATACCCAAGTGCAGCGCCGGCTTGACCCGCGAGCGCAACAATTAGCACAACGTCTATATGCGCAAAGTGCGGAAGATCCTCGGAGTTATGTACAGAAAGTCTTGAATTGGTATCGACAGAATAACTTTGTTTATACCCTGAAGCCGGGCCAATTGGGGCAAAACCGGATTGATGAATTCCTGTTTAATTCCCGTCAGGGATTTTGTGAACACTATGCCTCGAGTTTTGTGATGCTGATGCGTTATGTCGAGATTCCTGCACGGGTCGTCACCGGCTATCAGGGGGGGGAGTTGGCACCAGATCGCATGAGCTGGGAAGTCCGGCAGCTTGATGCGCATGCCTGGACAGAAGTCTGGATTGATCAGAAATGGCAACGCTTTGATCCAACCGCAATGATCGCTCCACAGCGTATAGATGATGGCATGCAAAACCTGCTTTCTCAGGATGCATGGGTATCGGCAAATCAGTCAACCTGGAACTCGCAGCATAATCTATGGATCACCAAATTACGTGTTTGGAGCGATTATGCTAGCTACCAATGGCAAAGTAAGGTGGTGGGTTATAATGCAGAATCACAACAGAGCTGGTTATCAAAATTAGGACTCGGTTCAGTTTATTCGAGTGTCATAATTTTACTGGGCAGTATTGCACTATTGATTTTGGCCTATATCTTCAGAATTTATCTAAAAGCCCGACAGGCGCAACCTCCATTTGATCGTGCGATTCAACAACTGAATCAATCTTTAGCTGACGATCTCAAAAAACAGCCCGCTGAAACTTTTCATCACTGGATGCAGCGTTTATCCCAACAGACTCAGGTTGAAAACCAGACAGCATTTATTCAAGCTATCCAAATCTTTGAAAAAAATCTTTATTCGGGAACCTCAATAACTGAGCAAGAAGTGAAAAAATTCAAGGATTTGCTTAAAACTTGCGCGGACGTTTTAAAAACTAAATGAAAAGGCTTGTTTTCGGTCGGAAAAATTTATAATATGCCAAGCATTCTAGGTGTATAGCTCAGTTGGTTAGAGCGCTACGTTGACATCGTAGAGGTCTCCAGTTCGAGTCTGGATATACCTACCAAAATATTAACCACTCATGATATTTCATATACACTCATGAGTGGTTTTTTTATGCATTACAATAAGTTACGTTAATTTCATGCGCTCTCATAACTACTCATAACCACCCATATAATTAGGCATCTTGTATCCGTTGATGTATCCCAATAATATTTTAAATATTGGGATACAAGGTACAGAAATGAAAAGATGTAATATTAAAAGACGACCTCTAGCAGATACTGTTCTAGAAGCTTTAGAGCCAGAAGAAAAAGAATATAGGGAAAAAGATAGTAATAATTTATATTTCCGTGTTCAAACAAGTGGAAAAAAATCATGGCAACTAAGATACAAAAATAACGAAAATAAATGGACTTGGCTTGGGCTTGGATCTTATCCAGAAATATCTGCTGTTAGGGCAAGGGAAAAAGCTATGGAAATTATTTTAAGAAAATCCAATGGCGAAGAAGTTAAAACAAAAAAAAGAGTTCTTAAAGAAAAAATAGAAATTGAGGAGTTGAAATTTAAGTATCTAATGCAGGATTGGATCGAAACCAGAAAAAAAAGATGGAATGAAGTAACTTTTAAAAAGGCGGTGAGATCTATAGAAAAGCATATCATTCCCATTTTTGGTGAAAGAAATTTTAATGAGATTACTCCTAAAGATTGGCTTGATTTTTTTAAGGCTCTTCAGCAGAAATTCGAAATTTACAACCAAATTGAAAAGTTAACTTCATATTGCCGAGGTGCATACGATTTGGCTAAATTTCAGAACAAAGTAACCTCCAATCCGTTGGAAGGAATAAATGAGTATTTAGATCCGTATAAAAAAGGGAACATGAATTTTGTTTCTTATGATGAATTTCCTGAATTAATTATGAAAATTAGACAATACCCAGTCAGAGAAATAGTAATTGGTTTAGAGTTAATGATACTAATGTTTCCAAGACCATCTGAATTGAGGCTTGCTACTTGGGATCAGTTTGATTTTGATGAGGCTGTGTGGATTAGGCCTGCGTCCATAATGAAAAATAATATTCCACATGCAATTCCTTTATCAAAACAGAGCATCTGTTTATTGCAAGAGCTTAAAGAAAATTCAGGTTTATCTAACCTATTATTTCCAGGAAGAAATTCATTTTCTAAACCTATTTCCGATAATACATTCAATACGGCTTTAAAAAGATTAGGGTATGATGGAAAGCAAGATCCTCATGGTTTTAGACATATAGCGAGTTCTCAATTTAATAAAAAATTTAGCGGAGTACCACAGGTGGTGGAGTCAGCTCTTTCACATTTAAAAAAGGGGGTAAAGGGGATTTATGACAAGGAAGCACACTATGAAGAACGTATTGAAATGATGCAATGGTGGGCTGATGAAATTGATAAAATTACTAATAAAGTATGTTCAGAGAATTTGACTATTTAGGATTTAAAATAGAATATAGGAAATAATAAAAATTTATTTTAAATAAAGGGTTAACCAATGATCCATCCTAATTGGGATTTATTCGCAACAAAGTTTTCTAATAACAAGGAAATGGTATTTGAGTGGTTTACTTACTTACTTTTTTGTCGTGAATTTCAACTTCCAAAAGGGTGGTTTGGATTTAAAAATCAATCAGGAATTGAAAAAAATCCAATCAAATACAAGAATGAGGTAATTGGATTCCAAGCTAAATTTTATTCAACGTCTCTTGTTGATCATAAAGATGATTTTTTACAAATGCTTGTAAAAGCAAATAGGGATTACCCATCACTTACAAAAATTCTTATTTATACCAATCAATTATGGGGACAAGCATATAATAAGAAAGAAAAGAAAATGGACTCTCCACAGGCTTTAGTAGATATAGAGAAAAAAGCTCAAGAATTAAAAATTGTAATCGAATGGAGAGAAGCATCATTTTTTGAATCAGAGTTTGTGACACTCGAACATGATGATTTAGCGAGATACTTTTTCACAGAAGAGCAATCCCAAGGTTGGCAACGTTTTGGTGATTGGTCAAATACAAAAGCAAGTATAGAAGAACCATATTTTGTTGATAATGATATAAAAGTCGTTACTCCACAAAACAGGAATAATAGTGAACTTAATGTGGTGGATGGTATTAATGCGATTCGAGATAAACTTTCGACTGCTAGTACTTCTGTAAGATTAGTAGGTTTATCTGGTGTAGGGAAAACACGTTTCGCACAAGCACTATTCGATGATCGCATTGGTGAAAATAATTTAGATGTTAAAAATGTTTGGTACTGTGATATTGGGGATTCACCAAATCCACTCCCTGAACATTTTATTGAAGAATTAAAATTAAAAAATAAGCCCTTTATTCTAATTGTAGATAATTGTGGACAAGATACTCATGCGAATTTAACCAAAAAAATTCAGAGTACTGAAATTTCACTTTTAACAATTGAATATGATGTAAAAGATGATCTACCTGAAAGGACTGATGTCTATAAGCTTCAACCAAACAGTATAGATATTATTCAAAAAGTAATTGAACGACATTATCCTGATGTTAATGATATAAACCGACGTAAAATTGCAGATTTCTCAGGTGGGAATTATCGATTAGCCTTAGCTATAGCTTCAAATATTGAGAAAACTGATAACCTAGCATTACTTACTGATAGTGAATTATTTGAACGACTATTTTGGCAAAAAGGTCGACAAAATGAGGAGCTATTTAAAATTGCGAAAAATTTTGCTCTAGTCTATTCCTTTAATATAGAAGATAGCGGTGAAGAAAATTCTGAATTGGATTTTTTATCTAACTTTGCAAAGGTAGACTCTGATACTGCAATCGAAGCAATTGAGATGCTGAAAAGTAAAGATATAGTTCAACAACGTGGCGTATGGCGAGCAATTCTACCTCATGCACTGGCAAATCATTTAGCTAAAGAGTTAATTTCTACAAGGTTAGTTAATCAACTAGATAAACTAACTAAGACAATGCCTGAACGTTTACAGCGATCTTTTATTAAGCGTCTGAGTTATTTTCATGATCTTCCAAAAATTAAGGATTTAGTCACTTTATGGTTCTCTAATGAAGGCTTCCTTGGCGAAAAAATTCTAACAGGCAATTATGATGCTCAAGACTTAGTAAAAATAAGACTACTATCGCAAATAAATGAAGACCAACTTCTTAACTTATTTGAAAAAAAGCATCACTTAGATCCAAATTTTTTAACACGTGAAAACACATCTTTTATAGAGATTTCTAATTTAATTCGAGCATTAGCCTACCAAGATCATAATTTTGAAAAAGCATTTCATTTGCTTGTTTATTTTGCTAGGGATGAAAAAGAGAATGAAAGAAATAATTCTATTATGGATTTATTGACATCTTTATTTAGACTACGTACATCTGAGACTTTAGCCAATTTAGAACAAAAAAAAGAAGTTCTTACTACATTGCATGCTAATGAAGAAAATTTACCAATTTTATTATCTTGTCTATCAACAGCCTTAAACTTCCATGAGTATGGCTATCTTATTCGTGGAACTAATGAAAGTGGAAAATTATCTGATTATGGATATCAACCAAAAACTTATGATGAACTTTGGTCATGGACTGAGTTTTTACTCGAAATATTAAATAAGTTGGATCAGCAAGGTGTTGTGCGAGCCCGAGAAATTTTTGTAAATAATCTTAAAGAAATTATATGGACATGCGGAAAAGTTGATTTCGTAAAAGCATATTTAGAAAAGTTTAGTGAAAGATGTTACTTTTCAAAAGCACATACTCAAATTTTAAATATCCTTACATTCAATGAAGAGGAATTGAAGGTTCATGCTCCAGAATTATTATCTGATTTAGTAGATCTAGAAGAGTCTTTGAGACCTAAAAAGGATAATTTAGCTGAATTAATAAAATCATATATTTTAGTATCTGATCATGATTTATATAAAATGACTAAAAAAAATGATGATAAATATGCAATAAAAATTCCAGTTTTTGATAACTATGAAGATCTAATACATCATATTAGTAATGAGTTAATGAATGTAGACAAACTCATAGAAAATCTTGATCTACTAATTAAAGCGAATACTGGATGGATACAAAGCAATTATCTAATAAAGTTAGGAGAAGCTAGTTCAAAAACATTTGTCAATATAAATCAATGTCTTAATGCTTTAAGAAATATTAATCTTGATAAATCAATGCGTTCTTCTGAGTTTTTATTAGGTCTGTTAGTCGGTTTTAAGAATAATTCATTAGATGATTTTTATGTCTTTATCGAATTTATGAGGCAGAATGATAGTTTTAAAAATACTATTTGCTTATTGCTGATTCAAGCATGTCAAAATGATGATGATTTTCAATATTTTAGTCAGTTAATCATTGATAAAAAAATTGATGTTCTGAATTTTCCAAGATTGTCAGCACATAAATATCATAATAAAATTAGTAATAGTCAATTTGAAATCTTACTCGATGCATTGATTTTTGTAGGAGCTACTGATCAAATTAGATACGAGCTTTTAGAAGAATGTTTCTTCCAGAAGAAATTACCCATTAAATATTTAGGCATTCTTTTAAGTGAACTTAGAACAATACTTAAAAATGATAACTTGTACGATCATAGTGAAGATGCTTTAGAGTATTTATTAACTTTAGAGGATTCTCACAGAATTAAAGTTCTTGAAGCAGTAAAAAGCTTATTTGATGATGAGAAATATATTTCTTTAAATCGACACTCAAAAAACTTTAAATTGTTAAAAGTTTGTGTTGAAAAAAGTACAGATCTTTTCCTTCTTCTATTTTTAGACGATCAAGAATTTTTAGATAAATTTTGGTGTAATGATTTAAGAAAAATTCTCGTTTATGCTGAACAGCAAAGTGTTTTGAAATGGATCGGGCATGATCAAGTTAGATTAGAATTTTGGATAGAAAAGTCGAACTTATTTTTGATTCAAGATAACGGTCAAATTATTTGGTTAGATTTAATTTTTTACTTACTCGACTTAAGCCATTCTGTTAAATTTGCCTTAGATCAGATTATTGAAAAAAATATTTTCACGTTACGTTCAGCTTCTGGTAGTTGGTCAGAGGAAATGAAACGAAGATTACCATCTATTACCGCCTTAAAAGATAAGCTCAAGAAATCGCATTCATCTCTCTTGCCATTGATAGAATCAAAAGAAGAAGAATGGTTAAAACGCATAGAAGTCCAGTCAGAAAAAGATGATCAAGAAAATAAATTAAGAAATGAACGTTTTGAGTGGTAAAAAAGAAAGGCTACATTCTAAATGAATGTAGCCTTAAATGTTTTTAGAACTATGCTGTTCAATGTTAACGCCTTTATTGGCTGTTCAATTTTTTTCATGCTGATTTAAGCCATATTCCACTTCAAATTACTAAATCTAGGATTTAGTTTTTTCTTGCCTAAGATGGAAAAGCAAGACACTTATATTTTTCATGTCCGTGTGAACATTAGCTAGATTAAAAAGCACCTAGCAACTCCGCATAAGCAGCATTTCTTCAATGACCAAACTTCAGAGTACTTATGTTTTATCAATCATGGTCTAGTTTGAGCGACCAAGCTCAAACACAGGAATACGACCAAGTATCCCCTTAACCTTCTTCTAACATATTGCCGAACATATTTTCATATGTGCCGACTCAAGCTTTCGCAGTGAGCAATCTGATCAATCAGACTGTTTTAGGATTCGCTTTAAGCTAGCTATCTCACTTAGTACAAATCTTAGTATGAAGATCTGTACCACAATTTCCACAAGTAAAAACTTGCTTTATATGCGCTACTTGCCATCGCTCCCACACTGTATAAATTAACAGACCTTTAACCAATTTAAGTCCTTCATACAGTGCTTCCCAAGTTATTTCAAAGTGTCTTAATGTGCAGACCGTTTATCCTCTCGCTTGCATACATACTTCCTGTTTCCCCCAACCGTAGTTCCTTAGTTTTATCGGGATATGATGTATACACAACTTTATAAAGGGTAAAACTCTTGCACTCCAATCAGCATCTATCGATTAATGCCGTTACACGTTTAAGCTATCCAGCGACCCATTCAGCTTGCGCCAAATGGTGCCAACTTCTCCACCGTTAGGCTCGAAGTCCTAGTACCTCACGGTACTCTCAGCAGCCATCGTGATTGGAAATGAGCATACTTTTCGCAAGTTGTTCACTTGCCTCGATCAAGCATACACACTCAGCTATTAACGGAGACTATCGCACATCCTATGCTGCTCCTGACTGTATCACCTTGAACAGGGTGTTAATTCAAAACCAAAGTTTTAAATCTAATCTGGCTATTCCTAACCAAATGACCATTTCGGAATAAATTCCTTATAGGCTCCCGTGTCCTTGTCGCCCAACAACTTTATATGCAATGCATATAGGAACTCTTAAATCCAAGTTGACAGAACGGATAGAAGAAGAGCATTGCAGCTCTCCAGCCCCCGTTGCAACGTACCGAGCGAGGTTTCCCCAGCAGTCCGCTACATCGGCAGTACAAGAATGGTTAGTTCAGGTACTCACGGCAATATGTATCAAAGTTTTGAATGGTGGTCTTTAACCCATCCAAAACTTCAAAGAAGAAAATTAAGGATGGATGGTCAGTCCACTATTCGATTGATAATTTCATATTAGTACATCTGATTTTAAATATCAATATTATTGATAATAAATTTAAAATAATATAAATTTAACTAATGAAGTTTGTGTCGTCATTAGGAACTACTTAATTGCCACCTTACAAAGTGAGGTGATCATTCATAAAGCTATGGCTTTGCCATAGCGGTTTTTGAGCAAAGCTCAAAAGTAAAAACACCTTAATTGAGACAATTTCTATTGTTGATTGACACAAATGCTTAGATGGGATTCCACAGGGAAAAAGTGGATTGTTGATTTACAGTTAAACTGTATTGTTGGATGACAAAAAATGATTGATTACAGCCCTCATACCAAATACACAGCACAAAAAATTCAGGATAAAGTGACTCGTGGAGCATACTTTTACTCATCATTTAGTATTGATAATGGTATTGGCTCAACAACCAACATTAAGAAACTCATCGAGAAACTAACGGACAGATATGACCTAAATTTAACGAGTCGGCAAAGGAATTATCGACTGAAAACAGGAAAGCCGATTGCAGATCTGATTGTTCAAGATGTGATGTATGAAAATAGATGGCTTTTTATTTTATTAATCACCACGCCTAACAGCCATAAACACAGTAAACAGCCAATTCATTCTACTGAACAGCAAAAGCAATTCGGCAAAGATAAAATCTTTGAAATAGAAGAGTTGTCTTTTTCTAGAGAGCTTGTTATTGCTGAAACTGACTTAGTCCATGACTACTTTAAAGATGATGAAGTTTTGAAGTTTGTCATGTCTAAACCTTATTTAGAATTAGATTTTGCAGGCTGTTCAGCGGAACTTGTGCGAATGACTCACAAAAAATATAAATCCAACTCCGATAAATTTTATAAAACGCCAAGTAAACCCTTTAGTTGGACTTGGAGATGGAAAAAAGAAGTTATAGCGAAAAAGAAAACAGACTTAGTTAATATTATAAATCGCTATGTTTCACAACCTAACAAGGCTAAACCAATTGAAGATCTTGTTAAATGGCAGTCCTATTTTCAAACCTATGCTGTTTTTAGAGGAATGCGACAACAGGTTGGACGACTATATACATTAGGGAAATTGTTTTTATATAGTCGTGGCAAACAAAGATGGGATGATTTAAGTTTGCCTACTCTGAAACTCTATTTTGCTCCACGCTATGAGAAATATGCTGAAATTTATGATGAATACTGTTTACGCAGAGAGATTTATATAAACTTTAATTCAGAATTACCACGGCAGCTAGCATGCAAACCAGACTGGAGTGAAATACAGCAATATTTAGATCAGCTTGAAGACTAAATGCTTGCTAATTCAACTACTAATGTTTTATCAGTGATAATTATTAGTACTGGTCGCGAAATCAATGCTTACTTGTGTATTCATATTTATCTAGAAAGTTGTTACTAAAAGTTATAAGAGCTTTTAATAATAAAGAGTTAAAATTTGATTAATATCATATAAAAATCTCAATGTTAAAAATGAATAAGGATTAAACATGCTTGTCGATATGGATGATTTTATAGACTTCGTAAAGAATAAATTAGGAGAATCCATTTGGGTTCCACTCTATAAAAATCTAAATAAAGAAGATAAATCTGAGGATGGTTCACTTTTTTCTTGCCTCATTCCACCTGAAGACACTAGTGACGCAATGAAAAAGTATGGATGGGATTTAAGTAGGGAAGATGGGGGACCATCAATTGTCACTTGTGGTGATAATATTTGGTATGAGCCAACCACCACTGCCTTACTTCCTCTTGTAATTTATAGGACATTTCATGGTACTAGGAAGCCTTATTGGGAAATACTGCAAGAATTAGTACTATATTTTAATCTGTATAATGATAAGCCTAATAATAAATATATCGTTGATAATGACAATGGAATAGAAATTGAAGTCATTAAATATTCAGATAATGAGATTCTAATACGGAAGTCATTTTTAACAGCTTTCATGTCAGCTCGACAAATGAATCTTCTCTTATTTTTTGAGAACACTAGACATAAAATTACAGATGAGAGTCTTACAGATGAGCATGTAAATGAGAGGTTTATTTCTTACACTAGATTTTGGGATCGTTCCTATGTAGATGGTTATAAAATATTTACCAGAGTGTTAGGGAAAAAATTATTTCATTGCTTACCTAGAGAAGAAAAACACTACAACCCATTGAATGAAAAACACTTTGAATCTTTTATTATTGATGGAGATTCTCATGATAAAATAATTCACACCTGTGATCCTTCCATGCTATCGGACTACTTTGGAAAAAATAAAGGTTCTCCACATTACCTAACTCCTGTCTATTTTGATAAGACAGTACTTCAGAAGTATTATTCCTCATCAAATGAATATGAAGTAAAAGATAGTTCTATTTACAAACATGGCTATTGGAATTTACGTTTTGATAATAATTCTTCAGGGCATGTTTGTGTGTTTTTAGGTGATCTAGGTAGAGATTTACCTCACTCAGAACAGATCTACTGGAAAAGCTTCAATATATCCCCAGAAGGACGGAATATGAGCAAAACATACTTTGAAAGAAGTATGCTTGGAACATGGTCAGATGCCGAGAGTCCTGATCTTGCTTTTAAGTTTATTTTTAACCAATTTCAAGAAAAGTGGCTAAAGTCTAAAGGATGGGAACTTTTTTTATCCCTAAATCAAGCTGATTATCATTGTTTTAATACACTACATTCATTGACTAAAAATGAGCAGTCAGAATTCGACTCTCAAATATTATCTCTAGTAAAAATAACAATAGATTCTATTAATGTTGAAAAACTTAAAAAACTTGTTTCAATAGAAAATAATGGATCAATTAAGCTTTTAGCTGAGTTCCTGCATAAGGGGGGGGTTACGTTTGATGTCGCAACCTTCTTGGGTGGATTACAAGGAGTACGTTCAACTGGAGTAGCCCATAGACGTGGAACAAAATATGAAACTACGATTGCACGCTTAGGAATTGAGGATGATAAACTTATTGAAGCTTTTGACAACCTTCTTGAACAAATGACAAAATTGCTAATTGAAATTGATGAAGTATTTTTAAAGCAAGAAATTCAGGATAAAGAACCAATATAACGAAAGAGTTTTAAATAGAAGAAATGTCAGGAATTCAGGTTTTTCTACTATTAAATACACTAAGTGTTATAATCCATGCTAGTCTAGCTTAAGATGAAGAAATAGTAGGTTAAAGAGTAGAAATGTGCGTTATAGGTTCCCATTTCTACCTTCTAATTCTATTGAAGTATGGGCATCTGAAATGCCCAGCTGAGATAGAAAAATTGTTAATTTTTTTATAATATTTAATGTTAATTATAATAAATAATCATATAAATCAAACTGAAAAAATATATCATATTGAAAGTACTTTATGAGTATGTAGATATTTAAGAATTACTATTTAAGAAAAATAAGTTTTGATTGTGCAAAATTTAGCCGTTTTATTTGTAATGATAAAATATATTCTGGTTTACTAGACCAAAAGGTGAACTTTCAGAGATGGTATGGTCAGAGTAAATGCAAATGATATTGCAGAGAATATTAAATTTTTGAATATGTATAAAAGGCTAGACTACGAAAAAAAAAGAACTTTACTGATAGATAAAGTATTTTTAAATCGTGAAGAGTGGCTTAAACGTGAATATCTTGATTTAATGATAAAGCTATTAGATGATTCTAGATTTCAAAAAATATTTATTAAGAAGTTAAAACTACCAGATCTATTTTTATTCATTCAAATTTACTCTTTGAGCATAAAGTACAAATCAGACCCTAATAAAGTTTTACAAGAGTCTTTTGCTTTTAAAAATAAAACTCACAATAGTAAATTAATCAAAGATATCTCTAAAAAGACTAAAAATTTGATTGATGCTTTTAAATCATCACCAATCGATTTTTTAAATAATGGGATCTTCATAAAAGATCATAGATTTATTGAGTTTTTAAAATTCATGATTGATGGTAACAAGTTAGCTTTTGTCGATGACAAAGTTTTAACTAAAAGATATGAGGAGTTACTTCATCAGACTAGAGGTAACGAAGATCTTCAGAAATTTGTTAAATATTTGAAAGATAATAAATATTTATCATCTATTGATGATGGCTATAGTGAAGCTACTTTGTACCAGAAAGCCTATAACTATTCAAAAAAATTCAAATATTTCAGCATTCTAGATCTTATACAAGATATAAAAGATGATATTTCCTGTTTTTTACATACTCAGGCAACTATACGTCGTGATAATTATAGTCATCGTACTGTTTTTATTAAAGAAATTTACAATGTGGATGTGCATTCAAAGCCCTATGATCTTGATTTAATATTACTTATTTCTGAAATTTTTTTTGAAGATTTGAGTAAAGAGAATCTTTTAACAAAAGGCAGACTAAAAGAAATATTGAAAGAAAATTAGCACAATTTAATTTTATCAAAAGGGATTTTTATTTTTTAAAAATAAAAATCCCTTTTTTTATTCACTCTATTAAGCCCCAAACTTATTTCATGAGTTGTTATGTGAGGTTAAGAATGCAAGTTATGAAATTTGAACAACTACGAGTGACTATGACTCTTAGTAGAAATGGATTGTATCGACTAATAAAAGATGATCCAACTTTTCCGAGGCCAATAAAATATTCCTCGTCACGTCAAGGTAATCTTTATTTTAAGGTTACAGAAGTTGAAGCTTGGTTAGAAAAACAGAAATGCGAGATTAAGTAATGAAAAATATAGATAAAAAATTAGCAATCAATAAAGTTCTATCCGAAATGAAATGGAAGGAAGTTGATATGGTAACCAGAGGGACTAATTGTCAATCTCTAGAAGATAATTATCCTGTAAGTTCTCTCCCAGATCTTGTAAGGGATGCTGCATTATGTATTCATGAGGAAGTAAAAGTACCATTTGCTATAGTGGCAAATTCTTTATTGTTCGCTATCACATTTATTGCTCAAAAGCATGTTAATGCGCTTACCATTCAAAAAGTTGTTATGCCTTGCAGTATAAATTTTTTAAGTGAAGCTAATAGTGGTGATCGTAAAAGCACGGCTGATTATTTTGCACTTAAAGTAATTAATGATATTCAGTCAGATGCTATAGCTAGATACTCAGCAGAATATGCAAATTGGGAAAAACTTCCTCATAAAGAGAGAGCAAATGTACCACAACCAAAAAATCCAAAGAGGATATTTTCTGATAGTACTTTAGAACCTATTGTGGGTGGATTCATTAGAGGTGAATTCGTTAATATTGCAATATCATCAAATGATGCTGCAGACTTTTTATGTGGATATGCGCTTAATTCTGATAATTCGAAACCAAATATGGTTCTACTGACCAAAGTATTTGATAATGGCTGCGTTGAAAGAAAACGTTCAAAAGGTAATGCAGAGGGAAGTGGTGTAGCCAATCATATTCGTTTAAGTATGCATTTAATGGCACAACCAATCATCATTCAAGAAGTTTTTTCGAATAAGACGATGTCTAGTATAGGCTTATTACCAAGATTTATTTATGTTGCACCTCCTTCATTAGCTGGGACTAGATTTTTGAAAATAGAGGATATTGATAAAGATATTACTCTTGATAGAAGGCTTATTAACTATTATGACCAATGTAAAAAATTATTAGGCGATTGGTATGATGTAAGGGATTTAACTGATCAAAGTCAATTAATTGATAATCGTAAAGTTTTAAGATTGTCAAATGAAGCTAAACCTATGTTTGTTAAGATATTTAATGAAATTGAAGCTAAGTTAAAGCCAAATAACATATATGTTGACCATAAAGCAGAGGCAAGTAGAGCAGGTGAGTTAATAATTAGATTAGCCACAGTTTTTGCTTTTTTTAAAGAGGAAAAAGAGGTCACTGCAGAAGATTTGAAGCATGCATCAAATATTTTAAAGTATTCATTAAATCAATGGGTTAGAGGTAATAAAATAAATAATGATGTTACTGATGCGGATCAATTACTAAATTTTTTAGTAAAACACTATCAGGATAAAAATGAAGAGTACATTTTAAAATCTAGTATTGGTCAGAATTGTCGAAATTTTAGGAATAAAACAGGCAAAAGAGACCAAGCTATTCAATATCTTGAGGAAATTGATAATGTTAGAACAATCATATTTGATGGCAAGGAATATGTTGTGTTAAATCCCATCTTTTTAAAAAAAGATTTAAATGGCTAATCAGTAATTTTTTAGATATTAGCTTGCAAAAAAAAATTTAGACACATTGAAAGTTTTTATCTTTATTTAAGTTATTAATTTTTAAATAAATTAGTCAACTAGTCATTTAGACAGCTTTATTAATATCTATAATTTTTTTGATAACTTTAAAGTATGTCTAGGTGTCTAAAAAACAATAAAAACAATTATTTATGTTATTTATGGCTTTCTAAATTGTCTAAATTAAAAATATTTCGTTACAACTAAAATTTGTATCCTATCTTGTATCCTAGATTTTGAAAATAAAATATTAGTTTTAAATAACAATCACTTATGATTTGTTTTGGTATTGGATATACCTACCAAGATTCTAAAAGCCTATTCTAAGAATGGGCTTTTTTATTGCTTTATTTTGATGTAATAATTTTTTATATCATTCATATTTCAGCTCGCCTTGAACTACAAATCAAATATAAAAAATATCAGATCAAGCTCTTAAATATCCAAGCAGAATAGCCTGTATTTGCCAATACTTTTAAGAACAAGATAAGTGTCTTCATAAAAATTAAGCTCATGATTTCACTTAAACTTACAATACTGAACATTGATTTATTTAAATGATGATTCATTCTGTATTCAGATCTTCATAAATTTAAAGCATACTCATAGGGATATATTCTGTTTTAGACTTAATTCAGGATGCATAAATGAAGTACTCATTTATACAGCAGGCTTTCACTGGTCCCGTGGATATCGTAGGGGATATTCATGGTGAGATTGCCGCGCTGGAACAACTGATCCAGGTATTAGGTTATGACCGGAATGGTCATCATCCAGAACAGCGCAAACTAATTTTTGTCGGTGATCTATGTGACCGGGGGCAAGACAGTATTGCGGTGATCAAACGCGTCAAACAGCTGGTAGATGAAGGCTATGCACAATGTGTGATGGGTAATCATGAATTGAACCTGTTGACCGATACTTTGCGGGAAGGCAATGGCTGGTTTTTTGGTTCACCGCATCAGGATGATCTGAAACCTTTTGATTCGATTCAAGCCTCAGTCAAAGATCGACAATGGATTCTGGGTTTTTTAAATAGCTTACCGTTGGCCTTGGAGTCGGAGCAGCTGCGTGTTGTGCATGCCTGTTGGCATCAAGGATCAATTGATCAATTACGCAATTCTGGTTTTACTTCACTTGGTGAAGCCTATGCTAATTTTGCTCAGCATACAGCGCTGGATCTGCAAGCCTTAGGTATTAATGAATTAATACAGAATGAACAGCAACAATACCAACACCAGTTCAAAGACCCAGCTGCAACTTTACCTTTATTGCAACATCTCGCAGAAAAAGAGCTACGTGAGCAAATGCACAATCCGATTCGGGTCATTACTTCTGGTGCGGAAAAAATCGCCTTAGAACCGATTTATGCCGGTGGAAGGTGGCGGATGATCGACCGCGTGCCATGGTGGGACAGCTATACCGACCAAATTCCAGTCATTACTGGACATTATTGGCGGAACTTTAAATCTACTGAAGAAAAAACCGGTTTACTCAAATCGATCGATGCACTGCAATGGTATGGACAGCAACAAAACGTATTTTGTGTGGATTATTCAGTGGGTAAACGCTATCTCGATCGTCAACAGGGTGTCGCGTTCAGACATCGACTCGGCGCCTTAAGATTTCCAGAAAATATCTTGAGCTTTGAAGATGGCAATCAGTATTCAGTTCAGCGGTTCTGAGAAAAGGCAATTTTCTGATACAAAAAAAGCAGCTTTTCCAGCCGCTTTTTTTACAGAATCTAGATTTTATTCTGCTTCGATTATTTCATAATCATGGGTGATTTCAACACCGCCATCAGACAGCATTTTGCTGGCAGAGCAATATTTTTCAGCAGAAAGTTCTACGGCTTTTGCGACCTGTTTCTCTTTAATCGCTTTGCCGGTCACTACAAAATGCAAGTGAATTTTCGTGAATACTGCCGGAATTGTATCTGCACGTTCAGCCTTTAATTCGCAGCGTACATCGGTAATATCCTGACGAGCCTTCTTTAAAATGGTAACAATATCAAAAGACGCACAACCGCCCAGACCCGTTAAAAGCAGTTCCATAGGACGGGGACCACGGTTTTCACCACCGTATTCAGCTGAACCATCCATGATAAGGCTATGACCACTTTGAGTTTTTGCTTCAAAAGCAACATTCTCTAACCAATGAACGCTTGTTTGCATTGCAACTACCTAAAAAAAGCTATAAATTTGTCAAGTAACTGTACACTAACATAAATTGGGTTGATACGGAATTTCAATCCCACTGTGTGACAAGTTCACATTAGGTCTTGTGCGATCTATAAATTATCCATAATCGGAACTGTTAGCATGACTTCAAACTTTTCACAATTAAGCACTGATGCGCTTTCTCCGGGGCAATTACCAGAATCCGTGAAAGCACTGTTAAAACGTGCATATATTAATCGTTATCCAAAACGTACCACGATCATTGATGCAGGATCAGAATCTAAATCTTTATATTTAATTCTGAAGGGGTCTGTATCTATCATTCTTCGTGAAGATGATGATCGTGAAATTGTCGTGGCTTATTTAAATGCGGGTGACTTCTTTGGGGAAATGGGTCTATTCGAGGTTAATCCACAACGTACTGCGGAAGTTCGTACGCGTGATGTGTGTGAAATTGCCGAAATTACCTATGAAAACTTTCACGAAATCAGCAAGCAATATCCTGATCTGAGCTATGCGGTATTTGCTCAATTAGTACGTCGTTTGAAAAATACCACACGTAAAGTCACTGATCTGGCATTTATTGATGTTTCAGGCCGGATTGCACGTTGTCTGATCGACCTGTCTTCACAGCCAGAAGCGATGATTTTGCCGAATGGCCGTCAGATTCGTATTACCCGTCAGGAAATTGGTCGCATTGTTGGCTGTTCCCGCGAAATGGTCGGACGTGTACTAAAAACCCTGGAAGAGCAGGGCATGATCGAAACCGATGGTAAAGCCATCCTGATCTTTGATGCTTCATTAGAAGAAGCGTCTGAAGCAGTGGCAGATGGTGCCATAGACGAATAATCCAGATATTAAAAAGCAAATCTTCGGATTTGCTTTTTTTTATGCGTCATTACTTAATCCATAAAAATTTAGAACAAGCTTCTCAGAAAAGATGATTTAAGCTCCCTTATAATTCCGATAGGCTATAGCCTACTTGATCTCAATTCACTAAATAAAATTCACAGGATGTTTTTATGCAATTCAGACCGTTGGCGGATACCGGCATTCTTTTGCCAGAAATTTGTTTGGGCACCATGACTTTTGGTGAGCAGAACACGCAAGAACAGGCTTTTCAGCAATTGGATTATGCGCTGGATCAGGGACTGTATTTCTGGGATACTGCGGAAATGTATCCGGTACCGCCAAAACCTGAAACGCAAGGGGTCACCGAGCGTATGATTGGGAACTGGATCGCTGCCCGCGGTGGCCGTGACAAACTTTTTTTAGCTTCAAAAATTGCTGGACCATCGCAAGGTGGTAGTCATATCCGGGATGGTCAAACCCGTTTTGTTGCCAATGAAATTTCGGCAGCCATTGACCAGTCATTGTCACGCCTGCAAACGGATTATATTGACCTGTATCAGTTACACTGGCCGCAACGCCCAACCAATTTCTTTGGCAAGCTGGGTTATGGCAATGCTGAAGCGGCAGAAGACCGTGCCGTGACAGATCTCGAAGAAACTCTGACCGCCTTGCAGGATGAAATTAAAAAAGGTCGTATCCGTTATATAGGCCTTTCCAATGAAACCCCGTGGGGCACGATGAAATTTCTGCACCTTGCAGAGAAATTAGGTTTGTCCAAATTCGTCAGTGTACAAAACCCATATAACTTGCTGAACCGTACTTATGAAATTGGCATGTCAGAAATTGCCCAATATGAAAATGTAGGCTTGTTGGCGTATTCACCTTTGGCATTTGGTTATCTGACCGGTAAATTCCGTCATGGCGCACGTCCTGCCAATGCGCGTGTCACCTTGTTCTCCCGCTTTAGCCGTTATAGCAATCCGCAAAGTGAATGGGCAACCGAGCAATATGCCCAGCTGGCAGAACAGCATGGTTTAAGTCTCACCCAACTGGCTTTGGCCTTTATCAAGCAGCAGTTCTTTGTGACCAGTACGATTATTGGCGCCACCAATCTGGATCAGCTGAAAGAAAATATTCAGGCATTTGAAATTGATCTATCGGAAGAAATTCTTAAAGCTATTGAAGATATTCACCGTCAGCAGCCGAACCCTGCACCTTAAGCATTTTATTGCTATTTAAAACACCCTCTAGGTGAGGGTGTTTTAATTGTAGTAGGTTAAATTAGATGATAAACAATATAGCCGGAAAACAAGAAAAGCAGCATAATCAAAACAAGATTCATTAGGGTGTGTTGACACTTTTAGCTTAAAAAAATAGCGAAGTAGTAAAATCAAATCGCCAAACCCAATTTTACTATTCGCTATGCCTCGT
>NZ_JAMXXN010000032.1 GCF_024129435.1 Acinetobacter lwoffii | reverse complement strand
ACGAGGCATAGCGAATAGTAAAATTGGGTTTGGCGATTTGATTTTACTACTTCGCTATTTTTTTAAGCTAAAAGTGTCAACACACCCTAGATAAAACAAAAAAATCAAAATTAAAGCCCGGCTTCATACTCTGTATTTGAAAGTAGTTTTTCGACATCGGCCATATTGTCCGGCTTGATTTTATAGATCCAGCCTTTGCCATATGGGTCATCATTAATGAAATCTGGATCATCTTCAAGATCAGGATTGATTTCAACCACTACACCAGACACTGGTGCATGAATATCGGAAGCTGTTTTTACTGATTCAACCACGCCAGCTTGTTCGCCCGCAGTAATATGTGAATCAAGATCTGGTGCTTCTACATAGACTAAATCGCCTAACGCATCCTGTGCATGGTCGGAAATACCGGTCACAACAAGATCACCCTCAATGCGCACCCATTCATGTGTACTTGCGTACTTTAATTCTGCAGGATGATTCATTGATAACTCCTTAAAAATCTTAAGATCATTTTTGACATGTTTTATACATTCTTTTTAAGCAAAACAAAAGGCTTATACTTCCTTATAAATAAGGATCTTTGCGCCAGTTGCTCGGGCTGCGACCACTCCAGCGTTTAAATGCCCTGCTAAAATTGGCGACATCACTATAACCCAGTTCATCGGCAATCTGTTCCAGAGTGAAATCTGTCCGGGATAATAACGAGGTGGCATGCCGGTAACGCACTTCATCGACCAGGGTAGAAAAGGAGGTGCCTTCGGCGGCGAGTTGACGTTTTAAGGTGCGGTCAGACATGTGCAAGCGATCCGCCACACTTTCAATACTGAGATAGTGTTGCTCAGCATGGGTCAATATATCCCGGACACGCATGGCAATCCGGTGCCGTTCACCCAAGGCAGAAAGTTCTGTTTCACACTGGTTAATTGCAATCTGGCTGGCAATTGGATCGGCATGTACCAGCTTGTTCATCAGATAGCTTTTATCAAAACTCAGAATTAAATGCGGCTGTTCAAAGCGGAACTGATGGGTAGGGAACTTCGCCATAAAGCGTTCGAAACCTTCAGGCTTCTTAAAATCGAAGTCGATTTCTCCCGTTGCATCGTTAATGCCTGTAATCGCTTTGGCCATACTGATCAGACCAATCATTAAAGCAATTGAAATTTCGGTGCGCAGAGGTTCAAGCTGAATATCGGTTCGCAACTGCACCGTGGCTTTGGCGTCAAAGGTTGAGAAAAATAATTGCAGGAAGGGTAAACGGAGTTGAATAAATCGGTTCGCCAGTACCAGCGCATCGGTAATATTATTCGCCGTCATAATGGCATAGCCAATAAAGCCATGAATCGAGATCCGCATCTGTGTGCCAAGATGATAACCTAAGGTCGGCTCTCCGGTCAGTTTCAGGGCATATTTGACCAGTTCATTGGCGACAGGAGTTGGAATACGAAAATCAGGATCTGCCAACTGTTCACTGGTCAGGCCAAAAGGTTGGAAAAGCGACTCATTGTTATAACCCCAGCGGGAAATGACATCGAGAAGCAAGAGACCGTAAACACCTGGAATTCCTTGGTCTTGGCGTGGAGCAATTGTTTTCATGCGCGATCCGTTGCACTCATTCAAATTTTTTTATTTATAAATAGATATTGGCATGAAGCCACCAAATTTTTCATTAAAATTGTTGGACAAAATTTTGGCGATTGTGATTCTGCCACTGGCAGATTAGCCTGAATTCAGCATTAAAATCAATTTAAACCACATAATTTTATTGATGAAATTAAAATTGTTTTATTGAATAAGTCGCATCCCAGCATCTGTTTGCTCAGGACAGGACGATTGGTCTAGTTTTATTAATCATTGAACAGGACTTCTTCAGAGAGCTTTCAGAACTAGAGAGAGATGTCATTTCATAAGATACCAGATA
The DNA here is from genome assembly GCF_024129435.1 of Acinetobacter lwoffii. GTDB lineage: Bacteria > Pseudomonadota > Gammaproteobacteria > Pseudomonadales > Moraxellaceae > Acinetobacter > Acinetobacter lwoffii_F. Next base: position 20,147 of record NZ_JAMXXN010000032.1, on the reverse strand, counting down.
GATGGCAACTTGCTGTTCATCTGTAGAGAAAATTTTACAAAGAAAGATCTGGGCAAAGTTTTCCTTTTTCCAGACCTGTTCAATATTAAGGACGAGCAAATCATTAGAAGTTTTGAAATCTTCTAGAGATCATATTATTCATGATCTTTTGATGCTTTGACCTGTTGCTGAATCAGCATGCCACCAGTTTGACGCTGCCAAAGTTGGGCATAGATGCCATTTAATGCCACCAGTTCATCATGCGTGCCTTGCTCGGCGATTCGACCTTGATCCAGTACAATCAGACGATCCATCTGGGCAATGGTAGACAGGCGATGCGCAATTGCAATCACGGTTTTACCTTGCATCAAGTCGTCCAGACTGTTTTGAATTGCTGCTTCGACTTCAGAATCCAGCGCACTGGTCGCTTCATCCAGAATCAGAATTGGGGCATCTTTCAGGAACACACGAGCAATGGCAATCCGCTGACGCTGCCCCCCGGAAAGTTTCACGCCACGTTCACCCACATAAGCTTCATAGCCTTTTTTGCCACGCAAATCAGTCAAATTAGGAATAAACTCTTCCGCTTTGGCTTTACGCACAGCTTCAAACATTTCTTCATCAGTTGCATCCGGACGACCATATTTAATGTTTTCCGCGACAGTGCGATGCAGCAGTGAAGTATCTTGAGTCACTAATGCAATGTTCTTGCGCAAACTGTCTTGAGTGACATCATCAATATCCTGGCCATCAATCAAGATACGACCCTGGTTGATATGATAAAAGTGCAGCAACAGTTGAATCAGGGTAGATTTCCCTGCACCTGAACGGCCGACAATACCAATTTTTTCACCTGGGCGAATGGTCAGATTAAACTGATCAATCACGTTTTTATCATTATAGGCAAAGCTGACATTTTCGAATTTAATTTCACCGTGATTGAGCTGTAGCTCTTTGGCACCCGGTTTATCTTCAATGGCAATTTTGCGGCCTAAAGTTTTCATACCATCCTGAATGGTACCGACATTTTCAAACAGGGCTGAGGTCTGCCACATCATAAATTCGGCAATACTGTTCAGTTTCAGTACCATTGCCGTGGTTGCTGCAATAATGCCTAGCTCGGCCTGACCTTCCATCCACAACCAGATCGCGGTACCCAGTACGCCACCGTACAACACCACACTTAAGAGCAAGATGCTGATTTCGTATTGCGCACCCAGACGCATCTGTTTATATACCGTGACCATAAATTCCTGCATTGAGGTCTTGGCATACTGACTTTCACGGCCGGCATGAGCAAACAGCTTCACGGTCTGAATATTGGTATAGGCATCCGTAATACGCCCGGTCATGACGGCACGGGCATCCGCTTGAGCATTGGAAATTTTGCTCAAACGTGGAATGAAATAACACGCTGCACAGATAAACAAGGCTAGCCAGACCATCAATGGAATGATCAGCAAGGGTGAAATTGCACCCAAAACAATATTGATGGTGATGAAATAAATCAGCACATACGCCAGCATGTCACCCAGAATGACCCAGAATTCGCGTACTGCCAGAGCGGTTTGCATAACTTTGGCCGATAATCGTCCGGCAAAATCATTGTGGAAAAAATCCAGGCTTTGTTTCATGAGCAGATTATGAAAGCGCCAGCGTAAACGCATCGGGAAATTGCTATACAAAATCTGATGCTTAATTAGGGATTGGGCGCTAGCGAAAAAAATATTGGCCAGAAGAACAATACTCAGTAAGGTTAAATTGCTAGCATGCTGTTCCAGAAAAGTATCGGGCTGGCTTTTACTGAGCCAGTTCACCAGCTCACCAATTTTTGAATACAGAAAAGCTTCGAAGCTGGCAGCACCGGCAGTACACAGTACCAGAATCAGCAAATAACGGTGGACTCCATAGGCTGCCTGCCAGACAAATGGAAAAAACTTGGTCGGTAAAGGTTGGTTCAGATTTTTGGTGGGATAGGGGTCAACCAGTCTTTCAAGCCATCGAAACATTATCGTACTCTTATCATGCATTTTGCTTTTCGGGAATTATAAAGGATTCTGTTTTTTTAAGCCCGTAATTGGGTGAAATTGCCACAAAATGATTCACTCAATTAAAACTTGGATTATAAAAATTAAACTAAAGCCAGATTTATGCCAGTCAGGTTTTAAATAGATGAGGAAATAAAAAAGCCTGAAATGCAGCAGCACCTCAGGCTTGAGATTGGATGACTTATCTTTAAGTAATAATGGAAGACGGTTGAGTAAATGCTTCCTTTAAATCAAGACCTGAAGGCGCTTGATACACCTTTAAACCAAATTCCGGAATAATGGCCAACAGATGATCCATGATATCAGACTGGATATTTTCATACTCCACCCAGGCGGTGGTATTGGTAAAGGCATAAATCTCTAGCGGTAAACCTTCACTGGTCGGCTGTAGTTGACGAACCATCAGGGAATGATTTTTGCTAATACCGGAATGCTGTTGCAGATAAAACTCTACATAGGCACGAAAGGTTCCTAAATTGGTAAGACGGCGTTGGTTATATTGCGAATGATGGCTCAGTTGCAGGTTAAATTGTTCCAGTTCCTCTGATTTGGTATTCAGGTACTGATCCAGCAAAATAAAATTTTTCAGCTTGTTCTGTTCTTCAGCCGACATAAAATGTACGCTGCTTTGATCAATATGAATCGAGCGCTTGATCCGGCGCGCACCGGCTTCCTGCATGCCACGCCAGTTTTTAAAGGTATCCGTCACCAGTTTATTGGTCGGAATTGTGGTCACCGTTTTATCAAAGTTCTGTACCGTAATGGTATGCAATGACATATCAATGACATCGCCGTCCGCATTCAGCGAGGGCATTTCAATCCAGTCGCCAATACGCACCATGTCATAAGATGAAATCTGAACCGATGCCACCAGCGACAAAATGGTATTTTGAAAGACCAGCATCAACACCGCGGCCATGGCACCGAAGCCAGCCAGCAAGGTAAAGACATCCTTTTTCAGGAAAGTGCCGAGAATCATCAGGCCACAGACAATAAAAATAATCAGCTTGACCAGCTGCAAATAACCTTTAATCGGTTTGTTACGTGATTTGGGATTACGCTGATAGACCAGGTTAAAAATATTCAGTAATTCACCCAGGGCCAGGGCAATCGTCAGGAAGATAAAAGCCTGTGCACCCATTTGCACAAAGGATTCAATCTTGTCAGATAAATGCGGTACTGTGGTAATGCCGTTCATGATCACGACTGCCGGAACAATATTGGCAATCCGGCGAATCACGCTATGCTCAGCAAAAATCTGATTATTGGCAAAAGGCATTCTGGAAATCAGTTGACGTATTCCGCGTACCACAATCTGTTTAGCAAATAGATTGGCAAGAATCGCCAGTAAAATCACAATACTCAGTGAAGATAGCATTTCCAGCCATGGGTACTGATCTGCCCATTCTTGAATATTCCGAATAAAATTAAACTGTTCCAAACGATCTTTCTCTTTAATCAAAAAATTAGGTCAAGTTTATAGTTTTGGATCAGATTTTTTAATATTGGATAACTTTTTAAAACATATCTATTGGTGCAAATCATTCAATAAAAGTCCATACAAATAAAAAAACCGGCGAATTCGCCGGTTTCTAATCTTCGATATTTCAGTAATGATATCGCGACGCTTACCACATCAAATCATCAGGAATGACATAGGCTGCATATGGATCTTCTTCATCGGTAGTTTCTTCATTTTTCTCTGAATTATTCACAATGATAAAGCCCTGCATTTTCGCATTGATACGATCTGCCAGAGCTTTAGGCAAGAAAGCATAGCTGTCATTTTCACGTGCAATCACCAGACTGCCTGCCACCAGTGCATTATAGATCTGCTGGTTTAAATAGACCTTTTTGATTTTGCTGTCATCAATGAACTGATACACCGCATCGCCGTCAGTATCACGGATTTTGTGCTGATTAATCATTTGCATGATTGCGGCTTTCAGTTCTTTTTCCTGCAAAGCTGCTTTTTTCTCTAGCTCAATCGCCTGATCTTTGGCCATTTTTTGCTGTTTGTCTTGTTCAATCTTGGCCTTGATTTCTGCCTCAGTACCGTCACCGGTGCGTTTTTCATGCACAGCCTGTTTAGACAGTTTTTTGGCTTTTTTATTATCGATCAATCCTGCCTTTAACAATTGTGCTTGCAATGCATTTTTAACCATGAGAATGTCCAGATATTAGTCGTGTTGATGTCGATAACGTAAATAAATCACCCAATACGTGAGACTGAGAACCAGACTCAGCACTGCCGGGATCAGGAATGCATTTAATTTTAAATAAGGATATAGCCAGCTGGCAAGAATGCCACCGCTTAAAAAACCGAACAAAATAAGCAGATGCAGAACCACGCGTCGTGATTCTACCTCTAGACCGCGCAAACGGTAGCCCATTGCCAAGCCGAGGTCGGTCAGTACGCCAGATAAATGCGTAGTGCGAATGATGGCACCTTTATAATGGCTGACCATGGCATTTTGCACACCCATGGCAACACAGGCCCATAACAAGGCATAACGCGGGAAATAGGGCAATAATAACCAGCAGATCAAAATAAAAATAGCCACCAGGCTTAAAGGGTAACCATAAAGCTGCCCCAAGCGAAAGTGGCTATTTCCAAGAATCAGTCCGCTATAGGATGAACCAATGACATAGCAGAGTGTAACCAGAAAGAGATAAAGCATCTGTTCTGGTTGCCAGTTCAGCAGGGCCATGGCCAGCATACTGACATTACCGGTCATATGTGAAACAGACTGGTGCAGTACCGTCACCAGACCCAGGACGTTAATCATGCCGGCATTGACCGCAAGAAAAAATGCCCCTAATTGTATCCAGGTAGGTAAACGCTGTAATGGCATAACAACATCATTGGCTAAACATATTGATTAATCAATATAAAATCAATTTGATGCGCGGTCTACTGCTGTAGTAAATAAAACATCGGTCGATGAGTTTAGCGCAGTTTCAGTAGAGTCCTGCAATACGCTGATGACCATACCAATCGCAACGACTTGCATGGCGATATCCGAAGAAATACCAAACAGGCCACATGCAACTGGAATCAGTAACAATGAACCGCCTGCAACCCCTGAAGCGCCACATGCCGAAACGGTTGCCACCACAGAAAGAATGAGCATAGTGCTGAAATCGACGCTAATCCCCAAAGTATTTACAGCCGCCAATGACAATACAGTAATGGTCACAGAAGCACCTGCCATGTTGATCGTAGCACCCAAAGGAATTGCGATACTTGAAGTTGATTCCTTGACGCCCAGACGTTTTGCCAAGTCCAGATTGACTGGAATATTGGCTGCCGAACTACGGGTAAAGAAAGCGGTAATGCCACTTTCGCGCAAGCAAGTGAATACCAGTGGATACGGGTTGTTGCGTGTCATTAAGGCAACCAGAAGCGGATTAATTACCAGTGCAACGAAAACCATCGTTCCGAGCAACACAGCAAGTAAATGTACGTAACTGGTCAGCGTATCCAGACCAGATTCAGCAAAAGTCACTGCGACCAGACCAAAAATACCCAAAGGTGCAAAGCTGATCACTAAACGAATCACATAATTCACTGCAAAGGCTGCATCATTCAAAAGCGTTTTGGTGCTATCCGATGCATGACGGAAAGCGATGCCTAATGCCACTGACCAAGCCAGGATGCCAATAAAGTTTGCTTCAGCAATCGCAACAACCGGGTTGGCAACAAAGCTGAGCAGCAAATTCTTCAGGATTTCTACCAGACTGCCAGGCGGCTGCAAGTCAGCTTGTGCAGCAATATCCAGGAACAGCGTACTTGGAAATAAGATACTTGAAACCACAGCGCTCAGCGCAGCAAGGAACATACCAACCGCATACATCAGCATAATCGGTTTGATGGCAGCGTTGGATTGGCCCACCTTAAAATTCGCGATAGAAGCTAACACTAAAATGAAAACCAGAATCGGTGCAACAGACTTCAAGGCTTTAATAAACAGGTCGCCCAATAGGCTTAATGAGGGAGTAGCTTCGGGAAATACCACAGCCACACCCACACCTAAAATAATGGCGATGATGATTCGAGAGACTAAGCTCATGCGCATAAGGGCAGAAAACATAAGGTTGCCTTGTGAAAATTACGAGGGCTAAATTTGGGAAAAAGTTGCGCTATTTTATACTTAATTTAAACAAGGCTTAAAATATATTTTTATATAAAAACCAAGATATTGATATTGTTGATTTATTCTAAAACTAATTGCTCTAAAACAGCGCTTATATTGAAGAAAAACTTCCTAAAATGATGAATAAATCAGCGCTTTTAAAATTATATTCATGAAATAAATATCAAAGTTAAATAGATAAATTCAAATTATATTTGAAAATTCAGAAAAAACTACACTTATGACCAGCTGGAATCTCCGGCCATAAGTTCCAGTATCTGCTGTTTTAAATCGTATAATCTTTATGCTGCTCGAAGATCTCTGGCGCCAGGTCCTGAATCGCCTGAAAATGGGTCAGATAAATGCGCCCGCTCAAATGCGTCATCAATTTAGAAGCTTGCAGCTTGTCCATGACCGGACCTTTGACTTCGGCAAAATGCAGGCGAATATCCAGTTTGGCCAGTTCCGTATTTAAATCTTCCAGCATTTCCAAGGCACTCAGATCAATCGCACTGATGCTGGAACAGTTGATAATCACATGTTGTAGCTGGTCATTCAGGCTGATCTCATTGATTAGATAACCTTTAAAGCTATTGGCATTCAGAAACGTCAGATTCTCATCAATCCGCAGTGACAGCACCCGATCGGAGGTACTGACCTGATGACGCTGAATATTGCGAAAATGCTGGGTTCCTTCCACCAGACCGACAACCGCAATATGCGGCCGGCTGATTCGCCATAGCATCAGCACAAAGGTCGAAACGATCCCAATAATCAAACCAGTGGAAATATCAATCAGGACCACGCCGAGAAAAGTAATCCACATGGCAAGGCCATCTGCCTTGGAATAGCGCCAGGCATCAAAAAATGGCTGAAAATTAACCAGCTTCCAGATGGAAACAATAATCGTCGCGGCCAGAATGGTCAGCGGCAGATCTTCAAAAAATCCGGTAAAGAACAGGCTCACGAAAATAATCAGAATCGAGGATAAAACACCGGCCATAGGTGATTTAGCACCGGCATCGGCATTCACCACCGTCCGCGACAGGCTGCCCGTCACAGGAAAAGCTGAACTCACGCCTGCACTGATATTGGCCAGACCGAGCGCAATCAGTTCCTGATTACTGTTTAAATGACTGCGTTGCTGCAAGGCCGTCGCTTGAGCAATCGATAGTGACTCCACAAAACTGATCATGGCGATCATGCTGGCACCCGGTAATAAGGTCATCACCAGTTCCCAGTTCCAGTGAGGAAAGGACAAGGGCGGGAAACCGGATGGGATTGCACCGACGGTTTTAATGCCCTGAAGCTTTAAATCCAGAAAGACAATCGCCGCAATCCCGAGACACACCAGAATCAGGGGCACCGTACGGACTAAAAAATCTGTAGAGCCGATCCGGCTTTGTACTGCCTGAGATTTTAATAACTTCGGCAGATAGATCAACAAACCTATAGAGAGCAGGCCGAAAATCAGACTCGGCACGTGCAGCAGCGGGAAATATTGCAGCAGACTGCTGGCAAACTCCGGAATGTTATTGGCTTTTAAAGGAAGATCGACCAAAAACTTTAACTGCCCAAACGCAATCAATAAGGCAGAGGCAATAATAAAGCTTTGGATCACCGGATGACTGATTAACTGGATCAGAAAACCAAAACGGAATAATCCCAAAAGCAGGGAAATAATCCCGACCATCAGTGCCAATAAAGTCGCAGCTTCGATATAGACTGGTGAGCCGACTTCAAAAAGTGGATTGAGCGTGGCAAAAGTCATCATGGAAATGATGGCCACGGGGCCAATCGATAAAGTCGAACTCCCACCGAGCAGCGCATAAATGATCATCGGCAGGATGCTGGCGTATAAGCCCATGATCGGCGGCAATCCTGCCAGCATGGCATAGGCCATCCCTTGAGGCACCAGCATCGCCACCACAATCAGGGCAGCCAGCACATCAGACTTAAATTTGACCGGCGTGTAGTGGCTTAACCATGCCCAGGCAGGCAGTCTATGCAGAAGTTTAGACTTGGAATTTGGCATAAAAAGGTCTAAATCACAAATATAGATATATTATGTACAAATTCTGCTAAGAAGTCTTAGCTGATCTAGATTCTTGATGAATCATGTTTAAAATGAAACATCTGGGTCAGTCGTAGATCATTTAAAAAACTCTATGATCGTGATCTTAGTGGTGTAGAACGACCTCAATAAGAGTTTAAAGAAACTTATCTTGATGACTGAAAAAAGAAAGATTCTTTATTTAGCTGGATTGCCACAATACAATTGATAAAGGGTATTTAAGACCACAATCAAATTTTGATCTTTAATTGAATAATAAATCTGTTTGCCGTCGCGCCGGGTATCTACCACATCGCTTTTGCGCAACATCATGAGCTGTTGGGAAAGTGTCGGCTGTTTAATCTCAGTTATTTCCTCAATTTCTGAAACATTCAGTTCCGCTTGAGACAGATGACATAAAATAAGAAGACGGTCGGTATTGGCCAGAGATTTTAAAATGCCGACGACCTGTTCTGCTGAATCGCGCATAGTCGTGATTTCAAAATCGGTTTTCATTCAATATGTCCATTATAAAGTTACAGCCCGCTAATTATACGGGTCTTAGCCCGTAATACCTTGCTAAAAACAGTTAAGTTTTATGGTTTTTAATGAATTGAATTATCAATTAAAATTATATTTTAAATATTGATAGATAAGATAAATTTATTGCATAGTGTAGAAAGTATTTTAGTTCACATTCGTGCAATGAAGTGCAAGTTTCATCAAACATCTACAAAGCAAAAAAATGCTTGTATGATGTTTAAGCGACTTGAACCAATAACATTAGGGATATCATCATGAGTACAGATTCAGCTTTTCCAACACCGAATAATTTAGGTATAGCGGTTTATAGTAATAATGCAGACGCGATTGGAAATACACCGCTTGTTCGTATTAATCGTGTGATTTCCGATCCTGCCACTGTACTTGCGAAAATTGAAAGCCGTAATCCGGCATTTTCAGTCAAGTGTCGTATAGGTGCAGCGTTGATTAATGATGCTGAAAAATCTGGCAAGCTCAAACCCGGTATGCATATTGTCGAGCCAACCAGCGGTAATACCGGGATTGCATTGGCTTTTGTTGCGGCAGCCAAAGGTTATGATATTACTTTGACTATGCCTTCAAGTATGAGTATTGAACGCCGTAAGGTGGTGAAAGCATTGGGTGCCAATCTGGTACTGACTGATCCGGCCAAAGGCATGAAAGGCGCGATTGAAGAAGCACAACGTCTAGTCAATGAAAATCCTGAACTGTACTACCTGCCACAACAGTTTGAAAATCCGGCTAACCCGAAAATTCATGAAGAAACTACGGGCCCAGAAATCTGGGAAGCGACTGCGGGCAATGTCGATATTCTGGTCGCAGGTGTCGGAACGGGTGGAACCATTACCGGTATTTCACGCTACTTTGAAAAAGTGAAAAACAAGCCTTTATATTCTGTGGCGGTGGAACCTGCTGAGTCTGCAATTATTGGTCAAGCCAAACGCGGTGAAGACATTACACCTGGACCACACAAAATTCAGGGGATCGGTGCCAACTTCATTCCAGGCAATCTGGACCTAGACCTCGTTGATGAAGTGATTGCCATTCATAGTGCAGATGCAGTCGAGTGGGCACGTAAAACAGCAGCTCAGGAAGGTATCTTGGTCGGTATTTCAAGTGGCGCGGCTATGGCAGCAGCGGCACAATTGGCGGCTCGCCCTGAAAATGCCGGTAAAAATATTGTGGTGATTTTGCCAGATGGTGGTGAACGTTACCTGTCTTCGATCCTGTTTGAAGATATTTCTGCTGAATAACATTAATGCATTTTATATTTTAAACACTGTTAGACAAGCCCGAAGTCATCTTCGGGCTTTTTATTGGGTAGTTTTAAATCGCAGCAGGACGCTGCATTATTTTTAAAATAGTCAGATGAAGGACTTGACCTTACCATGATGGGAATGTTTAAGCTATAACATCAACAGTGAGTTGAGGCATGGAGATGGGCATGGTAGAACAAGACAGCAACCGCTTATATGAGCAGCAGGTGCAGATTGGCGGTATGACCTGTGCCTCCTGTGTCGCTCGGGTGGAAAAAGCCTTGAAAAAAATTGAAGGTGTGGTCGAGGCATCTGTCAACCTGTCGACTGAAAAAGCTTTTATTAAAAGCCAGCAGCCGATTGCTGCCGCTGCGCTGGTTCAAGCAATTGAAAAATCCGGTTTCGATGTACCGACGCAACAGTTTGATTTGAACATTGAAGGCATGACCTGTGCATCCTGTGTGGCTCGCGTAGAAAAAGCCCTAAAAAAAGTGGAAGGCGTGTTGGATGCACAAGTGAATCTGGCCACTGAAAAGGCGCATGTGAGTGCGATCAATTCTGTGCCATTGTCCAAGCTGACTCAAGCCGTGCAAAAAGCCGGTTTTGATATTCAGAGCGATCGCATTGAACTGGCTATTGAAGGCATGACTTGCGCTTCATGTGTGGCACGTGTGGAAAAAGCTTTATTAAAAGTAGAAGGTGTCAGCGAAGCACAGGTCAATCTGGCCACCGAAACTGCCTGGGTGAAAGCCTCGCATGCCCAGATTCCGGCCTTGATTGCTGCGGTGGAGAAAGCCGGTTATCAGGCCACCATAAAATCTGGTAGGGATATGTCGACAGATAGCCATGATGCTTTTCAGGAAAAGAAAGCCAATGAAACGGCACAACTGAAACGAGATTTATGGCTTGCAGTCATTCTGACAGCGCCTGTATTTATTCTGGAAATGGGCTCGCACTTGATTCCGGCATTTCATCATTTTATTGCCCATACGCTGGGAACCCAGAACAGCTGGTATCTGCAGTTTGTGCTGACCACTTTGGTGCTGATGATTCCGGGACGGCGTTTTTATCAGCATGGGATTCCGGCATTATTACGTCTGGCACCAGATATGAATTCTCTGGTCGCAGTCGGAACCATTGCAGCTTACGGATTTTCCTGTATTGCGACCTTTTTTCCACAGCTGTTACCGCAGTCCACCGTGCATGTGTACTTTGAAGCGGCCGCCGTTATTGTCGCGCTGATTTTACTGGGGCGTTATCTGGAAGCTAAAGCCAAAGGTAAAACCTCGGAAGCGATTCAGTATCTGGTCGGTTTGCAGCCGAAAACAGCCCGAGTGCAACAAAATAATCACTGGGTTGATCTGGCAATTGCCGATGTACAACAAGGCATGCTGATTGAAATCCGCCCGGGTGAAAAAGTCGCCGTCGATGGTGAAGTGGTTGCCGGGCAAAGTTATATCGATGAAGCGATGATTAGCGGTGAGCCTTTACCTGTGGCCAAACAGGCTGGTGATCAGGTTGTCGGCGGTACGGTAAACCAGAACGGAACATTGCAAATCAAGGCTACTGCGGTCGGCCAGGATTCGGTACTGGCGCAGATTATTCAGATGGTGGAACAGGCACAAGGTTCAAAATTACCGATTCAGGCCGTGGTTGATAAAGTGACTTTATGGTTTGTGCCGGCTGTTATGGCGCTAGCGGCCTTGACCTTTATGGTCTGGTTCCTGTTTGGGCCTGAGCCGAATCTGACCTACGCCTTGGTAAATGCAGTCGCCGTACTGATTATTGCCTGTCCATGTGCGATGGGACTGGCGACTCCTACCTCAATTATGGTCGGAACTGGACGTGCAGCAGAACTGGGCGTGCTATTCCGTAAGGGTGAAGCTTTACAGTTGCTGCAACAAACCAAAGTCGTCGCGCTGGATAAAACCGGAACCTTAACTGAGGGAAAACCGCTGCTGACCGACTTTGAAGTCACTGCAGATTTTAATCAGCAGACCGTATTACAGCTCGTCGCTTCAGTGGAGGCCAAGTCAGAACATCCGATTGCCCACGCCATTGTTCAGGCTGCTCGTGAGCAAGAACTGGAACTGAGTAAAGTGACCGATTTTGATTCGATCACTGGTGCAGGGGTAAAAGCACAGGTTGCTGGTCAGCAGCTGCATATCGGTGCAGAACGTCTGATGCAGGACTTGGGCTTAAATGTCGATCTGTTTAGAGCCACTGCACAAAAGCTCGGTGATCAGGGTCGTAGTCCTTTATATGTAGCGATTAATCAGAAACTGGCTGCGATTATTGCAGTAGCCGATCCGATTAAACCAACTACTTATAGCGCGATTCAGGCCTTGCATGACCAAGGTCTTAAAGTGGCGATGATTACTGGTGATCATCAGCATACCGCGCAGGCGATCGCCAAACAGTTGAAAATCGATCAGGTGATTGCGGAAGTTTTGCCGCATGAAAAAGTCGATGCAGTACGACAACTCCAGCAGCAATACGGCGTGCTCACTTTTGTTGGGGATGGAATCAATGATGCACCGGCATTGGCCCAGGCCGATGTCGGTATGGCGATTGGAACCGGTACCGATGTCGCGATTGAAGCAGCCGATGTGGTGTTGATGTCAGGCAATTTACAGCATGTGGCTACAGGCATTGGTTTAAGTCAGGCGACCATGCGCAATATTAAACAGAACCTGTTTTGGGCCTTTGTCTACAATATTGCCTTAATTCCGATTGCCGCGGGTGTGCTTTATCCATTTTGGGGTATATTGTTATCGCCAATGTTTGCCGCAGGTGCGATGGCGTTGTCCTCCGTGTTTGTCGTCAGCAATGCCTTGAGATTAAAAGCCTATCAACCGGTGCAGTTTAAGGAGTCAGTATGATGAATATTGGTCAGGCGGCAAAACGTTCTGGCATCTCTGCGAAAATGATTCGTTATTATGAAGACATTGGTTTGTTGCCGGCTCCGAAACGCAGTGATACAGGTTATCGGGTTTATAGTGATGCGGATATTAAAATCTTAAGTTTTATCCAGCATGCACGTGAACTCGGCTTTTCTTCAGAGCAGATGAAAGAATTACTTGGTCTGTGGCTGAACAGCTCACGCCAGAGCAGCGAGGTTAAACAGCTGGCACAAAAACATATCCAGTTTTTACAACAGAAAATTGCCGATATGCAGCATATGCTGATGATATTACAGCAATCAGTGGAACAATGTGCCGGCAATGAACAGTCTGACTGCCAGATTTTAAAACAGATTGAACAGGGTGTCGTCCCTGAGCAGCACTGACCTGATCTGCAGTTCAGCTCAGATTAAATATAGTCTGCCGAATCAGATAAACTTTAAACCGATCCTATGGAGCTAAACATGAAATTCCGTATTGAAAACATGACCTGTGGTGGCTGCGCGCGCAGTGTCACGGCTACGATTAAAGATCTGGATGAAAATGCCACTGTGAATATTGATGTGGCCACTAAACTGGTTGAAGTTGAATCGACAGCCAGTGAATCTGAGATTGTTGCAGCTTTAACCGAAGATGGTTTCCCGCCTGTGGCAGCCTGATCATTGTCGAGTTAGATTGCGAAAGTGATCTTATGCACTCATACAGCCAAATAAAAAATGCCTGATTGAATCAGGCATTTTTTATTCTAGTGATCATACCGATGAGATTTTATCTGGCGTCATGAGTGCCTGATTAATATAAAGTTTAATTAAACGTTCACGTGACCCAATTGCTTTTTGGTAATGGGTCGAATTTAATAACAGCGAAGCGCCATAGGTGACTGTCCAGATATAAGATAAATAATCGCGAATCGACATGGCACTTTCTAAAGCCACCAGATAATCATGGGTGATGTCTTTAATCCGGATAATCCGTTCTTCACGAATACGATAAAGCTCCTGAAATAACTCTTTCAGATTTTTTTCGTTATTGGTTAAACGCTCTTCAATGACATGCAACAGGATGGTTCGGTTTGAATTGAGCATGTGATAAAGCATATATTGTGAAACATAATTTTTAATATCGTTATTATGCTTTTTTGATATTTCTAGAATTCTTTTTTCATTCAGAATAATCAGTTCTAAATATAACTGGTTCTTGCTTTTAAAATGTTTGTAGATGGTTCCTTTTGCGATGTCCAGTTCACTGGCCAGCTCACTCAGGGTAATGTCCTGATTATTATCCAGTAGCAGGCTTTCCGCCATGCTGAGGATCTTCTCTTTACGAAGAAGGAAGTTCTGCTGTCTTACAGTCGTCATCTTCTTGGTCCATACTTTTCGAAAAAGAACCTTTCAAGAATATGCAATTTTGCACGCGATGGCTATAAAACTAAGGTCGTGATATTTATCTCATTTTGTATATTTATGCAGCAACTGCTGACAAATAAAAATAGCGATGCTGAGCAGCCAGAAATATTGTCAAGAAAACTGAACCCTAGAGATCAACTTTGCTAAATAAAATTCCATTTTCAGTATAATTATTTTATTGTTTCAGCGCACGAAGCTAGATTCTTTGACTGTTTTAAGCCCATAGTCATCAGGGTTTAGTACGGAAAGTAGATCAATATTAAGCTGGCAGATTCAGTCCCTCATACTGAACATGAAGACGTGATTTTCAAGGCAACTTTATGAATCTAGATATAGATTTAATATTGCAGGAATTGGCTATCACGATTTTAAAATGGCCTGTCTGGATTCTAATGAAAATTAGAAAATATTTGGCAACAGGATTGAGTATCACCCTTTAAGGAATTTTAAAATGCCGATTTATAATGCGCCGTTAAAAGACATGGAATTTATTTTAAATGATGTATTCCATGCTGAACAATTTTGGCAAGGTAATGAAAATCTTGCACATTTAGATATGGCGACGGCAAATGCGGTTCTGGAAGAGATGGCCAAATTTTCCAAAAATGTCATTCTTGACCTGAATCGTCCTGCTGATGAAGAAGGTGGTGCTCAGTTTAACAATGGTGTGGTGAAGACACCCAAAGGTTTTAAAGAAGCGTTCAGACAGTTTGCCGAAGGTGGCTGGGTAGGCTTGGGTGCGCCTGAAGAATGGGGCGGGCAAAACATGCCGAAGATGCTCACGGTTCTGGCGGATGAAATGATCTGGAGCACCAACCCATCTTTTATGCTTTATCCACTACTAACTGTGGGTGCAGGTATGGCGATCAATGACCGCGCCTCACAGGAACAGAAAGAAACCTATTTACCAAAATTCTATACGGGTGAATGGTCGGGCACCATGTGTCTGACTGAACCACATTCCGGCACGGATCTTGGCATTATCAAGACCAAAGCTGAACCGAATGAGGATGGTTCCTTCAACATTACTGGCACCAAAATTTTCATTACCAGCGGCGAGCATGATCTGAGTGAAAATATCATTCATCTGGTGCTGGCAAAAACTCCGAATGCACCAGCAGGTTCACGTGGTATTTCCCTGTTTATTGTGCCGAAATTCCTGGTCAATGCAGATGGATCACTGGGTGAGCGTAATGCAGTATCTGCCGGTTCGATCGAACATAAAATGGGAATTAAAGGCTCGGCGACCTGCGTCATGAACTTTGACGGCGCCAAGGGCTATATGGTTGGCAATGAAAATGAAGGTCTGGCCGGCATGTTCGTGATGATGAACTACGAACGTTTGTCTATGGGAATTCAGGGCATTGGTGCAGCAGAATTTGCCTACCAGAATGCGGCACAATATGCGACGGACCGTTTACAGGGCCGTGCATCAACTGGTGCAAAATCTCCAGAAAAACCAGCCGATTCAATTCTAGTCCATGGCGATGTACGCCGTATGCTGCTCAATGTACGTGCTAACAATGAAGCTTCACGTGCGTTTGCGGTGTATGTAGGTCAACAACTGGATATTACCAAATACTCAACCGACCCTGAAGCGGTGCGTAAAGCGACTGACCGTGTGGCGCTGTTAACGCCAATCGCCAAAGCTTATTTGACCGACAAGGCACTGGATTCTGCACTGGAAGCGCAAATGTGCTTCGGTGGTCATGGCTATATCCGTGAATGGGGCATGGAACAGTGTATTCGTGACCTGCGTATTTCACAGATTTATGAAGGCACCAATGGCGTGCAGGCGATTGACCTGATTGGGCGTAAAACCACCAAATGTAATGGGACTTATATCGCGGAATATATTGCTGAAATCCGTGAATTTGCCCAAAATTTAGATGATTCATTGACGATTAAAACGGCGACATTAGAAGCCTGCCAGCAACTTGAAGATATCACCAAATTCATCGTCGAGCAGTCTAAACTGAACCCTGATTTTGCCAACGCGATTGCT
Organism: Acinetobacter lwoffii; assembly: GCF_024129435.1. GTDB lineage: Bacteria > Pseudomonadota > Gammaproteobacteria > Pseudomonadales > Moraxellaceae > Acinetobacter > Acinetobacter lwoffii_F. The sequence goes on along the minus strand of NZ_JAMXXN010000032.1, from coordinate 3,818 downwards.
GTCGATTATTTACATGCGGTTGGGCTACTAAGTTTCGTGTATATGTATGCGCGGATTAGCAAAGCCGCTGCAGCCAAAGACGACAGCTACTTCCAGAACAAACTGGTACTGGCCAACTATTATGTGGCCAAAATACTTCCGGATTTGAGTGCACGAATCCAACGTATTCAAGCCGGTGCGGAACTGGTGATGCAGTTGCCTGAAGACTATTTTACCGCACAGGCTTAACCCGCAATGATTGCGAAGGACCAGCCCTACAGCGCTTTGGCTATGTAGGGTTGATAACAATGATGAAAAAGGATGAAACTAAAATGATCGTAATTGTAGATGCAGTACGTACCGCGATGGGCGGTTTTCAAGGTTCATTGTCAAGCTGTACCGCGCCGGATTTGGGTGCTGTGGCAATTAAAGAAGTGGTGGCACGTGCAGGATTGGCGGCCAATGATATTGATGAAGTGATCATGGGCTGCGTACTGCCAGCCGGTTTAAAACAGGGTCCGGCACGTCAGGCCATGCGTCAGGCAGGTCTACCGGATTCAACTGGTGCGACCACCATCAATAAAATTTGTGGTTCAGGCATGAAAGCCGTGATGCAGGCAGCAGATGCGATCAAGGCCGGTTCAGCAGAGATTGTGGTTGCAGGCGGGATGGAGTCGATGTCGAACGCACCATATTTGATGGACAAGGCACGTGCCGGATTCCGTATGGGGCATGGAAAGGTCATTGATCATATGTTCCAGGAAGGTCTGGAAGATGCGGAAACAGGCCTGTCGATGGGAATTCTTGCTCAGGAAATGGCGGATAAAAAAGGTTATACCCGTGAGCAGCAGGATGACTATGCGATTGGTTCCTTAAATAAAGCCGTGACGGCGGTGCAGCAAGGTTTCTTTAAAGATGAAATCGTACCGGTCACTGTCAGTAGCCGTAAAGGCGATGTGGTGGTGGAACAGGATGAACAGCCTTTAAATGCCAAGGCTGACAAAATTCCAACTCTGCGTCCAGCGTTCAAAAAAGACGGAACCATTACTGCGGCAAATGCCAGTTCAATTTCAGATGGTGCTTCAGCACTGGTGATCACCTCGAGCGAAATTGCTGCACAGCGTAACTTAAAACCGCTAGCTCATATTCTGGCCTATGCCAGCCATTCGCAGCATCCATCAGAATTTACCATTGCACCGGTTGGTGCGATTGAAAAAGTCCTGAAAAAAACCGGTTGGGATGCTCAGGATGTTGACCTTTGGGAAATCAACGAAGCGTTCGCCATGGTGACCATGTTAGCCATTGATGGCTTTAAACTTGATCCAGCAAAAGTGAACATTAATGGCGGTGCCTGTGCACTTGGTCATCCATTGGGTTCTTCTGGTTCCCGTATTATCGTGACCTTGATTCATGCCTTAAAACGTACTGGCGGCAAGAAAGGGATTGCATCCTTATGTATCGGTGGTGGTGAAGCGACTGCGATTGCTGTGGAACTAATTTAAGCCCATCTTAAATCGTATATTCAGGTAGCAAACTAAATACTGATTCATTCAAAAGTTGCTGCTCTTGGTTCGCCAGGAGCAGGGATTTTTTAAATCATATTAATTTTTAAAATACACAATAAAATCCATATTTTCAGACTTTGCTGATCCCATTCCATCAATAGTTTTACTATAAAAATTACTTTTTAAATTATTTAAAAACTTTTTCCAGCACATGCCGGTGAATAAATCGTAACTTGTCTTTAACCGCTTCGCTCAGCTTGAACGGGTAGGCATCTTCCAGGCCCATACAACGGTTTAAGGCATTTAGATTAAAGGTCAAGGTAACCCAGTTTTCCAGAATATGTTCAAAATCCTGTCCACCAATCGGGCATTCTTTAAAATCCATGCTGGCCAGATAGCTGCCATTTCCTTCAACACGCATACCACCATAGTAGGCAGTTTCCAGTGTTTCCATCATATGCAGATAGTGCGCCCAGGTTTCTGCCCAGTCTTCCCAGGGATGGGCGGTAGCATAAGCACTGATGTACTTTTCCTGCCAGTTGATTGGCGCGCCTTCATTATAATGGCGTTCAAGTGCCTTGCCATAATCCTGCCGCTCATCGCCAAAATACTGACGGAATTCATCTAGCAATTCCGGATGCATATGTTGCATGAGCGCAAAATAATAATGGCCACTTTCATGACGAAAATGACCCAATAAAGTCCGGTAGTTTTCACCCATATTTACACGTGTAGTTTCACGATAAACAACATCAGCTTCAATTGCATTTAGGGTAATGACACCATTAGCATGACCAATTAAAACAGGCTTATCTTCTTGAGGCAGGAGAAAATCAAATCGCAGACCAAATGGATCATCTTCAGACTTTTTAGGGCGTGGCATCATGTTCATGCGCTGGGCCAAATACAGGAAACGGCGTTTGGCTTCTTCCAGTCGAAACCAGTAAATCAGGTTCTCGGAATTTTCCAGATCAGGAATGACATGGGTAAGCTGACAGGATTCACAAAATTCCTCATCTTCATCGCTGGGAATCATCCAGTTGCATACCTGATAATTTACATAATTGTGACAGGGTTTATAACTGGCATGCTGGTAGTTTTTGGCGATTGGAACCCATCGCTCAGCACTCTGTTTTTCGAATGCGCATAGCTCTTTTTCCGAAGCGATATAACCGATCGGTGACAGACAGTGATCACAAACTGATTTGTAAAAAAACAGCTGTTGCTTGCAGACGGCACATTCAAAATGTTTCATTAAACTCCCTGTAGGGAAACGAACGACCTAAAATGTTTATCGATGATGAACACGAAAAAAGGTTCAGAATGCCTACCTAAATTTCTTCCTGATAAAGAAACATCATAAAAATTTCATTGAAAATTCTATATGGATGAATTGTAAAAAAGGTGTGAATGAATATCCCATCAAAGATAGTTTAATGATTATTGATATTGCTTTAGTTTTTGATTTATAAGAAAATTACCATTATTTAATTATAAAAATTGGTTTAGTATGGCTTTTTCATTTCTTAGTAATTCATTTAGCAATGTTATCATTCAATTAAAAAAATATATTTCTGAAATTAAAGAAAGGACAGATATTGATGAGTGGGAAAAGGAGTTACTAAAAAATTTAGATCCTATAGATCTTTATGATAATGAAAGGCTAAATGAGTTTGAAGAACACTGTATAGAGATCAAAAAAAGAAATGATTTAAGTTTAAAGTTGGTATTTGATAATGTGTATGGGGAATTAGGGCATCATTTTGAATATTCGGATCGAATAAAGCTAGAGTATATAAATTTATTAATCTATGCATATTATAAAGAAGTAATGTTTAGGAAAGATTATAGATACTCTTTTCAAAAATCCTTTTTTGATTTTATTGAAAATAATGCAAATAAATTCAGTCCTGAAGTAAATTATATTTTTTCTTTTATAGATAAATTGCCATTTAAACTGTTAAGTAAAGTTTATTCTAATCCAAATTTTCAAAAAATAATTGAAACTTTAACACCTGATCATTTTTCAAAATATATTGAATATTTAGAGTCTAATCACAGAAATATAGAAAAAATTGATGCTTGGACTAGTACATTTGAATCTAAAAAAAGTGAAGTATCAGAATTAGAAAAGCGTCTTGAAAAAAATAAACAAACTTATGATTTCGTTTTGCTCAATAAAGGTTTTAAAGAGCTTTATGATCAGAAAAAAATAGAGTTAGATAATGCAAAAGGTACTTATATGTATTAGTTCAGACTTGATCGTACATTCTTCTTGAAAAAGAGAAAGTTACCCGTTTTGATAAAGGTGTCGAAATCTTAATCAAACAAAGG
>NZ_JAMXXN010000031.1 GCF_024129435.1 Acinetobacter lwoffii | reverse complement strand
AGCTACCCCAACAAAACAAGGTGGCTTAACTAGAGCGGAATATCACTTATAAATACGCTTTTAGTTGTTCAAACAAGTGGGACCACCTCTATTTTTACCCAGATGTGTTTATGTTAGTAAAATGATATAGATTACTTGTTTAATACCCCGAGGAATAATTTAATCTTGCTGTGCGTTTGTCACTTTTCTTTCAAAAGTTGATTATATCTTTCAACGTAACCGTCGTGATATTCAAGCCCTTTTGATAGGAATTTGCAGTGAAAGAATAGGCGAAACTTATCTTAAATAATGGTAATTCCTTATCTTTAAAATAGAGAACGCCCGATGAAATTCATTAGGCGTTTACTTTAAATAAGTGTCAGCTTATTTTATAACCAGATGTACTTGTCAATCATGATTCTTTTTCTCAATTGCCTTAAAAAAACAATCTTGCTATTTTTGACTTTTCACACCATTTTGTTCAATTTGTACTGCGGCTTGCCAGCTAGGTAGTTGGCTTAAACCTGCTACGTAACGTTGGATATGGGGATAATTTTCACCTTGTCCCATATGATAAACTAAAGCATGTAGTCCAAAGCCCATCATGAAGTCAGCACCGGTTAAACGGTCTGCCACTAGAAATTCTTTATCTTTTAAATATTCATTTAAATGGCCAAATACTTTATCGAACTCAACTTGAGTATAATTTTCTAGAAATACCAACTTCGTGCCCTGCTTGGTTTCTATCGTATTAAACGTTTTTAACAAAAATGGCAGCATGGCAGAGCTTTCTGAGAAATGAATCCACTGTAGATAATCGACATAGGTAGATTCATCCATATCTGGTGCTAAATGCGGCGCAAGTTTCTGAATTAATAACTCAACGATTGCGCCTGACTCTGCAATAACTTTGCCATCCCATTCTAATACTGGAGATTTCCCTAAAGGGTGAATGGTTTTTAAAGAGTCAGGGGCCAAATGCGTGCTTGAGTCACGATAATAGCGTTTCAGCTCATAGGGCTGCTTGATTTCTTCAAGTAACCACAAAATACGAAAAGAACGTGATTGATCTAAATGATGTAGTGTGATCATGATAATTCCTATTTTTTTAAATTTTTACAACCACTTTGCCAAAGTTTTCGCCTTTCAACATACCATTGAAAGCATTGATCGTGTTATCTAAACCTTGCACCATATGCTCTTTATATTTGATTTTTCCGTCTTTCAACCATTCAGACATTTGCTGATAGAATTCCGGATACTGACTGCCATAATCATCAAAAATAATAAAGCCTTGCATGCGAATACGCTTTTTTAAAAGGGTGGAAATAAAGCCCGGTAAACGGTCTGGCCCTTGTGCTTGCTCGGTAGCGTTATACTGGGAAACCACACCACACACCGGTACACGTGCCGCAGAGTTAAGCAATGGCCATACCGCATCAAACACTTTACCCCCGACATTCTCATAATAAATATCAATACCGTTGGGAGCTGCTTGTTGTAATTGTTCTGCAAAATTTTCATCATGATGATTGATACAAGCATCGAAGCCGAGTTCTTCTACAGCATAACGGCATTTTTCAGGCCCACCTGCGATGCCAACCACGCGACAACCTTTAAGTTTGCCAATCTGTCCAACCGTAGCACCAACAGGTCCCGTTGCAGCTGCAACGACTAAAGTTTCACCGGCTTTAGGCTGACCAATGTCCAACAGCCCCATATAAGCAGTAAATCCTGGCATTCCCAAAATACCCAATGCCCAAGATGGATGTTCAGGTTGCATACCTAAGCTTTGACATGCAGTCCCATTAGAAATTGCGTAGCCCTGCCAGCCATTTCCTGAAAGAACCCACTCGCCTTCTTTGAATTTTGGGTTTTTAGAGGCCACCACTTGACTGACTGTTCCACCGACCATCACTTCACCAATTTCAACCGGTGCTGCATATGAAGGAGCATCACTCATGCGACCACGCATATAAGGATCGAGTGACAAGTAAATGGTTTTTAACAATATCTCGCCTTGTTTAAGTTCATTGAGCTCAACTTGCTCAATACGAAAATCGCTGTGTTTTGGCTCACCCACTGGCCGTTTAGCTAAAACGATGCGTTGATTAATAACTGTTTTCACACATATAACTCCATGTTTTATTTAGAAGTATTTCTCTTCACAATTAAAAATTAAGATTAAAATTTCTTTACATCCATTGTAGATGAGTTATAATAAAAAACAATACGACTGGTCTATTTTTTTACAATAGAGTAAATAATTAATATGAAGCCTACTCCTATTAAAAAGTCTGAAGCGAAGCGCTTACACATTCTTAACACCAGTTCAGACCTGATTTTGCATAAAGGTTTTACCGGTGTAGGATTACAGGAAATTTTACAGAGCTGTGAGATCCCTAAAGGCTCGTTTTATCATTATTTCCAATCTAAGGAAGCTTTCGGATGTGAATTGGTACAGCATTATGTAGACAATTACCAAGTCCGTTTAAATGATGTATGGCGTAGTGATAAATCCCCTTATCAAAAGCTGATTGAGTATTTTAATTTATGGATAGAAGATCCTAAAACACAGTGTGGTTGGGCGGATAGCTGTTTAATTGTGAAACTTGCCGCAGAAGTTGCCGATCTATCCGAAGATATGCGCTCCATTATGTCCGCTGGCGTCGATGATGTAATCCAACGGATTGCTGCTTTAATTGATTTGGGTAAACAGGATCAATCTATCCAAGCAGATACCGAGGCCTCGACTTTGGCACAAGTACTTTACCAAATGTGGTTAGGTGCAGCATTACTGAGTAAGTTGCAAAAAGATAAAACACCATTACATCAAGCTCTGAGAGCAACTAAATTTCTATTAAAAGGTGAAGATTCATAAAAATTAAATTAAATATCAATTACATAATTAATAATAGCAGTCCAATGATTACTTATTAATGTGTTGCTATTAGATCAATTAACAATCTATGAGTATAGCGCACAATGAATTCTCCTCCTAAAGCCCTCATGACTCGTATTTTAGTCGGATATTTAGGCTTATATCCCACACTATTACTGGTACTCACTTTATTAAAGCCAATTACTGAGCATCAAAGTTTCCCGATGATGGTGTTGATTGAAGTCATAGTATTAGTGCCAGTAACGCAACTGATTTCTTTCCCACTGGCAGGTTGGCTCATTACACAGCTAAAAAATTTTAAGAATTTGTTTTAAGAAGAAGTTATGCTGGCAACAGCAATCCTAAGTTCTTATTTTGCCAACCACAAAGGTTGGCAAAATAACTCACTTAGTCGAGATTAATCTGCGTAAGCTGGATAATCAATATAGCCTTTTTCCGTCCCACCATACATAGTACTTGCATCTACTGCATTCAATGGCCAACCATTGGCGATGCGATCGGGTAAATCTGGATTCGCAATAAATGGGCGTCCAAATGCAATTAAATCGGCCAGCCCTGCCTCTAAAATTCGAGTCCCTCTTTCTGCCGTATATCGACCTGCATAAATAATCCGACCACTGAAAGTGTCTCTGACATCTCTACGAAAATCATGAGGAAGTTCTGGTGCATTATCCCAATCAGCTTCTGCAATCGATAAATAGGCAATCCCAACTTCTTCAAGTATTTTTATGGCTTCAATATAAGTCACATGTGGATCATCTTCAACCAACCCCATGTAAACACGATCTTCCTCTGTACTTTCAAATAGCGGGGCAAAACGCACTCCTAAACGATCTGCACCAACCACCTCAGCAACTGCCTCTACTACTTCACGTAAAAAACGCAAACGATTGTTTAGTGATCCACCATATTCATCTTCACGGTGGTTACTATGTGCAGAGATAAATTGATTCACCAAATAACCATTTGCACAATGAATTTCAACCCCATCAAAACCAGCAGCCAAGGCATTGCGTGCTGCTTGAGCATAGAGTTGCACTAATTCTTTAACTTCTGCATTGCTTAAAGCACGTGGCATTGAAGGATCAGCCAAGGCACCTGCATTGGGCCCGGTCTCAATAAAGACTTTAACATTACTATCAGCCCTAATAGCCGAGGGCGCGACCGGTGATGCATGATTGGGTTGCAAAGATGTATGTGAAACACGCCCAACATGCCAAAGTTGTGCAAAAATAATGCCTCCTTTAGCATGCACTGCTTCCGTCACTTTACGCCATCCAGCAATCTGTTCAGAGCTGTAAATACCGGGTGTCCAAGCATAGCCTTGACCACGTGGCTCGATTTGCGTACCTTCGGTGACCATAAATCCTGCACCGGTACGCTGTTGATAATAGGTTGCCATCAGTTCATTTGGAATATTCCCTGGCTGAGTACTGCGCGACCGCGTTAATGGTGGCAATACAATACGGTTTTGCAAAACATAAGGGCCTAAGCTTAAGTTTTGAAATAGTTTGCTGTCTTTCATTTCATTGTATCCAAGTCATCATGACTTAATTGATCTAAATTAAAAAAATACCCTTCCTTCCTGTATATAGAAAAAATAAAGGAAGGAAAGCTATTAACTCAGGCCCTTCACCATTAAGGGAGGGTTATTTTGCTTATTGCGCCAGTTGCTCAGAGTCAGAAGTTTATTCACTGCTAAGCACCACAACAGACACTAGCTACTCTTTATTTCAACAATTGAAGTAATGCTGAGGCAGTTGCAGCAGAAGATGCTGGATTTTGTCCAGTAACCAGCAAGCCATCTACTTGAACATGTACTTGCCAATCATCAACTTTAGAATAATGACCACCGTTTTGTTTAAGCATGTCTTCGACTAAAAATGGTACAATTTCAGTCAAACCTACAGCGGCCTCCTCAGTATTGGTGAAACCAGTCACTAATTTACCGCTAACTAAGGGCGCTCCATTACTCGCTTTCACATGACGAAGAACACCCGGGGCATGACACACTGCTGCAACAGGTTTGCCAGACTGAATCGCCTGTTCAATCAGAGAAATTGAAATCGGATCTTCTGCTAAATCCCACAATGGGCCATGCCCGCCTGGATAAAACACTGCATCATAATCAGCTACAGAAATTTCGCTAAGTTTATGTGTCTGTGCCAATGCTTGCATTGCAGTTGGATCTGCTTCAAAACGATGAGTGGTTTCAGTTTGAGCATCGGCTAAATTACTTTTCGGATCTAGTGGTGGCTGCCCACCTTGAGGCGACGCCAGCGTAACTTCAGCACCAGAGTCAATAAAGGTGTAATACGGTGCAGCAAGTTCTTCTAGCCAGAAACCTGTTTTCTTACCAGTATTGCCAAGTTGATCATGTGAAGTTAAAACGATTAAAATTTTCATGTTATTTCTCCGATAATTTTCATGATTGAGGAGCATTGTTACAGGGTCAGAGCATGCCAGATACGCGCATTTAGCTTAGATGCTCATCTCGAGAATTTGGCGACTGACCTCTAATGAAACATTTTTATGTTCGCCTAGCTGTGTAAGATTATGTGATTTAAGTTGCGTAATGATGATCTCAATATCTGTCTCCCCCAGTCCATAATCGCTAAGACGAGTCGGTAATCCAAGTTGCTCAAAGAAGGCTCGAGTACGAGCAATAGCAGTATCAATACGTTGTTCTTCATCACCTTCGACAATCTGCCAGACACGAGCTGCATACTGTAGTAATTTTTCTCGCTTCTCTTGACGACGCACTTGTAGATTGGACGGCAACACAATGGCCAAGGTACGAGCATGATCAATACCATATAAAGCCGTGAGCTCATGTCCAATCAAATGGGTTGACCAATCTTGTGGTACACCAGCTCCAATTAGCCCATTCAGTGCCATGCTAGCAGCCCACATCAAATTCGCACGCGTGTCATAATCTGCTGAATCTTCCAAGATTTTCGGTCCAATCTCAATCAAAGTTTGCAATAGACCTTCGGCAAAACGATCTTGTACGTGTGCATTCACAGGGTGAGTTAAGTACTGTTCCATGACATGAATAAATGCATCGACCACGCCATTAGCCAACTGGCGCGTCGGCAAGCTAAAAGTTTTATTCGGATCAAGTACGGAAAATTGCGGAAAAACATAGGGACTGCTAAATGACAATTTGGCTTGGGTCGATTTTCTGGTTACTACCCCACCGCTATTCATTTCTGAACCAGTTGCCGGAAGGGTGAGTACACTCGCAAAAGGCAAAGCTTGGGTAATTTTATTACCATGGGTTTCTAAAATCTCCCATGTATCACCTGTATAATTGACTGCTGCTGCAATAAATTTAGTACCGTCGATTACCGATCCACCACCGACAGCCATCAAGAAATCAATCTTTTGTTCACGAATCAGCTCTACAGCTTTCATGAGGGTTTCATAACTCGGATTCGGCTCAATTCCGCCAAATTCATGAATTTCTCTTGCACCTAATGCTTCACGCACTTCAGCTAAAGTACCATTCTTACGTGCACTTTCACCACCAAACAACATTAATACTTTTGCTTCTGTAGGCACATAGTCATTGATTTTAGCTATTGTATCGCCACCAAAAATAATGCGGGTCGGATTATAAAAGTTAAAATTCAGCATATTTTTATCCTAGAATGATCAGTTAATTGATTTGAAAAACCACCGTTATTCATCAAATAAACTTTTAAAAAATCGGACAACACTACGGCTTTTGCCTACACCATGTGCTAACTATACATAAAAATAGACCAGTCGTCTATTTTTATAAAAATTATTTCAGCTTGCAACTTTAGTGATGGTTAAACAAATTCAGGCTTGTTCTATACCGCTTTTATTATTGATGTATTTTCACGAGCGATTGTTGGATGAAAGGTATCAACACGTATGACTACTGACATGGTTGTGAACGCATTGGCTGAAACAGTGAATGGCTCATACAAAATAGCAATGATTAAATATTTTAAAAGCAGATTGGCACGGTTTAGCAGATGTACAAATGTGACAGTAAATTAAATAGATTGGTTCAATATAAAGCATGTAAATAGTTGCATTCGTTTATTTACCCTGTTTTGGATATTGCCCCATTTAAATGATGAGATTAAGCCAATAAATAAAGTAGCCCAACTTGAATAAAAAGCCTATGACAAACCTCAAAGCGTTAAAGTGCTGCCTTTCATTCAAAATTTCAGACAGCACCCTCATACATTTAAGCATCGGTTTAAGCTGGTAGTTTACTCGCCAAAACATCTACTTTTTCAATAGATGGTGGCTCTGAAAATAGCTCTTCGGCCTGAGCCATCAAAGCAGCTGCAACCTTGCCAGATAAATGCGCTTGGCGACCCGCCTCATCAGGAAATGCATCAAAAATACCAAATGTTGTAGGTCCAAGACGTAGGCCAAACCACGCAACTGTCGCAGGTTCTTCCATGACAATAGGTAAACCGGCTTTAAGAAAAGCTTCCACTTCGTCTTCTTTACCCGGTTTAGCTTCAAGACGGACATATAAAGCTGTTTTAAGCATGACTAAAACTCCATAATTGATTATAATTCAAACTGATTCTGACATTGCTAATGTATGCATGTCAGAAAGTTTTGTTGTATAAAAGTTAAAAAACATCCCATAGCTGAGCCAAAATTTAGGTTTTTATTTCGACATAATGCTATGAATTTATTCAAGTTAATATCATTAACATTTGAATCAAAAAATCAAGATATGAGATGATTAAATTCAATCTTATTTATATAAGGATCAATTGACTCTACCTTAGATTTATAAGCTGACCTCTTCATCTGGAAATTATATTGCTCAAGAAGCATTCAAGAACAATATTGTACATCCTCATATCTATGAAAGTTATTTAGCTAGGAATTTGCTGTGAAACTCTATATGTTTCTCTATAAAGCTCGCAATAAAGTAATAGCTATGGTCATACCCTTCTCTTAGGTTAAGTGTCAGAGGATATTCTTGTTCCAAACAAATATCACTAAGAAGCTTAGGCCTTAACTGTTCTTCAAGAAAATCATCAGCTGTTCCTTGATCGACTAAAATAGGTAAATGAACTTCAGCGTTTTTGATTAATTCAATCGCATCATAGCTTTTCCATAAAGTTTCGGTTTCACCTAGGTAGTGTGTAAAAGCCTTTTTCCCCCAAGGTACTTGGCTAGGTGCAACAATTGGTGCAAAAGCAGAAATACTTTTATACAGCTCAGGATTTTTTAATCCAATTACTAATGCACCATGACCACCCATGCTATGACCCATAATACTTTGGACTTGATTGGTCGGAAAATTCAGGTCAATCAGATTTCTGAGCTCTTCCACAATATAATCATACATTTTGAAATGCTGCGACCAGGGTGCTTGTGTTGCATTCACATAGAATCCTGCGCCTTGGCCTAAATCATAATCTGCATGATCTGGTACATCCTCTCCACGTGGGCTGGTATCTGGTGCAACAATAATGACTTTATGTTCAGCCGCATACTTTTGTGCTCCGGCTTTAGTAATAAAGTTCTGTTCGTTGCAAGTCAATCCTGATAACCAATATAACACTGGCAACCGCTCATCTTTGTCATGAGGTGGCAGATATATTGAGAATTTCATTGAACAGTTTAATGCTATTGACTGATGGCGATACACTTCTTGCGATCCACCAAAAGAAGCATGTTTCTCAATTATTTCCATAATCAATTACCTATGTTGAGCAAGACTTCATGAGAAATCGAGTAAACAAAGAGTCTGACATTCTCCACAGAGAATACTGATAAAGATTTAAAATGTAGGCAGGTTTGTTGAACCTATACATGATGGATACATAGATAGATCTGTTTTACAGATGATGTGCCGTTTTAGAGGATTCCATGCATGTCATTCATGATTCACATGCATGGAAAAGTATAAGGTCTGACGGAATTATTCGTAATGAATTACAGTACGAATTGACTTACCTTCATGCATTAGATCAAAGGCTTCATTGATCTGATCCAAGCCCATCGTATGTGTCACAAATGGTTCTAATTGAATTTTACCTTTCATGGCATCTTCAACCATTCCTGGAAGTTGCGTACGACCTTTTACCCCACCAAAGGCAGAACCTAGCCATTTACGACCAGTAACCAGTTGGAATGGACGGGTAGAGATTTCCTGACCTGCGCCAGCTACACCAATAATTACGGATTGTCCCCAGCCACGGTGTGCACTTTCAAGGGCTGCACGCATCACATTCACGTTACCAATACATTCAAATGAATGATCTACACCCCAGCCAGTCATTTCGACAATGACTTGCTGGATTGGTTTATCGTAATCTTTAGGGTTTAAGAAGTCCGTTGCACCAAACTCTTTTGCCAGCGCAAATTTATCTGGATTCATGTCAACCACAATAATACGCCCTGCTTTAGCTTGACGTGCGGCTTGTACGACTGCCAGACCAATACCACCTAAACCAAAGACCGCAACACTATCACCTTCTTGTACTTTAGCCGTGTTATGTACTGCACCGATACCCGTTGTTACCCCACAACCCAGTAAGCAGACATGTTCGTGATTGGCTTCAGGATTGATTTTAGCCAATGATACTTCTGCCACTACCGTGTATTCACTGAACGTTGAACAGCCCATATAGTGGTAAATCGGTTGACCATTGTAGGAAAAACGAGTGGTACCATCTGGCATTACGCCTCTACCTTGAGTTTCGCGAACAGAAATACACAAGTTCGATTTTCCAGATTTACAGAATACGCACTCGCCACATTCAGCAGTGTAAAGTGGAATAACATGATCACCTGGTTTGACGCTAGTCACGCCTTCACCAACCTCAACTACAACACCAGCACCTTCATGCCCGAGAATAGCCGGAAAAACACCTTCAGGATCATCGCCAGATAAAGTAAATGCGTCTGTATGACACACACCGGTATGGGAGATCTTAATTAATACTTCACCTTTCTTCGGTGGTGCAACATCAACTTCAACAATTTGAAGAGGTTGACCAGGACCAAACGCAACGGCAGCACGTGACTTCATGGAATAATTCCTTATACAGATCTATTTTAAATATGATTTTAGAATCTTGGCGATTTCAGCCAATTCTTCTTTTCGTTGTTGTTCTGTGGTTTCACCTGATACTAAAGTGTCCTTTAAATGAACCTCCAACATTTCATTCATCAAACCATTAATAGCACCACGCACAGAGCATATTTGTTGCAGAATTGCACCACATTCCACATTGTCTTCTAACGCTTTTTCAATCGCTTGCGTCTGACCTTTGATCTTTCTGACGCGTAGAAGAATCTTTTTTTTGTCTTCAACCTGATTAGGCATCAGACCTCCTTATTAGCTAGCATTAATACTATACTACCCCATAGTATAAAAAAAGCAATAATTTTTATAAATCGAAAATTAAAAAGATCTTTAGCGAAAATTTTCTATCCCTGTTTTTAGTTTTTTTAAATTAACATCATAGAGCTTATGCGAAAGTCACAAAAAAAATGGGACTTTTAGCTCCCATTTTTTTTGGCTCATGTTCTTTGTAATGCTATGACCTTTTAGAATTATGTTTCAAATTTTAGCCACTTTGTAGATATTTTGAACGTTTCAAGCCTTGAAAATACTACCGACAGTTTAGATTAAACTGCCTTTACAGACTGTACTAGAATATTTTTAGTGAGCAGATGATATTTATTATTCATTATTTAGGAATTATCAAATCCTATAAATATCATTTATTGGATTAATTTACTTTGGTACTGTGCATATCATCCCCCAGTTAAGAATAAGGAACAACTATGAATAAGATGATGAATGCTCTTATCCTAGAAAATTTTGGTGATCATGAATTTAAACGTGTAGAACTCCCTATACCTCAACCAGAGGCTGGGCAAGTTCTAGTACGTATTCATGCTAGTGGTGTAAACCCTATTGATTATAAAATTCGTCTTGGTGAAGCACCATATGCTATGCCAGAGCTTCCTGCCGTGTTGGGAACAGATATGGCTGGGGTTGTAACTGCTGTTGGTGAAGGTGTCACCCACTTCAACGTTGGAGATGAAGTTTACGGTCTGATTGGTGGCGTTCGTGGTCTTCAAGGATCTTTAGCAGAATATGTTGTAGCAGATGCCGATCTGATTGCATTAAAGCCACGGAATATCTCTATGCGCGAGGCAGCAGTACTACCATTGACGTTCCTCACCGCTTGGGAAGGTTTAGTGGATAACGCGAAGGTCCAACCAGGGCAAACTGTACTGGTTCAGGGTGGTGCTGGTGGCGTTGGTTATATGGTTGTTCAGCTTGCAAAATCACTTGATGCAAATGTTTGGGCGACTGGTCGTACAGCTGATCAACCACTGATTTCAGAACTCGGTGCAACACCTCTCGATTACACAACAGCATCTTCCGATGACATTATTGCTGCAAGCCCTGAGGGTCAAGGTTTTAACATTGTTTACGACACTGTGGGTGGTCCAGTACTCGAAGCTTCACTTTCCATGACAACTCACTATGGCCACATTACCAGCTGTGCTGCATTTGGTAATCATAATTTAGCGAGTTCATCTCTACGGTGTGCCACAGTGTCTGGCGTATTCGTCCTAATGCCGATGTTAACAGGCAATCGCCGTGCTCATCATGGTGATATCCTTAAGATCGCGACTCGTCTTGTTGAGGAAGGTAAACTGCGTCCTCTTGTTGATCCTCGTCATTTTACTCTAGACCAAGCGATTGAGGCTCATGATGCTGTTCAAGATCGCTCTGCCAATATTAAGGTCGTGATTGATGTCATTTAACGCACTTCAGGCCAAGACTTGGCGCTTCAATAGTATTGGAGATACAGATGTTCTGACATTAGAAACACTTCCTGTTGCTTTACCAGCAGCAGGAGAAGTTCTAATCCAGATGAAAACGATCGGACTCAACCGGGCTGATGTAATGTTTCGGCGTGGTACTTATATTCAAAAAGCAGTATTCCCTTCTCGTCTGGGATATGAGGGAGCAGGCATAGTTCTGGCAATAGGTGAAGGTGTACGCCAATTTTCTCCAGGAGATGCAGTATCGATTCTTCCGACTGACAATCTAGCCAAATATGGGACATATGCGGACAAGCTTCTGATTCCAGAAACTTTTTTAGTTCACAAACCCGATAGTTTAAGCTGGGAAGAAGCTTCTTCAATCTGGATGCAGTATTTGACGGCTTGGGGTGGTGTAATCCATGCTGGTGGACTTTCGAAAGGAAAAACGATCTTGATCACAGCAGCTTCAAGTAGCGTAGGACTAGCTGCGATACAGATAGCTGAAGCAGCGGGTGCTAAGGTCATTGCAAGTACACAGACGGTAGAGAAAAAGCAACGTTTACTGGATCTCGGTGTTAAAAATGTTATAGCCAGTGAAGATGAACCAGATTTGTATGAGGCGCTTGTTTCACGTTTGGGTGGAGAATATCTTGATGTCGCCTTCGATGCTGTAGGAGGGCCACATATTGAACAGATTGCAAAAGCGATGTCTGTGGGAGGAACTATGGTTATGCATGGTGCACTTAGCCCGGAGATCACACCATTTCCCCTTAAAGTTGCATTACGCAAGAGCTTAACCATGCGAGGTTTTTTGTTCCTTGAGGTTCTCCATGATCCTGTTCTAAGGGAGCAAGCCAGACGATTTATTCTTAGCAGTATAGGTGCAGGATATCTTCGTCCAGTGATCGACTGTTGCTTTAACTTTGAGGACATGCATGACGCTCAGCGCTATCTTGAATCAAATCAGCAAATAGGAAAAATTGTAGTTACTCTAAATACATGATGGTCTTATCTGATTTCTACTTTCTAGAAAAAAGGTTAGTTCCATCTGATTCAGGTTTCTATATGGCCCAACACTTCCGCTAAGTAATCAAACAATGCTCGGATTCGCAAAGGTGTCGGGCCCCGCTGTGGACGATATAAATACAGGCGCCAAACGGGAGAGGTTTCCTCATGAAGTATCTGAATGAGCTTACCACTCCTAAGCCACGGCAAAACTAGAAATCCAGGCATGTGTCCGAATCCAACCCCAGCGAGAATAGCTTGAAATTCAGCTTCTAGATCATCTGTAATAAAACGAGGCTTTGATGGCGTGAAGCTTCGACTTTCGGTGAATGTCCATGGCCAGTAACGCCCTGTTTTATGATCGAATAGTGCTGTTAGAGGGTATTTATCAAGGTCAATAATTTTTTTAGGCATTCCGACCTTATCAATTAACTCTGGCGTACCCACAGAATAAAAGTTCACTTTAGCCAATTCCCTTGCCACATATCGATTGTCCGGCAAAAATCCAAATCTGATCCCGATATCTATCCGCTCATCGATCACATCCGAGTGTGAATCTGTTAGCACACAATCCACGACAATATCTGGGTAACGTGTGGCAAATTCTGCTAGTGCAGGTACTACCAATTTACGCCCTAACACTGACGAAACAGTAAGACGGACAGTCCCACGCATTTCATCTCGTTTTTCCTTGGTGTCTTTTACAAGCAGAGCATCAATGGATCCCACCGCAAAACGTGCTTGCTTTGCCAAACGCTCACCATCAGCAGTAATTTTAATTTGTCGAGTACTCCTGTAGAACAGAATCTCTCCGCGCTGCTCTTCTAGCTCTTTTATTGCCCGTGTCACTAGCTGCGGGGAAATACCGAGCTGAGTGGCTGCCTCTTTAAAATTTCGAGACTCTGCTGCGACACAAAAGATACGCATCATTTCCAATTTGTTCTGCATGTCCAATCCTGTGGTCTGGTAATTATTCCGTAAATAGGAATTCTGAAAGATAATATTATTCATTTATTATACCTATCAAGGCTGTAATACTTAATCCATCAAATATGATTGACAGATAGGTTGAAGGGCACTTGTATGAATAATATAGAAAATAAAGTTATTGTTATCACTGGTGCAAGTAGTGGTTTAGGTGAAGCTACTGCTCGCTTACTTGCTAAAAAAGGTGCAAAGGTTGTACTTGGTGCTAGACGTACTGAAAAATTAGAGGCTATTGTTCACGACATTCGTGCTGAAGGTGGTCAAGCTGAATTTATTGGTATGGATATAACCAAACCACATGAAGTACAAGCACTTATTGAAAAGGCATTAAGCGCATTTGGTCAAATCGATGTATTGGTAAACAATGCTGGATTAATGTCTATTGCACCATTAAGTGAGCTAAAAGTTGATGAATGGGATCGTATGATCGACATTAATATCAAAGGTGTTCTTTATGGTATAGCAGCTACCCTACCTGTTTTCCAAAAACAAAACTTTGGACACTTTATTAATCTCGCATCTGTTGCAGGGATAAAAGTATTTAGTCCGGGAGGTACTGTTTATAGCGGTACTAAGTTTGCTGTAAGAGCCATCTCTGAAGGACTTCGTCATGAAGTTGGGGGAACAATTAGAACGACTACTATTGAGCCTGGTGCAATTGAGTCAGAACTAAAATTCGGTTCTTCTCATAAAGAAAGTTCAGAGTTTGTTACTGATTTCTACAAACAAGCCATACCAGCTGACTCAGTCGCTCGAGCAATTGCTTATGCAATTGAACAGCCTGCGGATGTAGATATTAATGAAATTGTTTTACGCCCAACGAGCCAAGAGTTTTAATTATTGAATAACAAAAAATGGGAGCACCTCGCTCCCATTTTTACTATATTTTTTTTAAAGTTGTGGACAAATCTATGAAAGCCGTATCGTATGTTATAAATAATCATGATGATTTTAAAAATTCATTGGTAGATATTGAAAAAGCGAAGCCTACACTTAAGGAGCGTGATGTACTGGTAAAAGTTCAGGCAATCTCTGTGAATCCAGTTGATACCAAAGTGAGAAAAAATTCGTCTGAAGCAAATAATCGTATTTTAGGTTGGGATGCCGTTGGGGAAATTATCGAAGTTGGCCCAAAAGTTACCTCGTTTAAAGTAGGAGAGTCTGTTTGGTATGCTGGCGATTTAACCCGAGATGGTAGTAATGCTGAGTTTCAAGCAGTCGATGAACGAATTATCAGTCTTAAACCAATTACAGTATCTAATGCAGAAGCAGCAGCATTGCCATTAACTGCTATCACGGCATGGGAAATGCTGTTTGATCGGTTTCAAATTTCAGAAACAGATGTTGGCAGTATTCTGATTATTGGTGGTGCAGGCGGTGTAGGATCAATTGCTATCCAACTCCTAAAAGCAAAAACAAATCTGACCGTTATAGCAACAGCTTCACGTGAAGAAACGAAATCTTGGGTGGAATCACTTGGTGCCGACCATGTCATTGATCATAGCAAAGATTTAAATGCACAAATCGAGACACTAGGCATTGCAAAACCAAAATACGTATTCTCTACAAATCATACAGAAACATATATCCAGCAAATAGTTTCTCTGATTGCACCACAAGGCAAGCTTGGATTGATCGATGATCCACAAACATTTGATATTATGCCGTTTAAGACTAAATCTATTTCTATCCATTGGGAGTTAATGTTCACTCGTTCAATGTATGAAACCGATGATATTGAAAAGCAAGGTAATCTATTGCAACAGGTTGCCCAATTAGTTGACCAGCAAAAAATTAGAAGTACCCTCAACCAAAATCTAGGCAAAATTAACGCTGCAAACTTGGAGAAGGCGCATAAGTTGCTTGAATCAGGCAAGTCAAAAGGCAAAATTGTACTAGAAAACTTCTAAACAAATTAAAGGTGAAATAATGACTATTTCAATAATTGCGAACTTTAAGGCAAAGTCAGATCAAAAAGAGACGTTAGAAGCGCTTTTAAAAAGTGTAATAGAGCCTACACTTAACGAAGAAGGATGCTTGAAATATGAGCTTTATATTAGCGAAAATGACTCGAGTAGATATTTTTTCTTAGAAGAATGGCGTAGCAGGGAGGATTTAGATATCCATATAGCGTCTGATTATATTCAAAGTTTATTTGATAATATCCAATCGCTCATTGAATCAAGTGATATTGTAGAAATCAAAAAAATATAGCTGTATTCGGACGTTATGATGAAGTATTCTTCAAATTAACATAGGGACTTAGAAAGCTAACAAAAAATGGGAGCTCTAAACTCCTATTTTTTCTGATTTTTTAATAGTAACCTAGGATTCAACAAATTATGCCCCTAAGGGGAGCCACCCATACCCTGCATTTTGACAATAATGTCATCGTTTAGAGGCAGCAAATTTAAGAGCATCAGTCGGTACGACTGGTGATTCATATGATATTGCTTTGGCTGAAACAGTGAATGGCTTATACAAAACAGAGGTGATTGAATATTTAAAAGCAGATTGGCAAAGTTTAGCAGATGTACAACTTGCGACACTAAACTGGGTAATCGAGAATAAGCGAATTCCTATTCCTGAACACGTAGAGCCTGAACCGGAAAAAAGAGGCTTTTGGAGCCGATTCTTTAAGCCGTATGGCTGATTTGATTGTTCACTTGGGCTTATTAAAGCCGTGAAACATTGCTCACTTACTAAGCGTGAAACATGGAAAAACATAAAAAAAGCCCACCTTGGGGAAGATGGGCTATAAACTAGGAACTACAGGATTGATTTATAAGCGGAATTATAACGCATTTCGTATAAGGTGTATTATGTATTTTAGAAAACCTAATTAAATGTTTCTAGGTAGTTCATTAATTCAGTTTTTGCTTGCTTCTGTGCTCTTTCAAATGCTGTTTCCTTGTATTTATTTTTATGTTTCATATCTATTCCATATTCAGCTAAGAACTGTAAGATGATATGCAAGCTTACTTACAAGCATGTATTGAAGAATCTAATGGCGATGCCGCATTCATTGCAAAGGCTTTAGGTAACATTGCAAAAGCTAAAGGAATGGCTCAATTATCACGAGATACAGGCTTAGGCCGAGAAAGTCTTTACAAAGCACTTTCTGGTGATGTTAACCCTAGTTTTGATACTGTGATTAAAGTTGTAAAAGCACTTAATTTACGCTTAGCAATTTAAAAAAGTTATTTAAAAATGGAGTTTTAAGCTCCATTTTTTAATTTCGTATAAGGTGTATGATGTTAATTTTAGGAAATCTAAATACTCTTCTGATTCACACGTTTTGAAAGCTCTTCTGCACTTTCTACACGTTCAGAGTAACGATCAGTTAAATATGCTGATTGTCCCCTGGTTAAAAGTGTAAATTTATAAAGCTCTTCCATTACATCTACAATCCTACGGTAATAAGAAGAAGGTTTCATACGACCATCTTCCTCAAACTCAAGAAATGCTTTAGGAACTGATGACTGGTTTGGTATTGTGATCATACGCATCCAACGCCCTAAAATACGTAATTGATTTACAGCATTAAAGGATTGCGAACCTCCACACACTTGCATTACAGCTAAGGTTTTACCTTGCGTTGCACGTATTGCGCCTGCTGCTAATGGAATCCAGTCAATTTGAGCTTTTAAAATCGAACTCATTGAACCATGACGTTCAGGAGAGCACCAAACCATGCCTTCTGACCATGCTAAAAGCTCATGCAGTTCTTTTACCTTGGGATGCTGCATATCACCATCCTCAGGAAGAGGTAACCCTTTAGGATGGAAAATTTTAACTTCTGCACCGAAGTACTCCAGGATTCGGCCTGCTTCCTGAACTGCTAAACGGCTATATGATCTCTCACGATTTGAGCCGTATAGAAGTAATATTTTGGGTGGATGATCCAGGTTTTTTGCCTGAATTTTTTCTAAAGTCGGTTTTTCTAAAAGACTAAGATCAATATTTGGTAAGTTCATTAGATTCATACCTCTTTAAACACTTTTTTTCTAAGCCATAGCGAAACTGTCACTAAGGCAATCAATACAGGTACTTCAACCAATGGGCCAATCACGGTGGTGAAGGCGACAGGAGAAGCTAATCCAAAAGTGGCAATCGCTACAGCCAGTGCTAATTCAAAATTGTTGCCTGCCGCAGTAAAGGAAATAGCAGTCGTTTTAGGGTAATCGTTACCCATCCACTTACTCATAAAGAAGCTGATGAAGAACATTGCAACAAAATAGATCGTCAAAGGAATAGCGATTCTAAGCACGTCTAGAGGAAGGCTAATCACTTCACCACCTTTAAGACTGAACATTGCTACAATCGTGAATAAAAGCGCAATAAGGCTGATTGGGCTAATCTTTGGAATAAACTTAGTTTGATACCAATCCAAACCTTTCTGTTTGACTAAAATCAGCCGGGTTAAAAAACCAAGTAAGAATGGAATACCTAGATAAACCAGAACAGCATGGGTAATGGTCCAAAAGCTTACATCAATGATTTGTGCTTCTACCCCAAAGAATGGCGGTAAGAAGGTCAAGAACAACCAAGCATAAGTACTAAAGAACAAGATCTGGAAGATACTGTTAAACGCAACCAAGGCAGCAACATATTGATTATCCCCACATGCCAAACCATTCCAGACGAGGACCATCGCAATACATCGAGCTAAGCCTATGAGAATTAGGCCAGTCATATATTCAGGATAGGCGTGCAGAAAAATAATGGCCAAGCCAAACATTAAGCAAGGTGCAATGACCCAGTTCTGAATAAGAGATAATGTAAGGGTACGCTTATCCTCAAAGACTTTAGGCAAGGTTGCATAGTCAACTTTGGCAAGTGGTGGATACATCATCAAAATAAGCCCTATTGCGATAGGGATATTCACTGAATTAATGCTTAATTGATCTAATACAACAGATGTTTGAGGGAAAAATACGCCAATACCTACGCCTAATGCCATGGCAATGAAAATCCATAGAGTTAGGTTTCGATCTAAGAATGAGAGCTTTGATGCGGACATTGAATTACTCGCATTGCATAGAGATAGATAAGTTGCTCGTAGATTTATTTAATATTTCAGCATTCAAAACACTGAACACTGCATTTACCCATTCTGGTAAATCAGGATTTAATCGGTAATACACCCATTGTCCCTTGCGCTCATCTAGCAAAATTGAAAGGTTACGGAGTAAAGCCAAGTGACGAGAAATTTTAGGTTGGCTCAGTTGTAATATTTCTGTGATTTCACAAACACATACATTTTGTCTTTCTAAAATAATTTTTAAAATATCTAGACGTGTCGGGTCAGATAGGCATTTAAAGAAATCTGCTTGATCCATAATCTATACTCCAATATATGCTATTGCGAATATACGCATATCCATATATAAATGCAATATTATGAAGTCCTGAGTAAGTCCAATGTCATCAAAAGTTAAGATCTATCATAATCCAGCGTGCGGAACATCAAGAAATACACTGGCGCTAATTCGAAATACCGGAGAAGAACCTGAAGTTATTGAGTATCTTCTCAACCCTCCAAGTAAAAGTGAACTCATTAATTTAATTGAGAAATCAGGTCTTTCTGTACGTGAAGCTATTCGCAAAAACGTGGAACCTTTTGAAACGCTCAAGTTGGATCAGCAACACTGGACAGATGAGCAGCTTATTCAGTTTATGCTGGAGTATCCAATTTTAATTAACCGTCCATTTGTTGTGACTGAACTGGGGGTAAAACTATGTAGACCATCTGAACTCGTTTTAGATATTTTGTCTGCGCCTCAATTAGGAGCTTTTACCAAAGAAGATGGTGAAATAATCATCGATGAAAATGGTAAGCGGATTAAATAAATCCGCCTCATTTAACATAATGGTTGATATACGAAATTGAAATGTTAGAACCCATTTAAAGTGTCTATATTCTCACCAATAAAAATGTCTGGTTTATGATGGTTTTTATCACCATGGACTGGATATAAAATATAGATGCTGATCACTATGTCTGATAAAGAAATTCAACGTCTTGCAGTTCTGCAAGACGTTAGAGATCATCGTATTACCCAGGTCCGTGCTGCTGAAATCCTGAATCTTTCCACCCGTCAAATTACCCGGTTATTGCAGAAGCTCAATCAAGATGGTGTCTCAGGTATGGCACATGCCAGTCGTGGTCAACCTGGCCATCGTCGCCATGACGTCCTGTTAAAATCAGAATGTCTTTCCATTATTTCTGAACATTTACTTGGCTTTGGTCCTACATTGGCTCATGAGAAGCTCAGCAGCATGTTTGGCCTGCATATCCCGGTAGAAACGGTTCGTCGCTGGATGACTGCAAATGACCTCTGGATTCCTCGATCCAAGCGCCTGAAACGTCCATATCAGCCTCGATACAACCGTGATTGCTTCGGTGAGCTGATCCAGATCGATGGCTCATATCATGACTGGTTTGAAGGTCGAGCTTCCAAATGCTGCTTGCTGGTTTATATCGATGACGCCACTGGAAAGCTGTTGCATCTGCGCTTTTGTGAGGCTGAAACGACCTTTGATTATATGCTTTCAACCCGAGCCTACATTGAGCAATACGGCAAGCCTTTAGCGTTTTATAGCGATAAACACTCGGTATTCCGAGTGAATCAGAAATCGAGCCAAGATAGCCAGATCACGCAATTTGGGCGGATTCTGAATGAGTTAAATATTGATATTATCTTCGCCAACTCACCCCAAGCCAAAGGCCGTGTGGAACGTGCCAATAGAACACTCCAGGATCGCCTGATCAAGGAAATGCGCCTAGAAGGTATCTGTTCAATTGCCGAGGCAAATGCCTGGCTGCCCTGCTTTATTGAGCATTTCAATCAGAAGTTTGCCAAGTGTGCGCGAAACTCAAAGAATTTACATCGGCCATTAACCGAATCTCATCTTGAACTGGATGATATTTTTACCTGACAGGAACCGCGTAAGGTCACCAAGAATCTGACCCTGACCTATGACAAATGTATTTATCTGCTTGAACCGATAGAGCTGAATCATAAGCTTGTTGGGCAATATATTTCATTTCTGGAGTACCCGGATGGGACTGTGGCTCTCATGCACGAGGGACGAAAGCTCAACTACAGCATTTTCAATAAATTAGCTGGGCTACAGCAGAATGAGATCGTTGAGAATAAACGGTTAGGTACAGTTCTGGCACATATTCAGCAACAGCATGAAGAGTTGGAAAAACAGAATAAACGTTCCCGTCTCAAGAAAAGTATGCCGAGTCGTAAAGCTCAGAAAGCTGTTATTGAACAAAGAAAGTTAAATCCTGTGCTTGACTCTTGTGGTTAAAAACAGGACATTTTAAATGGTTTATCGCATAGACATTTTAATTGGTGAATAACAGCATTTGTAAGCCCAAAGTAGAAATGTTCTCGATAAATAATGAGCTAATTAACAGTACATATTCGGCTCACAATATGAGTCGAATTTGTGCTATATTTAACTCATCTTAGATTTTAGATGAGAGAGATTGAAAATGCAGAAATGGATTTGGCAAGCAGAAAACTGGACAAATTTCACATGGCAAGATTCAACTATCTTACCTAAAACCAGACAGATACATCAAAAAATAGGAATTCTTCTTGGACAAAGTCAGCATGATTTAGCGAAAGAACAATTCACTCTAGATACTCTACTTGCCAATCTCGTTGCTTCATCAGCAATTGAAAATGAAACCCTCAATGTTTTTTCATTGCGATCATCTTTAGCCCAACGCTTGGGTGTCACTCTTGAACAGCCTTATCCAAGCTCAGATCGATCAGAAGGTTTAGCCAATATCATGCTGGATGCGCTGAACGATGTTAAGCAACCACTGACTGTTGAGCGCCTCATGCAATGGCATCGTTGGCTTTTCAATGACCCCGACTGGACAATGCAACGTTTACGCATTGGTCAACTGAGGGGATCAGAGCCTATGCAGGTCGTTTCAGGTCGATTGGATTACCCTAAAGTACATTTTGAAGCACCGCCAAGAGAAGGCTTAGAAGAACGCTTACATACCTTCATAGCGTGGTTTAATCAGAGTCTGAATGATTCATTGCTTGATCCTCTGTTACGTGCAGGCATTACCCATTTATGGTTTGTTACCCTACATCCTTTTGATGATGGTAATGGCCGTATTACACGTACACTTACAGACCTTGCTCTAGCTCAAATGGATGAGCAAAGTATCCGTTTGTATGCAATGTCTACTACGATATTAAATAAACGTAAAAGTTACTATGAGATATTAGAACAAACTCAAAAAAATGATTCTGATATCACAGATTGGCTGATTTGGTTTCTAGACACGTTGAATGAAAGCCTTGAAAAAACCTTAGCGCAGATCAGTCGAACATTGTTTAAAAGTCAATTTTGGCATAAATATTCAAATTTAGCCCTGGGTGAAGAACAACGTAAAGTTCTAAATCGTTTATTAGACGGTGGCGAAAATGGCTTTGAACATGGTATTAGTGCTTCGCAATATCAAAAGGTTGCTAAAGTCAGTAAGGCAACGGCTACTCGCCACTTATCAGACTTACTTGAGAAAGAATGTATCGTTAAATTAGAAGGTGGTGGACGTAATACACGCTATCAGATCAATACCCAGTTATAGATATTCTAAGCAATAAAAAACCCCGGCATCCTGCCGGGGTTTTTCATATTGGGTTGCTAAGTATGACTCCTGTCTTACCTCACGTTCCTGGTGCGATCTTTCTTATTCTTGTTGTTTGGAACATCCTGTTCTCTATGGCTTCATCATAGGAAAATTCACCTCTCCTGGACAGCCGTAAAGAACCGGAATTTACGTAAGCCCAGGCGTACAAAATAGCCTAAATTTTATCCACAAAAAATGTGGATAATTTTGGACATTGAGGCATTGATAAAATTTGAAAAACCTCAAAATTGACTATTTTTTAAACAATTTTATTGGCAAGAAGTATCAAAACTGCTCATAAAAAAGCCGACTTGTTTCCAAGTCAGCTTTTCGACATCGTCGAGCATCACCACTATAACACAAGTGTATGATTTTTATATATTTAAAATATGCGTTTCGTATAACGCCCATTATGTTAAATAAAGCTTATAAAAGGAAAAGTTTTCTTAAATTTCTCTGATATATGTGGATTGTCCTTTAAGGCTTCAATGGATTGTTGCTGCGTATAAATAGGGTCAAAAATATCTATTCCCCTTAGATAAGAAATGCCTTCTAACGCTATTTTTTCTGTTTTTGATAGCCTAGAGCTTGGTACAAATCCAATAACTGAATGAATCTTCGCTAATGAGTCCTCGAAATCTATAAGATCAAACATATAAAGTGGTATTTCATCTTGATTTAAATCGTTAATACAAAGCTCAATCCATTGTCTAAACTCATTTAGATTAATTGCTTCTGAAAATAGACACCCAATAGCAAATCCAAGATCAGAATTTTCTTCTTTATATATTTTCCACATACTTAATATTTTCTAAAATTAACATAGTACACGTTATACGAATTCCCAAAGCATGGCTTTTAGTCATGCTTTTTTTATCAAAAGACTATAGCTGAATGATAGCGAGCCAAATCGCATACAATATCTATCATTAGACTTAATGCAATAATTAAATGATGTTGTTATCATTAATCTAATAGAATTAATATTAAATGATAGAAATGAATACACGTATTTATCTACGAGCTTCAACTAAAGATCAAGATGCAAAAAGGGCTTTGCAGATTCTTCAGGATCT
>NZ_JAMXXN010000030.1 GCF_024129435.1 Acinetobacter lwoffii | reverse complement strand
GAAAAAAGAAGAGTTTAAGGAAATTTTGGCAATTTTAAGAAAGCAGAATCCTGATAGGATAAGGGTTCTGTGAAATTTGTCGTGTACAGAGCAGTTTTTTATTTATTTTCTGGTCTGGCTCACTGCCTTTGCCTGTTCATTTCGATATATCCAGCTACGTTTTTTAAACCGCTTACAATCGGTCAAACTAGCCCTATTCGGCTTGGCATTTCTAATTGCCTGTTTTGATGCTTACCAGTTTCAGGTGATTGATGAGGCCCAGCAATACAGTGCTGCGAATTTTGCCCCTTTTAATTTCTGTGTGGGTTTGGCCTTTAGCTGCTGGCTGGTACAGCTCCAGCATCAACGTAGTCACTACCATCCGGTCTGGGTTCAATCCGCAGACTTTTCCTATACCTTGTATGTGACCCATTTCCCCTTACTTTTATTTATTTTGGGCTGTATTCCGGCAACTTTGGCCTATGGTCTGGGCGGAGCAGTTTTAGCCTTGCTTGCGAGCATGTGCAGCTTAATAGTTTTTGCCTGGTTAATGGCCAAATGGCTCGAACCAGCCAGAAAAAAAGCGTTATCCAATACCCTGCGATAACACTTTGCTGCAAAAAACTGACATTAGTAGTTTATACATCTTTTTTAGGCCGTGCGCCAAACAAGGCCGTACCAACACGAACCATGGTAGAACCCGCAGCAATCGCGTCGGTCATATCCGCAGACATGCCCATACTTAAAGTATCCCAATCTTCAGGATGTGCATGCTGAACTTTGACTGCATCAAATAAAACTTTGGCATCAGCAAAGGCTTGAGGATTATTCGGTGCTGGAATCACCATCAAACCACGTAAACGCACATTTGGCAGTTGGCTGATCTGTACGACCAAATCTGCAACCTCATCTGGACAGCAACCATCTTTGGTATCCTGACCATCAATATTCACCTGAATACAGATATTCAGTGCAGGCTGATCATCTCCACGTTGATTTGATAAACGCTCGGCGATAATCAGACGATCCACCCCATGCACCCAAGCAAAATTTTCTGCCAGATGCTTGGTTTTGTTACGCTGCACATGTCCAATAAAATGCCATTCAATGTCCAGCTCTTTCAGTGCCGTGATTTTTTCCAGTGCTTCCTGCAAATAGTTTTCACCAAAAGCACGTTGCCCTGCCTGATACATATCTGCCAGCACGCTACTCGGCTGGGTCTTGGAAACGGCAAGCAGTTGCACCGCATCTGCTTCGCGGCCGGCCTGAATACAGGCAGTTTCAATTTGCACTAAGACCTGATTTCGTGACTGTTGCAACATATTCATTGATGGGGTTCTCATTTCATTCATCTTTTTTTCCCTTGCCCATGAACTAAGTGTTGGTTAAGCTGTGGGAAAGCCTTATTATTCTATCAAAATAATTAACATTTTAATGAACTCGGGGACCTTATGGATATCACAGAATTGTTGGCATTTTCTGCTAAAAATGGTGCGTCGGATTTACACTTGTCTGCGGGCTTACCGCCAATGATTCGTGTCGATGGGGAAGTTCGTCGCATCAACCTGCCAGCATTAGAACACAAAGAAGTGCATAAACTCGTTTATGACATCATGAACGATAAACAGCACCGTGATTTTGAAGAAAATCTGGAAACTGACTTTTCTTTTGAAGTGCCTGGCGTGGCACGTTTCCGTGTCAACGCATTTAACCAGAACCGCGGTGCCGGTGCGGTATTCCGTACCATTCCCTCTAAAGTACTGACCCTTGAAGATCTGGGCATGGGACAGATTTTTAAAGATATCTGTGAATATCCACGTGGTCTGGTACTAGTCACAGGTCCAACCGGTTCGGGTAAATCAACTACCTTGGCGGCGATGCTGGATTATATTAATGACAACCGCTATGACCATATTCTGACCGTCGAAGATCCGATCGAATTTGTGCATCAGTCCAAGAAATGTCTGATTAACCAGCGTGAAGTGCATCGTGATACGCATGGCTTTAATGAAGCATTGCGTTCGGCACTGCGTGAAGACCCGGATATTATTCTGGTCGGTGAGATGCGTGACCTTGAAACCATTCGTCTGGCATTAACTGCCGCAGAAACCGGTCACTTAGTATTTGGTACGCTGCATACCACCTCAGCGGCCAAAACCATTGACCGTGTGATCGACGTATTCCCTGCCGAAGAAAAAGACATGGTACGCGCCATGTTATCTGAATCCCTACAAGCCGTAGTTTCACAGGCTCTACTGAAGAAAAATGGCGGTGGGCGTGTCGCAGCGCATGAAATAATGATCGGTATTCCGGCGATCCGTAACCTGATCCGTGAAAACAAAGTCGCACAAATGTACTCGGCAATCCAGACCGGTGCCAACTATGGCATGACCACACTGGACCAGACTCTGAAAACACTGGTATCCAAAGGTTTGATCAGCCCGCAAGTTGCACGTACTGCAGCCAAACAGCCAGAAGCATTTTTATAAAAAAATTGAATTGTATTGGGGTTTATATACATGGATTTTAACGGCTTACTCGATTATATGGTGGAGAAAAAAGCATCGGATCTGTTCATTACTGCCGATGTCGAACCGTCCATCAAGATTAATGGGCAGATTTTACCAATTGGTTCGGTAAAA
This sequence comes from Acinetobacter lwoffii, assembly GCF_024129435.1. Taxonomy (GTDB): domain Bacteria; phylum Pseudomonadota; class Gammaproteobacteria; order Pseudomonadales; family Moraxellaceae; genus Acinetobacter; species Acinetobacter lwoffii_F. The sequence goes on along the minus strand of NZ_JAMXXN010000030.1, from coordinate 24,027 downwards.
TTACCCGGTGCGGCAGTAGGACAACTGCTCCATTCCATCATGACCGAAAAACAGCGTAAAGAATTTGCTGACAGTCGTGAATGTAACTTTGCCATCAGCACGCCGGATAAAAGTGCCCGCTTCCGTGTCAGTGCCTTTCAGCAACGCGATCAACCGGGGATGGTTTTGCGTCGGATTGAAACCGTCATTCCGACCATGGATGAACTCAAGTTACCGCCCATTTTAAAAGAACTGGCGATGACCAAACGTGGCATCATTATTTTTGTCGGGGCAACCGGTACTGGTAAATCAACCTCGCTGGCGTCTTTGGTCGGTTATCGTAATGAAAATTCCAAAGGTCATATCATTACCATTGAAGATCCGATCGAATTTATTCACCAGCATAAGGGCTGTATTATCACCCAGCGTGAAGTCGGCATTGATACGGATTCATTTGAAATTGCCCTGAAAAACACCTTGCGTCAGGCACCGGATGTGATTCTAATTGGTGAGATCCGTTCCCGTGAAACCATGGACTATGCGATTGCCTTTGCCGAAACCGGACATCTGGTGTTTGCTACCCTGCACGCCAACAACGCCAACCAGGCGATTGACCGGATTATCCATTTCTTCGAAGCAGACCGGCATAACCAGCTGTTTATGGACCTATCCCTGAACATGAAAGCCATTGTGGCACAGCAACTGATTCCAACCATCGATGGCAATGGTCGCCGCGCTGCGATTGAGATTCTAATTAACTCGCCACTGATTGCCGACTTGATTCGTAAAGGTGATGTGCATGAGATTAAGGATCTGATGAAGCGTTCCCGTGAACTGGGCATGCAGACCTTCGATCAGGCGCTGTATGATCTGTATAAAGCCAAACAGATCAGCTATAAAGATGCACTGAAACATGCGGATTCACCCAACGACCTGCGTTTGCAAATCAAACTGTCAGAAGAAGGTGGCAGCCATTTATTGCGTGCACATTCCAATATCACCTTTGACGGTCAGTCCTGATCAGATTGAGCGCATAAAAAAACAGGCTTCCCATGAAGCCTGTTTTTTTTGTTTGAACCAGCGCTCAAATTATTTTTTACGGAACACTTCCTGACATGCAGTCGCATCACAATAGCCATACAGATTCAGTGAGTGACCGGTTAATTCAAAACCAAATTTTTCAGCAACGTCATGCTGCTCTTTTTCAATCGTGTCATTAATAAATTCAACAACTTTGCTGCAATTTAAACATACCAGGTGATCGTGGTGATCTTCCTGCATAATTTCAAAAACTGAATGATTATTTTCAAAATTATGACGTTCGATGATGCCCGCTGCTTCAAATTGCGTTAACACACGATACACAGTTGCTAAACCTACATCTTCGCCCTGATCGAGTAAAGTCTTGTAAATATCTTCCGCACTTAAATGATGTTGTTTTGAATTTTCTAGTAATTCTAATATTTTAATTCGTGGAAGGGTAACTTTCAGTCCAGCTTTTCGTAAATCTTGGTTTGAAATAGTCATGTAAAAAGGTCTCTCAACAAAATCAAAGTTGGAATATGCAACAAAGTTTAGATGCAGTATGATCTATCCTTGGATCAAATGCATCATAATTAATTTGGGATAGTTTAGCAAAATGCAAAAAATCATGTTGACGTTATTCGTCACTTCATTGCTCGTCGGCTGTTCGACATTAGGTGTTTATAAAGTAGATATTCCACAAGGAACCCCTTTAACCCAAGCACAAGTCGCTAAAATTCAGGTGGGAATGAGCCATCAACAGGTGCGTTTCTTACTGGGCAGTCCAACAGTAAGCGATCCACTGAATCCTTTACGTTGGGACTACATCTATAACTATACCCCAGGAACCTACGCTAAAAAAGCCAAGATCCCGGCAGCCCAAGGCCAGCATTTGAAAATCTACTTTAACCAGTCTGGTATCGTGGAACGTGTTGAAGGTCTGGAGACGATTCCAGAATCTCAACCCGGCTTACCAGGATCAAAAGAAGCAATTTTAAATGCTCCTCCACTATAGTCGGTTTCTCATGAAAAAGCCCCTGAATCATCAGGGGCTTTTTTGATTAAGCTGATTGATTGAGCAGATCATTGAGGCTACTGCTCATTCAAGCCGCTTTCTATTCGGAAGACGGTTTCAGCTTTCTTAAAAGATTGCCTCTGGCATAACGACCCACCGGATTTTTCTCGGCGCGTTTACGTCGGATGTCTTTAGGATTGATGGTCAGTGATCGGTAAATTTCCACCCTGTCACCTGCTGCCAGTGGCTGCTGCTGATCTTGCAAGCGCATGCCAAAGATGCCCAAAGATAATGGTTCAGGCAAGTCGACCTGCTCACGGATTCCACTCTGCTCAATCGCATCCAGTGCCGTCATGCCGGGCTGAAATGGCACGGCTAGATGAAATTGTTTTTCTGACGTCGCATACGCTACCCAGATCATCGCCTCACTCATCAGACGAATTGTCCTAAGACAGCAATGATTGCCAGAATAATCCCGACCGGCAACACCACACGTACTGCAATACGCCAGATGTTATAAAACGCTTCAGAGCTAAAATTCATTGATTTACGCAAATGACTGATCTTCATGATCCAGCCAGCAAACAGTGCATAGATCAAACAAATCAATAGGCCCCAGACTAACAAGACCACATTGAAAATTGGGCTTAGATTTGGAATAGCCCAGATCAGTGTAACCGCCGCCACAATCGCCCATTGAATCGCAGGATGAAGCTGGCGTTGCTGTAATTGTTCACGTGCCATTTGCAGAATTAATGCGGCAGCTGCCACCATTGCTGCGACCAGAGTAAATGCAGGAATTTGTGCTTGTACGGCAAAGAAAGCAAATACAATGACAGCAACGAGCTGCGCAATCCAGATCGGCAATACCGTCTTGCTGGCGACATCCTGTTGTTGTACAGCGCTCAGGCTAGATTGCCAGTACAAGCCCATGCCCAGACCACTTGCCACCAGTGCCAATACCGTGGCATTGCCCCATTCCGAGAACTCGACTGGCGTGATTTGCCATGCAGGTAGCACCGTTCCCATCACATTGGCTAGAACCAGAGACGCCAGTACGCCAATCGTTGTAAAAGCTAATAAAATTTGACGCGGCAGCAGTGACAAGACCAGCGCAGCAATTGCCAATCCGATCAACAAAAGGTTCGGTGCAAGATCAAGTGCAACAACCGCCAGAACATTGCTGGCATTGTTCAACATAGCACCTGCCAAAAACGGAATAAAAATCACACTTAACCAGCCGACAATACGCCATTTCTGTGACGCATCCGCTTCACGGGTCAGCGTCGAAAGCGCCTGTAATGGCGTTGTTTTAGAGCGCTTGGCCAAAGCAATTTCCAAGTAGCAGACTGGAAGTGCCAGAATCAGCATGGAGGCCAACCAGAGCATCCAGAAATCCATCTGACGATCAATCTGTATACCGGTTATCGGTGCGAGCGTCGCGATGATAATAAACGATAAACAGAAAGCCATCAGCGGCGATAACCATTTTGACATAGCATTGTCCTGCATGATGCATTCCTATAAAAATCTAGCGCTATTTTGCCTTGTGAAGCGGTGAAAATCAAAAACAAAAAGCAAACCACCATGACAGTGATTTGCTGCGCAAAAATTATAATTAGATTTTAATTTTTGTTATCTCGTTACGTCTTTTATTATGAGAAGAAACGAGCGAACCAGTTTTTACCTGTTTTCTTTTCTTTTTCCTTGATGATCCCCATCATATTTTCTTTTACGGCACCGACATAATCGGCGTCATCGTGCTGAATATGGTTAATCAGCCATTTCGATAATACTTCGTGCAGCTCTGATTCAATGGACTGTCCCAGTTCAAAACGGTCACGATAAGACTCGATTTTTTTAATAAACAGGTCATGCACACGTTTATGCGGCACCCGATATTTATAGCCGGCTTCTTCCTGAAGAGATTCCTCAAAGGTGAAATGCGACTGGGTATAATCAATAATATTGTCGAGAATCTGTTTAATACGGGCACGCTCGGTATTGGCATCAATTCCATCAATTTCGTTGATATAATCGAGAATTCGTTTGTGCTGATCGTCAATCACATCGATACCAGTATTATAATCTGGAACCCATTTCATTTTCATTACGACCACCTATAAATATTAAGGACTTATAACGTGAAAATGAGCATATAGCGTATTGATTCAAATAAAAATGAAGCAAATTAGTCGGCTTTCCGCCTAAATCCGGCTTTTTCATTTTAAGTTTCTGTTATATATAATTAAAAATAATTTATCCTGAGTAAAAGGCTAAGATATTAATTAACCAAAAACTGTAATAAACCTTTATTTATTCTTAGATTTTTTCCTATTTAAAAATATAAAAAAACGGAGTTTAAACTCCGTCTTTGATCGCGTTTTAATATTGATCAGCTCGCGTGACGCGTTTTAAGGAAGGATCAAGACGTTCACGTTCCAGACGTTCAACATGTGTCAACTGAGAACGTACTTTCGCCCCATGCTGAAACAGGATCATTTCACCGGGCTGGAAGGCAGTCCATTCTTCATTCTGGGTCAATGGTTCAGTGGTAATCACTGCGACGCGATCTTCAGGGGTCGTGACCTGACTAAAGTCCACTTCGACATCAATATCAATCAGCTGAGCCGGTCTAAACGGGTATTCACGTACCAGCCAGTGGAGTTTAGTAATCGCATAGCTAAACAGGGCCTGACCATTCGACAGGCAGAAATTAAAGGTGCCATGCTCCGCGATTGCAGGTGAAATTTCAGCTAGAAGATCGAAAACCTGATCCAGTTTCGGCTCATGATAGCCAAAGCGTTTCACCAGTTGATCCAGCAGGTAACAGAAGGCACGCTCACTGTCGGTATTTCCGACTGGGGTAAAGCGCCCTGACAGTTCAGGAAAATAATCATATAAATCGCCATTATGGGCAAAAATCCATTGCCGCCCCCAAAGTTCACGGCTAAAAGGATGCGAGTTTTCCAGATTAATTTTGCCTTGGGTCGCTTTACGGATATGGGCAATCACATTGCGTGATTTGATTGGATAATTACGTACCAGCTCGGCAATCGGTGATTCAATCGCGGACTGGTTATCGACGAACAGACGGCAGGCTTTATCTTCAAAGAAAGCAATCCCGAAACCATCCGCATGATCAGAGGTAATGCCCGCCCGCTGGGAAAACCCGCGAAAAGAAAAAGTAATATCCGTCGGGGTGGCACAATTCATTCCGAGCAGTTGGCACATGGTCTGGTTTCAGCTCTCTATTTACTTAGAAGCTTATTGTGCATGACTGTTCCTGTCATTTCAAATATCTGGGTTTGATAAATCCAAATAAAAAAGAGCCTCTATTGAGACTCTTTTTCGCAAAAATTGGCTTAAGAACGATGCGGATTGGCACGATTGGTAATGAGGGTGCCCACACCATGATCAGTGAAAATTTCCAGCAAGCTGGCATGTGGTACACGACCATCCACGATATGTGCACTCACGACACCGCCTTTTACCGCATCCAGCGCACAACCGACCTTTGGAATCATGCCGCCATAGATCACGCCAGTTTCGATCAGACGATCGACTTCCTGAGTGGTCAAACCAGTCAACAGGTTTTTATTTTCATCCAGCACGCCTGTGATATTGGTGAGCAAAATCAGTTTTTCTGCACCTAAGGCTTCAGCGACTTTACCAGCGACCAGATCGGCATTGATATTATAGGTATTGCCTTCTTCATCGACACCTAACGGGGCAATGACTGGAATAAAGTCACTATTGGTGAACATTTCCAGAACATCGGTTTTTACGCCAACGACTTCACCGACCAGACCCAGATCAATTTGCTCAACTGAACCATCTTCAGCCACTTTTTCCATCAGCAGTTTTTGTGCACGAATCAGGTTGCCGTCTTTACCGGTAAGACCAATGGCACGACCACCATGCTGGTTGATCAGGTTCACGATAGATTTATTGACGCTACCACCAAGTACCATCTCGACCACTTCCATGGTCGCAGGATCAGTCACGCGCATGCCGTCAATACGGTCAGATTCACGCCCCAGCTGTTTCAGCATGGAATCGACTTGCGGGCCACCGCCATGCACCACGATCGGATTAATACCGACGGTTTTTAATAATACGATATCACGTGCAAATGAACTTTCCAGCTCAGGATCGGTCATCGCATTACCGCCGTATTTTACCACCAGGGTTTTACCCGCAAAGCGTTGAATATACGGCAAAGCTTCTGTCAAAATCTGTGCTTTGTCGATGCCTGTTTGTTGATTTGGCATTCGCCTCTCCTTATTGAGCATCTAAAATGTCTTGAGCGATCTCTGGATAACGGTCACGCAACATGGCTACAAACAGATGACGAATTTCATTTAGACCTTGGGCATTATTGGCATCAAAGCGCACTGTGAAATACTCACCTGTATTGGATGCTCGAATGATGCCAAAACCATCCTCAAAATCAAGACGTATCCCATCAATTTTACTGATTTGCGCATTAATTCTTGCGGATTGTTGTTCAACGAAGTTTAAAAGCTCAACAGGACGTACTTGACGCGTTGAAATATAAAGATCTTCAGTACCATGTCGTTTTGGATATGCCGCCAAGGCCTGCGCCAAACTTAGACCAGTTTGATCCAGATATTCCATGACTCTGAGCGCTGCATAGAGTCCATCATCATAGCCCCAACCGCGACCATCATTAAAGACATAATGTCCGGCATATTCCCCACCAAAAATCGCCTGATGCTGAGACTGGTTCAGATAAGTTCTGAGAAATGAACTGCCGGTACGAATCATCACCGGCTCTCCACCTAAACGTTGCACCGTATCACGAACTAAGGTTGAACATTTCACATCATAAACAAATTGGCATGGCGCTGAATCATTGAGACAAATTTCAGCAAACAGGCACAATAACTGATCGGCTGTGATAATCTGACCCTGTTCATCAACCAGAACCAGGCGATCGCCATCACCGTCCAGGGCAATACCGAGATCAGCCTGCTGTTGCATGACGGTTTGACGTAAAGTCTCAAGATGTTTGTCTTGCGAAGGATCCGGCGCATGATCCGGAAAATGTCCATTCGCCTCACAACGTAAAGCAATCACTTCACAGCCCATTTTTCTGAGTACCAAGTCAGCACAACGTCCGGCTGAGCCATGCAGACCATCCAGAATCACTTTAAATGAGCGCTTTAATTGAATATCTTCTAATATTCCCTGCTGATACTGCAGGCAAAACTCTGGAATAATCTGATGCGGCAGTTCAGCTAAAGTAATTAGCTGGCTATCGCAATGTGACTTTGCCAGTTGGGCCACCTGTTGAATCATCTCAGGACAAGGTGGTTCACCATCAATAATCCATTTAATACCATTATCTTCTTTAGGATTATGACTGGCAGTGACCATAATGCCATTGCCATCAAACTGGCGTGCGGTGAAATATAGCATTGGGCTGGAACAACAACCTACAATAGTGGCTTCCAGCGAATAATCTTTAAAAATACGGGCAATCGTGTCGGCAAAAGCCGGACTACTGATGCGTGCATCATAACCAATGGCGACACGTGTCTGTCCCGCAGTCTGATACTGCTGGGCTAAACCGTGGGCAATTGCATCAATGATCCCGGCACCTAATAGACTGACTTTACCGCGTATGTCATAGGCACGAAAGATATGCATGGGGAATGGATGATTCATAGATCCCATAAAACTGTCTTTTCACTATTCGTTAAAATAAGGAGATTTAAAATGATGATTTCATCATAATGACTTTAAACATTTGTTTTTGTTTTAAGACCTGCTATTTTTAAACGATTTCAATGTAACAATCAATTATAAAAATATAATCTACAACTTTAGAATTATAAGGTTCTTGTAATTAAATAATGATTATTTAATTATATTTATTTTGAGTTTCATCTGATTAGATATTTGATCACTACATCAATTTTAGATTTAAAGAACTCTATTTGGCCAGAAAATAAGGTTTTATTTTTTAAATATATTTCAACCCACTCATTTTTTTTAATATTTAATCTAATCAACTAAAAATGGCTTACATCCAGTTAATGAATGTAAACCATGATTAAAACTTAGTTTTTACCCGTATGACCAAAACCGCCAGCACCGCGTTCAGTCGCTTCGAATTCATTCACCAGATCGAATTCAGCTTGTACCACAGGAACCAACACATACTGCGCCAAACGTTCACCTGGCTCTAAGCTGAATGCCGTCTGACTACGGTTCCAAACGGATACCATCAATTCACCCTGATAATCAGAATCAATTAAACCTACCAGGTTACCCAACACGATCCCATGTTTATGGCCCAAACCCGAACGTGGCAAGATCAGACCAGCAAATGCAGGATCTTCAATATAGATTGCTAAACCAGTTTTTACCAAAACCGTTTGGCCTGGTTCAATGATTGTGGTTTCTGCAACACACGCACGCAAATCCAGCCCCGCTGAACCTGTCGTAGCATAAGTCGGTAATGGCCATTCCTGACCAAGACGCGAGTCAAGGACTTTCACCTGAACTTTCATGTATTCATTCCTGTTGTTTCATTTAAAATAAGTGACAGCGCTGCACCTTATCGTTTGATGAGGTTACGCAAATTATCAAGATAATGTTGGGCTTGTAATTTCGGATCGATGTTGCTTGCCAGCTTTTTCTTACGACCTAACCATTCCAGCTCATCTTCTGGTAATTCATCCAGGAAACGGCTTGGGGTCATTTGCTTCATCTGCCCGCCCGCCTTGCGCTGTTCTGCCAAAGTAATGGTCAAGCCCTGACGTGCACGGGTAATCCCCACATACATCAGACGGCGTTCCTCTTCGACCGTTTCTGCAGCGATCGAGTTTTTATGTGGCAGAATTTCTTCTTCCAGCCCGATCAGATAGACATAAGGAAATTCCAGACCTTTAGACGCATGCAAAGTCAATAAATTGACTTTATCGGTGTCCTCTTCTTCCTGCTGCTGCTCGAGCATGTCCAGCAGCACCATTTTACGAATCACACTTTCAATATTTTTTTCATCAACATCTTCAGCGCGGTTAATCAGGCTTTGAATGCTGCTATAGAGCACTTCGATATTGTCGAGCTTGGTCTTTTCCTGCGCTGGTGTGGCTGCAGTTTCCTTGATGTAATCGATATAACCGGCTTCAATCATCATCTGGCGGATAATTGGCACTGGTTCATCATCATCCAGTAAATTGCGGGTAAAACCCTCAATAAAATCGGCAAACTCAGCCAATTGAGTCGTGGCCTTTTTCGGAATCGCCATGGTCAGACGCTGATCCGCAGCCGCAGCCAGAAGCGACAGATTATTTTCCTGAGCAAATAGACCGAGCTTTTCCAGCGTTACCGGACCAATTGCCCGTTTTGGCGTATTGATAATTCGTAAAAATGCACTGTCATCTTCAGGGTTAATGATCAAGCGTAAATAGCTCATCATGTCCTTGATTTCGGCACGTGCGAAGAAGGACTGTCCGCCAGATAATTTATACGGAATCTGCATCTGGCGCAGATGGGTTTCTAAAATACGCGCCTGGAAATTGCCGCGGTACAACACCGCATAATCTTTCCAGCTTTTACCGTTCATCAATTTATGCGTGATCAGGTCTTTAACCACGCGTTCTGCTTCATCATCATCATTGCGGCAGGTAATCACACGGATCACTTCACCATGGCCTTTGTCCGACCAGAGTTTTTTATCAAAAATATGCGGATTATTACCAATCACGGTGTTGGCTGCTTTGAGAATACGACTGGTCGAACGATAATTCTGTTCCAGTTTGATCACTTTCAGATTAGGAAAATCCTGCTGCAACAAAGCCATATTTTCCGGTTTAGCCCCACGCCAGGCATAAATCGACTGATCATCATCGCCTACGGCGGTGAACTGTCCCATCACACCAACCAGTAATTTCACCAGAATATACTGTGCTGTGTTGGTATCCTGATATTCATCCACCAGCAAATAACGTACCCGGTTTTGCCATTTGTCACGAACTTCGGCATTTTCCTGCAGCAAGCGCGTTGGCATCACAATCAGGTCATCAAAATCCACGGCGTTATAGGCACGCAAATTACGTTCATATAATTGATATAAATGCGCAAACTGCACATCTTCGGCAGTTTCACAGGTAGTATGTGCCTGCTCGGGTGGAATCAGATCATTTTTCCAGTCCGAGATCATTTTCATGGCTTTGGCAATCAGTTCTTTGCTTTCTGCACCGGATAAATTGTCACGCTGCATCAGATCCATCAGAATGCGTTTACAGTCGTCAGCATCCAGAATCGAGAAATTATTTTTCAGTGGGGTATGTTTCAACTCCAGGCGCAGCATATTCAGGCCAAAAGTATGGAAGGTCGAAACTGAAACGCCTTTACTTTCTTCACGCGTCAACAATTTGCTGACACGCTCTTTCATCTCACGTGCTGCTTTGTTGGTAAAGGTCATTGCGGTAATACGATGTGCGGGAATCCCGCAATGCTTGACTAAATACGCGATTTTTCGCGTGATTACTGAAGTCTTGCCTGAACCCGCTCCTGCAAGTACTAACAAGGGTCCTTGAGTGTATTTCATGGCTTCAAGTTGCTTGTCATTTAACTGACTGGCGAGTGACATATGGCTTCCTCTTCTAGATTCGGCTCCGATTATAGTCATCTCTGCCCCAGTTGCCTAATTTAAAATACGATTAATCAGGTCAATGTTCAGATATAAAAAAACCACCCGAAGGTGGTTTTTCTTAAGCGTTCAAGAATTATTGAACTGCATATACCGCGATTTCTACACGACGGTTTTGCTCTTTACCTGCAGCAGTTGTATTGTCTGCAATTGGGTTCGCTGAACCTAAACCTTGAGCATTAATACGTGTACGTGAAACACCTTGGCCAGCCAAGTAAGTCGCTACAGAGTTTGCGCGTGCTTGAGACAATGGCAAGTTAATTGAATCATTACCCGTGCTGTCTGTATAACCAGTTACAAGAATACCGCTCTTGTTATCTTCAGTTAATACTTGCGCTACTTTGTTCAAAGTGCCATAAAAGTTTGGTTTGATATTTGATTTGTTGGTGTCAAATGTAATGCTGCCCGGCATCACAAGGTTAATCGAACCATCTGCATTACGGTTAACGTCTACGCCCGTACCCGCTGTTGCTTGACGTAATTTTTTCTCTTTATTATCAAGATAAATACCTGCTGCACCACCAACAACAGCACCAATTGCTGCTGCACGGTTATTTTGACGGCTGGTATTCGCATTGCCTTTAGAAACACCGTAACCTGCTGCAGCACCAATTAAAGTACCTAGAGCAGCTTTATCATATTCCACACCACCGATGTTATTACCAGTTGATTGACAACCTGTAAGTGCTACGGCCCCTGCTACAGCTGCTGAAATGACTAGTGCACGCATCGCATGACTCCTTGTTGTATGCTTTGTTGTTAAGCGAGATAATGATTTAAATTGAATGGTGTAACCATTGAATTTTTGTTAATAATAAATCGTTTAGTAATATTTTGTAATGTTTATATGTAACTAAAACCAAGTAGTTCGTCACAATATCTTCATAGTTTCCTGTTTAGGCTTTTTTATTTGCCTAACTGTCTCTATATTACTCAAAATATGAAAAAATTTAAGTGATTAATCTCTGGGGACTGTTTGGATATGTCATCGAATAGCAACAAGCAACCGACTTTAAAAAAACTGGCGCGTGGCCTGACGGTCACATCCGTCATGACGGGCAGTACTTTTTTTCATGGTCCCCCGGTGCTGGCCTTGGGTTTAACCAAACTTTTTAAAAAATCCGCAAAAGTGGATGAAACCAATATCAAGATTACCAACAGCTGGTTAGGGGTCAATAATTGGCTGATTGAGCATGTGCTGAAAAACACGCAATGGCAAATCAGTGTAGATGAATCACTGGATTTGAATATGCAGGGACGTTATTTGATGACCTGTAATCATCAAAGCTGGGTCGATACTACTGTCAATCAGTACTTCGGTCTGACCCGTATGCCCCTGACGCGCTTCTTTACTAAATGGGAACTTATTTTTATTCCTTTTGTCGGTCAGGCTTTTAAAATCTTAGGCTTCCCGATGATGAAACGGCATAGCAAGGAACAGATTGCCAAAAACCCTGCGTTGAAATATCGGGATATGGAAGAAGCACGCAAATCTTGTGAACAGCTGATCAGTCAGCCTTTTACCCTGTTAAATTATCTGGAAGGCACGCGCTTTACCCAGGAAAAGCATGATCAGCAGCAGTCTCCTTATACTCATTTATTAAAACCTAAAGCCGGTGGTTTGGCATTGGCGCTCAGTATTCTCGGCGATAAAATTGATGCGCTGGTCGACATGACCATTGTTTATCCTGACGGTATTCCGGGCTATGGCGAATTTTGGTTAGGTGAAGTGCCACGTATTGCGGTAAATTTAAGAAAAATTGATATTCCTGACTGGGTACTAGGCGGCAATTACGAAGGTGATGCTGAATATCGTGCACGTTTTCAAAAATGGATTGATCAAATCTGGACTGAAAAAGATCAGCTCATCGCACAAATGCAGCAGAACTTTGCCCAAGCCCCGGTCGGATCTGTAACCGAGTAATTATGAAGAACGACAACCCGGACATTACGTCCAGCTCATTTAAATTTGTTCGTAAAGGAACCTGGGGCTGGAAAATTGCACTGATTTACGACATTTTCATGATGGTTTTAATCATCATCAATCTGTTCTGTCTCAGTGCCAACGCCATTTTAATGAGCGATTTTGGTCAGTGGTTGTTTGACTTAATTCGTTTACCCGAAGTGTTGCAGTTTTATAAAAGTGATTTACGCCCTTGGGTCATTATTACCGAGGGCTGGTTTACCACCTTCTTGGTCTGTGAATTACTGGCACGCTGGGTCATCGCGATTGTTCTGCGTCATCATCGACGCTGGTGGTTCTTCCCTTTTGTGCACTGGTATGAAATTTTATCCATTATCCCTCAACTACGTTTCCTACGCCTGCTGCGTGCGGTCGCGATTGGCTACAACCTGCATAGCCATGGTTATAAAGTAATTCCTAACCGCTGGTATCGCCAAGGTAACTTTTATTACAACATGCTGATGGAAGAGCTTTCTAGCCGGGTGGTACTGACCGTACTGGACGGTATTAAGCGTGAACTGACCACGAGCACATCACATAAACAGTTAATTGATGATTTGGTGGAACATCACCGTAAATTACTGGCGATTGCCTTGGCAGATATCTTGCAGGAATCTTTAGGCAAGGAATTACAGGCACAACGTTCCATGATCGCTAAAAATGTAGGGCAAGTAGTGAATCAGGCGATTGAAGATACTCCAGAACTAACCCAATTATTACGTTTGATTCCAATTGTTGGCAGCCGGATTGAACAGCAAATTCAAAGTATTGGTCAACGTTTGGGCGAAAATATCACGCAAGGACTGATTGAACCATTTACCCACACAGGTCAAAAAGAAAATCCGACTTTTACCCTAATTTCAGATAAAATCAGCCAGATTCAGATTGAACATAATCCACATATTGATAAATTGGTCGAATCGGCTGTTTTTGAAACACTTGAAGCAATCCGGAAACAGGTGAAAGTCAAACAATGGCAACAGATTTTAGAAGAACATGAGCAAAATCAGAGCTCAATAGATAAGTAAAGTTTAAAGTACAGAATCAGATCAATCCGTCCGGTTCTGTTCGCATAAAAAAATAACTGAGATCGCTAGAGAATTACTGCAATTTGTTCTAGGATTTGCACTATTTACAACATTGCTTCGACACAAAACCAGCACGTCAGAAGTATTTAAGGAAGAATTATGGCTGATATACGGATAAAAGGCAGAATGGTCAATGCGATACGCATTAGTCTAGATACCAATGATCATGATGCCATCCGCCAGCAACTTAGCCCAAAATTACAAGCTGCATTTCCACCGGGCACTTTGGCCGTCATCGAAAGTTCAGTTGAACAGGAATTGATTGCCCTGATTCAGTTATTAATTGATCTGGAAGTACAACCCATGGCGGTTACTGAAGGTCTACTGGGCGATCAGGCACGTGCCATTCAGTTCCCGGTACTCCCCCCTGACCGTCAGCTTGAAGAAATTAAAGCCACCAAAGAACAGGTCGTGGAAGTTAAACCGGAAGCGGCAGTTGTTGCCAGTGATCATCCGGTCGCTGCAGCTCCGGTCGTTGCCCATGTGACTTCATATCATGATGAGATTTTGCGCACCGGCCAATGTATTGTGCAACATAATGGCGACATTATTCTGAATGCCGGTCTTAACAGTGGTTCAGAAATCATTGCATCGGGCAATATTCATGTCTATGGCAGTGCCCGTGGTCGCCTGATTGCAGGCGCTGGCGGCAATACTGCTGCACGTATTTTCTGCCATAGCCTTGAATCAGAACTGATTTCGATTGCAGGAACCTATTGTGTAGCGGATGACATTCCACCACATGTGGTTAAAAAATCCGTGCATATTTACTTGAATGATCAACTAGAGCTTGTATTTGAAGCTCTACAATTTTAATGTATAAATAAACACCAAAAACCCCATTTTAAACAGGGGATTTGAACCATAACAGGAGTGGATTCGGTGGCGAAAATTGTTGTCGTAACATCAGGCAAAGGTGGTGTAGGTAAAACTACAACAAGTGCATCTTTTGCAACAGGTTTAGCCCTACGTGGTCACAAAACTGTTGTTATTGATTTTGATGTAGGTTTACGTAACCTTGATTTGATTATGGGCTGTGAACGCCGTGTAGTTTATGATTTTGTGAATGTTTTAAATAACGAAGCACGATTACAACAAGCACTGATTCGCGATAAAGATATTGAGAATTTATATATTTTACCTGCTTCCCAAACACGTGATAAAGATGCCTTAACCGATGAGGGTGTAGCACGTGTAATGGATGAGCTTTCGCAGGAATTTGACTATATTATTTGTGATTCACCTGCCGGTATCGAGCGTGGTGCCATTCTGGCCATGTACCATGCGGATGAAGCGATCATTGTGACCAACCCTGAAATTTCTTCAGTCCGTGACTCTGACCGTATCATTGGTATGCTCGATAGCAAAACAAAAAAAGTAGAACAAAACGAAGGTCGCATCCGTAAGCATCTGTGTATTACCCGTTTCAATCCGGAACGTGCCGATAAACAGGAAATGCTGACGATTGACGATATTTCTAAGGATATTTTACGTGTACCGACCCTAGGTGTTATTCCTGAGTGTCCAAGCGTTTTACAAGCATCAAACGAAGGTAAGCCAGTGATTCTTTTCACTGAGGCTTCAGCGGGTCAGGCTTATGATGACCTGGTGGCGCGTTTCCTTGGTGAAGAGCGTCCTTACCGTCATATTGAGGTAAAACCTAAGGGCTGGTTAGCACGACTATTTGGAGCGTAGACATGGCAGGATTCTGGAGTAAACTTTTTAGTGGTGAGGAGAAGCCATCAAGCGCACGGACTGCTAAAGACCGTTTGAAGGTGATCGTTGCATCCGAACAAGGCTTGGGTCGTCGCTTGAGCCAGGACAAAATTGACCAGATGAAGACTGAAATCATGCAGGTGGTCAATCGTTATGTTCGCGGTGTCGATGAACAACATATTCAAATGCAGGTTCGTTCTGAAGCCAATATTGAAATGCTTGAAATGAATATCAATTTACCTGAAGAACGATAATCTGATTTTTGATTGGTCAAGTAAATTGATTCAAGGCAAAATATGAGAGTGGTAGAAATAGTAGTTTAGTTATATTCCGCCCACTTGAAGCATAGCTTCAAGTCTTGCGACTAGGCAAAGCAGTGCTTTGCTAATCTAGTCTCATATTTTGCCTTTTTTCATGCCGAAAAAACTACATTAGATCAAGGAAATTGCGATGGCATTATCCCAACCAGCGACCTTTAACGAAGAATGGTCAGATGAGCGTGTATTTGCCTACTTGAATCAGCTTCCTCCTGCAGGCGTTAATGCTGATTTTCACGTGCTCTATCATGCTTTCAAGCATATGCGTCCATTTGATTATGAACGCCTTTTGACGAAATTTGTCGCTGATGGCCGTGATGTCAATGCAACTAATCCGGAAGGACAACGGATTCATGACGTGATTGCCACCTACCCACGTCAAAGTGCCGAGTTTCTGGATGTATTGGCAAAATTTGCCTGAGTCAAAAATACATAAAAAAGCCTGCTTTGAAAGCAGGCTTTTTTATTGTAGGTAGACTGAAATTAAACCAGAATCTCGCGTTTGCCGTTGGCGCCCATGCCGCTGACAATGCCGTTTTCTTCCATCTGGTCAATGATCCGCGCAGCACGGTTGTAGCCCAGACTGAATTTACGCTGTAAGGATGAAGTGGAAGCCTTACGGGTTTCTAGTACAAATGCCACACACTGGTCATATAACGCATCGCGATCTGATCCACCGTCGCCACCATCTTCAAAACCACGACTCGATGGTTCTTCATCAAATGGTGTCAGGATCTCGTCGACATAATTTGGTGAACCACGTTCACGCCATGCATCACAGATCCGGTTGACTTCGTCATCAGCAATAAACGCACCATGCACACGTTCAGGTTCAATTTTACCCGGGCCGAGGAATAGCATGTCACCATGACCAAGTAAATCTTCTGCACCGCCGGCATCCAGAATGGTACGCGAATCGATCTTGGAGTTAACCCGTAATGCGACACGTGTCGGAATATTGGCTTTAATCAAGCCTGTGATTACATCAACCGATGGTCGCTGAGTTGCTAATAGTAAGTGAATACCGGCAGCACGTGATTTTTGTGCCAGACGGGTAATCATCTCTTCAGCTTTCTTACCGACCTGCATGATCATATCCGCGAACTCATCCGCGACAATCACAATGGAAGGCAATGGCGTCAAACGCGGCGCACGTTCACCCACAACAGAATCGCTGGCTTTCCAGGTTGGATCGATCAGGTCTTCACCATTGGCAATCGCCTCTTCCACCTTGCGGTTATAGTCGCTTAGTTTACGGATTTTCAAGAAAGACATCAGCTTATAACGACGTTCCATCTCATTGACACACCAGTTCAATGCGCTGACCGCATCTTTCATATCGGTGACTACAGGCGTCAACAAATGCGGAATATCATTATAGTTCGCCAGTTCCAGCTGCTTCGGATCGATCAGAATTAAACGCAATTCATCTGGGGTATATTTCAGCAACATCGATAAAATCATCGAGTTCACCGCCACCGATTTACCTGAACCCGTGGTCCCTGCCACCAGCATATGCGGTGCTTTACCCAGATCAGCAATCACCGGATTACCGGAAATATCCTTACCCATTGCCATGGAGAGGATGCTATTCGGATCAGTGAAAGCTGGAATAGTTAAAAGTTCAATTAAACGGACCATTTCACGGGTACTGTTCGGTACTTCAATTCCAATATACGGCTTGCCCGGAATGACCTCAACCACACGCACTGATGCCATCGACATCGAACGTGCCAGATCACGCGAAATATTCGTCACTTTAGAGGCTTTTACCCCTGGCGCCAGATCCAGTTCAAAACGTGTTACGACTGGGCCTGGCTGTGCTTCTACCACCTTGGCTTTGACATTAAATTCTTGCAACTTGATTTCAAGAAGTTCAGATAAACGTGCCAGCTGCTCTTCGGTAAAATTCACTTTTTTATTCGGATCGACTTCATCCAGTAAATCCAGACCTGGAAGCGGCGATAAATCTTTACGGCGCTCAACCACCTGCATGGCACGTGACATCGGACGGCCTGAAGCATCAGTTAAAGGCGCATCAAAATCAAACTCGTCTTCATCCTGTGGCTTGCCAGCCGTTTCTTGCCAGGCTTCTACAAATTCTTCTTTAGATAAAGCTTCGCGTACTGCTGCATGAGTTGCAGAAGGAGGAGATACTGGTTGCTCTATACCCTGATGCTGAATTGGTGCCTGTACAAATGCAGAAGATTGGGCATAGCTTGATGCACGTACTGGTGGGCTTGGCTCATCTTCTTCAATCAGCAAATCACCCAGGTCATCCAGATCGGCCTGTAATGCGCTATTTTTCACGACATGTGCAGTCGCCATAGATGCCATCACAGGTGCAACATTGGTCATGTCTTCCACAATTCTTACTGTCTTTTCTGCTGATGCTGTATTGAATGGACTATGCACATCGGTCGCAGTTTTACCTTGCGGAACTGCAGCCAGAAGTTCATCAAAGATTTCATCATCATCCCAGTCCAGGCCTGTATGTGAAGTCGATGCGGTTCTGGTATGAGCATGAGTCTGTGCTGCAACAGATTGTGGAGCAGCTATATGTGAGACTGGAGAATCAAGCTGTTCTTCTTCAGCTGCTTTGAGTAAGGCATCAATATCCTGTTTATGCCGCTGATCTTCATTTGAATGTAAGGCACGCCATACCTCGCCTGTGGCTACCACACGATCCGGCTGTTGAGGCACTTGCTGTACTTGCTTAAATGTCTCGACTGGCTCAGCAGCCTGCTGCTCAGCTTCAGAAATATCATCAAAAAACTGCGGTTGTTGTGATTCTTTATCGGCAAAATCATCAAATAAGCGCTCAGCTATCTGATCACGCACCACTGGATCTATTTCTACCAGGTGATGCTCAGGCGCGGGCGTGACTGCAACCGCTACTTTTTTGGCACTAATGACTGGCTCTTTTTTGGCGACAGGTGCAGTCCGGTCAAAATCAGACATGCCTTCAGGCACATTGCGGTAGAACAGGTCTTGTAAATAAGCAGGCGTTGCTTTGAGGCTGCTCCAGGTCTTGTTCCACTTCACCCCAAAAGCCAAGGTAAATAACACCACCCAAAGCACCAGCAGGAAGAATGCTGCACCATAGACTGTCAGCAGTTGTTCCAGACTCTGACCTAATTCATAGCCAATAATACCGCCGGAAGAATTATCCAGCGTATCGGCAGGGACTTGCCAGAATAAAAACAACAGCGCTGAGGTGGTCAGCAACAGGAAGAATTGCGCCGCATAGCGAAATGGCCGGTTCAGGAAGCTACGCGGCCACCAGACCTGAATCGCTTCCATAAACAGATAGACAGGGATCAGCAGACTTGCCCAACCGAGAAAGCCAAACAAAAGGTCTGCAATCCAGGCACCCGCTACCCCACTGGCATTCGAAACGGTCTGCGTATCACTGGAGATATGCATCCACCCCGGATCAAATGGCGTATAGGTCACTGTTGCAAGAAACAGATAAATCCCAAATGAGACTAAAAATAATGTCATTACTAAGCGCTGTGCATAGGCACTCGACACCGCTGTCATATACTGTCCTGTAACCAATTCTTCATGAATATTCTTTTGCTTCAATGCTTGAAAAAAGCGACGCAATAAAATACATATTATGCACCTGTTCTGTGAAAAAAGATGCACTATTGTGCAAGCACAATGTTACTTATGCTATATAGCCCAAATCGATTTCAATGATCAATAATATCGACTTTAATCTCACACCACTGTTATACAGTTTCACGTATAATTCAATAAATTTCTAAATAAAAAAGGATACAGCTGATGAGCGCACGTCACTCACGACTGATTATTTTAGGTTCTGGCCCTGCAGGCTATAGCGCAGCAGTATATGCAGCGCGTGCAAACTTGAAACCTACCCTGATTGCAGGCTTGCAACTGGGCGGTCAGCTAACCACGACGACTGACGTCGACAACTGGCCAGGTGATCCTGAAGGCTTAACCGGTCCAGCATTGATGGAACGCATGCAGGCACATGCAGAGCGTTTTGGCACTGAAATCGTGTATGACCATATCAATGAAGTGGATCTTAGCCAGCGCCCGTTCGTGTTAAAAGGCGATATGGAAGAATTCACCTGTGATGCCCTGATCATCTGTACCGGTGCAACTGCACAATACCTCGGTCTGGAATCTGAAGCAGCCTATATGGGTCAAGGTGTCAGTGCTTGCGCAACCTGTGATGGTTTCTTCTATAAAAACCAGAAAGTGATGGTTGTAGGGGGCGGTAATACCGCTGTTGAAGAAGCATTGTACTTATCCAATATCGCTTCGCATGTGACTCTGGTTCATCGCCGTGATTCATTACGTTCTGAAAAAATCTTGCAAGATCATTTATTTGCTAAAGAAAAAGAAGGCAAGATCAGCATTATCTGGAACCATCAGGTCGATGAAGTACTCGGTGATGCACAATCTGGCGTAACTTCAGTTCGTCTTAAATCAACTCAAGATGATTCTACTCAAAACGTTGATGTGACAGGTATGTTTGTGGCGATTGGTCACAAGCCAAATAGCACCATGTTTGAAGGTCAGTTGGAGCTTCGTGACGGCTATATCCAGGTGCAAAGCGGTACTGCAGGTAATGCAACACAAACTTCCGTACCGGGTGTATTTGCAGCCGGTGACATTGCGGACAGCATTTACCGTCAAGCCATTACTTCTGCGGGTTCAGGCTGTATGGCTGCGCTTGATGCGGAAAAATATCTTGATGCGATGGGCAAACTAGACTAAGCAGCAAGAATAAAAAAGCCGTCCATTATGGGCGGCTTTTTTATTGCTAGAATGAGATGATGATTTATCTATAGATTTATGTCGGGTCTGCCATGTCTTTACTTCCTCCCTCAGAATTCATTTTTCCCAATCCGGTCGAGGTTGATCCTGAAGGTGAAGGATTGATTTGTATTGGTGCCGACCTCTCCCCTTCTACACTTTATGAAGCCTATACACATGGATTATTTCCATGGTTTTCAGAAGGTGATCCGATTTGCTGGTGGAGTCCGGAACCACGCTGCATTATTCGCCCCGAAGATTATCATCCAAGCAAATCCCTGCTACGCAATATGAAAAAGCAGGACTATAAAATTACGGTCAATCATGCTTTTGAAAGAGTGATTCGTTCCTGCTCCCTACCCCGTGCTTATGCAGACGATACCTGGATCAGTGAAGATATTATCGCAGGCTATTGCGACATGTTCGACGCAGGATATGGCTATAGCATTGAGGTCTGGGATGAAGATCGCGTCGTCGGTGGACTTTATGGTGTGACAATTGGTCAAGGCTGTTTTGGTGAATCTATGTTTAGTACGCAAACCGATGTTTCTAAAATGGCTTTCTATACTTTAATGCTAATTGGACAGGAAAATAAACTACCCTGGATCGACTGCCAACTGGTCAATGATCATCTGTTAAGCCTGGGTGCCTGTACACTTTCTCGCCAGACCTATCTTAATTCGTTACAAGATATTGTAAAAAAGCCTGCGATTGATTGGAAAAAGTATCAGGAAGGTGTATTTTCAAGTAAAACAATAGCGCAAAACGCGCGCTTAAGTGAATGAAAATAACAGAGGGTAGTTGTTATGAACTCTTATCAGCCCAAGGCCCTACTGAACGATTTACAGTATTATATTACGCCGCCGCATGATTGTAGCTATTTGCCCAACAAGTCGGCGCGCATGGTTTTTCTGGATCCTGCACATCGTATTGATGTAGTCACTTTATCGGAACTGTCACGTACCGGTTTCCGCCGCAGTGGTGATTTCGTGTATCGTCCCGAATGTCATCTGTGCCGTCAATGCCTATCTTCGCGTGTGCCTGTCGCTGAATTCCGCATGAACAGTTCACAAAAAAAAGCATGGAAACGGAATCAGGATCTGGTGATGAAAATTACCAGTCCAGAGCATGCCGGTGATCTACATTATGTGCTGTATGAACGCTATATTAATGAACGCCACGCAGATGGCGACATGTTTCCACCGACTCGGGATCAGTTCGAAAAATTTTTATTGCAAAGCTGCACCGACAGCTTCTTTCTAGAATTATGGCAAGGTGAGCGTCTAATCAGTGTTTCAACCTGCGATCTGCTGGATGATGGCATCTCTGCCGTCTATACCTTCTTTGATCCGGATGAAAATCGTCGTTCACTCGGTGCTTTTGCAATCCTGAAACAGATTGAACATGCACAAAAGCTGGGCTTGCAATTTATCTATCTGGGTTATTGGGTGCCGCATTCTAGCAAAATGAATTACAAATCTCAGTATCTGCCACTGGAACTCTTGATCGATGGACAATGGCGACGCTTAAATCATGCCCTGAGTGCCACGGAGATTCAGCACTTGGGAAACTCATTAATGACGACCTTACCCAGCGGATGGAATCACCAGATTATTAAATAAGGTCGTCAGCTTTTATGATTTAAACAGACTTGCAAAATCATCCGTACATGCTTTCACCATAATGATGGCATGTTCACGACTTCCGTTGGCATTTGGATAATAGTTCTTGCGCAGATCAATCTGATGAAAGCCTGATTTTTCATATAGCTTGATCGCAGCCTGATTACTCTCGCGTACTTCCAGAAAAATCTGTACCGGATTATTTTTTAGCATCGCCACTGAAGCCTCCAGCAACTGATAGCCCAAGCCCTGACCTTGCTGTGCCGGATCAATTGCCATGAGCAATAAATTGGCTTCATCCAGCACTGGTTGTAAAATACAAAATCCGGCCACCTGCCCTTGCACTTCAAACACGGTACTTTGATAAGCCGTTACAGCATCTTCGAACTGTTTTAAAGTCCAGGGATGTGATTGAACTGATTTTTCAATCTTTGCAACGGCTTCTACATCCGCTGCTTGCATTAAACGAATCATCTTCGTTCATCTTATATAGAATCAACCTCCGCATTATAGAAACTTCATCCAAAAAATCGAGCAAAAAAAAGAGCGATTTTAGTCGCTCTCCAATCTTCAGTTCTGTCACAAACCCAATTTAGCTTTCCAAGTCGCCAACAGTTGATCTGTATGATGATTATTCGGATGGAATCCCGGTTTAAAATACATCAGCATTTCTTTCGCCATACCCGTAATGACACCTTTAGAAGGACTATAGGCATAGGTATAAATGGCTTTTAAGGACTCAAGATTAAACTGCTGATCCTGTTTAAGCAAACGGACGAAGAAATAGCTTTGCACCACAAATAAGGTTGCCATTGCGATGACCAAGGATGAAGTACGCAGTGCATAGGCTTTTAGGCCTTGGCCAAAAACCCCTTCGAAGACATCATATGCAACTGCCTTATGTTCATTTTCCTCGATGGCATGCCATAACCACATGGTTTTCATGGTTTCATCTGTCATCAATTCCTGAATGTGGCTATTGGTCAAAAGCTGTGAGGCAATGGTTGCAGTGAAATGCTCAAGTGCCGTGGTTGCAGTCAAATCTACCATTTCTTGGCTAATTCCCACAGGCTTACCCAGTTTAGCCATGACTTTACGTGTCGTTTGAATGACTTTATCGGTATAACGATCAAGTGTCTCGACATCATGCCCATATTTTTGCGCAGATGCATTAAAGCCGATATGCTCGTGAGTATGCATCGCTTCCTGACCAATAAAAGCGGAAATTTCTTTTTGTAATGCTTCATTATTGACAATTGCAGGATGTTTACGCACCGCACGGACTGAATCTATAAAAAACTTTTCACCTGCTGGAAATAGCGCAGATAATGCCGTCATAAAATGAGTAAGACCTGCTGAACCATTCATCCAATATTCCGGCACAGCATCAAAATCAAAGTTCATGCGACGAACTGGAAAACTAGCACCCGCACGATTGGTAATATTTACTTTCGCATTCATGTGACCACTCCCATCAGGCCAATCCAGACCCGAAAATGTAATATTCATATTCTTATCTGTATATTACGTGGTAATTTTTTTTACATAAGTGCAGTTTAGGTCAAGCCGATATCAGATAAGGACAGCTTTTAAAATCATTGTCAGACAATTTATTTTTAGTTTTATAAAAGTTTGAATCAAAAAAAAGCGCCTCAAAGAGGCGCTTTTCTTACACAATCAGCGATTATGCAGTTACTTTAGCAACTACACCAGCACCAACTGTACGACCACCTTCACGGATCGCAAAACGTAGACCTGGGTCCATTGCGATCGGGTGGATTAGCTCTACTGACATCTCAACGTTGTCACCAGGCATAACCA
>NZ_JAMXXN010000029.1 GCF_024129435.1 Acinetobacter lwoffii | reverse complement strand
AAATTATCAAAGTTCTGTTGCTTTAGCCTGTATATTTTTATGGCTACCTTTATAGGGTTAATTATGAACAGTAAATGTCAACAGACCCTAAGTGAAAAAAAATCATTTCAATGAATAATTAAATTTTCTAGATGGGGTTTTTGATAAATCCGCTCAATTCCATATGGGAAAAATTGTATTTTCATTCTCATCCACCAGACGATAAAAAAGCCCAATATTAAATTGGGCTTTTTATTACTCTTCAACTTCTATCGGATCACCGTCTTCAGGGCGAATATGACGCGTCCCATCATCCGCAGGATCAACACTAGAACCATCTTTGGTAATAGCATTGTACATTTCATCCTCTTTCTTATCA
Source organism: Acinetobacter lwoffii (assembly GCF_024129435.1). GTDB lineage: Bacteria > Pseudomonadota > Gammaproteobacteria > Pseudomonadales > Moraxellaceae > Acinetobacter > Acinetobacter lwoffii_F. The sequence goes on along the minus strand of NZ_JAMXXN010000029.1, from coordinate 29,426 downwards.
TCGATAAATTCTTCATCTTCGAAATCTTGAGGTTCACTATCGTTGTCGAAGTTTAAAGGCTTTTCTTCATCTATCATGGCGATCCATCACTTATTTAACTAATAAAATATCATGCTCAAATATTTGAAAGATTCATTCAATAGTCAACGATGATCATTTGTGTAACTGAATAAACACAATAGTCATTGGAACATTATTTTCTACCGACAAAAAAAATGCCTCCTTAGGGAAGGAGGCTGAAATTGGAAAGAAACTACAGCGATAGAATCTATTCATGCATTATATATAAACTTATAATTTATACATTAGCATAATATTACATTAATTTTTCAATTAAAAAGCCCACTTACTTTTTCAAATAAGCGGGCTAGTGCTGTAGTCATTTTCTTCATATTATTTGCGTTTTCTTGTTTTCGCAAAACGAATATAGCACTGTGAATTTACCAATAAAGTATAGAGAGTATTAATAAACTGTTTTCTTACATTTGCTTTAAGTTACTTTTCGTTCAATAAGCTATACATATTAAAAAAGCCCATCTTTCGATAGGTCTTCCCCTTTTCACTTTTGCGCTGATTCAGGTATGTTGTCAAAGTGAGTAACGACTAGAGAATAAGCAAGCTATTGATAAAAATATATAAATAGACCATTAGTATAAAAAAAACTATGCTTGTTAAATTGATTGACGATTTTAACCTTCAACGACACCTTATAGCTGACTTAATTTGCTAGACATATAAGTTAAAAATAACGTCTTGTCCTGAAAATCAGGCATTTCAAACACCCAAAAAATGTAATTTTTAGATCTCAATTTAAGTTTCACATTCACAGCCTTTACTTGAATTATTACATCCTCATGCTGCATTTCTGCGAATAATTCTAAAATCAGGGCAAAGAATCTCAGTTTGTTGACTGTGTTGTATTTTGTTGGTTTATATATTCTCAAGGCTTCAGAATATATAAGCTCGCACCATTCATTTCCATCTTCATCATCCATTAGCTCTCATTTAATTATTTAAAATAGATCACGAAGTAGGTTTATAACATGGTGGCTATAATTAAACTGCTTTTAATCTGAATATTAAAATTATAAGTTTTTAGAAAATGAAAAAGCCCATCATCCGATGAGCCTTTTTGGGAAATATATCGTGAAGACTAAGCTGCAAATTCTTGCAGTACAAATCGTTTTACACTTTCATCAAAGTCAGGTTCTGAAAGAGCAAGCTTGCCATTTTTCATAGTTTTATAACAATAACTCGCTGCTACTCCCATACCCACCAAAGTCAACAACTTCATTGCTCACCTCTTTACTGGGAAGATTTGAATACAAAGTTATCATTCAAATTTGTAGTTTTCCAACTCAGTTTCGATTGTTTTCTGTACTACATGTTAATGAATGTATGAATAATAAATGAAAACCTACCGTATGATGCGTTTGCTTAAATTCTTTCAACTAGTGGTTAATTTGCGTATCTATCCAGTTAAGGAAATTTTCCTTATTACTGAATTCTGGCATAGACCCTAAATTTATAGTTTCTTTAGCACCAAATTTTCCAGCGACAGTATTCGGTGCTTGAACTCTGAAATCCTGAGGATCACTTTCATGTAGAGTTCTAAAATATTCTACTGCTTTATCAAATTCACTTTTATCCTTAAAACCTGGTCGTTCCTTTAAAAAGTCATAAACTTGTTCTAGAGCTGGTAGATAATTATTTTTAGGCATTCTGTTTTCTCTAAAATGATGAGTTTTATGATGAAGACCTATTTTGAATGAATAATGATAAGAATATTCCCTTATTTCTTAGAGTTTATGTAAATCATGATGATTTAAGAGTTAAATCCAAATTTTGGAGTAACCTGATAAAAAAATGAGCGTAAACATACACTCATTTTTACTACATTTTCTAGTGCATGCTTAACTGACTGGCATTGCTCTAAAATAAAGTCTGTTTTATTAAACAAAGTGCAAATGTCAGCTGCTCTATCAGCAAAGATCAGATGCACTTTAAATACGCCAATTTAAGGTTCAAGCCTAATTAACGCTATGAATATCAAGCTCATCATTGGTGGTCAATACAACAGAAGCTAAAATTGGAATGCCCAAAATGAAAGGTACAGCGAAAATCCATAGAACTACGGTTACATCCGGTTTAAAGAAAAATTGAATGGCTAATGCAGTCAAAATAAGTACAGAAAATAGAATCGCAGCAAAACGGATGATAAATTTAGTCGACATGCGAAGATGCTCTTATGCGTGAAATCGTATTTTCAATATACACCTATTTTTATTATGGGTTTATTGATTTTCAGTCTGTTATTGCATGTCTTAATTGATTTTCTATATGTGATAGCTGAATTATACGATGATCAGTTTTCTTCAGCATAAAAGCTGACTTTAGATTCTTTCTCTACTCGTAACTTATTTGCCCTATATGTATAGGGATTGAATTCAGACATCAACGCTTCTGCTGACTAATATATCAATCTACTTTATAGCTAATAAAATCTTTGTCCTGTCTCATCAAAAAGCCCTAAAATTTTAGGGCTTTTTTATTTGGATTAGAATCGCCAGTTATAGAACAAGTCAATCGCACGCTCTAAAGACTGACTCGCTTCCAGATACAGTCGCTGATTTACCTGATAACGTAAAGTCAGCTTATTCACTGGTGTGAATACCCCGACCCCATAGCGAAGATATAAATCAGGCGTAATATAACCAGTCACAGAAACCTGGGTATCATCTCCTGTACCTTGGGCATCCAGAGCTAGACCAGTTAAGCCAAAACTGCGCCCGATCTGGTTGGTCAGTGCGCGGGTGCTACCCAAGCCCAAACTAATCCCCGCAGCAGCGATTGTATTATTCACATCAGATCTAAATCCTTCGGCCTGGCTTAAACCAGATACACCTTCATTGACACGACCGGTAATCAAGGCATTCAGGGCTTCCTGTTCTGACAAGCCCGCATCATTATAAATCTGAATACTTGGACTTGATGCAGTCCCTGTTACCCGTACCCCGACTGTACTACCCTGAACCGATTTATTGGCATCAATGTCCAGTGTCGGATTGGTAAGTTCACCATTAAAACGCGCGATAGCACGATTCAAGTCCAGACTTTGGCCATAGGCTTCGATTTTCACCCGCTGTGATACCCCGATTGCACCATTGGCACGCATTGCAGTTTCCAGACCACGCTGTGACAGATTGACTCGACCCAATAGCGGAATACGACTGTCAAAGCCCTGGAAGATGACCTGATTCCCTAAAGAAACAGCTACATCTGCCCGGATATCCCAAGGACGTGCTGACTTCAAGATCGCCAACTGATCATCACCTTCACGCACGACCCGTACATCTGAAGATAAACCGACTACAGGTTCTGAGGCTTCTGGCATTGAAATCAACGCACGCGGTACATCGACTGTGCCACTCAGACTCAGTTTTTTATTAAATGGATACATGTCCAGAGTCAAATCAGGTGTCACCACAGCAGTAATTAATGGTGCCTGACGAATCAGCAGATTGTCACCTTGCAGTTTTAACTGCACTCGCGGATCGCCTTTCCAGTCGACCGATCCGGTTAATTTACCCACACCACGACCACTGTTAAATGCGCCATTGATACTGGCAGAATTCTGACGTATGGATGAATAGAGCTGTACATTGGTCAAATTCACCGGTAGGGAGATCATGCTGATTGAAGCATCTTTGACACGAACCTCACCTTCAAGCAAAGGATCCGTTAAAGTTCCGCTAATTTTTCCGGCATAAGATAAAATCCCGTCCAGATTACGGATGTCCTGAATAAATGGCTTAAAGACTTTGAGCCGTACCTGGTTAAAGGCAATTTCGCCACGCATCGGTTTACTGTCACGGTATGGATCAATGATGACATTGGCATAGCCGGTTCCAATATCCGGTGTTTTAACGTCCAGCCGAAGTTGCAAGCCATCTGCCACGCTTTTTGCCACCAGACCGACTTCATCATATTTCAGTGTAGAACCCAAATAATCTGGATCTTCGGAAGATAAGCCCACCACACCATTACGCGTCACCAGACGCGCGTCGATTTTAGGTTTGGCGCCTTGTGCCCAAGCAGCCTTGGCATAACCATTGACTTTACCCGTCAACGCCAATCCATCAGGCAGGAATGCACTAAAGTCTTCCAGATCAAGGTTTTGGGTAATAAAAGAGGCACTGCCACGGGTTTTGTTGACCCGAATCGGCTGGTCAAAACACAACTGGCTTTGCTGACTCATCCAGCAATGAGCACCAACAAACAGATCGGATTGAGCACTGTTATAAATCACTGCTGCATTTTGACGCTGCACCAGACGGGCACGTAAAGAGTCGAAATCACCTTTTTGAATCTGACCCAGCCAGTTATTTTGCGCATTAAAGCCACCGGCGAGCTGCACAAAGAATTTTGACAGGCGGTTTTCTGCCTGAACTTTAAGAATGTGTGCAGCCCGGGTACCGGCCAGTGATATTTCACCGCGTACAATCTCGCGTGAACCGCTACGCAGGCGATCCATTGTCGCGGTCAATAAAGTTGGTGTGCTTTGCGATGTTGGCAACTGTCCGCGAACACGAACTTTCTGCACGCTAAACAGGTTTTTAAAGGCGAAATTGTCGATAGACAGGTTAGCCGAAGCCTGTAATCGTGGCTGTGCCTGCATATTGATATAGCCTTGCGCGCGACCTCTTAAACCTGGATATAATTCAAACAGTGCTGGAGCATTCACTTTTAGTTGGAGATTTTGTGCATTACCGGTCGCCTGAATCTGGTTGCTGGCATAAGACAGGAACAGGTTATTCGCTTCAAACTGCTGTGGTACAAAACCGCGCTGATTTGAGTTAATGATGACCGATAAATTACCTGTGCCACGTACCGGTTTATTATTCAGCATACCGGCCAGGTTTAAGCGTTGAATCTGAATACGTTTTAAAGCATCTGACCAAACGCCTTGGGTTTGCACATTGCCTGACAATTCGCCTTTCAGTTTGGCATTAAAATATTGCGGCTTAAAACGGATTAAGGATGCATTGATATCCCAGCCAATCCCATTCGCCAGATTGACCAGACCGCTGGCATTAATCTTGCCAGCCACACCATCATGACGGAATTCATTTATCTTCAACATTTCTGGAGTGCCTGAAACGCGCAGTTTCAGCATACCCTGACTGGCTTTAAGCTGACTGGCATTTAAAGCACCATCATAATTAACCGCGTAACCTTTAAATCCGCCACCCACTTTTTCATTATGGAATAACAAGGCAATGGTGCTGTTTCCAGTCAAACGTACGGTTTCATTTTGCTCCGCTAGTCGTCCGGTCAGGTCGACACTATTCAGTTTGATAATCTGCTGATTCGGTTGCGCATAACCATTGGCTTTAACTTGGCCATTCAAACGATCTACCGGTGAAGCTGCGGCAATACTTTGAGTATTCAAATTTTTGGCATTTAATACTGCAGTCCATTTTAACTGACGTTTTTCCTGTGGTAGTTCAATCCGTGCATTGCCGCTTAAGCTGCCTGCCTGTGCATTGGCACTGTAATTAAAGCTCGGGACATTCAGGATATTCTTGTTCAGATTGAGCTTAGCCTGATACATGCCTGCAGGTAAAAGACCCTCTTCATGCTGCTCAACTTTGGTCGCCACATGAATATTCTGCTGACCTTCGACCAATGCCAATTTGACATCGCCAGACTGACTGCTGAGCCAGCCCACGTAAGGTACGGCGCGATCAATATTTTTCCAAGCAACATCCAGCAGCATCGGTTGTATTTTATTGGCCTTGACCGGATTTTGATCCAGCTTCAGATTCCAGCTTTCATAGCGGTCAAAATCAACCAGTCCGGTAAGGTGCAGGCCATTTTCCAAGTTACCCGCAGAAGCGATATTGGCATCCAGACTTGGCGGCAAGAAATCTTGTACGACTTGCGGAATGCGCTCATGTTTAGGATCAATCCCATTCAAACGCCCAGCCAAATCCCAGCTGACCCGGTCTTTCCAGCCCACTGTCCCGGCAAGGCTGACTGCGCCTTTCATCAACTGACCATTCAGATCGGTAATATTCAGCTGATTGACCAGATCGGTATACATCACCGCACTATACTGACCTTGCGGAATATTTTCCCCAATCAGGTCAGTCTGGACATTCAGATCTAGACGTTGGATATCACCATTGAACTCGGCAATGCCGTCTTTGGTAAACAGTTTCTGTTCGGCCAGAATAGGCCAGTGATAATCCTTGAACTTCAACTCGCCGCGCATCGGTACCTGAGGGCGCATAGGATGTACAATAACCCAACCGGTTAATAAATCAGGCGTATTGGTCGCTACGCCAGCCTGAATCGTGTCCAGTGTTCCACGTGCCCTCACCTGAATATCATGAATATTCAAGCTATCTCTTAAGGAAGGCAGATTGACGATGCCCGTAGCATCTAGAGGGTATTTACCTTCAAACTGCATTTTACCCGTGGCTTCACGTACTGACAGATAGCCCATATCCATCCGGGAATCTTCAAAATTTAATTCGGTGCCAGACCAGAGCGCCTCATTTAATTCAATATTATAGAAATCAACTGCATTGGTCTGGGTTTTAATGACCAAATGATCCAGCAATAAATGATCAACGCGCAAGATAAAAGGCAAACGGATAGCATTAAACTTGAACGGTTCGCCCGTTGATGGTTGCTTGTTAATAATTTGCAGATTGAGGACATCGGCTTCAGTCAGATGAATTTCTTTTTTGACAATCGCGCGCCAGCCCAGCTTAACATCAGCACGATCAATTTTGACATCGACTGGTTTCAGGCTGACCAGCACATTTTTAAGAATAATCCCGCGCCATAAATTACCGCCCTCATATTCATATTGAATAATTTGCTGACGTTCCAGCACCTGATCCAGCAGAAATTTACTGCCCTGATTGGTCGAAAACAGTAGAGCCAACACAGACAGCAGAAAAATCAGCGAAAAAAGCACCGACAATAGGATGCTTCTGAATATACGGCGCTTTTTCGGCACAACGCTATCTTGTGGTTCTTGTTCTGGCTGTGGTTGGTTCTCGACCATGATCTACCCAAATAACTATTTTTTAAAATGATGTTTTATAACTGTGATCCAATAAAGAAATGTAAACGAATCGGATAATTGTCATCAGACAGTCCAGTCGCAACATCTATACGTATTGGCCCAATCGGTGAAGCCCAACGCACACCCACACCCGCGCCATATTCGGTCGGATTACTGAATTCTTTATTATAGGCATTTCCGGCATCTGCAAAGACCGCAGCACGCCAGCCTTCCTTAAACTGATAATTATATTCTAATGAAGCCACGCCCAAGGCCTGACCACCTACTTTAAAACCGTCAATTTCCGGAGAAAGGCTCTTATAATCAAAACCGCGGATACTCTGATCACCCCCGGTAAAATATCTCAGGTTATACGGCACTTTGGCAAAATCTTCAGTAAAGATATAGCCTGCATCGGCACGACCCACAAACTGATGGTCTGCATTTTCACCCAATGAATAGATAAACCGCCAACCTGCATTCACAATGGCCATATCGGCATCAGAGAGTAAAGCCTCACTGCCCAGTTCAATCTTATAGGTCTGCTTAAAACCTTTTGTCGGATTGACCCGACGATCACTCTCGGTACGTGAAACTTCATAACCCACCAGTAGCGATTGCTGTTCATCTTCGGTATTAAAGCGAAACGCTTCTGGAATCTGGTTAAAATCAACAGAACCATCCTGTGTTAAGCGATCCAGACGATAACGGGCGCCAAAAGTACGTTGCCAGTTACCCAGTGGATTTTTAATAATCCGGTCTGCACCTAAGACTGCCGATTCAATCAACAGGCCTTCACCCTGTGCGACGCCTTCACGCTCTTCACGCTCATAACCACCCACAATACTGACATAATCATTCAGCGGATGGTGATAGGGAATATTATAACGTCCATCAATCGACTGACGGATGCCAGATAACTCCATGTTGGCATCAAACGAATGTCCGCGCTTGTTCACAATGGCACGACGATATTGACCACGTAAGCGGATATCGGTATCTGTGCCATAACCCAAACCCACTTCAGCACTATTTAAACGGTCTGCATTTAAAGTCACAATCACTGGAATCTTTTTCTCTTCCCGTGCCTGTACTTTTAAACGGTCCTGTTCATTCTCTTTGGTTTGCTGCTCAACCCGTAAAGTTCTTAAATTTGCGCTTTCCTGATCGCGGCTACCGGCAAACTGGTCTTCATCTACGACATTCTGGGTCACTTCCTGAGAAGAGGATACCGAGCGAGCTGGTTGGATAGTAGCAGCCTGATCTTCAGTCCGTTTCTGTTCTTCAATCAGGCTTTGAATATCGGGTGCCAGTTCCAGCTCTTTATCAAGCGGATCAGGGCGAATTGCATCTACCAGGGTATAGTTAAAATAACGTGAGTTAGTCAGGTTGTTGGCCAGACTATTGACCCGCCAGAAGGTATAATCAGCACCATCTGTCCAGGTGACCAGACTTTCCAGTACGTCTCGGTCCAGCGGGAATTCCTTTTCAGGATCGCTCATTCTGAACTCGACATTGCCTAATTTATAACGTTCACCCGTTTCAAAACGCAGGTTCACATCTGCAGTGTTTTGTGGTTGGGCAATCTTTACATCATGCAGACGCCAGAATGAATCAAAATAACCATTGTTATTGGCTGCTGTGGTAATGCGTGTTTTGGTTTTTTCATAATTGCCATGATTGAAAATATCGCCTTCTTCCTGTTCAGGTAAAAGACTGATGACCTGGAATTGTGGCTGTTCCGCACCCTCTCCAGTAAATTCAATATTTTGACTGCTGATCAGCACAGGTTCATTCGGGGTCACAAAAACCTGAACCCGACTGTCAGAGATTTTTTCAAACCTGAACTGGGCATTATAATAACCCACTGCCTGCGCTGCCTGTCTGGACAAGGTGCGTAATTGCGGCAAAGCCGAATTAAAGTCGCCAAAAGACTCTTGGGTAAAACTGGATAATTTGGCTTTGACATTATTTCTTAAATTCAGATGGCCTTCAGGCACATCTTTACGGTTCAGCATACCATTACTTTGTGCAACACCTTGTCCATTCATGATCACCACATCTGCACTAATGCGAGGAACTCTTGCCGTCATAATCTGACGTGGAGGACGGATTTTATAAAATAGTCGTTTGAACAGATTCGGACGTTTATCATCCTCAGCGACAAGCTGACCTGGCACTTCTGGCAAGGTCAATCCGGCTTCATTATTTTGTACAATAATCTGGCTGTCAGCCTGAATCGATTGCATCAACTGATCGACATTAACCGGCGCCTGATTGATTTCCAGCAGTTCTTGCTGGCTGATATCGGCCACCACCGTTTCGCTGGTCTGAGTATTGCGATAGTTTTGTGCTTCCTGTTTGGCTTGCTCGGCTACCTGGTAAATTTCATTCGCCATGTTCTGATCAATAGTCTGTACTGGCAGATCTTCCAGATCATCAAACTCGATCGGCGTAAATTCACCCAGACCAGATCCTGCATTTTGCTGTTGTTCCAGCATCAACATGCTGTCCACTGGAACTTCAGGCTCCAAGGCTTCTTCGATTTTTTCTTCCGCTTCCGTTTCGGACGTGGCCACTCCCTGACGAATCGCTTCTTTGGATAGCTCGTCCACCATTTCTGCCTGAGAAATGGCCACAGGTGTTTCGGGCTGTTCGGTTTGTTCGGTTTGTGCCATGCTCTGATGGGATAACATCATAAAAAAGATGCTCATACACAGCTGCATACCACTATGCTGTGGTATGAGAGGCCCCATACTGCGATTTAGCATCGTTTTTTTAAAATTTTTCTTTGCAGGCATAGCAAACTCTAAACGAATACATTCTTTAATTGATTATTTGACCGAAAAATATAAGCTAAGGAGCTTAATTAATTGGTTTTTACCTTTACATGGCTGAAAGTATCTTACATGATTTTTCTCAATGTTCACGCATAACTGACATTTCTTAATAAAACTTAATGTAGCACGGCCTATATGAACAAAAATGAACATTTGTTAGCTTCTCGGCGCTTTTTACCGATGTTTCTGACGCAGTTTTTTGGTGCATTAAACGATAATGTATTTAAACAGGCGTTACTGCTGGTCATTACTTATGGCTGGATTCAACAGCAATCGGCCAGCATCAGCACTTTAAATAATCTGGCGGCTTTACTGTTTATCTTGCCCTATTTTATTTTTTCAGCCACGGCCGGTCAGATTGCCGACAAATACGAACGTTCAAAGCTGATTCGCTATCTCAAGCTTCTGGAAATTGCCATTATGTTGCTGGGAACTGTCGGTTTCCTCATGGGTAATTTATGGATTCTGTTATTTGCCCTGTTCCTGATGGGCACCCATTCCACTTTCTTTGGCCCGATCAAATATGCGATTTTACCTGAAGTCCTGAAACCGAATGAACTGATGTCCGGCAATGCCCTGTTTCAGTCCGGAACTTCTCTGGCAATCCTATTCGGTATGATTCTGGGCGGTGCAGTCATTGCAGCTTCCGCCGGCAACCTGATCTGGATCAGTTTAACCATCATCAGCATCGCCTTGATTGGTTATATATCCAGTCGTTATATCCTGAAACAAAGCATTCCCGCACCTGAGCTGCAAGTCGACTGGAATTTTTTTCGCACCAGCTTGCAGACCTTGAAATATGCCAAAGGCTTACCTTTGGTTTTTACTATTTTACTGAGCAATTCATGGTACTGGTTTTATGGTGCAACCTATCTAACCCAAATTCCACAGCTGACCTTGCAAAATCTGCATGCCTCGGAAAATGTCGCCAGTCTATTGCTGACGTTCTTTTCTGTCGGAATCGGACTAGGGTCATATTTATGCCGAAAAATTGGTGGCAGTGAAGTCAATATCAAAATGGTGCCTTTTGGTGCGATTGGTCTGGTGATCTTTGCCCTGTATCTGGCCGCAAGTCTGGCCTTTGTGCCAGTACGTAGCGGCGAGTTAATCGGTCTGGCCGAAGTGTTTCAGCAAGGCTGGAGTTATTATCATGTAATGCTGGCTGTCACCTTGCTCGGAATAAGTGGTGGTTTTTATATTGTTCCGCTCTATGCCATGATGCAGGCGCATTCGCCTCGCTCACATCGTGCGCGGGTGGTTGCAGCAAATAACATTTTGAATGCCGTTTTCATGGTATCTTCTGCTATATTCTCGATTATTATTTTAAGTGTTCTAGAGCTTGATCTTAAAATACTTTTTTGTATTACCGCAGTATTGAGTGGCCTGTTTACCTTATGGCTGCTTTTCCGACTCAAACCCATGATCAAAACTGCGAAAGCACCCTTGGAGGATTAATTCATGCGTCAATATACAGGTGTCGATAAGCTGATTCATTCTTTTGATCAGGCATTACGCAGTCTCGTCCCGGGCACGACATCGGCACGACGTGAAAATCCGGCCCAACCGGTAGAAACACAATTAACGGTCAGTGATGCACGTCATGTAGCAGGTTTAATGCGGGTCAATCATAGTGGTGAGGTTTGCGCACAGGCACTGTACCATGGTCAGGCGATGACGGCGAAACTCCCGAATGTACGTCGTGAAATGGAACAGGCAGCGATTGAAGAACAGGATCATCTGGCCTGGTGTGAAGACCGCTTAAAAGAACTGGATAGCCATACCAGCCTACTCAATCCGGTCTGGTACGGTCTTTCCTTCGGTATGGGCGCGATTGCCGGAATCGCAGGTGACAAATACAGCTTGGGTTTTGTGGCTGAAACAGAACGTCAGGTCAGCATGCATTTACAGCATCATATTAGCCAGTTGCCACCGCAGGATGAACGTTCTCGTCGTATTCTAGAACAGATGAATGAAGATGAACTGCATCATCGGGATACAGCGTTAAATGCTGGCGGTGTAGATCTACCCGTTCCAGTTAAGATCGCCATGACAGGCATTTCCAAGTTGATGACCAAAACCAGTTATTTTATTTAAATAAGACGGTTTTAGTTTGAGCCCACTCATTTGTGGGCTTTTTAATATGGGTCAAATCTTGAGCGAGATAATAACAACTCAAGGCATATGGCGATCTTATTACTTATAAGCTCTATAAAATAATAGAGATTCCCCCACAGCATCCTTTAATCTTTTTTGCTCATTTCAGAAAGCAGGTCCAGCTGGATTTCCTGAATTTGCGCCAGCCGTTCCCATTGATGTAGCAGCAGATGATCTAATTTTTCATGCAAGTGTTGGATTTCCAGCTCGGCTTTTAAATTGATCTGATAATCATTTTGTGAACGTAAGCGGTCTTTGGCTTCCTGTCTGTTCTGGCTCATCATAATAATAGGTGCCTGAATCGCCGCGAGACAGGACAGGATTAAATTCAACAGAATAAATGGATAAGGATCAGCAGGTCGTGTCACCATCACCACAGTATTTATCGTAATCCACAGGCTCAAAAAGATTGCAAAACAAATCAAAAAGGTCCAGCTTCCACCAAAAGTTGCAATTTTATCAGCGAGCCTTTCTCCCAAAGTCCACTTTTGCTCTAAGGTTGTTTCCACATTTTTGGTAATCAGTTCATGCTGATGCATGCTATCAATCACTTCAAACTCAAGATCAGTCACTTCACCCTTTTCCGAACTTAATAATGAATGTACATACTGTATGCGGTACCGGGTTAAATCTGCCTGGCAAATATAATCTTGCGGTGTCCAGCCTGGAATATCCCTGGCAATCTCTTCGGTAATGACTTTTCTGACTGTTCCCATCGGAGTGAGATTTTTCAGAAGAAAGTGCTTGCCGCATACCAAGCATTTATGGCTTTCATGTTTTTCTTTCATGATGATTCTCTTTTTAAACCAGCTCACTCAGCTATTATTTTGTTCGATATATTTGATTTGCTTTAATCATTTTTACCATTCGTAAATCAATTATGTATCAAGTGCGTCTGATTTCTTGAACTTATGAATCTCACTTCGATTTTATCTTGGATTGATAAAAGGCTAAGCCAAGCGCACGATGATCAGATCATTCAAGATAATTTTCAGATCGATTCAATCCTACTATCTATACATGACTTAAATTTACTATAATCATGATGATAATAAAAAAGGGGCTTCATTGTGCGCCACTCATACCATCTTGAAAAACATTATATCGAACGTGCGGGCTGGCTTCGTGCAGCTGTACTGGGGGCAAATGACGGGATTATTTCGGTCACCAGTCTGGTGGTGGGTATTGCAGCCAGTGGAGCATCCACGGAAATTTTATTGGTGACCTGTATTGCCGGATTGATTTCTGGCGCCGCATCAATGGCGGCCGGTGAATATATTTCGGTTAAATCCCAGCAAGATATTGAAACCAATGATCTACTCATGGAAGAGCGCGAACTGCAGCGCCATCCCACGCATGAGTTAAATGAGCTCAAAACGATTTATATACAACGAGGTCTGGAACCTGCTTTGGCACAACAGGTCGCTGAACAGCTGACCGACCATAATGCCTTGGATGCCCATGCCCGGGATGAAATTGGTATTTCAGCACATACCTCTGCCCAACCCTTTCTCGCTGCCTTTTCTTCGGCTATGGCATTTACGGTAGGTTCATTATTTCCTTTAATTTCAATCATGATTTTACCGGAACACTATCTGGATAAAGGCGTTATGCTGATTGGTGTTTTAAGCTTGGGGATGATGGGTGCACTGGCGAGCTATGCCGGTGGAGTAAGTGTCTGGAGAGGTGCAGTTCGGGTGATGCTCTGGGGAATTATCGCCATGTTATTCAGTGCATGGATCGGATCATTATTTAATGTGTCTGTTGCCTAAATATGTGTTTATTTTTTAGCTAGACAAAGAATAGGATTGAGCGGCTCTTGTATTAACATCACTGAAAAATATTTTTTCAAAAACTAGCCGCTCTAACAAAACTTGAGTTTAATTAATATATGTTCGGTTTTAATTTAGATGTTTAAAACCTAAGATCTATGCATGAGAGGTATTGTTATGGAAACTACGATCATTCTTGCCATCTTGGCGATCATTATCGTATTGCTGATCATTTTTTATAACAAGAAAAAGTGAAATAGCGATGATGCATTTTTACTGCTTTGAGGGTTTTTACTGATCTTAAAATAAATTCCAGAGCTTTAAATCAATCAAATATTAATTTCCTGTCGGAAAACCATGAAATCCCCATTGGATCACATAAAGAATCCCAAGGATTAAAATAACCGAAACCACAATTTCCAATATTTTCATTTTTAAATGATTCCTAAACTCCACCTGAACCATCTTATCTGAATTTTTCTTTTACTCTAAAGACAAAAAAACTGCACCATAAAAAGCCTGATCTGGCTTGATCAGGCTGGTTAATTATTCTTACTGGATAAAATGTATTAGCAAAAAATTAGGTGATTTGATTTAAATCAGCTGTTCAACTGTTGGGAAGCTATGTGATCCATGTTCGAACATGGCATCATGCCAGATATCAAACATAGGCACTTTCACATCCAGAGCCAAGGGCAACTTTTTTTCATTGAACTGCATATGTTGAAGATCTAATCCCCAGGCAATCAAATCAACATCCAAAGTAATCTGATGAGATGGACGTACTCGCCCTGATGCCTGTTCCAGCTGTTTGAGCAGCTCAATCATGTCTTCACTAGACATAGAACTTCGCAATAAACACGCTGCATTCCAGTAATCTGCGCCGATACCATCGCGGCAAGGAATCATATAAATGGGAGAAAACTGAACTTCTCCCCATTCAGAAATACGTTGCTGTGCAGCTTGAAAATGTTGCTGAGGATGACAATTACTCGCTAATGCTAGGGCGAAAATCGTTTCGGTGGCGTTCAAGACGTATCCCTACAGAATTGGCTTGCGCGATAATGGCAGGCTTACGGATCGTAATATTAATCGATTCAATTGCTGTAAAGGTAGTAAAAAGTGCATTCAGCACTAATTTTGCTGCATGTTCAATCAATTCAGGCTTGGCGTCTTGAATGACTTTGCTGGAAATCTCACAAATTTCTGCATAATTCAGCGTATCTGCAAGTGCATCTGAGTTTGATGCCTGTTCTAAATCGGTTTGAATAGTCAAATCCAGCATTAGAGGCTGAATAATTTGACGTTCCCAGTTAAAGCAGCCCACGACTGTCTCAACCTTTAAACCTTCAATAATAATGGCGTCCATTGGATTGCTCGAGAATTTAGTACTAACCAAATCCCTCTCAAGCCCCTTTACAAAAGGAGGAGCTTTTAAAGTCCCCCTTTTAAAAGGGGGATTTAGGGGGATTTTTCCAAGTCTAGATAGGGTTTTAATGCTTTAACAGCAGGTTCGGATCCATGCTTTGCACCATTTGCAAACGCTGATCGGCATAGATATCGGTATACGGCGCCAGAATTCGCATGAAACGATCGAAATACAGCATTTGCTTGAATAGCAAGGCAAAGTCACGCGGGAACCGGATCCCGTGACGTTCACCCACAGCCACCATATCCATCATGATATCGTTCAGGTCAGCAGGATTTGACGTTAACAATTCCTGCGGATCCGCCATCAATACACCGCTAAATAAACGTTCCAAATCAGCAGCCAAAACTTTGGTATCAATCTGCACAGCGGTCATACCCATTTTCAGCATGTTTTGCGCCATCAGCTCATAATTGGTATGTTGCAATGAATCCATAAATGCCATACAGGCAGTCCATACCTCAGGCTTGAGCTGACCGACAATACCGAAATCAATAAAACCGACACGGCCATCTTCAAGTAGCATCAGGTTGCCTGCATGCAGATCGGCATGGAAACTGTTACACATCATCAAGCTGCCAAACCAGGTATTCATCGCGGTAATGAGTACTTGAGATGGATCTTTAGATACTTTTTTGACCACTTCAAAATCTGTCAAAGGCACACCGTATAAACGCTGCATGGTGAGCACACGACGGGTCGAATATTGATGATAAACCTTAGGTGCAGTCGCTGCCTGATTGTTGGTGATATTCAGGTAATTGACGAAATCATCCAGATTCTGGGCTTCTTCGATAAAATCGACTTCGCGCACCATACGGGTTTTGATTTCTTCGACAATATCAGCCAGTGAAGCAAACTTGACTTTCGGGACTGCTTTTTCCAGCAACTTGGTTGCCCAATGCAGCACATTCAAGTCAGTGTACAAAATGGTTTCTACGCCCGGTTTTTGTACTTTAATCACCACATCTTCGCCAGACACCAGTTTGGCCGCATGCACCTGTGCAATAGATGCAGAGGCTAATGGCGTTTCATCAATCGATGCAAAGATTTCATCCAGGTTACGTCCTGCAAATTCAGAGGCTAAAACCTGCTGGATATAGCTAAACGGCAAGCGTGGTGTCTGATCCAGACAGCCCTGAAATTCTTCAACATATTCACGTGGAAATAGTGACGGCGTACTGGCAATAAACTGACCGAGCTTGATATAAGTTGAACCTAAGGATTCAAAAGTTTCACGCATCAGTTTGGCATTGCTCGGCTTTTCAGTGGCATATTTAAAGCCCGCCTTTGCCGCAACGACTGCTGTTTCTCCCATACGGGCAACTGAACGTATTCCATCTAACCAGATATTGTTTTTCATAATGTCTTAGGAAAAATTAATTAAACGCAGTGTAGCAAAAAAAAATCACTTTGCAGGCTTATCTTATCTGACAGATTGGGCAATCTGTATCTTTTTCGAAAGTAAGAATCCGCTGTTTAAAGCTCAGCCCATCCCACAACAACAGCTTTTGTCGAAGTGGTATCTGACCTAATCCCAGATATAACAAGGCATGATGTGCCTGTAAGCTGGCCATCACATTCGGTGTGGTGGCCAGGACACCGGAATCTGCACAGCGCAGACTTTCATCGGCCTGATTTTCTGGCGGGAACAGGCAAGCATAACAGGCGGAATCCCCTTCGACCATAAATAGCTGACCTTGCAAGCCAATCGCAGAAGCACTCAATAAGGGCACATTCAGCTCCACGCAAATCTGATTGACCAGATAACGTGTGGCAAACTGATCACAACCATCCAATACCAGATCCTGATGCTCAATCACACTTACTGCATTTTCAGCCGTTAAGGCCTGATTCACATATTCAACTTGTAGGTTCGGATTAACCTGACTCAGTCTTTTGGCCAGAGTTTCTGCCTTATAAAATCCAATATCCTGCGGTATAAATGCCAGTTGTCGCTGTAAATTACTCATCTCGATGGTATCCGGATCGATCAGGGTAATTTTTCCCACACCTGCACGTGCCAGAAGTTCTGCCAGTGCACAGCCTATCCCGCCACAACCAATAATGCAGACATTAGAAAATTTTAACCGTTCTTGAGCGTCAATATCCCAGCCATCCAGAAGAATCTGACGGCTATACAGATGCAGTTCAGCATCGGTGAGTTCGAATTCTGGGGATATGGTATCCATGTTAAATGTAGACAACGTCTTTCCTTGTTTCGAAAATTTTTAACAATGATCGTAAAATTAGCTTTACTGAAGTTTCTAAAGGCTGATAAATCTCTGGAATATCAATCTCACATTCAATTCACAGCACATCAATAAATGGTTCGGCAATCGTTGAGGCAAATAGCATATCAGCTAAACGTTCGGTATCAAGATGCAGCCGCTATGGCTTGGCAAGATTTTTTGAATCACCTCAATTAAACGGTTCCGGCAAACAGCTCTTTCTCATTTATACAAGGTGTCAAACCTGAAGTTTTTAAAATCTTTGCTATTGAATTACCCTGTAAATAGAACTGCCTTGTTTAGCAATTCTGTAGTCTCTGCCTGTATTTGAGTATGAAAATGTATGAGTTCAGTGAGACCTAAGGCATCTGTCTCTAAATATGATTAATCTGAAAATACCAAGCAATCTTTTCAGCTTTCATAAAATCGTATGGAGAACATACATGACCGAGCATAACAATACTCAACATGATAATCGTGAAAAATTATGGGAATTGATCAAGGATGTTCGTTACACCATGATCAGCCATTTAACTGACACACATGAAATACACTCCCAGCCGATGACCATGCTGAACTCCGAGCAGATGAATGAACGCCAAAACTTATATTTCATCCTGCGTAATACCAATGATCTGGTCAAAGCAGCAGAAACAGGCCGTGGTCAGATTGGTTTGTCTTTTGCAAAACCATCAGATGGTATTTATGTGTCGATCAGTGCTCATGCCCAGATCAGTACTGACCGCATTCTGATTGAACAGTTGTGGAATCCATGGGCTGAAAACTGGTTTGAAGGCAAGGATGATCCGACTGTACGGGTATTGATTGCTGAAGCAGTTAGCGCAGAATATTGGAATGTGACAGACAACAAAGTCACCCAGCTTTTTAAAGCCTTAAAAGGCGGTGTTACTGGCGAAGCGGGCGAACCGCATGCAGAACATCAAAAAGTGAATCTACAAAGTAATATCTGGTAATGAATGAGATTTAGCCTCTTTATCTTAAGAGGCTAAATTTTTGATATATTTAATTTTAAATATTAATGTAATTTTACTGTAATGACATAAAAAATTATAATTTTTGCTTGCCTTAATCTGCTCTCTTAAAAATATAAGTTCGGGAAAATCAGCTCAATATCTGATTAAAATTTAAGTAGCAGATTTATTTCTTAAAAAACCAAAAGGCTGCTATGGCAGCCTTTTAGCATTCAATCAAACAATTAATTTGAAAAATTAGCTGACTCGCTTCATCTCTTGAAGTTTGGCAACTTCCTGCTGTTTGAGTAAATTTCGCTGAATCTTGCCACTCGATGTTTTAGGCAAAGATGCCACAAACTCAATCTCTTTCGGATAGGCATGTTTGGATAAGCGTGAACGTACATAACTTTGCAGTTTCAACATCAAATCTTCAGTAGCCGGATAAGCCGATTTAAGCACTACAAAGGCTTTCACAATTTCAGTTCGTTCTGGATCTGGTTTACCGACGACTGCAGATTCAAGCACTTCTTCACATTCCAGCAAGGTACTTTCCACATCAAAAGGCCCTACACGATAGCCCGAAGTTGTAATGACATCGTCCGCACGCCCAATAAAATCAATACCGCCATATTCATTCATTTTTACAGTGTCACCGGTTAAATAATACTGCCCGACAAAAGACTTTCGATTATGACCGGCATAGCCTTTAAACCACATCAAGGGTGAAGCCGAACAGTCAATTGCCAAGATTCCAATCCCGCCTTTTTCGACTTCCTGATGTTCTGCGTTCAATACCGCAAAGCGATGCCCCGGAATCGCAAATCCAGCTGAACCCACTTTTTTATGATGCTCCAAGCCATGATGATTGGCGATCACCATACCCAGTTCAGTCTGTCCATATTGATCATAAATATTCACATTTAAATCATGATTGAACCACTGGATCACTTCAGGCGTAAGCGGTTCACCTGCACTACTGACCACACGCAAATGCGAACTGATGCCTGCATCAAATTTTTCTTTAAAGCCAAAGAACATCCGGAATGCAGTTGGCGAGCCAGTCAGGTTACTGACTTTATATTTCTCAATGATATATACAGCATTATCGACGCTAAATCCACGTTCATCCATAATGATGCTATGACCTAAACTGAGCGGGCCCGCAATGCCATAATATAGTCCATAGGCCCAACCTGGGTCGGCCAGATTCCAGAAGGAATCTTCTTCTCGCAGATCTACGGCGTGCAGCATATAGCCTTTAAAGGCCAACAAGGCTTTTAAAGGCACAGGAACCGATTTTGCCAAGCCTGTCGTACCTGAAGTAAACATCATCAGGAAAATATCATTAAACTGGCAATTTACCGGTTCAAACTCTTCCGGTTGCTGCTGTAAGGCTGTCCAGAAATCAGCATCTTGATAATCATCTGCCGCTGTTTGATGCACAGTCAGAATATTAGGGACATTGAGATCATGAAGTTTCAGTCGCTGCTCCTCATCAGTAACAATCAACTGTGTGCCAGCGGTACTGATGCGATGTTCAATGGCTTTACTTTCAAAGGCAGTGAACAAAGGCTGATAGATAGCACCGATCCGCCAGGTGGCCAAAATAGTAATTAAGAGTGCAGGTGTTCTTGGCAGTAGTCCAGCTATACAATCTCCTGCTTTTAAACCCAGAGAATGCATATAATTGGCCAGCTGTCCTGAAGCAGTTGCCAATTGTTCAAATGTCCACTGCTCTGTTTGACCATTTTTGCCTTCCCAGATCAGTGCGGTTCGGTTTTGGCCAAGGTAACGTCCACAACATTCAGTATAGGCATTGATGGACTCTGCATTTCCAACCAGATGTTCCTGAACCATATTTTCAAAATTAAAATCAGCATATGCCTGCTCTAGTGTCTTCATGACGACAACCTCTTTCCTATTGTATTTTTCAGGCGACCTTGCCTGAGTTTGTCCATTTGTATTTGTTGTTCCTGCTGATTCCATCAGCATACTTTTTTCAAATCTGCATTCATGCCCTAGGACTAGAACATGGATAAGGCTTATTTTTCGATTATTCGTACTGTATGTCTTTAGATCATCATGTTCAGTTGAATCCTGCAATTTCCATATCCATCAATGTAAGTGCAGGATTTGAACATCAATCAAAGTCTGTTTTTTTAATTTAACAATCAGCGTTGACACACTTCACGTGCAATCACCAGTCGTTGAATATCTGATGCACCTTCATAAATCTGGCTCACTCGCACATCACGATAAATTCGCTCGACCGGAAAATCAGAGACATAACCGTAGCCACCATGAATCTGGATCGCATCCGAGCAGACTCTTTCTGCAATAGTCGATGCAAACAGTTTTGCCATCGATGCTTCTTTTAAACACGCCAAGCCTGCATCTTTTAATGTTGCAGCATGCAAAACGAGCTGACGTGCGGCTTCAATTTGTGTCGCCATATCTGCAAGCCTGAACGCCACAGCCTGATGTTGCACAATTTCTACACCAAAGGCTTTACGGTCATTGGCATATTCCACTGCAGCATCCAGTGCAGCCCGAGCCATACCGACAGATTGTGCCGCAATGCCGATCCGACCCGATTCAAGGTTCGACAAGGCAATTTTATAACCTTCACCCTCCTGACCTAGCAAGTTGGCAGCAGGAATCCGGCAGTTATCCAGAACGATGGTCGCGGTATCAGAACAATGCTGACCCATTTTCTCTTCTAGGCGTGACACGATATAACCCGGTGCATCGGTCGGCACCAGAAAACATGAAATACCTTTTTTCCCTGCGGATTTATCGGTCACAGCAAAGACTAGTGCAATCTGTGCGTGTTTACCTGTCGTGATAAACTGCTTGGTGCCATTTAGCACCCATTCATCACCATCACGTTCGGCTTTACACTCCAGCGAACTGGCATCCGAACCGGCCTGAGGTTCTGTCAAACAGAAACAGCCGAGCCATTCACCTGTTGCCAGTTTGGTTAAATACTGCTGTTTTTGTGCTTCTGTGCCATAACGCTGGGTAATGCCACAAGGCAAAGAATTCTGCACACTGATAATAGTTGAGATTGCACCATCACCTGCAGCGATCTCTTCTAGCGCCAAGACCAGTGACACATAATCCAGACCTGCGCCGCCCCATTCTTCAGCCACTGTCATACCCAATGCGCCAAGCTCACCGAGTTCTTTAAGTTCTTGTGCTGGGAATTGTGCCGTTTTGTCGCGTAAGGCCGCTGTCGGTTTCAGTTTCTGCTGCGAATAATTGCGCATCATGTCCTGAATCATTTTTTGTTCATCATTTAAAATCATTGAACTTCCCTTTCTATATCTATTTATTTACTTCAAGCTTTTTACTATTGAGATCGTTGGCACGTCGGATAAGGCGACATGGATGTCGACTGCGAAACTGAGATACAGGGATGTATCTTCAGTTTCGCAAAGGATTTTTGTTTCTTTTGATCCTTCAAAAGAAAATGCATGCTTAAACAAAGTCATTTGAATTCAATGAGAAATTGGTAGCTGTGCAAATCATCATGTCCTATATAAATCGAAGACTTATTTAGGCTGCATGCGAATCGCGCCATCTAGACGAATGACTTCACCATTTAAATAGCTATTTTCGAAGATATGCCCTACCAGCTGGGCGAATTCCTGTGGTTTTGCCAGACGTGGTGGAAACGGCACCATTTGCCCCAAAGCATCCTGGACATTTTGCGGCATGCCTTTCAGCATCGGAGTTTCCATAATGCCCGGCGCGATGGTCATGACACGGATCGCTTCACGAGCCAGTTCACGTGCCAAAGGTAAAGTCATTGCGACGACTGCACCTTTGGATGCCGCATAGGCAGTCTGACCAATTTGACCGTCATAAGCGGCAACTGAAGCAGTATTCACAATCACGCCACGTTCTTCTTCACCCGATTGCAACTCATATTTTGCAATTAAAGCCGCCGCATGACGCAACATATTAAAAGTACCATTTACATTAATATTGAGCACTTTTTGAAACATGGCTAATTCATGGATGCCGTTACGACCCAATACTTTGGCAGACGGTGCAATCCCGGCACAGTTGATCAAGCCATTCAGTTGACCATACGTGCTTTCAACATGAGCGAAGAAACTTTCAATGGCTTGTTCATCGGTCACATCGAGCTGTACAAACTCAGACTGTGCACCCAGTTGCTGCTGTAGTACTTCACCCTGCTCCTGATTCATATCGACCAGAATCACTTTAGCACCGTGTTCAACCAGATGAGTCGCTGTGGCTGCACCCAAACCTGAGGCACCACCGGTGATCACAATAACTTTTCCCTGAATGTTCATGTTTATTTCCTAGCGATTTTTCTATTTTAGATACGACTTAATATGCAGAGTAAACAGAGTTTTTATTCTGTACAATTTCCAAATATTGCATCTTGCATGATGTATTTGGACAATGAAAACAAGGATGTCAGACTGAATATGCATAAGCCTGCACTGGAATATAGCAAAGGCACCATCTCGATTGATCTGGTGAACGAAGCATTGCTGGATGCCAAACGGCTGCAATTTGATATCTCTGACATTCTAAAAAAAGCCAATATCCCAGCAGAAGTATTGAATGCTCCCAAGGCACGCGTATCCGTTAGCCAATTTGCCCAGTTATGGACTGTGCTTGCAGACAGCATGAATGACGAATTTTTTGGTATGGACAGCCATGCCATGCGTCGTGGTAGTTTTAAATTACTTTCGAAAATGGTCATGCAGGCAGATACACTGGAAAAAGCGCTGCAACATATTTTGCAATTTCTCAACCTGGTTTTGGACGATCTGCAAAGCACGCTCATGGTTGAGGAACACTATGCCTATATCGTGATTTATGATCTACAACAGACTAAACGCATGTTTAGTTATGCGACTTATCTGATGCTGATTCATACCCTGATCTGCTGGTTAAGTGGACAACGGATTTTGCTTAATCAGATTCAATTGAAATGCGCAGCACCCCTAGATGATTTTGATTACAAAGTCCGTTTTTGTGAACAGATTGAATATCAGGCCAGCGAAAATTACGTGCAATTTGATGCAAGCTATCTGCAATTGCCGATTAAACAGGATGCTCAGTCCTGGTATCAGTTTATTCAGCAAACCCCACAAAATTTATTGGTGCGTTTTAAAAACCCCTATGCCTTGAGCACCCAGATTCGCCGTCAATTACTGCAAGTTTCACCGGCAGAATGGCTGGAACTGAATGAACTGGCCTTAAAAATGAATATGTCTGAAGCGACCATGCAACGGCGTTTAAAAAGTGAAGGTGTCAGCTATCAACAGTTAAAAAATGAGATACGCCGGGATACCGCCATTGAATTGCTGACCCGTACTGAACAAAGTTTACAAGAGATTAGCGATCAGCTTAATTTTCAGGAATCCAGTGCATTTCATCGTGCATTCAAAAAGTGGACTGGCGTCAGTCCAGGCGCATATCGACAAAATAACATTAGATAATTTATATAAACTTAGACTTCAAAGATATTACCGAAAAATACTTAGATTCTAAGCATTTATTTTTATTATGATTATATATTTCAAGCCCTAAAACATATATTAGCAGGACTACACAGTCACCCGGAAAGCTTTGCAATTTATCCGAGAATAGATTATTTTTCATTCAATTTATAGCACTTTTGCTATTGGCTGTACTCTCCATTTTCCTTTCTAGTTGAAGGTATCTCCATGTTAAAGATGACTGATGTGCTTGGGCAAAATCTTGTTCAAAACTTCTCTAAAGCTTTATTTTCTTCGACTGATCTCATCACAGAACAGTTGAATCAAGGGATTTTAAATGCATCGGATGCAGAACTGAAAGATGCAATTTTGCACTTCTTTAACCAGGTAGATGCTGTGGAAGCGGCTCAGGCCCTTGAAATTCCAGCAGAACGTATAAGTGGATTACAGGAAGGTATCGCCTTGAAAGATGAAAAATATCTGGCAGATACTTTGAAAGTTATGGCACTTTGTCTGGCAATGGAAACCGGTAGCCTAGATCAGGTAGAAGTCTATGACTGTCTACAGGATTATCCGATGTAATTCTTTTTAAGAATTCCTCGAAAGCGATGCTCTGGCATCGCTTTTTTTTGTTTTTAGTTATACTGCGTTGGCTTGATGTCATTCAAAATACTTAAGGTTTCAAATGCAGTCAGGAATTTATAAAGAAAAAATCCAATAAAAAAGCGACCAATGTAGTCGCTTTTTTATAGAAAAAGAATTACAGATTAATGCGGCCATTGCGCCAAAGTCACACGATCATTCCCGCCATAATCTTTAACCGTGCGGACTTGCTTATAACCCGCCTGTTTAAATAGATGTTGTACGGCATCTGCCTGATCATAACCATGTTCAAGCACCACCCAACCATTCACAGTCAAATGCTTCTTGGCTTGCAGAATAATCATTTCAATATCGGCCAGACCTTTTTTATCTGCCACCAGCGCACGTTCCGGTTCAGTCGCCAGATTCTGCATATGCACATCATCAGCGTCGATATAAGGTGGATTCGATACAATGGCGTCAAAGAATTGACGGCCAAATGGCTTCAGCCATGAACCCAGAACAAATTCTACATTCTCAATATCATATTGTTCCGCATTATATTTCGCCACCTCAAGCGTAGGCTCGTAGATATCAGAAGCCGTTACTGTCCAGTTTGGACGCTCAGATGCCAGTGATAAGGCAATTGCGCCAGTACCTGTACCCAAATCTACTACACGGGCGTCATCAGGCAGGTCTAACTTCAACACGGTCTCAACCAGCACTTCAGTATCCGGACGTGGCACTAAGGTATTTTTGGTCACTTTGAGGTCCAAAGTCCAGAATGGCTGTGAACCAGTGACATAGGCCAAAGGCTCACCGGCAGCAATACGCGCCAACCCGTCTTTATACGCCTGTTCCTGTTCCGGCGTTAACTCCTGATCCTTTTTCATCAGCAGATCAAATGAATCAATCTTGGTGATGTGTTCCAGTAACCAGGCATTTTCCTGACGTTCGTAACTTTCAGCTTCGCCGCGTAAAGCCAAGGCTTGTAAAATATTCATTATCCACCATTCTGCTGTGCAAGCATGGCCAACTGATCCGCCTGATATTCGCGGTGCAGACTATCCAGCAATTCGGTCAAATCACCTTCCATCACGGCATCCAGCTTGTATAAAGTCAGGTTAATGCGGTGATCGGTCATACGACCTTGCGGATAGTTATAAGTACGGATACGTTCCGAACGATCACCCGATCCCACCAGGTCACGACGCATTTCCGAGGTTGCTGCATCTGCTGCTGCACGTTTGGCATTTTCCAAACGTGATACCAGCAGTGCCATCGCTTTGGCCTTGTTCTTATGCTGTGAACGCTCTTCCTGACATTCCACCACTGTGCCAGTTGGAATGTGGGTAATACGTACTGCAGAATCGGTTTTGTTAACGTGCTGACCGCCTGCACCTGAAGCACGATACGTATCAATCCGCAAATCGGATGAATTGATTTCGACCGAGGTATCAACATCAATTTCAGGAAGAATCGCAACGGTACAAGCAGAAGTATGCACTCGGCCTTGTGATTCGGTCGCCGGTACACGCTGTACACGATGCGCACCACTTTCAAATTTTAGACGACCGTAAACACCGTCACCATTAATCAGGCAGATGACTTCTTTATAGCCGCCATGTTCGCCTTCATTTTCAGAAAGGATTTCAATACGCCAGCCTTGGTTTTCCGCATATTTACTATACATACGGAATAAATCGCCAGAGAAAATCGCTGCTTCATCGCCACCGGTTCCCGCACGAATCTCCAGATAAGCCGAGTTGGCATCATTCGGATCTTTCGGAATCATCAAGATGTTCAAGTCTGCTTCAAGCGATTCAATTAAAGCTTTGTTCTCTTTAATTTCTTCCTGTGCCATTTCCTTAAAGTCCGGATCTGACAGCATGGCCTGAGCCGTTTCGATGTCTTCTTCAGCCTGTCTATACTTGGTCCAGACATTGGTAATTTCTGTTAAGTCATTATGCTCACGTGACAATTGACGGAAGCGCTTATTATCAGAAATGACTTCTACATCAGCCAGTAATGCGGTCAATTCTTCATGGCGGTCAGAGAGTTGGTCTAATCGTAAACGTAACGATTCTTTCATTTTCTAAAAAATCTCAAACATAGGCTGTGACTAAAAACCGATTTAGCACAGCGAAATCAAAAAATTGCGCCTAGTTTAACGACTCTGGCTTCTAATGAACATCATTATTGAGTAAGTCCGCGTTGCTATCATTCATGCTCTACAGCATTTGTTAACAAATATGATTAAAAACAGTGGAATTGCTTTTTTTATAGTCGATCTTATTCTTATTTCTTGCCGATTTTACAATTCGCCAAATAAAGCAGGGAATTATGAAGAAACATCTTCATATTGTTTTGGGCATGATTTGTTACATTTTCCGCATCGAAATAACTACAGTCCTGTAGATGGACACGGAGTGATGACATGAAACTCAACGCACTTTTAATGAGTACAGTTTTAGCTGCTGGTTCAATGATGACCGTAAACGCACATGCCGACAGTACAGCGCGTGTTGCAGCAGCAAGTGCTTTAGGTAGTGTTGCAGGTACAGCATTAGGTAAAAACATGGGCGGTAATACCGGCGCAACCATTGGTGCTGCTTTAGGTGGTGCTGGCGGTGCAGCGGTTGCAAGCAGCAAAAAAAACCGGACTGAATCTGCCATTGGTGGCGCTCTAGGCGGCGGTGCAGGTTATACCGTAGGTAAAAATATGGGCGGTACTAACGGCGGTTATATCGGTTCAGCTTTGGGTGCTGGCGGTGGTGCTGCACTAGGTAACAAGATTGCAAAAGATAAAGCAGCTGAAAAACGCTCTAAACACTGGAAAAAACGTTACCGTTAATTTGCGCTCAGGCTGTTTAGACCAGACGCTACATTTAACATGAAAAGCACCTTTTGGTGCTTTTTTTATTACTGTTTCATAACATGAAATTTCAAGTAATACATGGAATTATCCTGTCCACATCATGAATAAATTAAGGAGATAAAAATCACAATTCGCCAACATTGCCTCCATGCTGTTTGGCGCTTGCTAGATTAAATTTATCTCATCAACAAAATATAGCTAGATATATAAAAGGTGTCCTCATGAACTATAAATCTCTAATGATCGCTGTTGTAGCAACCTCAGCCATGGGTATGACAGCTGCCAATGCAGGCAATACAACCAATACAGCTTTAGCTTCTGCACTAGGTGGTGTTGTTGGTGCTGCAGTAGGTAATAAAATGGGCGGTACCACTGGTGCAACAATCGGTTCAGCGATTGGTGGCGGTGCGGGTGCCGCAGTAGCGGCAAATAAACGTGACCGTAATGGTGCGATTATCGGTGGTGCTTTAGGTGGCGGTGCAGGTTATGCAGTTGGCCGAAACATGGCAGGCACTAACGGTGGTTATATCGGTGCGGCACTGGGTTCAGCAGGTGGTTCAGCTTTAGGTAAAAAAGTTAGCGAAGACCGTCGTTATGATGACCGCAGCGAACGTCGCTATAACTCTTCTCGTAACTACCGTTATAACGATTATCGCTATAACAACCGTCGTCGTTAAGATTCTCTCCCCTTATTCTTTCCTCCTTTATAAGCATCTTCGGATGCTTATTTTTTTGCCTTTATTTTTTATCTTTATCTTTTGGTTTACACTTATATCGATTTTTTTCGATATACAAATACATTCTAAAGTCGTATGCTTTTAGAGATGTTTATTTAAGAGTAATACTATGCGTACGCTTAACGATACCCAGTTCTCTATACTCGAACTGGTTCCTGTTCGTGACGACAAGAGCATTCAATTCGCGCTGAACCATGCGCTGGAACTTGCCCAAACAGCAGAAAAATTGGGTTATCGCCGGATGTGGCTGGCAGAACATCATAATATGGATGGTATTGCCAGTTCAGCAACTGCAGTTCTCTTAGGCTATTTACTGGCGAATACCAAAACCTTAACTTTAGGCTCTGGCGGAATTATGTTGCCCAACCATGCACCGCTGGTCGTGGCTGAACAGTTCGGCACATTGGCGACGCTCTATCCGGACCGGATTGAACTGGGTCTGGGCCGTGCTCCGGGCACCGATCAAATGACCATGCGTGCCCTACGTCGTGGCCGTCAGGAAACCGAAGATCAGTTTCCGCAGGATGTTCTGGAAATTTTGCAGTATTTTAAAGATCCAATTCCAGGACAACGTATTGTGGCGACGCCGGGTCAAAGCACGCACGTACCCGTATGGCTTTTAGGTTCCAGCCTGTTTAGTGCACAGCTGGCGGCGAAACTTGGTCTGCCATATTCCTTCGCTTCGCATTTTGCCCCGCGTATGCTGGGTCAGGCCATTCAGCTGTATCGTGAAAACTTTGAACCGTCTGAATATCTCGACCATCCCTATGTTTCCATGGGCGTTCCGACTTGTGTCGCAGATACCGATGAAGAAGCACAATATCTGGCGACCAGCGCCTATCAACGGGTTTTATCACTGATTCGTGGGCAAAGCCTAAAACTTAAAGCACCAATTGATTCGATGGAAGGTCTGTGGTCGCCGCCGGAAAAAATGTCAGTCGATAATTTCTTTGCCATGGCCCAGGTCGGTTCCAAAGAAACCGTTAAAGCCGGTCTGGCATCGCTTTTAGCCAAATATGACGTGGATGAGTTTATCTTTACTTGCGACATCTATGACACTGACAAA
The DNA here is from genome assembly GCF_024129435.1 of Acinetobacter lwoffii. Taxonomy (GTDB): domain Bacteria; phylum Pseudomonadota; class Gammaproteobacteria; order Pseudomonadales; family Moraxellaceae; genus Acinetobacter; species Acinetobacter lwoffii_F. The sequence continues at coordinate 196 of NZ_JAMXXN010000029.1, read as the reverse complement.
CGCCTACATAACTTTGAGCTGTTGATGCAAATTAAAAATGGTCAGTAAATAAGAGTTGCATCTACCTATTCTCAGCAATGGGTAGATGTTTTTAATATTTAAAAGTGTATTAGTTCAGACTTGATCGTACATTCTTCTTGAAAAAGAGAAAGTTACCCGTTTTGATAAAGGTGTCGAAATCTTAATCAAACAAAGG
>NZ_JAMXXN010000028.1 GCF_024129435.1 Acinetobacter lwoffii | reverse complement strand
TGATCAATAAATCCCGTCGAGTACCAAATTTAAAAAACCGTGTAGATGATGCTACTGAACAGGCTGTTATTGATTTCGCAATTCAATATCCCGCATATGGTCAGCACCGTACTAGTAATGAATTACGCAAGAAGGGTGTATTCGTTTCAGGGAGTGGGGTTCGCTCTATATGGCTTCGTCATGATTTAGAAAACTTTAAGAAGCGTTTAAAAGCACTTGAGGCTAAAGTGGCACAGGATGGTATTGAATTAAATGATCAGCAGATTGCGGCACTTGAACGTAAGCATGAGGATGACGTTGCTTGTGGTGAAATCGAAACAGCTCATCCAGGCTATTTAGGCGCCCAAGACACCTTTTATGTCGGGAATCTCAAAGGTGTTGGACGAATCTACCAACAAACATTCATCGACACTTATAGCAAGGTCGTTCATTGCAAGCTCTATACAACAAAAACACCGATTACAGCGGCTGATTTACTCAATGATCGTGTGTTGCCATTCTATCAATCTCAGGACTTACCAATGCTTCGCATCCTCACAGACAGAGGTACTGAGTATTGCGGTAAGGTAGAACAACATGACTATGAGTTGTATCTGGCAGTTAATGATATTGATCACACGAAGACAAAAGCAGCTTCGCCGCAAACAAATGGTATCTGTGAGCGTTTCCATAAGACGATTTTGCAGGAGTTCTATCAAATTACGTTTAGGAAGAAGCTTTATAGCTCATTGGAAGAATTACAAGTTGATCTAGACGATTGGCTGAAATTCTATAATACTGAACGGACTCATCAAGGAAAAATGTGCTGTGGTCGTACACCACTTGAAACTTTACTTGATGGAAAACGGATTTGGGCTGAGAAGAATTTAGCTCAAATTTAACCTGACAGGCACAATAAAAAATGGGTAACTGTCAGATCAGGTTTGAGCTAGTACAACTTATAGCTTTGTTGCAGCAACAATGTTTTCTATACCTTTTGTGGAATTAGGTGCATTAATTGGAGCATTTTTCTATTTTGATGGAAAGCTACCTACTGGTATGTGGTTTATTTCTATTCCCTTCATTACTTTAATTTTAATTACGTTATATCTTTTAAAAATTTCTTTACAAGACAAAAGAGCAGTCCAATCTCAAATGATGCAGCTAGAACTTCGCATGGCACTGTGTCAGTTCATCCATAACTATGCTGAAGATTCAGAAAAACTGCATAAGAAAAATGCAGCAGGCTTTGAGAAATTTGAAAATATTATCTTTTCACCGCTAGTTTCATCTGATGACAAGATTCCAACCACCTTTGATGGAATGGAGCAACTTGCCAAATTAGTGAGTGAATTTAGAAAGTAATCCAAACTTTCCGCTATCGGCGAGTATCCTATTTTTAATTAGTCAGTCCTTTTGTTAAGACATAGAATTAATTCACTTTTGTAGTAATAGCGATCAGTAGATGGCATTCAGCTGGATTTTTTTCACTTTAATTGCTGCATTTATGCAGGCTTGGCGCAACGCCTTTCAAAAACAGCTCAGCACCACGGTCGATGTGTGGGGAGTCACCCTGGCACGCTTTATTTTCGGTTTGCCATTCGCTGCGCTTTACCTGAGCAGCCTGTATTATTTCAAGCCAGTTGAAAGTGTGATTCACTTTACGCCCAAGTTCTGGGTCTATGTGGTGATTGCGGGTTGCAGTCAGATTTTAGCTACGGCGCTGATGGCACAACTGTTCAAGCAAAAAAATTATGCCGTTGGGGTGGGGCTGGCGAAAAGTGAAGCCATTCTTGCAGCCATTATTGGCGTGACCTTTTTAGCAGATCATTTGTCATTCCTGGCCTGGATTGGTGTGGCGCTGGGCGGATATGCGGTATTTTTATTGAGTAAAGGCCAACAGGTCAGCGGGTTTTCAGCGAGAACATTGGCGATCGGGATTGGCAGTGGATTAAGTTTTGCCATTACCTCGCTTCTGGTACGCGAAGCCAGTCTGGAATTAAGCACTTTACCCACCTTGCATCGTGCGGCCTGGGTGCTGTTAATGGTGATCAGTTTTCAGTGCCTGAGTATGCTGCTTTACCTCAGCCTATTCAGTCGCCAGACTTTAGTGGCCATGTGGCAGCGTCTGGGCTTAACTTTTAAGGTGAGTGTGTGCAGTTTTATGGCATCACTCGGCTGGTTTACTGCCATGAGCATGATGAGTGTGCCGGTCGTGAAAACCTTAGGACAAATTGAGATTCTGTTTAGTATGCTGATTTCGGCATATTTCTTTAAAGATAAACTGGCACGTGCGGAGCATTGGGGACTAGGCTTGGTAGTGATTGCGGCGATTCTAGTAATCTGGGCCTGATGCAGCACTAATTTTTTAAATCTAAGTATAAAAAAGCCACTGATCAACAGTGGCTTTTTCTTTGCATTTATTGTTTAAGCTGCGATAAATTTCTGAACTGCCTGATTAAAGGCCTCAGGTTGTTCCACATTGGAAATGTGCGAGGCATTGATTTCAAACAACTGGCTTTGTGCAATTTCAGCTTGCATGGCTTGACCATCTGCAACAGTCGTTACGGGGTCTTGCTGACCGGCCACAATCAGTACCGGCACTGAAATCGTTTTGATCTGTTCACGTAAATCCGCCTTAGCCAAAGCTTCGCAACAACTTGCATAACCTTCCGGGCTGCCAGCTCCAAGGTCGTTTGAAAGTTCTGCAACTGTCGCTGCGTTGCTTTGGATAAAGGGTTCGGTAAACCAGCGTGATGCTGCAGTTGATGCAATCGGTGCCAGACCTTGTTCACGCACCAACGCGGCACGTTCCAGCCAGGCTTGTTCCTGACCAATCTTGGCAGCAGTATTGCAAATAATCACGTGGCTAAAACGTTCAGGCTTGTTAATCGCTAACCATTGACCGGTTAAACCGCCCATCGAGATACCACAGAAAGCGGCTTTCTGGATGTTCAGGTGATCCAGCAGATTCACTACATCCTGTCCTAGCTGGTCCAGGCTATACGGACCTTGTGGTGCAGAGGAAGCGCCATGACCACGAGTGTCATAGCAAATGACAAAATAGTCTTGCTGGAAAAATTCAATTTGTGGTTGCCACATGCTGAATTTAGTACCCAATGAATTAGAAAAAACCAGGGCAGATTTGCTGGCATCACCAAAGGTCTGGTAATTGATCTGGGCATCGTTGGATGTAAATGTTGGCATTGAAATCCCTCCCGACCTCCCTTTAAAAAAGGGAGGAGGTTTATCTTTTTAATAGGTTGTTAGACGCGTTCAATAATCAAAGCGATGCCTTGACCGACACCAATACACATTGAACATAGAGCGTATTGACCACCAGTCTGTTCCAGTTGGTTCAGTGCTGTAGTTACAAGACGCGCGCCAGATGCACCCAGTGGATGACCTAAGGCAATCGCACCGCCATTTGGATTGACTTTCTCTGAACCGTCTTCGATACCCAAGTCACGCGTACAAGCCAAAGCTTGTGCTGCAAAGGCCTCGTTCAATTCGATCACATCCATCTGTTCAATGGTCAAACCTGTTTGTGCCAACAGTTTCTTGATGGCAGGCGCAGGACCAAAGCCCATGATACGTGGTTCAACACCCACAACCGTTGAGCCAATAATTTTGGCACGTGGTTTTAAGCCGTGTTGAGCAACTGCTTCATCAGATGCGATTAATAGGGCAGCCGCACCATCGTTAATTCCTGAAGCATTACCCGCCGTTACCGTACCATCTGCTTTCACCACAGGCTTCAGTTTTGCCAGAGCTTCTACAGTTGTAGATGCACGTGGATGTTCATCAGTATCGACAACGATCGGCTCGCCTTTACGCTGCGGAATCACTACAGGAATAATTTCATTGGCAAAGAAACCATTGGCCTGCGCTGCTGCGGTACGTTGCTGGCTGGTCAGGGCAAACTTGTCCTGGTCTTCACGGTTAATATTGAACTGTTCCGCCAGATTTTCAGCGGTTTGCGGCATGGTTTCTACGCCGTACATGTCTTTGAGTTTCGGGTTGATGAAACGCCAGCCCATGGTGGTGTCTTCAATCTTTTGGCTACGGCCATACGCCGTTTCTGACTTGCCCATCACGAATGGGGCACGCGACATGCTTTCTACACCGCCGGCAATGATCAGATTGGCTTCACCGGCTTTAATCGCACGTGCTGCCATTGCGATTGCATCCATTGATGAACCACAAAGACGGTTCACTGTCGTTGCTGGAACCTGATAAGGCAGGCCTGCAAGCAGCGAAGACATGCGACCGACGTTACGGTTATCTTCACCGGCCTGATTGGCACAGCCATAGATCACGTCATCGACCTGTTCCCAGTTCACACTTGGATTGCGTTCCATCAACGCTTTAATTGGCAGCGCACCTAAGTCATCAGCACGGACAGGCGCGAGGCCACCGGCATAACGACCGAATGGGGTACGGATGGCATCGATAATATATGCGTTTTTCATTGTGTATTTGCTCACATATTTAAAAGAAGAAAACTCCTCCCTTTTTAAAGGGAGGTTGGGAGGGATTTAAGGAAGTAGTTTTATTCCTCAAATCCTCCCTAAATCCCTCCTTTAATAAAGGAGGGACTTCCCCTTAATTTGATTGAGTCGCATCAATCAGTTTGGCACCGGTCATTGACTGCAATTCTTCAAATGACAGACCTTCAACTTTCTCAATCACTTTCATACCTTCAGGTGTCACATCAATCACACACAGGTCGGTGTAAATACGATCCACACATTTCAGGCCAGTCGCCGGATAAGACAGTTCAGCCACAATTTTTGGCTCGCCTTTTTTGGTCACGTGATCGGTCGTAATAAAGACTTTCTTCGCGCCAACAGCCAGATCCATGGCACCGCCCACCGCTGGAATTGCATCTGGTGCGCCAGTATGCCAGTTGGCCAGATCGCCATTTTCAGCAACCTGGAAAGCACCCAATACTGCGATATCTAAGTGACCGCCACGCATCATGGCAAATGAATCACCATGATGGAAGAATGAACCGCCTTCAAGTAGGGTGACGAATTCTTTACCGGCATTGATCAGCTCAGGATCGCGGTCTTCTTCAGCAGGAGGAGGACCGAACGCCAACAGGCCATTTTCAGAATGCAGGAAAACGTCTTTATCGCTTGGCAGGTAGCTTGAAATCTTTGTTGGTAAACCAATACCGAGGTTCACATAGGTGCCATCAGGAATATCTTGTGCCACACGTTCAGCGATCTGGTCACGGGTCAGTTTGCTATAGCTCATTATTTATCTCCGATGCCAATTATTGTGCAGGCTTAACTTGAACAACGTGTTGAACAAAAATTCCCGGGGTGATGATGTGCTCTGGATCCAGTGCACCCAGTTCAACCACTTCAGAAACTTGAGCAATGGTCACATCTGCTGCCATTGCCATGATCGGGCCGAAGTTACGCGCAGATTTACGGTAAACCAGATTGCCCCAACGATCGCCTTTAGAAGCTTTAATCAAGGCAAAGTCAGCTTTAATCGGATTTTCTAAAACGTAGTCTTTACCTTCGTAGTTCATGGTCGGTTTGCCTTCAGCCAGCAAGGTACCAAAACCGGTAGGCGTGTAGATTGGACCTAAACCCATACCAGCCGCCTGAATACGGCAAGCCAGATTACCTTGTGGTACCAGTTCCAGTTCAATTTTTCCAGCACGATACAACTCGTCAAATACCCAGGAATCAGACTGACGCGGGAAAGAGCAAATGATTTTACGAACAGCACCCGCTTTAAGCAGTTTCGCCAGACCATAGTCGCCATTACCGGCATTGTTGTTAACAATAATCAGGTCTTTAATACCCAATTCGATCAGACCATCAATCAGTTCAGCAGGCTGACCCGCTGTACCGAAACCACCGATCATAATGGTAGAACCGTCCTTGATCTGGGAGAGTGCTTCTTTTAATGATAATGAACTTTTATCTATCATAATCTGGTCCTTACATATCCTAAACTGATGGATGTCTTTAAACTCGTTTTGAATCTGATGCTGTAACCGGAACTGCGTTACGGTTTTTTTGTGACAGCAGAAAATGTGCTACCAGGCCAATGCAAATTCCCCAAAAGACTGAACTCAGCCCCAAGAAATGCATGCCGGAAGCAGTCGCTAAAAAGGTGATCAGTGCTGCATCACGTTGCGACTCTTTGCCCATAGCCACGGAAATGTTGGTGGCAATCGCACCCAGTAATGCCAGTCCTGCCAAAGCCGCAATTAATTCCTTCGGCATCAGGCTAAACAGCATGACAATGCTGCCGGCAAATAAGCCGCCTAAAATATAAAAAAGCCCATTCGCTACACCGGCGATATAACGCTTTTCTTTCAGCTCGTGAGCGTCTTTGCCTAAACACAATGCAGCCGTAATCGAAGCCAATACAATCGTGATACCCCCAACACAGGCCACTGCAAGCGAGGCAATACTGGTCGCACTGATAATCGGCTTGGCTGGCATGTCATAACCACTGAGTTTGATAATCGCCATTCCCGGTAAAAACTGGCCAGACAGGCTGACCAGAATCAGGGGGAGGGCCAGATTCAGGGTTGAACTCCAGGTCCATTCTGGTGCAATAAATTGCGGAATCGCCAGACTGAAATCTGCTGTGACCGGGTTAATCTTACCCAATAACATGCTTAAAACCACACCCGCAACCAGCACCCAGACCATGGCATAACGTGGACTGAAACGCTTGGCCAGCAAAAATACCGCCAGCATGCCAAAGACGATATAGGGCATGGTATCGGTCGCGGTAAACAACCCTAAACCAAACTGCAGTAAAATCCCCGCCATCATTCCGGCAGCGACTTCCTGGGGAATCCAGGACAGCAATTTGTCGAAATAACCGGTAATCCCAATGAAAAAAATCACCACGGCAGAGGTGATATAGGCAGCAACCGCTTCATTGAGCGAAATGTCGGGAAACAGCGTGACTAATAAAGCCGTTCCGGGCGCAGACCAGGCGGTGACGACAGGTATTTTGTATTTAATTGATAAAAAGATACCTGCGAGCGCAGCACCAATAGAAATTCCCCAAATCCATGAAATCATCATGTCCGGGGAAACTTGGGCTTGCTGCGCCGCCTGGAAAAAAATGATCAGTGGCCCCGAATAGGAGATCAGGACTGCTAAAAATCCTGCAACAGTGGCTGAAATGGACCAATCATTTTTTAATGTCTGAAACAGGGTGTTCATTGGTGATGTGCCTCCTTGCGTCGAACCATGAGCCTGTTAAAAATCGTGATGATCAGGATTAGCCCTGATCACCACCACCGACCGGTACTACTGTACCTGTCATATAAGATGATTCATCCGAAGCCAGGAATACAATTGCATTCACTTGCTCCTGAATCGTACCGTAGCGTCCCATGAAAGTACGGTCAATGGTCTGATCAACCACTTGCTGCATCCATTGTTTTTCAGATTCAGTCAGTGGATTGGCATTGCGCGGTACTTTACGTGGTGGTGCTTCAGTACCACCCGTCGCGATCGCATTGACACGGATTCCGTCTTTAGCATGTTCAAAGGCAAGGGAAGCGGTCAGGCCGTTCACACCACCTTTCGATGCCGAATATGGCACACGGTTAATGCCGCGTGTCGCAATAGAAGACACGTTTACAATGGTACCTTTCTGATTTTTAATCATTTCCGGAAGTACTGCACGGCAGCACCACAAGGTCGGGAACAATGAACGGTTCACTTCCTTGATAATTTCCTCTTCAGAAAATTCCTCGAAAGGTTTCATCCAAATCGCGCCACCGACGTTGTTGATGAGCACATCGACACGACCATAGGTTTCTAGCGCTTTTTCAACGACTGATTGAGCACCAGCAAACGTTTCCAGATTGGCTTTGACCGTAATCGCATCACCGCCAGTCGCTTCAATTTCAGCCAGAACTTCTTCTACATAAGGGGAAAGGTCAGCCATGACGACTTGGGCACCTTCGCTCGCCACTTGCAGCGCGACACCGCGACCGATGCCTTGCGCGGCACCCGTCACGATTACAACTTTATTTTCAAATCTTTGACGATTAGACATTGAACAAATTCCCTCTATTAATTGGCAGAGAATTTTTCAAACAGGAAGCTTGCAGGTTTCACACCTTCAGCATCCAGCCAGCCGCGAACTGCTTCAACCATTGGTACAGGGCCACACAGGTAAACATCTACATCACCGCCATTTAGCCATTCGTTCTCAATATGACCGGTCACATAGCCTTTACGCTCATGTGCAGATTCTGGATTTGCTACTACAGTGCGGTATTCGAACCACGGGAATTTGTCTTGCAGTTCGTTCAGTTTTTCAATGGCAACCAAGTCGAAATCATTGGTCACACCAAATACTAAACGCACTGGATGTTCTGAACCTTTTTCTTCCAGCACTTGCAGCATTGACATGAATGGTGCAATACCTGTACCACCAGCCAGCATCAAGACAGGACGGGTCACAGGGCGCAGGTAGAAGCTACCAAATGGACCGGTAAAAGTCATCTTGTCGCCAGCTTTGGCATTTTTACTTAAGAATTCACTCATTTTGCCGTTCGGTACATTACGTACTACGAAACCGGTCAAACGGTCACTCGGTTTTGAGCTGAATGAATATGAACGGGTTTCGGTCGTGCCCGGAATTCCTACATTGACATATTGACCAGCAAGGAAGTGAATGTCCGGTTGACCTTCATCTAACTGGATGTCAAAAGTAATGGTCGAGTCAGACAGGTTTTCTACACGTGCCAAAGTACCCTGGAATTCATGAATTTCAGTTTTGCAGACTTCTGAAGATGCCTGAATCTGGAACACTGCATCTGAAGTTGGTTTACACTGACAAGCCAGAATAAAGCCTTCAGCGGCTTCTTCAGGTGTTAAAGCATCTTCAATATAAGTTTCTTCAGGCATGTCATAAGAACCTGATTCACAAAACGCACGACACGTTCCACAAGCACCATCACGGCAGTCCAAAGGAATATTGATCTTTTGACGGTAGGCTGCATCTGACAGTGTTTCACCATCTGAAACAGAAATAAAACGTGTAACGCCATCTTCAAATTGAAGTGCAACATTGTGGTTTGACATGGCTGAATATCCTATATAAATCTTTGTAACTGGACCTTTCAGCCAATTTTCCATCTGGCTGAAAGGTTTTACCTGGCTGTAATAAAAACAGTCTTAAAGGTGATAGATGTCGATAACCTGATTGATGTAATCATTTTTCAGTACCACGTATTTGCTTAAAATTTGTGGTTTATCGCCTGAAAAATCGATTTCATAACGTGACATACCGAAGTAGCTATAGCTGTTTTTGTAACGGAAACTCAAGGTATTCCAGTTAAAACGTACAGTGACCTTGTCGCCATCACGTTCAACAAGTTCAATATTGCTGATGTTATGGCTGGTACGGGTATCCGGCATGGTTGCAGATGAACGTTCAGTCTTGATCCGGAACACGCGGTCTTCTAAACCTTGACGGTCTGGATAGTAAATCAACGAGATTTCAGACTGTGGATCTGTGGTCAGTTTGTCATCATCATCCCAGGCTGGCATCCAGAAAGACGCAGTCGGGGCATAACAGGTCAACCAGTCATCCCATTGTTCATCATCTAAAAAGCGGGCTTCTTGATACAGGAACTGCGCAATTTTTTCTAAAGTGATGTCGCTCATGCGTTTTCTCCTTCAGTAGATGCTGCAATTTCTTTTTCAGTTGCAATGCCTTTTTTGATCAGTTCTAACCAGTACTGGTGCTGAGCCAGGTATAGACCTTCATCTTCAGTTTTAATACCAGACAGTTTTGGTTTTAACCCAATTTCGTTGGCAGCATCGTCCGGGCCTTGGATCCAGTGTTTAGAACCACGGCACATGTCGTTCCATTCCAGCGCGATACCGGCATAACCTGCCTGACAAGCACGGAATTCTTCAAGATCGTCTGGGGTTGCCATACCTGAAGCATTGAAGAAATCTTCATACTGACGGATACGACGGGTACGGGCTTCCGGCTCTTCGCCTACAGGCGCGATACAGTAGATCGTCACTTCAGTCTTATCGACAGAAATCGGGCGCAGCACACGGATTTGTGAACCGAACTGATCCATGAAGTAAACGTTTGGATAGATACACAGGTTACGTGAACGTTCGATCATCCACTTCGCCATATTGCGCAATGTATTCATCTTTCTTGGCAAAGTTAGGACGGTCTTCCGGGTTAGCCCATTGCGTCCAAAGCAGCATATGACCGTGTTCAAAGCCGTAAGAACCACCGCCTTGTTTGCCCCATGAACCTGCGCTCATGGCACGGATGTTATCTCCAGCTTGTTTTTCTTTACGTTGCTGAGTCGTTGCAGCATAGTTCCAGTGTACAGCAGACACGTGATAACCATCAGCACCGTTTTCAGCAGTCAACTTCCAGTTGCCTTCATAGGTATAAGTCGAAGCACCACGTAAAACTTCCAGACCTTGCTCAGACTGATCCACGATCATGTCAATGATTTTGGTCGCTTCGCCCAGGTATTCTTCCAGAGAAGGAACATCCGGATTCAAGCTGCCGAACAGGAAACCTTTATAGTTTTCAAAACGGGCAACCTTTTTCAGGTCATGTGAACCGTCTTTGTTAAAGCAGTCTGAATAACCCGCTTCAGCCGGATCTTTGACTTTTAATAACTTACCTGAATTATTGAACGTCCAGCCATGGAATGGGCAAGTATAAGTTGCTTTATTGCCTTTCTTGTTACGGCATAATTGTGCACCGCGATGCGAACAGGCATTGATCATTGCATTCAGTTCACCTTGACGGTTACGTGCAATGATGATCGGCTGACGACCCATATAGGTAGTATAGAAGTCGTTATTGTTTGGAATCTGGCTTTCATGTGCTAGATAAACCCAGTTGCCTTCAAAGATGTATTTCATCTCAAGGTCAAACAGGGCCTGGTCTGTAAATACTGAACGGTGTAGTTTAAATTCACCAGATTCATAATCATCAACCAGTAATTCGTCAATGCGGTCTAAATGGCTGGTGTTAATTACGGGAATACGAGGCATGTCCTTTCTCCGACTTTCCAAGGGGGAAGTCAGCGGGATATATCTCACGGCATATCCCGCTTCTTAATGTATTAAGCGCTAGCGCGGCGACGATCAACTTCAGTAGAAGGTGCGTCTTGTTTCTCTTTCACAAGTTCAATATCAAATTGAATGTGTTTGAAAGGACCTTTCAGACCACGTTTTGCAATTTCAGCTTCATCAGTTACGTCAGCCGCAGTTGCCACTAGACCTTCACGAGTCGCGAATGCAAAGTCATCCCACAGGTATTGGTCGCCTTCAATATTGAATTGAGTTGTCAGCTTGCGGTAACCTGGTGCAGAAACGAAGTAATGCACGTGTGATGGACGGTTACCATGACGGCCTAATTTGTCCAGTACAAACTGAGTTGTACCTTCTGGAGGGCAGCCATAACCCACTGGCATTGTCGTCAATGCAGTATATTGACCATCGGCAGCGGTAATGATGCTGCGACGCAAATTAAAGTCAGACTGTGACTTGTCAAAGAATGAGTAGTTGCCCAGGCTGTTGGCATGCCAGATTTCAACTTTAGCACCTTCAACACGGTTGCCGTCAGTATCAGTCACTGTACCTTCAATGATCAGCGTCGGGATTTTGCCTTCTTCAGAACCATCGTCCATACGCGCAAAGCTTACTGTTTCAGGTGCGCCAGCGACATAAAGTGGACCTTCAATCGTACGTGGCGTACCGCCAGTAATACCTGCTTTAGCATCCGCTTCATCAGCACGTAAGTCTAGGTAGTGTTCCAGACCCAAACCTGCAGCCAATAAACCTAATTCGTTCGCTTGACCGGCATCAGTAAAGTATTCCAGACCTTTCCACAGTTCTGACTGAGAAATATCAAGATCTTCGATAGCCTGGAAAAGGTCACCCAATAAACGCACAACAACTTGTTGTACACGTTCATCTACAGGACCTGTCGCTGTATCAACGTTCATTTGCTTAACTAATGCATCAATTTCTTGGCGATTCATACTATTGCTCCTAAAGTATGTCTTTCATCTTTTAGTGGCGCACTTTTTTAGCTTTCATTGGCTGGCTAAATCTGGCTGGCCACAAGTCCTTTTGGATTACCCTCAGGTGTATGGGTGGGAAGGATTTTTTTATTTCCATTCCCGAATTTATTCATTACTTGTCATCATCCCGAATCGATGATGGATGGCGGTTCAATGCCATAACTTCGATGTTCATATACGGATAGAGCGGCAAGCCCTGTAGCAAGTTGTGCAACTCTTCATTGCTTTCAACATCAAAAATACTGATGTTTGAGTACTGGCCCGTGATGCGCCAGATATGACGCCATTTGCCTTGACGCTGCAATTCCTGTGAATAAGCCTTTTCAACAGCCTTAATTTCGTTTGCCTGTTCAACTGGCAGATCACGTGGAATGTTTACATCCATACGTACGTGAAAAAGCATGGGTTTCTCCTAATTACTGACGACGCAAGTTGTCAATCTTGTTTTCATCCAACTCAATCCCCAGACCTGGCCCTTTCGGAATCTCAAGTTCAAAGTTTTGATAGTTGAGCGGGGTTTTCAAAATATCTTCAGTCAGCAGTAGAGGACCAAACAGCTCGGTACCGAACGCCAGACTTTCAAAAGTAGAGAACACATGTGCCGAAGCAATCGTGCCCACAGGGCCTTCCAGCATGGTGCCGCCATACAGGTCAATACCTGCAAGTTTGGCAATCTTGCCTACTTCACAACCTTCAATCAGGCCACCCGACTGGGCAACTTTGACTGCAAAAACAGATGAACCGTTTTGTTTGGCAATCTCATACGCTGAGTGCGGGCCCATTAACGATTCGTCTGCCATGATGGCAACATCAAAACGTCGGGTCAGACGGCGCATGGCATCCAGGTTATCAATTGCACATGGCTGTTCAATCAGGTCAATGCCGCCGTCCTGGAGTAACTGAATGCCTTTAATCGCGTCCAGCTCTGACCAGGCACGGTTGACATCCACACGGATCGAAATGTCTTTGCCCAATGCCTGTTTAATGGCAAGCACATGTTCAACATCCTGTTCCACTGGGCGAGAACCAATTTTCAGTTTGAAAATATTGTGGCGTTTGGCCGCAATCATTTTCTGGGCTTCAGCAATGTCTTTCTCGGTATTGCCAGATGCCAGTACCCACAGCACTGGTACGCTGTCACGTAAACGTCCACCTAGAATTTCACTCAGTGGCTGGTTCAGACGTTGTGCCTGAATATCCAGCAGTGCAGTCTGAATGGCACATTTGGCAAAACGGTTACCATTAATATTCTTTTTGATGGCTTGTAATGTCTGTGCAACATTCAAACCTGATAATGTTTTTAAAAGAGGCGCAAAATAAGTTTCAATATTAACTTTTACGCTTTCCGGGCTTTCATCACCATAACCTAAGCCACCGATAGTTGTTGCTTCACCCCAACCGATGTAACCATCTTCAGTGGTGATTTTGACCAATACCAGGGTCTGGGTTTGCATCGTCGCCACTGCCATCTTGTGAGGGCGAATGGTTGGAATTTCTACCAGCAAGGTTTCAACTGACTTATACATAATACGGGTTCACATTCTTGCTTTAATGCTTTGACTTGATATACCTTAAAAGAATAATGTTGATTGGTCTAAGATCGATTTAGCATTTTTTTATACTTTAAAGGTATTCAGAGCCATGGAACTCAGACATTTGCGTTACTTCGTTGCCGTCGTCGAAGAACAAAGTTTTACCAAAGCGGCAGAAAAACTGTTTATTGCTCAACCACCTTTAAGCAGACAGATACAAAATCTGGAACAGGAACTGGATATTCAGCTCTTTGAAAGAGGGAGCAGACCGCTTAAGACCACAGAAGCAGGTCAATTCTTCTACCAGCATGCGGTTAAACTTTTGTCTAATGCGGAAGAAATCAAATCGATGACCAAACGGATTGGCATCGCTGATCGCACCATTAGCATTGGTTTTGTCGGCTCTTTATTATTCGGTTTACTGTCGCGTATTGTGTTTCTATTTAAGCAGCAACACCCCCAGCTCAAAATTGAGATGGTTGAAATGAATACTTCAGAGCAGATTCAGGCACTTAAAGAAGGGCGGATTGATGTCGGTTTTGGACGCTTGAGAATTTCAGATCCGGCAGTGAAACGAGTGTTGCTGCGGGAAGAACGGCTGATGGTCGCGGCACATTCCAGCCATTTTCTTTCCCATCGAGATGGCGTGAACCTGGCTGAACTGGTGGATCAGCCACTCTTTTTATACCCGAATAATGGTAAGGCTAATTTTTCTACCCAGGTACGCGGTATATTTTCCGAGTATGGACTGGAACCAAAAAATATCCGTGCAGTCAGTGAATTGCAACTGGCGCTGGGTTTTGTGGCTGCTGGAGAGGGTGTTTGTATCGTGCCGGAAAGTGCTCAGAATATTCGTCTGGCACATTTAAACTTTATCCCTTTATTAGATGAATTTGCGGTCAGTCCGGTCTTTATGGCGATTCGTAACATGGATGAAAGTGAATATATTCGTTATCTGTTTGATGCTGTGTATCAAGTCTATGATCTTGAAGCGCTAAAATACGATCGATCGGTATTTTAATCGCTAAAAATCGTGTGAATGATATAGCATTAAAAGCCTATGAGGATGCGATAAAAACAACCTGTTTTAGAAAACATAATGATTGAGTAATATATTTATTAATTAATTGAATAGTTTAATTTGACCCAGACCTTATAGGTATAAAGCCATGCCTATTCAGTTTTAGACATTTTTTCCTATTTTCTGCATTGTGAGCAGCATAAGTTGAACTTCACAATTAGGAGGTGGAGATGTCTACAAATAAAGTGAATATAAATACGCTGATTGATGAAGCGAAATTCACACCCTTTCATTGGGGCGTTTTGATCTGGTGTTTGCTGATTATTATCTTTGACGGTTATGACCTGGTCATCTATGGGGTGGCATTGCCGCTGCTGATGCAAGAATGGTCGTTAAGTGCAGTGCAAGCTGGAATGCTGGCCAGTACAGCCTTATTCGGCATGATGTTTGGTGCCATGAGTTTCGGTACTTTATCCGATAAACTTGGCCGTAAAAAAACCATCATGATCTGTGTGGCGATTTTTAGTGGATTTACCTTTATCGGTGCCTTTGCTACATCACCAGTCGAATTCGGAATTTTACGTTTCCTGGCTGGCCTTGGAATTGGCGGTGTCATGCCTAACGTCGTGGCATTGATGACCGAATATGCGCCTAAACGTATCCGCAGTACGCTGGTTGCCCTGATGTTTAGTGGTTATGCCATTGGCGGGATGACTTCTGCGCTACTCGGTGCATGGTTGGTGCCACAATTTGGCTGGAAAATCATGTTCCTGCTTGCAGGCGTTCCATTGCTCATCTTGCCGATTCTATGGAAATATCTGCCAGAATCCCTGATGTACCTGACCAACAAACAACAGACGGCCAAAGCACACGATATTATTCAAAAGATCTCTCCGACACAGGTCATCACCAGTGACACCCAGTTTGTACTGAATGAAGTACAAAAAGGGGATGAGGCACCATTAAAAGCACTCTTTCAACAAGGCCGTAGCTTCAGTACCTTTATGTTCTGGCTGGCATTCTTTATGTGCCTGTTGATGGTCTACGCCTTGGGTAGCTGGTTGCCAAAACTGATGATTCAGGCAGGTTACTCGCTGGGTGCAAGTATGATCTTCCTGTTCGCCCTGAATATTGGTGGAATGGTGGGTGCCATTGGTGGTGGATATCTCGCAGATAAATTCCATATCAAAAAAGTGCTGACTATCATGTTCTTATGCGGTGCCATTGCATTGATTCTGCTTGGCTTTAACAGTCCGCAATTCGTTCTATATACCTTGATTGCTGTGGCAGGCGCTGCAACGATTGGCTCACAAATTCTGCTCTATACCTTTGTGGCGCAGTATTATCCATCGACAGTACGTTCTACCGGTATGGGCTGGGCATCAGGTATTGGACGTATTGGTGCAATTGTTGGGCCGGTACTCACTGGTGCTTTATTAACCATGAATTTACCGCATCAAATGAACTTCTTTGCAATTGCGATTCCTGGTGTAATCGCTGCGCTGGCAATTTTCCTGGTGAACTTAAAAACTTCCGTAGATGGCCAAGCCCTTGCAACACCTGATGTGAAGCCGAATTCATTGGCAAAAGAAGCGACACATTAAGTTAGATTTCAATCAATAAAGATAATATTCCCAATGATATAGATCGCCATCGTAACGGGTGGTGATCTGTTGCTAGAATCGAAACGCATAATAAAAAGCGAGTTTAGGATGAACACGACACAATTATTTAATCAACCAACAATCACATTCAAACGCACAGTTCTGATGAGCATGATGGCAATGAGTTTAGGGGGCATCAGCTTATCGACTCAAGCACAAACTTCAGCTCAGTCGAATCAGCAGGAAATTGAACAACTGCGCCAGGAAGTTCAGGCCTTACGCGCACTGGTTGAGCAACAGCAACGACAGACGGCCGTGGTCACTGCACATGTTGCAGCAACACCTGCTCCAGCAAGCAAACCCGTCATGAAAATTGCCAGTGGTGCCGAATTTAATCTTTATGGAAATATTCGTGCCGATGCCTCTTATCAGGCTGAAGGTGGTTCAGCAGCACGTATGTATAACCAGATTAATGCTGTACCTTTAGAAGGTGTCGGTGAGCGTAGTGATGAATTTAAATCTACTCTGGCTGCAACCCGTTTAGGCATGGATTTTAAAGCACCAGTCGGTGCTGGAGATAAAGCTTTAAGCGGTAAAGTTGAAGTGGATTTTCTGGGCGGCGCAAGCTTTGATAATTTGCGTATCCGTCATGCTTATATCAGCTATGCCAACTGGTTGATCGGTCAAACCTGGTCGAACTTTGCGGTGCCAGATTATATTCCAGAAACTGTAGATGCATTGGTTTACGCTGGCGGTTCAATTAAACGGACACCACAAGTTCGTTATACCAGCACAATCAGTCCTGAAACCAATCTGGTATTTGCAGTAGAAGATCCTAAAGATGCAACCATTACTGGTATTAAACAACGTCTACCTGCTTTAACAGCACGTTTAAATCATAAATTTGCTGATAATCTTACAGTCAGTGCCCGTGCGATGGGGAATGAAAAGCGTGTCAATGAAGATGAAAAAATGGCATGGGGTGTAGGTTTAGGTGCCAAGTATGATATTGTACCGGGTACAACGCTCAAAGCTGACTATTACCATGTTAAAGGCGATAGCAGCTTTGTGTCTTATGCAAATACGGGTGTGATTACCGCTGCAAATGGCGATTTATTACAAAGCGAATTTGATTCAATTTCAGTTGGCCTGACTCAGCAGTTTAATGACAAATTGCGCGGTACCTTGGGTTATGGCTATATGAATTTTGATGAAGATCAGGCTTATATCAATGCAGTCACTGACAAGACCAAAGCCAATAAAGACTTATGGCAAGCTTGGGCTAACGTGTTTTATAGTCCAACCAAGCCTTTAAGTTTCGGTCTCGAATATGTCTATGGTGAACGTGAAGCTTTGGCTGCTGCTACACCAAATGGCAGCACTACAGGTGAAGATAACCGTATTAATGCGGTTGCTATTTACAACTTCTAAGACTCCTTTCATAAGAAAGTCTGATCTGTAACAGAAGCGTGGATGAATTAATCCGCGCTTTTGCTATTTTGAAGAATGGTTTCTGTCAGCAGATTGACTGCATTTTCAATATTGGCTGTCCATTCAAACGAACAATTCAGCCGAATATAATGTTGGCTGGTAGGCTCAGGCTTAAACAGCAGTGCAGGGGCAACTGAAATATGTTGTTGAAGCAATTGTTCATAGAGCTGCTGGGCATCAACTTCTTTAGGTAATTCAATCCAGAGAAAATAACCACTGGAATAATAATAAATTTCACAGATGCTTCCCAAACGTGCTTTGAGTTCCTGATAAAATTTCTTTTTATATTTTTCCAGATGCTGCCTTAAATGCCGCAAATGTTTTTCATAATGATGATGTGAAATAAATTCGACCAGCGCATTTTGAAGTAAGGGACTGACTGTTAAAGTGCTCATGAGCTGTAAGTGCTGAATGGCATCGGAAAATGGGCCGGCATACACCCAACCGACGCGTGCACCCATCCCCAGCGTTTTCGAAAATGAGGCGCAGTGCAAAACCATCTGATGCCGATCAAAATATTTAACGGGTAGCGGTTTGGATGAACCATAATTTAATTCCTGATAAACATCATCTTCGATTAAATACACCTGATATTCATACAAGAGTTCCGCAATTCTTTGTTTGATTTCAGAACTGACGGTAAAGCCAATCGGATTATGGGCATTCAGCATCAGCCAGCACACCTTGATCGGATACTGTTTTAAAGCCTGTTCAAATGATTCCAGATCAAAGCCAAACTGTGGATGTTCCGGAATCGTAATCACCTGTAATCCCAGACGCTCGGCTGCCTGCCAGGCACCATAAAATATGGTTTGCTGTAGCAGAATAAAATCACCGGGTTGGGTTAAGGCCTGTAAAGACAGATTCAATGCTTCTAGTGCACCGGATGTAATGACAATGTCATCTTGATTGCAGGTAACTCCTTGTAATTGATAACGGTTGGCAATCAGTTGCCGCAAGTTCTGATTGCCGGGCGGCATATGATTCTGGTTGTTATAACTGCTTTTTCTTTTGGCCTGCTGCGCCAGAATCTGCATAAATTTGGCGTTATATAACAGCTCTGCATTGGGAAAGGCAGAACCAAAAGGCACAATCTCTGCTGACTGAGTCGATTTTAAATAATTAAATACCACCGAATTGATTTGAATTTTAGGATTTAAACCAATCTGGGCGGACTGTTTGCTATTGAGCAGAGCTTGAGTGTGTTCTGCAACGTAATAGCCCGATTTGTCTTTGGCATAGACCAGACCTTGTGCTTCAAGTTCCTGGTAAGCATTGAGTACCGTCATCAGGCTATAACCAGATAATTGGGTCTGTTCGCGAAGTGAAGGCAATTTTTCATGTGCCTTCCATACACCGTTTTCAATCATCTGACGGATATTCTGTGCCAGTTTTTCAGACTTATACATACACTTTCTTGAACTAAAACTGTTCTAATTATTTTGATTTATAGCACATTTTAAGGTACTTAATATAACAAAAGGGAGGAAGAGGAGTGTTGTCATTCTATTTTTTAAGCTTGAGTCTTGATGCACGACAATTAAAGTGAAAATCAGATCTCAGATTTTCTGTGTAAATTTTATCTCTACGTAAATCGTATTCCCATTTTTATACGCCTCAGTCACTTGGCTTAATTTGTCACAATTCGATACTTACAAAGTTAGATTTCCTTGCTAAATTCGATCCACATGATGATAAAAAGTAAGTTACGGTTTCAGATCGAGCCATCATGCAACTATAACAACGATACGCAAATACGGACCAATAACAAGCACAAAGGAGTGGAGAATGCTCGGAAATATGATGTTTCAGCCTTTACTGATCAGCAGCATGATTGAACATGCAGGACGCTATCATGCCGATACCGAGGTAATTTCCAAAAATACCGATACCACTATTACAGTGACCAATTGGGGAGAAATTCATCAAAACTCGAAACGTTTTGCCAATGCATTACAACAACTCGGCTTGGCGCAGGGAGATCGGGTCGCGACCATTGCCTGGAATAATCATCGCCATTTAGAGTCCTGGTATGCCATTTCTGGCAGCGGCTTAGTCTGTCATACCATTAACCCGCGCTTATTTCCGGAACAGCTGATTTTTATTATGAATGATGCTGCGGATCGCGTGGTGCTGTTCGATAAAACATTTGTCCCTTTAATTAAAGCCGTGAAAGCGCTGTTGAGCTCAGTCGAGCATTTTATCTGTCTGGATGCAGCTGATCCGGCAGTTAGAGAAGCGATACCAGAAGTACAATTTTATGATGATCTGATTGCCGGCCAAAATGCAGATTTTGAGTGGCCAACACTTGATGAAAACTCAGCAAGCTCTCTGTGTTATACCTCGGGAACCACGGGCAATCCCAAAGGTGTGCTGTTTAGCCATCGCTCTACGGTATTACATAGCTATGCCATCATTTTACCTGATTCCTTAAATGTCTCGGCTGCCGACATTATGTTGCCTGTGGTGCCGATGTTCCATGTGAATGCGTGGGGCACACCGTATGCCGCTGCGATGGTGGGATGCACTCTGGTCCTTCCTGGACCGGGCCTGGATGGCGCCAGTCTGGTCAACCTGATTGATAATTATCAGGTTTCGGTAGCACTTGGTGTGCCGACCATCTGGCAGGGGTTGATTGCCGCCGCAAACCAGTCAGGCTCCAAACTGGAAAGCCTAAAACGGAATGTAGTAGGTGGATCGGCATGCCCACCTGCCATGCTAAGAGCGTTCAAAGAACAGTTTAATTGTGAAACGATCCATGCCTGGGGCATGACGGAAATCAGTCCACTGGGTACAGCGAATCAACTTAAGACCAAACATTTGCATTTGTCTGATGAAGAAAAATTACAGATTCGTCTGTCCCAAGGCCGTCCGCCATTCGGGGTTGACCTACGTTTGACTGATGCAGAAAAAGGGACGCATGAAATTGAACGTGATGGACAGACCACAGGAAATTTACAGGTCAAAGGGCATTGGGTCATCAGCCATTATTTCGGCAAGGAAGAGTCTGCACTGACTGCAGATGGCTGGTTTGATACCGGCGATATTGCTACGCTGGATCAGGATGGTTTTATGAAACTCAGTGATCGTTCTAAAGATCTAATCAAGTCTGGTGGAGAATGGATTTCATCGGTGGAGCTGGAAAATATTGCCATGGGACATCCGGAAATTGCGATGGCTGCCGTGATTGCCGCCCAGCATCCTAAATGGGATGAGCGCCCGGTATTGATTGCCATTAAAAAGCCGGGCAGCCAGCTAAGTGAAACTGATCTGCTGGAATATTATGCGGACAAGGTAGCCAAATGGCAGATTCCAGACCGAGTCGTATTTGTTGATGCGATCCCTCTCAGTGGTACCGGTAAAATGCTGAAAAAAGATCTGCGTGAATTATATGGGACTATTCTTTTGGAGCAGGCAGCAGGTTAAAGCGTCATTTAATCTGAAAATCCCTACATGAAGTCAAAAAACTGATCTCGAATAGAGGTCAGTTTTTTTATGTACAGGCTAAGCAGCGTTGTCTGTTTAAAAATGCTTTTTCTCAATCCATATAGTCTTGATCGATACTTTTAGATGATATTGTCCGACAAAAAGTCATATTATATGGCTTAGGCACATAATTTGACCTGTATTGACATGGTTTGAATGTGAGAATTCTTTATCCTGAGCAATATAATAATTAGACAGTTGTAAATTAATGAAACTGTCTGCGGATAAGGGGATAAAAATGACAAGCATGCCAACCTATCAGCCGCATTGGATCCGGGAAGATTTCATTGATTTTATTGGTGAAAAAATCCATCCAACCTGGGCAATCAAAAAAGTTAAGGCTGCCGTTATGGGCATTCAAGCCATCAGCCCTGACTTTTTCAAAATTCACTTACGTCCAAATCATAATTTTAAAGCCAAGTCATTTCAGGCCGGCCAGAATATTGCAGTGACCGTCAGACTTGATGGCGTACGTCATCAGCGACATTATTCTGTAGTGACGGTATTAAAAAATGGCGATCTGATCATTGCGGTTAAACAGCAGGGCAAAGTGTCACGTGCCTTAAGTCTGATGCAAATTGGTGCCGTGATAGAAATTTCACAGCCGCAAGGTGAGTTCACATTGCAAAAATCCACGCAACCGATTTTATTCCTGGCTTCAGGCAGTGGTATTACCGCCATTTACTCCTTGCTGCAAAAAGCAGTCATTCAATCTCTGGAACAGATCGACCTGATTTATTTCACTCGAGATGATGCCTTTCATGCTGAACTGAAAACATCGGCTCTTATGCATCCAAACTTGAAATATCACCATTTCAATACTGTGGAACACCAGCAGCATCTGACCCAGAGCTTATTGCAAAAGCTGGTGCCAGACTTTGCAGAACGAAAAATTTATGCTTGTGGCTCCGCCGGGATGATGAAGGCCTCACTTTGCATCGTTGATAAACTGGAATTGAAATCCAATTTTCATTCGGAATATTTCCAGGTTGTGGTCGATGAAAAAATTAAAGCACAGCCGGTACAGTTTTTAAGATCGCAGCAAGAGTTTCAGGCGCAGTCCAATTTACTGGAAAGTGCCGAAAAGTCGGGCTTGCGACCAGCGCATGGCTGCCGGATGGGCATCTGCAACACCTGTTCCTGTACCAAGGTCAGTGGTTCGGTACGAAATGTCCTGACCGGTGAAATTGATCATGGTAATAATACCCAGATCAAACTGTGCATTTCTCAGGCAGTGAGTCCTGTGGTGATTAATTTATAAACTATTGATAAGCCATTAATTAAACTATAAGAAGGTGCTCCCATGAATATGCAAATTGATTTTAAACGACATAGCAAAAGCCAATTTCTTAGTCCTGAACAGATTGAGGAATTCGGTGCCAAAGTCGATGCGATCCGCCGCGAGGTCATGGATGATCTGGGGGAAAAAGACGCCGAATATATTTATAAAATCCGCAACTTTGTCCGCTATAGCGAAATTGCCTCACGTGGCATGCTGATGTTTGCCGGTTGGTTGCCACCGGTATGGCTGGCGGGGACAGGTCTGCTCGGTCTTTCCAAAATCGTGGAAAATATGGAACTCGGTCACAATGTCATGCATGGCCAGTTCGACTGGATGAACGATCCGAGTCTGAACGGTGCGACCTATGATTGGGATACGATTTCAACCGGCGATGACTGGAAATATACGCACAACTATATTCATCATACCTATACCAATATCGTCGGAATGGATCATGATGTCGGTTATGGTCTGATTCGGGTCAGTGAATCGCAAAAGTGGGAACCACGCTTTCTGTTTAATATTCCACTGGGCATTCAGTTAATGGTATTTTTCGAATGGTATGTTGGCTTGCAACGCCTGCATCTGGAAGATGTGATTGCTTATGAAACAAAGACCTGGAAAGAAGTCTGGGAAGAAGCAGCACCTTTGCGCCAAAAAATGCGCCGTCAGGTGTTAAAAGATTATGTATTTTTCCCGATCATTGCCGGGCCAAATGTCATTCCGGTATTTACCGGAAATGCGGTGGCCAATGTGATTCGCAGTCTATGGGCTTCTGCTGTCATTTTTAACGGTCATTTCACTGAAGATGCTGAAACCTTTGAAATGGACAATACCGACAATGAAACCCGTGCCGAGTGGTATTTACGCCAGATTCGCGGTTCGAGTAATTTTAGCGGAACAACCTGGCTACATATCTTGAGTGGTAATTTGAGCCACCAGATTGAGCATCATTTGTTCCCCGACATGCCCGCCAATCGCTATGCGCAGGTTGCGCCAAAAGTTAAAGCGCTCTGTGAAGAATATGGCATTCATTATAACGAAACGAGTTTCATCAAGCAGTTTTCTACCGTTTGGGTACGTCTGGCGAAATGTTCATTGCCGAATCATTGGACCGAGCAGGGGGTTGAGAAAAACCATACTGCCAAATCTGTATTCAACTACTTTAAAGCGAAACTATTGTCATAATTTTTAAGGATTACTTATTCACCATTTTGGTACTCCTCAATAGATTTGAATGGTCTATTGAGGATTTTTTTGACCTTTATCAGATTTAATATCATTAGAATAATCCTGTTTATGAATAAAATATGGATACAGATTTCAAAAAATGACGAAAGCAAAACAGATCCAGTACTGCTGAAACGCTTTGCCTACAACAACCTGCTTCAGCTCTAAAGGCTTCTCTCTATAATGGCCGCGTCGTTACACTCAAGGTCTCAGTTTTGAAACATCTTAAATATTTTTCAGCAATCCCATTATTAGTGCTTTTAACTGCTTGTAACACCACTGAAGCGCCAGCACCAGATTATCAGGGCAATTGGAAAAACACCGTGGAAAATCCAAAACTTGAAAATATTCTGGTTATTTCAAAAAATGGTGAAAATTATCTGATTACCAATACGATCAAAGATAAGGAAACCGGTAAAACCGAGAAAAAGAATCCAATGCCCGCTGCAGTGAACGAAAATGGCATGCTTCAGTTGAACGCAGGTGCAGGTATGGTCGATTTTGCAATCGATGAGAAAACCGGAAATCTGGTTGGTTCAGGCTCAATCTATAAAAAAGCCAAATAGTTAGTAAGATTTTTAAGCCACAAATAGTATTCAAGATGCCATGAATAAGGATACTTCATGGCATCTTTTTTAGTGGATGTTTTTATTGAATGAAACTTAATAATTCATCAAAATCTTCAACAAAATAATTCGCTTTGGCTTTAATCAAATCTATTTCATGAGCGGAGTGCTGATCATAAATTGCCACCACCTCGATGCCCGCATGATTTGCTGCTTCTACACCGACTAACGAGTCTTCAATAATTAGACATTCCTCAGGTCGAAGGTTAAAGGCTTGCAATACATTCACATAGACTTCTGGATGCGGCTTAATGTTCTGGACATTTTCACGGGTGAGAATCAAGGAAAAATCATCCTCAAAACTGATTTTAGAATTAATATTTTGATTATTGTCCTGATAGCGCTGAACATTGAATAAACTGGTAGTTGTGGTCAAAGCCAGTGCGATCTGTTGCTGTTTTAAAGCTTGAATCAGAAGGTCAGCCTGAGGTTTCAATTCGACGATATGATCCAGAAAATGTCGGGAAATTGTATAACGACGATTTTTTACTTCTTCTTTAGCTGGTTCAAAACCGTATTGTTCTTTTAAAAATCCACAATATTCCAGATAAGGATCTGGCATATGTCTCAAGGCGGTAAGCTGAAGATCGCGCTGTTGCTGAATCTCATGTAAATCGACTTTTCTATTGGAGAGCTCATCGATCAGGGCTGCATCGACCTGATTCCAGATGTCTACAGAATCAATCAACGTACCATCTAGATCAAAACAGACCAGCTTTTTATCCTGAAACATATAAGATTTCTCTGTATTTTTACCAGTTATTCAGTGGGACTGAGTATATCGCATACGATTTAATTGTTTAACTGACCTGATCAAACCGGGCTGGAAATTTTGCGTTGAGGTACTTTTTAATGGATTTATTCATCTGGAAAAAGTATTTTTTTCGGAAAATTACAGCGAGTTTAATCCTGAAAATAGTGGCGAAGTGTTATATTTTAATCTGACCCTCAATAGACTTATGCGGATGAAAGACCTGTCCGAATGATGAGAAAGTTAAAGGAAATGTATTTCTGTGTTTGAACTTGACTGTAAATTGCTCAGTATTTTTTATTATGTCTATAAATTTAAAAATGTATCTCAGGCAGCCGATCATTTAGATATGAGCCAGCCAGCGGTGAGCAATCTGCTAAATAAAATTCGCCAGCATTATGGTGATCCTTTATTTTTACGTATTGGCAATGAAATGCTGCCGACAGACCTGTCCAAACAGCTCTTTCCCTTGGTCAGCGAAGCACTGAGCAAAGTTGAAGCAATCAATAATTTCACGATCAATTTTGATCAGGTCACTTCACAGCAGCGCTTTACACTGGCGATGACCGATGTATCCCATCTGGTGTTATTGCCAAAAATTTCCCAGTATCTGAAGCAGCATGCATCCCATATCCGTCTGAATGTGCGTCCGATTACATCGGAAACCAGTTATCAAATGGCCAATGGTGAGATTGATCTGGCTTTGGGCTTCTTGCCAAATCTGGAGAATGGCTTTTATCAGCAGAAACTGTTTGAGCAATATTATGTGGTGATCGCGGCGAAAGACCATCCGCGCCTGACCGGTGACAGCATCACGACAGAAGAGTATTTACGTGAAACCCATATTGATATTGATGCCGGGATGGGGCATTACCATATTGAAAATGAATTGCTGAATCTGGAACTCAAGCGTGACATTCTAATGCGTCTGCCAAGTTATCTCGGGGTAGGACTGGTGGTACAGGAAACCGATGCGATTGCGACCGTGCCTTATTATTTGAGTGAAGTTTTATTATCACGTGGCAATCTCAAGATTTTTGAGGCACCGATTGCTTTCCCGACCTATTCCGTAAAGCAGTATTGGCATATGTCTTGTCATCATAAAACCAGTCATCAATGGTTACGTAATATGCTGCATGAGATTTTAAGTAAATAACTCTACCGCTTAAATAGTTTGATTGAGTTCTCATCTCTAGATTTTACAATTCCCGGTACAAGCCGGGATTTTTTTATTTTGGTACATCTTGATGCCTTTTTCAGAGCCTTGCACCTGAAGTGATCAGTTCCATCTCAAAAAAAAGTATTACGAATATAAAAAATAGTATTACCAGTTTGGCACGTCCTTTGCATCTATCTACTCAATCATAAAGTGATCTAGGGTTCCGATACATGAAGATTCATGTAGGTCTGCGACCGAGAGTTCACGGCTTAAGTTTCAAGCTCAAGCTACACGGAGGGATAAAAGCCCGGGAGGTAAACCGTACAAGATTGGGATGGATGCATATGAGCACAACTACTTATCACGAAGATCAAGTCCTCTGGACTGAACGTTTACCGGGTGGACACCACTGGTCAGCACGCATCCAGCGTGGCGCAGTTTTACAACTTAAATCTTTAGGCGCAAATGCCAATGTTTCACTGTCTTGTGTGAATAGCGAAGATAAGCTTGAAGCCTATAACATGCCAGACAGCTTAAAAGGTCAACACAGCGCATTTTTAAGTACAGGGCACATTTTGGCGTCTGATTTAGGTCGTGCGATGATCTCGATTGTTAAAGATGACCATGGTTGGAATGATGCCTTTTGTGCGCCAAGTACCGCACAGCAAATCGAACAACAGTTTGGCAAGCAAAGCTTCCAAGATGCGCGTAACGACATGTACCGCAACGGTAAAGACAGCTTGCTTTTAGAGATGACCAAATTTGGCTTATCGGCGACGGATCTTAGTAGTAGCTTAAACCTATTTTCAAAAGTTGCACCGGATGACAACGGCAACTTGTCTTATGTCGTATCTGATAATACCGATCAAGTGATTGAACTACGCTTTGAAATGGATTGTTTGGTGTTTTTATCCAGCGCACCACATGCACTCGACAATTCTAATGAATATGCACCAGCCGATATTCAGCTCTCACTCTTTAAAGCACTGCCTTTAGGCGACACCGATGTCTGCCGTGACTCATGCCCGCAAAATCAGCGTGCGTTTCAAAATAATAACCGCTACTACGCTTTAACTGCTTAAGGGGAATGATCATGACTGCACTCGTAAATCTAGAAAAATCAGTACTTAGCGAAGTTTGTCCTGCCGGTGAAGCATGGATGTGTGAAGTCAAAAAAGGCCAGTATTTCCATATTGTTGATCTTGAAGGTAATCAAGCGGTGGATACTTTGTTTATTTCCGCACATAACCCTGAAGAGCGTTATAGCGCAACCGATACTTTGGCGATGAACCGTCAAATTTATCTAGAAAAAGGTACGACTTTATATACCAACTTTGGCAATAAAATTGCGAGTATTCATGATGACAACTGCGGTCGCCACGATACTTTAGGCGGTGCATGTTCATGTGAAAGTAACACGGTTCGTTATGCGCATGATAAATATCCAATGCACAGTTGCCGTAACAATTTCATGATTGCATTGTCACAACATCCGATTGCGAAAAAGCATGGTCTGAATGTGCGCCATATCGGTCCAAATATTAATTTTTTTATGAATGTACCTGTAACTTCAGATGGTCACCTGAAATTTGATGATGGGATTTCTGCACCGGGCAAATATGTGGAAATTAAAGCTGAGATGGATTTGATTGTGTTGATCTCAAACTGCCCACAACTGAATAACCCATGTAATGCCTATAACCCAACAAAAATTCAACTGATTGTCCGTGAAGGCGAGGTATAAGACTATGACTTTAAAATATGGGTTTAATAAAGTTCTCATCGCCAACCGTGGTGCAATTGCTTGTCGTGTCATCCGTACCCTTAAAAAATTAGGCATCCAATCGGTTGCGGTGTATTCGGAAGCAGATCGTGATTCCTTGCATGTGACTTTAGCTGATGAAGCGGTCTTTATTGGTGATGCACCTGCAAGCCAAAGCTATCTGAATGTCGATAAAATCTTAGAAGTGGCCAAATATACCGGTGCGCAAGCGATTCATCCGGGCTATGGATTCCTGTCTGAAAATGCCGAATTCTGTAATCTCTGTGAAGCACAAGGCATTGTGTTCTTGGGCCCAAATGCCGAGCAAATGAAAGCATTTGGTCTGAAACACACTGCACGTGAATTGGCGATTCAAGCCAATGTACCGTTATTGCCAGGTAGCCAATTATTGGCTGATGAAGCTGAAGCCCTGCTTGAGGCTGAGCGTATTGGCTATCCTGTGATGCTCAAAAGTACCGCTGGCGGTGGTGGTATTGGTATGCGTTTGGTGTGGAATGCTGAAGAGCTGAAAGATGCTTACACAACCGTGTCGTATTTAGCGCAAGCGAACTTTAAAGATGCAGGCTTGTACCTCGAGAAATTTGTGCAAAATGCGCGTCATATCGAAGTGCAAATCTTTGGTGATGGCAATGGCTTAGTTTTAGCTTTAGGCGAGCGTGATTGTTCGGTGCAACGTCGTAACCAAAAAGTGATTGAGGAAACACCTGCGCCACACATTACAGATGAACAACGTGCTTATATCCAAAACGTTGCGATTCAATTGATGCAGTCAGTGAATTACCGCTCGGCTGGTACGGTTGAATTTGTGATGGATACCGACACCCAAGAATTCTATTTCTTGGAAGTGAATACCCGTCTACAAGTGGAACATGGTGTCACTGAGCAAGTCTTTGGTGTGGACCTTGTGGAATGGATGGTGACCTTAGGCAGTGGTGATTGGGTTGCTCCAACGTCAAAACTTGAGTCGCAAGGTCATTCGATTCAAGTGCGTTTATATGCCGAAGATCCAATCAAAAACTTCCAACCAAGTGCAGGGCTTTTAACGCATGTTGCGTTTGATGTCAATGCGCGTAATGAAACTTGGGTAGAAACCGGCTCCAATGTCTCGTCGTTCTATGACCCGATGATTGCCAAAATTATCGTCACAAGCGATTCTCGTGATTCTGCCATTCAAGCCATGACGGATACTTTGGCTAAAACTTCGGTTGCCGGCATTGAAACCAATCTTGAATATCTGCAAAACATTATTGAGGGTGAGGTCTTTAAAGCAGGCACGCAAACCACACGCTTCTTAAATACCTTTGAGTGGAAAACCCAAAAAATCGAAGTGCTACAAGCGGGTATTCAAACCGCCGTGCAAGATGTCACAGGTCGTTTGGGCTACTGGGATGTCGGTGTGCCACCATCAGGTGCTATTGATCCGCTGTCTTTAAATGTCGCAAACCAATTATTGGGCAATGCACCAAATACCGCAGGTTTAGAATGTACCCTACAAGGCCCAAGCTTAAAATTCCATTGCGATAGCCAAATTGTGCTTGCAGGTGGTGATATGCCATCAACCTTAGATGGTGTGTCTGTCCCGATGTGGCAGACTGTGAATGTGCGCAAAGGTCAGGTACTCAAATGTGGCAAGATCGCCACAGGTTGCCGTACTTATATCGGCATTAAAGGTGGTCTGAATGTGCCTGAATATTTAGGCTCACAAGCGACTTTTACCTTAGGTCAGTTTGGTGGTCATGCAGGGCGTAATTTATTGATTGGCGATATGCTTCCAATCACGGCATTTACATCCGATGAAGTGAAAGCATTAAATGAAGATCAAATCCCAACATTCTCAAATACTTGGGAAATTGCGGTGATGTATGGTCCACATGGTGCACCTGATTTCTTTACCAAAAACGACATTGATACTTTCTTTGCCAATGAGTTTGAAATTCACTTTAACTCAAGCCGTACTGGTATCCGTTTGATTGGTCCAAAACCTGAATGGGCACGTCAGGATGGTGGTGAAGCGGGTCTGCATCCATCCAATATTCATGACAATGCCTATGCCATTGGGGCGATCGATTTCACTGGTGATATGCCAATTATTCTTGGGCCTGATGGTCCAAGCCTAGGTGGTTTCGTGTGCCCTGCGGTGGTGATCAATTCTGAATTATGGAAATTGGGTCAGCTCAAAGCCGGTGATAAAGTTAAATTTGTGCCTGTGAGCTACCATCAAGCGAAATTGCTGAATGAAAAATATCATGTTCAATTAACTGCCCAAGATACACAAGCGGTTACTTTTGATAAATCGTTCTATCCTGAAATCAGCACCTTAAAATCTGCCATTTTAGACACCTTAAAAGGTCAAAATGGTACGCCTGATGTGGTGTATCGTCCTGCCGGCAATAACTATATGCTCATTGAATATGGCGAGTTGGTTTTAGATTTAAACCTGCGTTTCCGTATTCATGCGCTGATGCAATGGGTCAAAGATCAAAACATTCAAGGTATTATCGACCTGACACCGGGCATTCGTTCACTGCAAATTCATTTTGATTCGACTCAGCTCGATCAGATTGATTTATTGCGTATGCTACAAGTGGCGGAAGAGCAACTGCCTGATGTGACCGAGATGCAAGTGCCATCACGTACCGTGTATTTACCACTAGCTTGGGAAGATTCACAAACACAACTTGCCACTGAGCGTTATATGCAAACGGTACGACCTGATGCGCCGTGGTGTCCGGACAATATCGAATTTATCCGTCGTATTAATGGCTTAAAAGACAAACAAGCCGTGAAAGATGTGGTCTATAACGCCAGTTATTTGGTCATGGGCTTGGGTGATGTGTATTTGGGTGCACCTGTAGCAACGCCACTTGATCCGCGTCAGCGTTTAGTCACGACTAAATATAACCCTGCGCGGACGTGGACACCTGAAAACGCCGTGGGGATCGGCGGTGCGTATATGTGTGTCTACGGTATGGAAGGTCCGGGTGGCTATCAGTTTGTCGGTCGTACTTCGCAAATGTGGTCACGCTACCGTAAAAACCCTGATTTTGAGCAAGGTATGCCGTGGTTACTGCGCTTCTTTGACCAAATTAAGTTTTATGAAGTGTCTGAAGCGGAACTCATGCAAATGCGTGAGGACTTTAAAGCAGGGCGTTTAAAATTACGCATTGAAGATGGTGTATTGAATCTAAAAGAATACAACGACTTCTTAACTGAAAACCAAGAATCTATTTCGGCATTTAAAGCGGTGCAACAAGCCAACTTTGATGCAGAGCGCCGTCGCTGGCATGAAGCAGGTCTTGCGGAATATGTCTCTGAAAGTCTAGATGCTGTGGATGATGGCGAAGGGGTTGAAGTGCCTGAAGGTGGTTGTGCGGTGGAATCACATATGCCGGGTTCAATTTGGAAAATTGAATGTCAGTCAGGCGATATTGTGGAAGAAGGTGCGACCTTAGCTGTGATTGAAGCGATGAAGATTGAGATACCAATTATTGCACCTGAGCGTATGCGTGTCGATGCGATTACCATTGAAAAAGGGCAAACGGTGAAAACGGGGCAGGTGTTGTTTACATTGGCACCAGTGGCTTGATGAGATAGGAATAAAAAAGACCGTCCGTAAGGGCGGTTTTTTTATTCAATGAATTAGGGTGTGTTGACACTTTTAGCTTAAAAAAATAGCGAAGTAGTAAAATCAAATCGCCAAACCCAATTTTACTATTCGCTATGCCTCGTAC
>NZ_JAMXXN010000027.1 GCF_024129435.1 Acinetobacter lwoffii | reverse complement strand
TGGTTATGCCTGGTGACAACGTTGAGATGTCAGTAGAGCTAATCCACCCGATCGCAATGGACCCAGGTCTACGTTTTGCGATCCGTGAAGGCGGTCGTACAGTTGGTGCTGGTGTAGTTGCTAAAGTAACTGCATAATCATAGAATAAGACAAGCAGGTTGGAGCTTAGGCTCCAACTTGTTGTTTTGCAGGTCAGTAGTTCAATTGGTAGAGCGTCGGTCTCCAAAACCGAATGTTGGGGGTTCGAGTCCCTCCTGACCTGCCAAGTTTCTAAAAAGACGCTTGATGTCGGCAAAATTGGTCATATAATAAGTCGCGAAACCTACGACGAGTACAAAAATGTCGAATGAAAAATCACGCGACGCATTAGGCGAAGCGGCAATTCCTCAAAGAAATAATCCTGCAGTAGATGTAAGTTCTGGTTCTCCATTAGACATGGTTCTATGGGTTATCGCCTTGATTTTATTGGTTGGTGCAATGATGGTAAACCAATATTTACCAGCGTACTGGGCACCTGCGAATGATATTTGGGTGCGCGTTGGGGTGATTTTGGCTTGTATCGTTGCAGCATTCGGTTTATTATACGCCACCCATCAAGGCAAAGGCTTTATTCGTCTGCTGAAAGATGCACGAATTGAGTTGCGTCGAGTGACCTGGCCTACCAAGCAAGAGACGATGTCCACATCTTGGCAAGTTCTTGTTGTAGTCGTAATTGCATCCATCTTATTGTGGTGTTTTGACTATATTTTAGGCTGGTTAATGAAGTTTATTATCGGGTAAGAGAGCTATGAAACGTTGGTACATTATTCATGCCTATTCAGGTTATGAAAAACAAGTGATGCGTTCGCTTAATGATCGAATCCAGCGTAGCGCTGTTGCCGATAGCTTTGGTGAAGTCCTTGTTCCTACCGAAGAAGTGGTAGAGATGAAGGATGGCAAGAAGCGTAAATCAGAGCGTAAGTTCTTTCCTGGCTATGTCCTAGTCGAAATGGAAATGAACGATGATACTTGGCACATTGTTAAAGAATGTCCAAAAGTTTTAGGTTTTATTGGTGGTACGGCTGAAAAACCGGCACCGATTACGCAAAAAGAAGCAGATGCGATTCTTGCGCGTGTACGCAATACTGGTGAAGCGCCTCGTCCTAAGACGATGTTTGAACCAGGCGAAGAATTACTCGTGGTTGACGGGCCATTCACCGACTTTAAAGGTGTGGTGGAAGAAGTTCAGTACGAAAAGTCGCGTTTAACGCTGACCATTAATGTATTTAACCGACCAACTCAAGTTGAATTGGAATTTCGTCAAGTCGAAAAATCAGTCTAATTTGTATGGGTTGAAAACGCCTGACTTATTTATAAGTCAGGCATTGTTGTTGTAACGGTATCGTTACTTGAAATCATTGGGGAGCCTTCACCGGCGTTTGCACCCAGAGGTAATTTGAAATGGCTAAGAAGATTGACGGCTATATCAAGCTGCAAGTTCCAGCTGGTAAAGCGAATCCATCTCCACCGATTGGTCCTGCACTAGGTCAACGTGGTGTGAACATCATGGCATTCTGTAAAGAATTCAATGCTGCGACACAAAAAGTTGAAGCTGGTCTGCCAATTCCAGTCGTGATCACTGTGTACAACGACAAGTCGTTCACATTCATCATGAAAACTCCACCTGCTGCTGTTCTTCTTAAGAAAGCTGCTGGTATCCAGAAGGGTTCAGCTGTACCTAACAAAACTAAAGTTGGTAAGTTGACTCGTGCTCAAATCGAAGAAATCGCGACTACTAAAGAGCCAGATTTGACTGGTGCTGATTTAGACGCACGTGTACGTACCATTGCTGGTTCTGCGCGTTCTATGGGCTTGGAAGTGGAGCTTTAAGACATGGCTAAATTAACTAAACGTCAAAAAGCGATTGTAGCTGCTGTAGAAGCACACAAAGTTTACACGCTAGAAGAAGCTGTTGCAGTTTTAGAGAGCCTTCCAGCTCCTAAATTCAAAGAATCTCTAGATATCGCGGTAAACCTAGGTGTTGATCCTCGTAAATCTGACCAAGTTGTTCGTGGCGCGACTACACTTCCTGCAGGTACTGGTAAAACTGTACGTGTAGCTGTATTCGCTCAAGGCGCTGCTGCTGAAGCTGCTAAAGCTGAAGGCGCAGACGTTGTTGGTTTCGACGATCTTGCTGAAAGCATCCAAGCGGGTAACCTTGACTTTGACGTAGTAATTGCTGCTCCAGATGCAATGCGCGTTGTAGGTAAACTTGGTACGATCCTTGGTCCACGTGGCTTAATGCCAAACCCTAAAGTGGGTACTGTAACTCCTGACGTTGCTACTGCAGTTAAAAATGCAAAAGCTGGTCAAGCACGTTACCGCGTAGACAAAGCTGGTATTATCCATGCTGCGATCGGTCAAGTAGGTTTTGAAGCTGCTGCTGTTCGTCAAAACGTTGAAGCACTTGTTGCTGACTTGAAGCGTTTGAAACCTGCTACGTCTAAAGGCGTATACATTCAAAAGATCACTTTGAGCTCAACTATGGGTCCTGGTTTGATCGTTGATGTAGCAAACGTTTCTAAATAAGTCTCGACTTATTACAGAATTTTAAAGCCCTGAAGATGTCTCCTTCTCCCTCTGGGAGAAGGTCGGGAAGAGGATTAAACCTTTCCCTAGCCCTCTCCTATGAGGAGAGGGGATAATTTAGGCAAACTTTGAATTGATAAATGAAAATTTATCAGCGTCAAAGACCGCGGGCGAGGGGAGTTTTATGCTTCTCTCTTAATAGCCCAGCCTGCGTAGACGCGGTGGTGTGATTTGTTCATCCTCCGCGTGTGAGTCCAGTGATGGTCTTGCGAATTGGGAGTGTACTTCGCGTAAGTACATAAATCACCGTTAGGAGGTTTTACAATGGCTCTTCTTATCGAAGGCAAAAAACAGATCGTAGCTGAAGTAGCTGAAGTTGCTTCTACTGCATTTGCTGCTGTTGTTGCTGACTACCAAGGTTTGACTGTAGAGCAGTTAACTACTCTACGTGTTGAAGCGCGTAAACTTGGTGTTACTACACGTATCGTTCGTAACACTTTGGCTAAACGTGCTCTTCAAGATACTCAATTCAATATCTTGAACGACAACCTTGTTGGCCCAACAATCTTAGCTTTCTCGAATTCTGAAGACGACATGGGTGCTGCTGCACGTTTGTTCGAAGAATTCGCTAAAACTAATAAAGCATTTGAACTTAAAGCTGCTGCATTTGATGGCAAACTTTATCAAGGTGCAGAAGTTAGCGTAATCGCGAATCTTCCGAACCAAGAGAAAGCGCTTACTATGCTTGCAAACGTTCTTCAAGCTCCTATTTCGAAATTGGGCCGCTTACTTACAGCGCTTCAAGAGAAAAACGAGTCAGAAGCTGCTTAAGCTCAAACTTAAACACACATCATTCAATACCCATTTGGAGTTAATCTCATGGCTTTAACAAACGAAGAAATCCTAAACGCAGTTGCTGAAAAAACTGTTCTTGAACTTGTTGAACTTATCTCTGCTTTCGAAGAGAAATTCAATGTATCTGCTGCTGCCGTAGCTGTTGCTGCTGGTCCTGCTGCTGCTGCTGCTGAAGAACAAACTGAATTCAATGTTGAATTGACTTCTTTCGGCGCGAACAAAGTTGCTGTAATTAAAGCAGTTCGTGAAGCGACTGGCCTTGGCTTGAAAGAAGCTAAAGACATGGTTGAAGGCGCTCCTGCAGTTCTTAAAGAAGGCGTTTCTAAAGAAGAAGGCGAAGAGCTTAAGAAGAAACTTGAAGAAGCTGGTGCTACAGTTACTCTTAAGTAATTTCTTAAGGGAGCCGGTTTTTTTATAATCGGCTCCAAAAATTGGCTGATGGCTCTTGGGTCATCAGCCTTTTTGCGTTACAATAATCGGCTCGATTTTTGTTTGCATGATATAAAAATCATACAAATTGAAAATAAACATAATGAACAAACGTTTACCAATATTTTTCATTAAAAAATATTGATAAGCGTTTTAATACCACTAAAAATTGCAGCATTTGTAAAGAGTGGTGGCCATATCGGCCAGCGTAATTCCTTCTGAGCCCGTTCTGCAGGCGGGCTTGGTTTACACTTTCCGAGGACTCCAGATGGCATACTCATATACCGAAAAGAAACGGATCCGTAAGAATTTTGGTAAATTGCCTAGCGTCATGGATGCTCCGTACTTGCTCGCGATTCAAGTCGACTCGTACAGAACATTCTTACAAGATGGCAAATCACCAAAAAACCGCGAAGATATCGGTCTCCAAGCCGCATTTCGTTCAGTTTTTCCTATTGAAAGTTATTCTGGCAATGCTGCTTTAGAATTTGTTGAGTATAGTCTTGGTAAGCCTGAGTTTGATGTACGCGAATGTATCCTTCGTGGCTCAACTTATGCAGCACCAATGCGTGTAAAAATTCGTTTGATCCTGAAAGATCGTGAAACGAAGTCAATTAAAGACGTACGTGAACAAGAAGTCTATATGGGCGAAATGCCATTAATGACGGATAACGGTACCTTTGTGATTAACGGTACCGAGCGTGTGATCGTGTCACAATTACACCGTTCACCAGGCGTATTCTTTGACCACGATAAAGGCAAGACTCACTCAAGTGGTAAAGTCCTTTATTCAGCGCGTATCATTCCTTACCGTGGTTCATGGTTAGACTTTGAATTCGATGCCAAAGACTTAGTCTATGTACGTATTGACCGTCGTCGTAAATTGCTTGCGACTGTGGTACTTCGTGCCTTGGGTTACAGCAACGAAAACATTCTCAACATGTTCTACGAGAAAGTACCTGTGTATCTTGACATGGGTAGCTACCAGATTGACCTGGTGCCTGAACGTCTGCGTGGCGAAATGGCACAATTTGATATCCTGGACAAGGATGGCAAGGCAATTGTTGAGCAAGGTAAACGTATCAATGCGCGTCATGTACGTCAAATGGAAGCTTCAGGTCTTGAAAAACTTGCAGTGCCTGATGAGTACCTGTATGAGCGTATCACTGCTGAAGACATCCCATTAAAAGATGGTGATGTGATTGCAGCCAATACTGTATTAAGTCATGAAATCATGGTGAAAATTGCAGAAGGCGGCGTGAAGCAGTTTAATATTTTGTTCACCAATGATATCGACCGCGGTTCATTCGTTGCAGATTCTCTACGTGCAGATACAACGAGCAATCGTGAAGAAGCATTGGTAGAAATCTACAAAGTGATGCGTCCGGGCGAGCCACCAACAAAAGAAGCTGCTGAAAACTTATTCAACAACTTGTTCTTCTCTTCTGAACGTTATGACCTATCTCCAGTCGGTCGTATGAAGTTCAACCGTCGTTTGGGTCGTCCTTACGAAGTGGGTACAGACCAGAAGTCACGTGAGGTTGAAGGCATTCTCTCGAACGAAGATATCACTGATGTATTAAAAACATTAGTTGAAATCCGTAACGGTAAAGGTGAAGTCGACGATATCGATCACTTGGGTAACCGTCGTGTTCGTTCTGTGGGTGAAATGACAGAAAACCAATTCCGTGTAGGTCTGGTTCGTGTAGAACGTGCTGTTAAAGAACGTCTATCTCAAGCTGAAACTGACAACCTGTCTCCGCAAGATTTGATCAATGCGAAACCTGTTGCTGCTGCAATCAAAGAATTCTTTGGTTCAAGCCAGTTGTCTCAGTTTATGGATCAAAACAACCCGTTATCTGAGATTACGCACAAACGTCGTGTTTCTGCGCTTGGTCCTGGCGGTTTGACGCGTGAACGTGCAGGCTTTGAAGTACGTGACGTACATCAAACTCACTACGGTCGTGTATGTCCAATTGAAACGCCTGAAGGTCCAAACATTGGTTTGATCAACTCGCTTTCTGTTTATGCGAAATGTAACAACTTTGGTTTCCTGGAAACCCCATACCGTAAGGTTGTTGATGGTCGTGTAACAGATGAAGTTGAATACCTGTCTGCGATTGAAGAAGTAGGTACTGTCATTGCACAGGCCGATTCTGCAATGGATAAAGACGGTAACTTAACAGAAGAGTTTGTATCTGTTCGTCATCAGGGTGACTTCGTACGTATTCCTCCTGAAAAAGTAACGCATATGGATGTATCTGCTCAGCAGGTCGTATCTGTAGCAGCATCACTGATTCCATTCCTAGAACACGATGATGCCAACCGTGCATTAATGGGTTCGAACATGCAACGTCAGGCAGTTCCGACGTTGATTGCTGACAAGCCGCTTGTTGGTACCGGTATGGAAGCGAACGTAGCACATGACTCAGGTGTATGTGTGATCGCTCAGCGTGGTGGTCGTATCGAGTTTGTTGATGCGTCTCGTGTGGTTATTCGTGTGAATGAAGACGAAATGATCGCAGGTGAAGCAGGTGTAGATATCTACAACCTGATCAAATACACCCGTTCGAACCAGAACACTTGTATCAACCAGAAAGTTCTTGTAAACCTGGGCGATAAAGTAGGTCGTGGTGATGTACTGGCTGATGGTCCATCGACTGATGGCGGTGAGCTGGCACTGGGTCAGAACATGCGTGTAGCGTTCATGACCTGGAACGGTTACAACTACGAAGACTCGATCTTGTTATCTGAGCGTGTACTTCAAGAAGACCGTTTAACATCTATTCATATCCAGGAATTATCATGTGTTGCACGTGATACCAAACTGGGTGCGGAAGAAATCACTGCTGATATTCCGAACGTAGGTGAAGCTGCTCTGTCTAAACTGGACGAGTCAGGTATCGTTTACATCGGTGCTGAAGTAACTGCTGGCGATATCCTTGTTGGTAAAGTAACCCCTAAAGGTGAGACCCAGTTGACGCCGGAAGAAAAATTGCTACGTGCAATCTTCGGTGAAAAAGCAGCTGACGTAAAAGACTCATCTTTACGCGTTCCATCAGGTACAAAAGGTACTGTGATTGACGTTCAAGTGTTTACACGTGACGGTCTTGAAAAAGACGAACGTGCTCAAGCAATTGAAAAAGCACAATTGGACGCATACCGTAAAGACTTGAAAGAAGAATTTAAAATCTTCGAAGAAGCTGCACGTGAACGTGTAATCCGTCTACTGAATGGCCAAGAGTCGAATGGTGGCGGTACAACTAAACGTGGCGACAAACTGTCTGAAGATGTGTTGTCTGGTTTAGAGCTTGTTGATCTTCTTGAAATTCAACCAGTTGATGAAGCAATTGCTGAACGTTTAACTCAAATTCAAGTGTTCTTGAAAGAGAAGAGCTTCGAAATTGACGAGAAATTTGCTGAGAAAAAACGCAAACTTTCTACAGGCGATGAACTGACGACTGGTGTATTGAAAGTAGTTAAAGTTTATCTTGCTGTAAAACGTCGCATCCAGCCGGGTGATAAGATGGCGGGTCGTCACGGTAACAAAGGTGTTGTATCAAACATCCTGCCGGTAGAAGACATGCCACATGATGCCAACGGTGTACCTGTTGATATCGTATTGAACCCGCTTGGCGTACCATCGCGTATGAACGTGGGTCAGATTCTTGAAACTCACTTGGGTATGGCGGCGAAAGGTCTTGGCGATCAAATCGACAAGATGATGAAAGAGCAACGTACTGTACTTGAGCTTCGTGATTTCCTGGACAAGATTTACAACAAAGTTGGTGGCGAGCAAGAAGATCTTGATAGCCTGACTGATGAAGAAATCTTGAAACTTTCTGGCAACTTGCGTGCTGGTGTGCCTTTGGCTACTCCTGTATTCGATGGTGCTGAAGAAGGTCAGATCAAAGAGTTGTTACAACTTGCAGGCCTGTCTAGTACTGGTCAGACAGTATTATATGATGGTCGTACTGGTGAGCGTTTCGATCGTCCGGTAACTGTTGGTTACATGTACATGCTGAAACTGAACCACTTGGTTGATGACAAGATGCATGCGCGTTCAACTGGTTCTTACTCTCTAGTTACGCAACAGCCGCTTGGTGGTAAAGCACAATTCGGTGGTCAGCGTTTCGGTGAGATGGAAGTCTGGGCACTAGAAGCTTACGGTGCAGCATATACGCTACAAGAAATGCTGACTGTGAAATCGGATGACGTTGAAGGCCGTACCCGTATCTACAAGAACATTGTAGATGGCAACCATTATATGGACCCGGGCATGCCTGAATCGTTCAACGTATTGACCAAAGAGATCCGTTCTTTAGGTATCAACATTGAACTGAAAAATGGTGACTAATTAGTTCCATTTAATCTCCCCAAACCCCTCTTTGATAAAGAGGGCTTCCCCCTTAACAAAGGGGGACTGAGGGGGATTAAAATTCAGTTAAAAAACAATATTTGTGACCCAGTTGTTGAGTGAAAATCTCCACAACACACGGAGAAAAAAATTGAAAGACTTGCTCGATATCATGCGCAAAAAGACGGATTCAGACGGTCATGCTCCAGTAGAGTTTGACCGCATCCGTATTGGTCTTGCGTCACCAGAAATGATTAAGTCATGGTCTCACGGTGAAGTTAAAAAGCCAGAAACCATTAACTATCGTACGTTCAAGCCTGAACGTGATGGTTTGTTCTGTGCCAAAATCTTTGGTCCAGTGAAAGATTACGAATGCTTGTGTGGTAAATACAAGCGTATGAAATATAAAGGCGTCATTTGTGAAAAATGTGGCGTTGAAGTAACAACTGCGAAAGTTCGTCGTGAACGTATGGGTCACATCGAGCTGGCGTCTCCAGTTGCACACATCTGGTTCTTGAAATCATTGCCTAGCCGTATCGGTCTATTATTAGACATGACGCTACGTGATATCGAACGCGTATTGTATTTCGAATCTTATGTGGTTACTGATCCGGGTATGACTCCATTTGAGAAATACCAGCTTCTAAATGATGAAGAATACTTCAATGCATTAGAAGAACACGGTGATGAATTCACAGCGAAAATGGGTGCTGAAGCAGTTCAAGACTTGTTGAAAGACATCGATCTTGAAGCTGAAATTGCGCGTCTTCGTGAAGAAATTCCTGTTACAACTTCAGAAACCAAGCTGAAAAAAGCGTCTAAGCGTTTGAAGTTGATGGAAGCATTCAACGATTCGAACAACAAGCCAGAATGGATGGTGTTAACTGTACTTCCAGTTCTTCCACCAGACCTTCGTCCGCTTGTACCACTTGAAGGTGGTCGTTTCGCGACTTCTGACCTGAACGATCTTTATCGTCGTGTGATCAACCGTAACAACCGTTTGAAGCGTCTTCTTGACCTTGCAGCGCCAGACATCATCGTACGTAACGAAAAACGTATGTTGCAAGAGTCTGTAGATGCATTGCTGGATAACGGTCGTCGTGGTCGTGCAATTACCGGTTCGAACAAGCGTCCGCTTAAATCTTTGGCAGACATGATCAAAGGTAAGCAAGGTCGTTTCCGTCAAAACTTACTTGGTAAGCGTGTTGACTACTCTGGTCGTTCGGTAATTACTGTTGGTCCAAACCTGCGTTTGCACCAATGTGGTCTTCCGAAGAAAATGGCGCTTGAACTGTTCAAGCCATTCATTTTCGCGAAACTACAGGCATCTGGCCAAGCAACCACCATTAAAGCTGCGAAGAAAATGGTTGAGCGCGAAACCCCAGAAGTTTGGGACGTTCTTGCTCACGTGATTCGTCAACATCCAGTGATGTTGAACCGTGCGCCAACCCTTCACCGTTTGGGTCTTCAAGCATTTGAGCCGATCCTGATTGAAGGTAAAGCGATCCGTCTACACCCACTCGTATGTGCTGCGTTTAACGCCGACTTCGATGGTGACCAAATGGCGGTACACGTACCATTAACACTTGAAGCTCAGCTTGAAGCTCGCGCGTTAATGATGTCAACGAACAACATCTTGTCTCCAGCGAACGGTGAGCCAATCATCGTACCGTCTCAGGACGTTGTCTTGGGCTTGTATTACATTACGCGTGATGCAATCAATGCCAAAGGTGAGGGCATGGTGTTCGCGGATACTCACGAAGTAAACCGTGCACTCGCAACAGGTCAGGTTGATCTACACGCTCGCGTTAAAGCACGTGTACACCAGACTGTGATCGACGAAGATGGTAACCGTGAACAGCAAACCATTATTGTAGATACGACGCCTGGTCGTTGCCTACTTTGGGAAGTTGTGCCTGAAGGTATGGATTTCCAGCAAATTAACGTTGAGATGACCAAGAAAAATATCTCGAAGTTAATTAACTCTTGCTACCGTAAATTGGGTCTGAAAGATACTGTTATCTTCGCTGACCAGTTGATGTACTTGGGCTTCCGTCAAGCGACGCGTTCAGGTGTTTCTGTCGGTATGGAAGACATGGTTATTCCACCGCAAAAACAAGCAATTATTGGTAAAGCGGAAGCTGAAGTTCGTGAAATCGAACAACAGTTCGAACAAGGCTTCGTAACTGCCGGCGAACGTTATAACAAAGTGGTCGATATTTGGGCGCGTACCAATGACCAGGTTGCTAAAGCGATGATGGACAACTTGTCTTTCACCACTGTGAAGAACAAACAGGGTGAAGACGAGAAGCAAAAATCATTCAACTCGATCTATATGATGTCTGACTCGGGTGCCCGTGGTTCGGCAGCTCAGATTCGTCAGTTGGCGGGTATGCGTGGTTTGATGGCGAAGCCGGATGGCTCGATCATTGAAACCCCAATTAAAGCGAACTTCCGTGAAGGTTTGACCGTACTTCAGTACTTCATCTCGACACACGGTGCGCGTAAAGGTTTGGCCGATACAGCATTGAAGACTGCGAACTCTGGTTACTTGACGCGTCGTCTAGTAGACGTTGCGCAGGACTTGGTTATTACCGAGCCGGATTGTGGTACGTATGACGGTCTGGTAATGACTCCGTTCATTCAAGGTGGCGATGTCATCGAAAACCTGGGTGCACGAGTATTGGGTCGTGTAGTTGCTGAAGATGTCAAGAAAGTGGGTACAGATGAAGTTCTGCTTCCACGTAATACTTTAATTGACGAGAAACTGGCTGCGTTTATCGAAAGCCAGGGTGTCGACGAAATTAAAGTGCGTTCAGTCGTGAACTGTGCATCAACCTTTGGTGTATGTGCGAAATGTTACGGTCGTGACCTGGCACGTGGTCATCAGGTGAACCCGGGTGAGTCTGTTGGTGTTATGGCAGCTCAATCGATTGGTGAACCAGGTACACAGTTAACAATGCGTACCTTCCACGTGGGTGGTGCTGCGAGCCGAACTTCTGCTGCAAACAGCGTGCAGGTTCGTAACCAGGGTACAGTACGTTTCCATAATGTGAAAACCGTACAACATGCCAAAGGTCACTTGGTATCGACTTCACGTTCAGGTGAAATCGGTATTGCGGATGATTTAGGTCGTGAGCGTGAGCGTTACAAACTGCCTTACGGTGCCTCTATCTTGCTCAAAGATGGCGAAGCTGTAGAAGCAGGCGGTATCGTGGCGACTTGGGATCCACATACACATCCATTGGTAACAGAAGTTGCTGGTAAAGTGCGTTTCAGCCAGATTGCTGATGGCGTGACGGTTACTTCTAAAACTGATGATGCAACAGGTATGTCAACCATCGAAATCTTGCCAGTGACTTCACGTCCTGCGTCAGGTAAAGATTTGCGTCCTGCTGTTGTGTTAGACACAGTAGATGGTGGTGAGCAGTTCTACTTCCTGCCACAAAACACGATTCTTTCTGTGCGCGATGGCGAAACGATTGGTGTCGGTGATGTCATCGGTCGTGTACCACAAGAAACTTCACGTACCCGTGATATTACCGGTGGTCTGCCGCGTGTAGCTGACTTGTTCGAAGCACGTAAGCCGAAAGAGCATGCAATCCTTGCAGAAGTGTCGGGTGTTGTAAGCTTTGGTAAAGAGACCAAAGGTAAGAACCGTCTGGTGATTACGCCGGATGATGGTTCTGAGATTTATGAAGAACTGATTCCGAAATGGCGTACGATTAACGTGTTCGAAGGCGAACATGTGAACCGTGGTGAAACTATTTCTGATGGTCCACAGAACCCGCACGATATCTTACGTTTGAAAGGCGAAGTTGCGCTTACAAACTACATCGTGAACGAAGTTCAGGACGTATACCGTCTGCAAGGTGTAAAAATCAACGACAAGCATAT
The DNA here is from genome assembly GCF_024129435.1 of Acinetobacter lwoffii. Taxonomy (GTDB): domain Bacteria; phylum Pseudomonadota; class Gammaproteobacteria; order Pseudomonadales; family Moraxellaceae; genus Acinetobacter; species Acinetobacter lwoffii_F. The sequence continues at coordinate 21,409 of NZ_JAMXXN010000027.1, read as the reverse complement.
TGAAGTCATCGTACGTCAAATGCTGCGTAAAGTTGATATCACTGATGGCGGCGATACCAGCTTTATCAAAGGCGAACAAGTGGATTACATCCGCGTTGTTCAAGAAAACCAAGCAGTTCTTGCACAAAACAAGTTCCCTGCGAAGTTTGAACGTCAATTGATGGGTATTACCAAAGCATCGCTTTCTACTGACTCGTTCATCTCTGCTGCATCGTTCCAGGAAACCACGCGTGTGTTAACTGAAGCGGCTGTAACAGGTAAAGAAGATGACTTACGTGGCTTGAAAGAGAACGTGGTTGTAGGTCGCCTAATCCCAGCGGGTACAGGTTTGGCTTACCACCTAGAGCGTCGTCGTCAAGAAGCAGAAGCTGCAGAATTTGAACTGCACAATGACTTCTCTGATGTAGACCAAGCGCTTAGCCAGGCATTTAACGAAGAATTCTAATTCGAGTTAAAGCTGAGAAAAGAGACGCCTTCGGGCGTCTTTTTTTGTCTGAAATTTATAAATAAGACAGCTTGAACAGAAGAATAATCCATTGATATTTACAAAACTCAGCAGGAATACCGAGAGAAGTAACACGCTACAGATTTTAGTTTCATAAAATGAAGATAAGCTTAATTAAAGCAAGACAGGAAGGCCAAGGTCATGAAAAAATTAATGGGTGTTATGGCAGTTGCCACTCTTTCCACCTTTATGTTGGCGGGTTGTGAAAGTATGTCTGCCAATGAGCAACGGATCGGTGCTGCGGCCCTTGGTGGTGCAGTCGGTGGTGGTGTTGGTAATAAAGTCGGCGGTGGCGTTGGTGCAGCTGTAGGTGGTGGTGCCGGTGCTGCAGTGGGTAGTAAATCCCAAGGCGGTTCAAACCGTAATGCGACCTATAGTGGTGTAGGTGGTGCTGTTGGTTCCGCAGTCGGTAAAAGTATCTTCGGTGGTAATGCGGGTGCTGCAATCGGTGGCGCAATCGGTGGTGGTGCCGGTGCTGCGATTGAACAGGATAACCGTCGTCGTTAAGTCGAAAGTCACTTCAGATTCATCTAGATTTAAAAGCGCCAATGTGGCGCTTTTATCTTATTTAGGAGAGTTAATTTTCCCTTTGCTCTGTTTACGCCGGATATATACTGTTTTTTCTACTTCGGCAATTCTGACCCCGGCTTCATCATAAATATTCAGCTGATAATGCCGATACACTGGCGCATTATCGGCTGCCAGATTGATAATCGTGGCAATTTCTTCAGCAGAAATCCGAATGTCCGCCACCACTGTACCGCGACCCGGTGCCAAAAACTGAATGCTGGCGCCTTTATCCCAGACCAGGTATTTCGGCCCCAAATGATGCATCAGCAATAACATATAAAAGGGATCGACCATTGAATACAGGCTGCCACCAAAATGCACACCGACAATATTCTGGTTCTTACGGGTCAGCGGAATTTTGACCCGAACGTGATAATTATTAAAATCAATCTTATCAATTTCAATGCCTGCACCACGATAAGGGGCATAGCGGTTCAGAATAAATTTTGAAACCAGAGGCAGTTTTTGAATTTTCTGGAATAGGCTCATACTGACATTCTTTTTGCGGCTGTGATTATGCATACTAGAGCAACAAAAATGCGCTGGCATTGATCAATCATGCCGATTTATAAACTAAGTGGTCAATAACAAAAACAGGATCAAAAGATGGAAATGCACATGCAATGGGTCGATACCACGGATCAGCAGCGTCTTTTTGTCAAAACTTATGGACAATCCGAACAACCGGCATTGGTGCTGGTTCACGGCTATCCCGATCATCAGGCAGTTTGGGAGCCAGCCATTGTTCATTTGAGTCAGGATTACTTTGTTGTGACTTATGATGTCCGTGGCGCAGGTGAGTCCAGTATTCCCAAAAAAATCTCCGATTACCGCTTGGCCCGTTTAAGTCAGGATCTGGAAGAGGTGGTGAACGAAATATTGCCGAATCGTACTTTTCATCTGGCCGCGCATGACTGGGGTTCAATTCAGTCCTGGGAATCCGTCACCGGTCCACGCTTTAAAGGACGAATTCTGTCTTATAGCACCTTGTCTGGGCCATGTCTTGATCATGCCGCTTTCTGGATGCGTGAACAGTTCCAGCAAAACAAAGCAAAATTTTTAAAGCAAATGAGCAAATCTTGGTATATCGCGATGTTTCAGTTGCCTTTAGTGGCGCCGTTGGCCTGGAATTTTTTTAATCCGCAGCGTTGGGGCAAGATCGTGCAGCAACTGGAAAGACACGATGATCTGCCACTCAACCCGCATATTGTCAAAGATGGCAAATATGGTGTGAACCTGTATCGGGCCAATTTTTTGCCACGCTTAGCTCAACCACGGCAGCGTTTTGCCATCTGTCCGGTACAGGCGATTGTGCTGAAATATGACCAGTTTGTCGGGCCAGATCTGGTTGATGAAATGTCAAAATGGGTGGATGATTTCTCGAAAGTAGAACTGGCTGCCAATCACTGGGCGATCCTGAGTCAACCGGAGCAAGTGGCTCAATTGATTGATGAGTTTATTCAGCGTAAATCTGCTGACATTCATTGACAGGCCACTCCGCGAAACATGACCCGACCAGAAAAAAGTGGCGGAATTTTTATCCGCATTTTCTGATAAAATAGCCGCTTTCTCTCTATTCCGATTCATTATGTTCGCAATTCTTGCTGCTATTGGAGTCATGTTCGGACTCTCGTTGGCACGTGTACCTGTGGTTTTTGCCCTGGTCATTGGTGCTGTTACAGGTGGTTTATTGGCAGGTCTGGGCCTGCAGGGAACCTTGGACGCGTTTAACAATGGCTTGGGTGGGGGTGCCAAAATTGCCTTGGCTTACGGTATTTTAGGTGCATTTGCTTTGGCTCTGGCGCGTTCAGGTCTGCCGGATTTACTGGCTTATAAAATGATCAGCACCTTAAAAGGTGAGGCCGATTTTAAAGCGCAAAACCGGGTGAAATATCTGATCTTTTTCACAGTTGCCATTGCTGCCGTGTTCTCGCAAAACGTTATTCCCGTGCATATCGCCTTTATTCCGGTACTGATTCCACCGCTATTGATTGTATTTAACCATTTACAGCTGGATCGCCGTTTGGTGGCCTGTTTGCTGACCTTTGGTCTGGTAGGCACCTATATGCTGATTCCGGTCGGTTTTGGTGCCATCTTCCTGAATGACATTCTGGGTCATAACATCAATACTTTTGGTAAGCCATATGGATTTGAAATTAGCTATGACCAGATTCCATCTGCGATGGCAATTCCAGTATTCGGTATGTTTGTGGGCTTATTGGTGGCGATCTTTATTAGCTATCGCAAACCACGTCAATATCAAGATATTCATGTCCAGGAACAGCAAAGTATTTCCGCTGAATTAGGTGTGGCTGAGCAGGTTAAACCGCAGATTGCCAAATTTACCATCTGGATGGCCGGCCTTGCAGTTATTGCCACATTGGCGGTACAGCTTTATTCAGACTCGATGATTCTGGCCGGTCTGGTCGGTGTAGCAATCCTGAGTTGTGCCGGGATCTTTAAATGGAAAGAAGCGGATGATGTGATCATTACCGGTATGCGCATGATGGCGCTAGTTGGCTTTATCATGATTGCAGCACAAGGCTTTGCCGCGGTGATTGAAGCGACTAATCAGGTACCAACCTTGGTTGAAGCATCAGTAAACTGGATTGGTAATAGTCAGGCATTGGCTGCCTTCCTGATGCTGTTGATTGGTTTGCTGATCACATTGGGCATTGGTTCGTCTTTCTCAACCATTCCCATTCTGGCGATTATTTATGTTCCGCTGTGTATCCAGTTCGGTTTTAGCCCGGCTGCGACTATTGCAATTATCGGGACTGCAGCAGCTTTGGGGGATGCCGGTTCTCCAGCTTCGGATTCAACTTTGGGCCCAACTTCGGGTTTAAATATGGATGGTCAGCATGACCATATGAAGGACAGTGTGATTCCAACCTTCATTCACTTCAATATTCCGTTGATGATTTTTGGCTGGATTGCAGCCATGGTTCTGTAAGTCAATTTCAATCTGCTCTGATATCTATTGGAGCAGATTTATCTGGATTTAAAATAAATAATAAGATGTATTTAAAATATATTTTTAAATAAAAATTAATATAAACCTGATTATTTTAGTCTGAATAAATTCATATTTATCTGATTAATATACTGGGTATTTAAAACCAACCAATCTAGTCAATTTAAAATAAATTATTTTTTAAATCAGTATGTTAAATAATAATTAAAAATTAGTTTTATAATCCTTATTGCATATTATTTTCCCTCGTGTTTATTATTAATTAAGATTTATTTTCTTAATAATTATTCTTCCTGTGGGTATTTTAAAATGTTAAAGCAAGTAGCTCTAATTGCATTAATGGGTCTTTCTGCATCTGCGATGGCAGGTCAATGGCAGGTGAAAGTTGGTGCCAGTTCTTTAGCACCATCAAGTGACACTGAAATTGCACCAGGTTTAGTCGTAGAAGCGGATCAAGAATATGGTTTTACGCCTTCGGTCGAATACTTCTTTAATGACAATATCTCTGCAGAACTTTTATTAGCCACGCCATTTAATCACGATATTTCTCTTCAAGGTGTAGGTAAGGTGGCTAAGATCAAACATCTGCCACCCACAATTACCGCTAAATATAACTTTAAAAATGCAACACGCTTTACACCATATATTGGCGTAGGTGGCACAGCTTTTATTGCTTGGGATGAAGAAGGTCTGGCTAAAGACGTGAAAGAAGAGTTTGGTTTGGCAGGTCAAGTCGGCTTTAATTATCAGCCAGCCGATGCCAAAAACTGGGGAGTATTTGCTGACGTGCGCTATGCAGATTTGAGTCCTGAAGTGACTTTAGATGATGCTGATAATACTAAATTCGACTTGAATATTGATCCTTGGGTTTACACGATCGGTTATAGCTACAAGTTCTAAATTCTAACCTTGCTCAACAAAAAAGTCTCATCTTGAATGAGGCTTTTTTTTCAAAATAACAACGATTTATAACTTATTGAAATTGAGCAGATCGGCAATGTTCAACTATATTAAAATGAATAAAGTAAATATTAATTGAATACGACTTAATAATTGAATAATAAGGAAGATCAGCATGAGGTTTTTAAACCAAGGTATTTTAATCTTCTTCAGCCTGCTGGCAGGGTCTGCCTATGCGGCGAGTTTTGATTGTCAGAAAACTGAAACCGTGACAGAGAAAGCTATTTGTGAACATCGTCTGCTCAATGATGCCGATGTCAAGATGAGCACCAGCTATCATATTTTGCGCCGTATGGTGCCTATGGGAACCCGCTCGGTGATCCAGCGCGATCAGGTGAAATGGCTACAATTTCGTGACCGCTGTCAGGAATCGGTATCCTGTCTGAGCCAGGTCTATAATATGCGTCAGCAGCAAATAGACCTGCAATTTCAACGTATTTATAAGCTTGGGCCTTATTAGGACTTAAACCTAAGTCTTTAAAAATCCAAGCCAGATCAGATCAAGCGATTCTTTATAAAATATCTTGAGAAAAAATATCCAACTGGCTATTGAAAATTTAGTAACTCACTCCATTCATATAGGCAACAGTATTGACCTGTATTTAAAATAAAAGGAGTGATTAATGAGCGAGTCTAGCGCACAAAAACATAGTTTCCAGGCTGAAGTGGCTCAGTTACTACATCTCGTGACCCATTCGCTTTATTCAAACCCTGAAATTTTCCTACGCGAATTGATCTCGAATGCCTCAGATGCATGTGACAAATTACGTTTTGAAGGGATTAACCATCCCGAATTTTATGAAAATGATCCTGATCTGCGCGTTCGTGTCAGTCTGGATGCAGACAATAAAACCATTACCATTTCAGACAACGGGATTGGCTTAAGCGAACAGGAAGCTATTGATAATTTAGGGACTATTGCCAAATCAGGCACCAAAGACTTTATGTCCAAACTGACCGGCGATCAAAAGGCTGATGCCCAGCTAATTGGCCAGTTTGGTGTCGGTTTCTATTCCGGTTTTATTGTGGCTGACAAGATCACGGTAGAGTCGCGTCGTGCTGGCACAGATGTCTCTGAAGGGGTGCGCTGGATCAGTGGCGGAACCGGTGAGTTCGAAGTTGAACAGATCACGAAACAAGGACGTGGTACCGATATTATTTTGCATCTCCGTGACGATGCGCTAGATTATTTGCAAAGCTATAAAGTGAAGCAGATTATCAATAAATATTCAGACCACATCAGCCTGCCAATCCAGATGCAAAAAGAAGTCTGGCAGGAAGAAGAAGCGGCTGAAGGTGAAACTGCTCAAGGTGGCCAATATGTCAAAACCGATGAGTGGGAAGCCATTAACTCAGCCAGTGCATTATGGACTCGTAACAAGTCTGAAATCACTGAAGAGCAGTATGTCGAGTTCTACAAGAACTTAAGCCATGATTTCGCAGCGCCATTGGCTTGGGCGCATAATCGGGTTGAGGGCAGCACTGAATATACCCAGTTATTATATATTCCAAGCAAAGCGCCACATGATATTTTCACCCGTGAATCCAAAGCTGGTATCAAACTGTATGTGAAACGCGTGTTCATTATGGATGATGCAGATAACCTGATTCCAAACTATCTGCGCTTTGTACAGGGTGTGGTGGACAGTGCCGATCTGCCATTGAACGTGAGTCGTGAATTACTGCAAGAAAGCCGTGATGTAAAAACCATCCGTGAAGGCAATACCCGCCGTATCCTGACCATTTTGGATAATCTGGCTAAATCTGAAGATGAAAAAGATCAGGCAAACTTTAAGACTTTCTATCAGGAATTTGCTTCAGTATTGAAAGAAGGTTTGGGTGAAGATTTCAGTAACCGTGAACGTATCTTGAAACTGCTGCGTTATGCGACTTCGACCAATGATGAAGTTAGCACGTCATTGGCAGACTATAAAGCACGCATGAAAGACGGCCAGAAAGCCATTTATTATGTGACTGCAGATAGCCTGAATGCTGCGAAAAATTCACCGCAACTGGAACTGTTCAAGAAAAAAGGCATTGAAGTTCTGTTGATGACTGAACGCGTGGATGAATGGGCGATGAACTTTGTGAATGAGTTCGATGGTACGCCTTTGCAAAACGTGTCGAAAGGTGCAGTTGACTTAGGTGACCTTCAGGATGCCGAAGAGAAGAAAGCCCTTGAAGACGCCGCAGCCCAGTTTAAACCGGTGGTGGATAAGTTGACGGATTCATTAAAAGACAAGACCAAAGAAGTGCGGGTGACGACGCGTCTGGTCGATTCTCCGGCTTGTCTGGTGACTGGAGAAGGTGAGTTGTCTCCACAACTGATTCGTATGCTGAAAGATGCAGGCCAACCTGTGCCGGATATCAAGCCGATTTTGGAAATCAACCCGGAACATCCGTTGGTGAAAAAACTTGATGGCTCGGCGCAGTTTGATGATCTGGCCAATGTGATCTTCGACCAAGCGGTGATTGCAGAAGGTGGATTACCAGAAAATCCTGCTGAATATGTCAAGCGAATTAATAGTTTGCTGCTTGCTTAAGTGCTGATATATTGAATGAGAAAATCCCTCTTCGGAGGGATTTTTTATGCCTGCTTCATTTTTCATTTCTAGAAATGATCTGGAAAAACGATAGAGAGAATAAAAAAATACCTTCGAATCATAAATCTATATTTTAGATTATTAATTAATTTTTAATTTATAATTGCGATCATTAAGCAAAGAGAGAGAATGTTATGAAATCTAAGCTGATGATCAGTATGGGCGCTGTAATCCTGATGTCGATGAGCCAGTTTAGTCTAGCGGCACCTGCTGCAGAAAAAGTGGTACGCACAGATCGCATTAGCTTTTATAAAACAGCAAAAGTAAACGTAACAAAACCGAAACGTGTACAACGTAACGATCATATTCGCTTCAATATGCCGGTGATGGAACAACCCTCATTGCAGCAAAAACGTGTGCTACGCAGTGATCGTATTATCTTGAATAAAACCAGCTAATACCTGCCACGCTGATTGCCTCAGTAATATTGAAAAAAGCCCATGAATGATGGGCTTTTATTATTTTCTCGTATCAGTCAGTTTAAAATAACGCTTCTAAACGCACCAAAGCTCCGACATAGTGATCACGATCTTCGCGATGATCATTCAAATAGTTCAGGTCGGTCTGGACAAAAAACCATTCACGTAAAAAAGGTTGTCTCCACGACACATAGGGGCCCCAGCGGTTGAGACGCAGATCCTTGTCATTTAGATAACCACCGGTATAAATGCCGTAACTGAAACGGTTGTCCTGAAAAAACTGATGTTGCCTGAAGGTGTAGTTGTCCCAGGTCAGATCATCGTCTTGATCATCTGCATAAGTCAGACTAAGCTGATTGGAGAAAAAGGCCTGATTGGGACGGGCATGGATTAGCTCCAGATTGGTCCGTAAATAGTTTTCGCTTTGAATGCCGTAGCGATAAATCTGTTCGGCATGAAAAGAGTAGTCATTTTCCAGCGTCCAATCTTTACTGGCTTTGACACGCAGGTAAATATCATCTCCAGAACGCAAGCCCAGATCCAGATCGGTTTCGAAAGGAATGCGATCTGACCATTCAGACCAACGTAAGGCAAAAGAGCTGTTATCTTCACGTGCACGTTTAGTATCCAGACGTTTATCTCCGGAAGTGGCAGGATTTTCATTGGTAATCGCGACATTACTGTCTAATTCATTGTCCAGACTGTCATCACCAAACACCACACTCAGCTTTTGTTCCAAGGTCGGAAGTTTGATCTTGCCGCGGATTCGGGGCTTAATCTCATAGCCTTCATATTCATCCCAGCGATTATCTAGAATGATCCGTAATGTGGCTGCAGCTGGCTGATCCGGATCGGTTTCACCAAACCAGTTATCAATTTTATGTGCAGTACGATCAGCCCATTCGCGGATGCCTTTCTGTTTTTGATCCGCCCATGAATAATTTTCTGTCTCTAGCGTGGATGGAACGATGGCGACACTTGATTGCTCTGGCAGAACCGTTGGTGTTGCATCGATCAAACGTGGAATCTGATCCAGTAAGCCTGATCGGCTGGGCTCTGTATTTGTTGAACTGGCAGGAGCAGCTGTGACTGAATTGGCCCAAGACATGCTACCACTCATTCCTAAGCCCAGAGAGAGCAGTAAAATTTGAGTAACCCTGTTTATTTGCATGAGATATTTGTTGCTCTTGTATTCTTATATTCAGCTGTAGTTTTCTAAAAAACGGCCTTAAAAAGCAAGTTAAAGCTACAAAATAACAGCAATTATTCAATCATTTGAGCCTGAATTTCCCGATAAAGCTCTAATACCCGAATGGGTTGTGGCATTGTTAAAATAATATTGTGAATATTCTGCCAATTTAGCTGTTTGTCGCGTTGCAGCAAGATGTATGGATAGGCCAGCTCATCCTCTGCGAGAGAGATGCGTTTTTCACCATGAATCACTCGGATTTTTTGATGTTCCTGCAGTAAGAGTACAGGAGTAGAAAAATCAGCAGCAGCCTCTTTAAAAGAAATAAATTTCTGCTTCTGAATAAACTGGGCGGGTATAAACGGATGGTAATCTGGCTGTGTCCAGACTGTTTCAGCCTGCTGCAAGTAAGCTGTTGAAAAAAGTTCGAGTTGCATGAAACTATTGCTTATAACAGACCACGCTAGAGATTTAATCGCCGCAGCCCGGCGTTGATGATGGGTCAGCCAATGTTGAATACAATAGTGAGCCTGCAACTGACTCGGTACCCCTAAGAGCATCAGATATTTAACAAATTGGCCTTGCAGATTCAGTTGTTCAACCAAATAAACCTGACGTGCCTGCCAATTATCTTCTGCTGCATAATACAGTGCGATATCCAAATAGGCAGGATGCTCGATATTCTCAGTCAGTTCTAAAGCACAGAGTCGCTGGATATTGGTTTCTTCTAAGCCTAAAGGGTGTACATGGGCGTTTAGTTCCCCTAGTTGGATCTGTGCAGGGAATTGAATCAATTCGGAGACTGTAATCTGTTCTTGCTGAATTGTCGTTTCAGCTTTGAGCTGAGAATCGGGAGTCTCATATACAGGGGGTACCTGTATGGGTAGCTCATCTGAGCGATGTGGTTCTAGCGCATGGATTCTTGCCCTCGGCCGTCCCCGATGATATTTGGTTGTTTCCACATCTTTTAAGCTGGTTTCAGCTTCGTTTAAGGATAAGGCAGGAACGATCAAGGGGGGATCCTGTTGCAGACACGAAAATTGCTGCTGTTGTTGCAACAGCCAGATATAGCAGTGTTGCAATTCAGCCCATTGGCTGTGCAGGGCAGGAGCTTGGGGAGCCGGAATCAGCCAGATTTGCCAGCCACGTTCAGGATGATGTAAAACTGCCCAGCCTGAATCCGGATGGGCAGACAGTGCTTTTTGCAGCGCCAAGATTTCGGTGAAATAGCCACGAAAGCTTAGATGATAAGACGTGTTAGCAGAAAATTGGTAGGTGATAAGTTCAGGCTGAGTGCGGGCTTTAAATGCTGAAATCTGGGTTTTGAAAATAGGCTCATTACACAGATTAAAAATATCGCGTATTCTTTTTTTAGAACGGGCAATTTCATATAAAGGCAGGACTTTATGCTCCAGTTGCTGTGCCAGTTCATGTAGTTCTTTAATTAAGTGTGCTTTTTCTAAAGCATTCATTTTTTAATCTCTAGAGATGTTTCAGTGCTTTATCCAGGGTTTGTGCCAGTACAATGTTAACCGCCAGCTCGACCAGTCTGTATTCAGCAGAATTTGAGTCTGTATAGTTTTCTGCCATTTCAATTAAATAATCAATAGAAACTGACTGAGGCGGAATTTTGCCCTGTACCAATGCCTGAAGTTCATGCATAAAAAATTTTCTTATCATTAATCTATTTATATTGCTGCAATTATAAGCAGAGATCACATAAAATAGTGATCTATTTTGAGTATTTTATAAACAAATTTTTTAATTAAAAGTGATAAAAATCAATAGAAAAAATGAGAGTAGGAAATAGTCGATATTTTTTTTAGAGTTGTGCGTCTTTCACATTAAAGGTGTTTAATGTGATCAAAAAAACAGGCTGAATCAATCAGCCCGTTTTAATGAAAAACAGCTTTGCATTAAGCCGTTTTTTCAGTTACCACAGTCGCAGCATCTGCATTTACTGTTTCAGCAGGTGCTTTAGTCGCTGGAAAGTCTGGCAGATGAACCACTTGCGCCATTTGTGCAGACGCTTGAACAGAAAAAGCCATAACGGTTGCTGCGAAAGCAAATTTAAGAGCATTCATAGGATGACCTTTAATATCAGAGTGTTCAATGACTTGAACAGAGGAGAATATTTAAACTTAATTCGGGTGAAATAATAGCAAATAAGACTTAATAGAAAATGATAGATTCGGCAAATTTAGGCAGTAAATTTTAGATAAATTACTCTATAAAACAATAAATTAGTATATTTACTCTAGTTTGATTTGTGTGGTTTTACAGGGCTTTATACTTTATTTTAGCGATGAAAATCTGGACTTAATTGAGTGTCAAAATAAAAGGTCATATGTTTTCGATCTGCCAATTTAAAACTGAATTTCGAGCTTTGTTCAATCCATGTAAGTTTTTGCTATCGCTTGTTTACCAGCTGCTGCAATCTTCTAAGAATGGACTAAGATGGAGTTCCATTCATTTTCATGCTGAGAGTTTTATTATGGCAATTGCAAAAGTGGTAGAAGTCAATTCAAGCAGCAATAAAAGCTTTGAAGATGCGATTCAAACGGGCATTCAAAAAGTCACGGAAACGGTCAAAAATGTACAAGGTGCTTGGATCAATGAACAGAAGGTTGTCATTAAAGAAAATAAAATCACGGAATATCGTGTCAATTTAAAAATTAGTTTTCTGGTTGATTAAGCGAATGCCATTCAATAACAAATAAAAAACCCCATTTAAAATGGGGTTTTTTTATTGAACGTTGTTTTATTCAGCTTGGTCTGGCGTGTCACACGTTTCTGTTGAGCACTGTGCTGCCTGACTATTGGTTGAGGTATCGAGCGCTTTTTCAAATACTTGCAGGAAAACTTCTTTAGGCTGCGCGCCTGCTAGTGCCACACGTTGATCAAAAACAAAGAAAGGCACACCGGTTACTTTGAGTTGTTCGTGTGCCACTTCCTGATCAAATTTGACAAAGTCAGCATATTCTTCCGAATCCAACAGGTCATCGACTTCGACTGGATTGAGGCCGATACGCGCTGCGACATCTTCCAGCGTTTCACGTTCTCCAATGGCCAGACCTTGGGTCATATAGCTATAGAAGAACGCTTCCTGTGCTTCATTGCCCAAACCTTTGCTTTGCGCCAGGTGAATCAGGCGATGCGCATTAAAGGTATTGCCTGAATTGGCACCTTCCCAGTTAAATTCAATACCTTCGGCTTTGGCCATTTCAGCAATATTGCGCTGCATCTCTTCGACTTCTGCCACGGTGCGGCCATATTTTTGCGCCAGACGCTCAGAGTTGGAGACTTCCTGACGTACCGGTGCTTCAGGATCGAGCTGAAAACTGTGCCAATGTACTTCTAGCTCAATACCTGCTTCTTGTGCAGCAGCTTCTAAACGTTTTTTACCAATATAGCAGAAGGGGCAAACCACATCTGACCAGATATCTACGCGCATGTCATGTCTCTAATTTTGCTCTTGTGTTCAAGTATGAGGGTGAAGAATCAGAATTTAAAGCCCTTGAGCATCAGAAGTGTATTTCTACAGCATATCGGCAGGATAAATAAAAGAAGAAAGAGGAGGTGATAGCCAGGTAGCTTCCTTAATATAATCAGGTTCTGACTATTCAAAAAAATATAAAAATGCCATAAAAAAACGCCCCGTAGGGCGTTTTTTTGAATGCAGTTAATTATGCAGTTTTTACCGCAGCTTCAACAGCAAGCATGTGACCATTTTCTTCGAAGTTTGAGTGCCAAGAAAGCGCTTCACGAAGAAGATGAGGCGTATGGCCGCCTTTTGCACATGCACGGTCAAAGTAATCATTCAACGCATCGCGGTACATTGGGTGTGCACAGTTATCAATCACTGCACGTGCACGCTCACGCGGTGCCAAACCACGAAGATCCGCAAGACCTTGTTCAGTCACGAGAATATCTACATCGTGTTCTGCATGGTCGATATGTGAAGCAAACGGTACCACAGAAGAGATGTCACCACCTTTCGCGATTGATTTAGTTACAAAGATCGCCAAGTGGGCATTACGTGCGAAGTCACCTGAACCACCAATACCGTTCATCATTTTGGTACCGCAGACGTGAGTTGAGTTCACGTTACCGTAAATATCAAACTCAAGTGCAGTGTTGATGCCGATAATACCTAAACGACGTACCAGTTCAGGATGGTTTGAAATTTCCTGTGGACGTAATACCAGTTTGTCTTTGTATTGTTCAAGGTTGTTAAATACTTTTTCGCCATATTTAGCAGAAAGGGTAATTGAAGAACCTGAAGCAAACTTCATTTTACCGGCATCGATCAATTCAAACGTACAGTCTTGTAGTACTTCTGAGTACATGATCAAGTCTTCGAAGTTTGAATCTTTCAGACCCGTCAATACGGCGTTTGCAATTGAACCGATCCCTGCTTGAAGAGGTCCGAGGTTTTTCGGTAGACGGTCTTCAGCTACTTCTTTTTCAAAGAAAGCGATCAAATGGTTGGCAATGCTTTGAGTCTCATCATCTGGTGCAGTTACAGTAGATGGAGAGTCGTGCAATTCGCTGTTAAATACGATACCAACAATTTTAGATGGATCGATATTGATCGCATGCGTACCAATACGCTCATCAACTTGAGTCAATGGAATCGCTTGACGCGTTGGACGATACGTCGGGATGTAGATATCGTGCAAGCCTTCAAATGCCGGGCTTAAATTCGTATTGATTTCTACAATCACTTTTTCAGCAAAAATCGCAAAGCTTGCAGAGTTACCAACAGATGTTGTTGGAATGATGCCGCCATCTTCAGTAATCGCTACGGCTTCAATGATCGCAACATCTGGTTTTTTCAACTGCAGGTTACGCATTTGCTCAACGGTTTCAGACAAGTGCTGGTCAATGAACATCACTTCGCCGTTGTTGATCGCTTTACGTAAAGTGTTGTCTACCTGGAACGGTAAACGACGTGCCAATACACCAGCTTCAGTCAGTTGTTTGTCTAGATCGTTCCCTAGTGATGCACCAGTAATTAACGTGATCTTTAATGGGTTTGCTTTTGCCTGTTGAACTAAAGCTAAAGGAACCGCCTTCGCTTCACCAGCGCGAGTAAAGCCACTCATGCCCACAGTCATGCCATCTTGGATGAATTCAGCCGCTTGTTCAGGGCTGATGACTTTGTTGTGTAGGGAGGCTAAACGGATACGATCTAAAGACATTTTAACTCTCATTAATTCTTAAACTATGATACGGATTGTACCGCTCAAAAAATGTATTGTGCATAGGTGTTAGGCTAAGGTCTAATTTTTTAGCTAAATGTAGGTATAATAAAAAATGATGATTTTTAAATGATTGAATTCGTGAACTATAAAATGAATTGTATAGAAAAACTAAAAAGTCGTTTGTTGGATTATTGATCACTTCTTAAAAGTGATCAGTCAAGGTTTGGCGAATTTTATCGAGTGTGGTGGCAGGGGGAAGTGTCTCTGGGTTCACCTGATTTACGGGTAGTGAAATGATAGCTTCTAGCCCACCTTCAGGACGATTATGAATACGCAACTGACCATGGTGAATATCGACAATCCGTTTCACAATGGCCAACCCCAAGCCGCTGCCTTGTACCGTTCGTGCTGAATTGCCTCGAACAAAAGGCTGCATCAAGGCTTCAATCTGATCTTCCGGGATGCCTTCGCCATGGTCTGCGACACAAATCAACAGTTGATCTTCTTCAACATGCGCAGAAAGCTCAATTGGTTCTGAACCATAACGTTTTGAGTTGTTGATCAGATTGCCGATCAGTCTTTTTAGTGACATGCTGCGCGCCTGAATGGTCGGTATATCTTGTGGGGTGAATCGGATATCTAGCGGTTTAAACTGCTTGACCAGTTCCTGTAGCAGTACATTGACATTGGTGTCCTGCGGTTCTTCATCGGAACCATCGCGCATATAGGAAATGAACTGATCCAGAATCGCGTCCATATCTTCGACATCATAAATCAGGCCTTCTTTGAGAAAGTCTTCATCTGGCATCATTTCGGCACTGAGGCGGATTCGGGTTAAGGGCGTGCGCAAGTCATGTGAAATGCCGGCCAGCATGATTCGGCGTTCCCGCTCGGTCTGGTCCAGCGTATAAATCATTTGGTTAAAGGCATGATTGACCTGACGGATTTCCAGTGGACCATGATTGGTATCTAGATAGGGTGCTGAGCCGATTCGGCTATAACTGTTGGCGGCATTCTGCAAACGGCGTAAAGGACGGTTGAGCTGACGCACCAAGGTCAAAATAATGATGCCGACAATAATCGGCGTGCCAAGCAACCAGCCCAAAATCAGTTCATTGCTATAATTGGCATAAGTCTTTAAAGGTTCCTGTACCCAGTGACCATTCATTTCAGGAGTCTGGATCCAGATACGTGGACTCGGCTTAAACTGGAAATAGACTGTGGCTTGTTCGATACGTAACTCTTTGGCCAGTTTGGTTTCGATCTGTCGGGTAAAAAATTCGGCAATCAGCTTTTCACGGACAGTGGGATATTCTGCTGGATTGGTCACGTATTCAATGCCGACCCGATTTCTTAACCAATCGTCAATGTCGACTTCCTGCTGTTTGTGATACAGGCGCAGATCGGGATTGTTGAGAATTTCCAGTTCCATGGCCAGATAACGCGCATGTTGCTGGATTTCAGGTAAAAACAGGGTACGCCAAAAGAACCATAAGGACATGAACAGGCTGAAACAGACCACGAAAACCACCAGTACCGTGGTACGCATGGCAGCAGAACGCGGTTTGATCTTGTCGAGAAAGCGTTCCCCACGGGTACGCTTTTTTTCCGAGTAGCTGACAAAATCGGTAAATTTTTGTGGATCGATGGGGTCGATTTTCACACCAGCTCCCTGTAGGCATTTTCCAAATTGAGCAGTAATAATATTTGTAATGGAATCTTACTGCTTGAACCTTCGATGGAAGGAGCTTGTTGTGTTACTTTTTTTGAAAAAAGTAACCAAAAAACTTTGCCATTCGCTGAACTCGCGCATTTGTATACGAGCCTTTAAAGAAGGGGAGGCTCAAACAGCAGCGAATGGCTTTTAGGGACAATAAATTGGGGCAATCTTTATCCTATAAGTTTTCCTTTATTCAGCACCATCTGGAACAAAGACATAACCCACACCCCATACGGTCTGGATATAACGTGCACGCGCTGGGTTTTCTTCCACTAAACGGCGTAAGCGTGACACCTGAACATCAATTGAACGTTCCATGGCACCCCATTCACGGCCGCGCGCCAGATTCATCAGTTTGTCGCGGGTTAATGGTTCGCGTGGATGCTGCACTAGTGCTTTGAGAACTGCAAATTCACCGGTAGTGAGCGTTACCACTTGGCCTTCACGGGTCAGGGTGCGGGTAGATAGATCCAGTGACCAGGGACCAAAAGAAACCACTTCCATCTGCTGGCTTGGTGCACCTGGCACTTCACGTACCTGACGGCGC
This sequence comes from Acinetobacter lwoffii, assembly GCF_024129435.1. GTDB lineage: Bacteria > Pseudomonadota > Gammaproteobacteria > Pseudomonadales > Moraxellaceae > Acinetobacter > Acinetobacter lwoffii_F. The sequence goes on along the minus strand of NZ_JAMXXN010000027.1, from coordinate 4,715 downwards.
AATACCGCACGAATACGTGCCAAGAGTTCATTCGGGTTAAATGGTTTAGGCAAGTAATCATCAGCACCTGCTTCCAGACCGGCAATACGGTCCGAGTCGCTACCACGAGCGGTGAGCATAATGATAGGCGTATCGATATTGGATTGGCGTAAACGACGACAGATACTCAAGCCATCTTCGACCGGAAGCATAAAGTCGAGCACGATCAGAGAAAACAGTTCCCGCTGTAAAAGTCGATCCATCTGCGTGGCATCATGTGCAGTTTTAACCACAAAGCCTTTATCTTCGAGAAAACGCTGTAGTAAGGTACGCAGACGAACATCATCATCAACCACCAGGATCCGTTCGACCCGGTCCGTTTCGGTATGTACGGCATCGGCTTTTTCAGCAGGTACAACTAAACTCATGAGATGCTCCTTTATTCTTTATTGTCGTCATAAACAAAAATCAAATAGGCTTTGAGTATACGATTCATTAATATTAATTGACTATGCTCTAAAGCACCAAATATTGCAGTTAAAATCAAGACATAGATACCAAATATATACATCTAAATGAGCAAAAAATACGATTTTAAGCTGGATAAAAAGCAAAGTTCATACAAACTTTATCGGGAAAAGCAGAAAACTATGGCACTTCATAATATAAAGATGAGGTAAATTAATAAAAACAATGGTGGATTTTATAGACCCGGTCTTTATAATCATGCCATTTAGTACTTATCCTTGTGGGATCAAACACGATGACTGACTTAGTTCAGCAGTTGGCAAAAGAACTTGCCGTACGTCCAAATCAAGTTGAGGCTGCCATCAAGCTTATTGATGAAGGTGCCAGTGTTCCTTTTATTGCACGTTACCGTAAAGAAGTAACGCAAGGCTTAGACGATACGCAACTACGTCAACTCGATACGCGTTTATCATACTTGCGTGATTTGTATGAGCGCCGTGAAAAGGTGATTGAATCACTCAAAGAACAAGATAAATTATCTGATGATTTATTGGCGCGTGTGAATGCCGCCGAAACCAAAAATGCATTAGAAGAAATTTACGCGCCGTACCGTCCAAAACGTACCAGTAAATCATTTAAGGCCAAAGAAGCTGGTCTGGGCCCGATTGCTGAAAAAATCTTTAATGAAGCTGTTGATCCAGCTGAAGCTTTGGCGGGCTTTAGCCATGAAGATTATCCAGATACTGAAAGCCAGCTTGATGCGATCCAGCACATCCTGATTGATGACTGGGCGCAAAATATCGCGCTGACGACTGAACTTAAAGCGACATTTGCAAAAACTGCCGTGCTGAAAAGTTTGGTTGCAAGTGATGAGAAAAAAGAAGTCGGTAAAAAATTCCGCGATTATTTCGATTTCTCTGAAAACTTAAATAAAGTGCCTTCACATCGTTTATTGGCGATGCTGCGTGGCCGTCAGGAAAACGTTTTAGGCCTGAAAGTGGATGGCGAAGATGATGTTCCATTGGCGCGTATTGAAACTGAATACAATTTAGAAACTGTTCAGCCACAAGCACGTCAGGATTTCTTGAAGCAAACTGCAAAACTATTCTGGCTCGGTAAAGTTCGTCCAACGATTGAACATTCATTGCTGACTGAAAAACGTCTGGCTGCTGAAACAGAAGCGATGAACGTCTTTGCTGAAAACCTGCGTCATTTACTGCTGTCTGCACCTGCAGGCGCACGTACCACTTTGGGCGTGGACCCGGGTATCCGTACCGGTGTAAAACTGGCGGTGGTGAACGAGTCTGGTGATGTACTGGCACATAGCACGATTTATCCATTTGCGCCAAAAGACGATAAAGAAGGTTCACTGGCCGAGCTGGCGCGCTTATGCCGCGAGTTCAATGTTGACCTGATCGCGATTGGTAATGGTACTGCAAGCCGTGAAACTGAAGCTTTAGTTGCTGAAATGATGGCTGCGAACAGTGATCTGAAAATGACGCGTGTGTCTGTGTCTGAAGCCGGTGCATCGGTGTATTCAGCGTCGGAATTAGCTTCACAGGAACTTCCAGAGCTGGACGTGTCGATTCGTGGTGCGGTATCGATTGCACGTCGTTTGCAAGATCCATTGGCGGAACTGGTGAAAATCGATCCGAAATCGATTGGTGTGGGTCAGTATCAACATGACGTAAACCAGACCGGTCTGGCGAAAACCCTTGAAGCGGTCGTTGAAGACTGTGTGAACTCGGTGGGTGTGGATGTAAACACTGCATCAGCAGCGATTTTGGGTTATATCGCGGGTCTAAATAAATCAATTGCACAGCAAATTGTGGAATTCCGTAAGGAAAATGGTCGTTTTGACAATCGTCAGTCTTTGAAGAAAGTGCCACGTTTAGGCGAGCGTACTTTTGAGCAGGCTGCGGGCTTCTTGCGTATTCAAGATGGTACAGAACCACTAGATGCTTCTGCGGTTCACCCTGAGTCATATGCTTTGGTGAGCAAAATTGTTGAAGCGAAAGCAACGACTGTAAAAGACATCATTGGCAATACTGAAATCATTCGCCAAGTGAATGCTGAAGAATTTACAGACGAGAAATTCGGTCTGCCGACAATTCAAGACGTATTGGCTGAACTGGAAAAACCGGGCCGTGACCCGCGTCCAGAGTTCCGCACTGCTAAATTCCGTGATGACATTACGGAAGTTGCGCAATTGTCGGAAGGCATGCAGCTAGAAGGTGTAGTCACCAACGTGACTAACTTCGGTGCATTTGTCGATGTGGGTGTGCATCAAGACGGTTTGGTACATATTTCTGAACTTGCCAATGAATTTGTCGCTGACCCACATAAAGTGGTGAAACCGGGTCAAATCGTACAAGTCCGTGTTTTGAATGTGGATGCTGAACGTAACCGTGTGAATTTATCGATGCGTCTAGAAGGTTCTGAAGCTCCGGCGAAAGCACCACGTCAGCCACGTCGCGAGAATAATGAGCCACGTGGTGAACGTAAGTCTCAAGGTAAACGTCCACAGCAAGCACGTCCGCAAGGTGAGCGTCCTCAGGGCAAGAAACCTCAAGCGGCTAAACCACAAGAGCAAAAAATTGGTGGTTTGGGTGCGCTATTACTTCAAGCAGGGATTAAAGGTTCTAAATAATTTTCAGATATCTTTAATTTAAAAAAACCTCCCAATTGGGAGGTTTTTTATTGGATATTTATGAGTTAATCATCGGCACAATCCAGCTGGTGATAATCAGCAAAATACCGAGATGCCCCAATTTTCGTGTCACATAGACCAGCTTAGACGGTGGCTGTTCCAGTCTTTTTGCATATTCTTCCATGCTAATGCCGGGCTTACCTTTACTGGTAAATAAAAACACCGCCAGGTCGATACAAATCAGAATCGTACCGATATCAGCGACCAGTTCCATCAGGACAAAATCCTGGCTATACAGCGACATGCTGACGCTATAAATCAGATAAATGGCAAAGGCCAGACACAGGTATTGCAGGACAACTAAAAACTTCTGCATAAATCTCAACAGTTCACAAAATTAAAGCAATTATACAAATAATCGGGCAGCTACGGCCAATTACAAGGTCTGCATTACCTCAGCAAAATTCTGCTTCTCGACCAGTTCCAGAAATTCATCGCCCAGACGCTGACTTTCCACAATACATTGCTTCCACAGCTGAATCCGTTGGGTCTGGTCCAAACCTTTTAAGTTAAAGTCTTTACGATCAGGCAAACGACCCAAAGGCAAACTTTGCAGATATTGCTGCGATGGAGAAAGCAGCAAAGTTCGTGCCTGATTTTCCGGATTTGAAGTACGTTTAAATAACTTGTCGAACCAGCCGGGGGTAATGCTATCGGTAAAATGTGGATACAGCACAATACCTTTGCTCTGAAAAGGCAGGTCAATGTGATAATCAATCAGGCCACCATCGCGATAATAACCTTGCGGTGCATCTGGAATATTATTCACCGCTGCCATCACTCCGGGAATAGACGCTGAAGCCATCAACCAGGACAACACACTCTGTTCGGTCAGTGCATGATAATGCGTGGTAAATCCATCTTCAGCGATTTTAAACTGTTCACCGATATTGGGCTGGCTGATCACGCGCTGCATGAAATGACGGCTGTGCCGACGCGCGACTGCGGTCGTTCCAAGAATTCCAGCCACAGAAGCTAGCAACGGCAATGCCTTGTCACTCTGAAAAATGTGCTGGGCTTTAATTGAAATGACTGCGAGATGATAATCTGGATGATTGACCAGATCGTTTTCTTTGCCTTGTACCAGATTCAGCAGCATCCCACGGCAGATGTCGCTGACATCCTGACGGGTCATTTTTTTATGAAAATAGAGGTTGGTATAGAGTTCAGCCAAGCGTTCGGTTCCCTGTTGAGCACCATGTGCAGCCATACTGGCAAAGCGCCAACTACCAATCGAAGAACCCACCAAAGTTCTACGCTGAGGTGCACGTGGAAAAAACTCGCCAAAAATCGCCTGATCCAGTCCCTGGATCCCGATGCCTTTGGGGCCACCTGCAGCACCAGGTACAATATCGACCTGTTCGGGTTGCAAACCTTGTTCCAGAATCAGCTCGCGTGCCAGATGGCCAGCACGAATCGTCAGCGCAGGCGCACGCTTTTGTAAAATCTGTACCATGGTTGAACCTATACTAGGGCGTGTCCTCATTTGAAGAATTGGTTTTAAATACTTAAAATCCTCCTTTGAGTTATTTTTATTTCTATATTTTCAATGGCACGT
>NZ_JAMXXN010000026.1 GCF_024129435.1 Acinetobacter lwoffii | reverse complement strand
AAACCTTCTTCCTGCTTTCAGATGAAAAATCACAGGAAGCACCGCACTGGATGGTGCCTAAAACCATGCATAACGATGGCAACTATGTCATTTCACTGGGCAATGTGGTGCGCTGGTTAGGCCAGAAAGCAGAAGAACTGGAAGTGTCGATCTTCCCGGGCTTCGCAGCCTCTGAGATTCTTTACCATGAAGATGGTAGCGTAAAAGGCATCCAAACCGGTGATATGGGTATCGGTAAAGATGGCGAACCAACGCATAACTTTACTCCAGGTTATGAACTGCATGCCAAATACACCATTTTTGCTGAAGGCTGTCGTGGTCATTTAGGTAAGCGTTTAATCCAGAAGTTCAACCTGGACAAGGATGCGGATCCACAACATTACGGTATCGGCATTAAAGAACTCTGGGAAATCGATCCTGCCAAGCACAAACCGGGTCTGGTCATGCATGGTGCCGGCTGGCCGCTTTCTGAAACTGGTTCTTCAGGCGGATGGTGGCTCTACCACGCCGAGAACAATCAGGTGACCCTGGGCATGATCGTGGATCTTTCTTACACTAACCCGCATATGTATCCGTTCATGGAAATGCAGCGCTGGAAAACCCATCCTTTAATCAAGCAGTATCTGGAAGGTGGTAAGCGTATTTCTTATGGTGCGCGTGCTGTGACCAAAGGTGGTTTTAACTCGCTGCCAAAATTCACCTTCCCGGGTGGCTCGTTAATTGGGGATGATGCCGGCTTCCTGAACTTTGCCAAGATCAAGGGCTCACATACTGCGATGAAATCCGGCATGCTCTGCGGTGAAGCGGTATTTGAGGCGATTGCGGCCGGTGTAGAAAAAGGCGGTGATCTGGCGGTGGCACGTGTTGTAGAGGGTGAAGATTTCTTTGTGAAAGAACTCACCGCATATACCGACAAGTTTAACAACAGCTGGCTAAAAGAAGAACTCTATAACTCGCGTAACTTTGGTCCGGCAATGCACAAGTTCGGTCAATGGATCGGGGGTGCCTTTAACTTCATCGACCAGAACGTATTTAAAGTGCCTTTTACCTTGCATGATCTGGTTCAAGACCATGCTGCGCTAAAAACCCAGGCAGCTGAAAGCTTCAAGCCGACCTATCCAAAACCGGATGGCAAGCTAACCTTTGACCGTCTGTCTTCAGTGTTTGTATCGAATACCGTGCATGAAGAGAACCAGCCAGCACATTTGAAACTCACCGATGCTTCAATTCCGGTGGAAGTCAACCTGCCGACATGGGATGAGCCTGCACAGCGTTACTGCCCGGCGGGGGTCTATGAGATTATGGAAAATAATGACGGTTCAAAACGCTTCCAGATCAATGCAGCCAACTGTGTGCACTGCAAGACCTGTGACATCAAGGATCCGTCCCAGAACATCACATGGGTAACACCGGAAGGTGGTGGTGGTCCAAATTACCCGAATATGTAAGGTAATCATCAGATAAAAAATAAACCCGCTTTTAAGTGGGTTTATTTATGGATAAATATTAATAATTTCAGTTCCTGTCCATTCATCTATTTAATTAAGCAGATTTTTGAAATTTTATTTTCTAAATAAGACAAATGTTTGAGCTCATCAGCCCTTGGTATTTTTAGCCACCTTTCTTCACTAAATAATGAAATTCTTTATTGCCATTTTCATCCAGACGTTCTTCCTGCAAGAGCAACTCATGCCCCAAATGCATACAGAATTTTGGAATATCCCACGACGTTGAATTATCCGTGGCAAACACCTCAACTACATCACCTGCCTTGGATTTACGGATCGCCTGATGCAACATCATTACCGGCTCAGGACAACGCAAACCTCGGGTATTCAATTGCAGACTTGGAATAATTTCAGTTGGGGACATCGATAGACTCAGGATGGAAAGACCGTCATATTTTAGCATAAAGCTGCGATTACATTGCTGCTTTGCATACGTGGCCAGTTTTAAAATCAGCGCTGACTCACGCGATCAAGACTGTGCATCATATTTACAATAGACAAGCGTATTTTCTGCGGTATGATAAAACCACGTTTTTTTAGATATTAAGAGTCTTCAGGAAAAATCATGCACGAGGAATCAGGCCCGTCGTGGGGTATGCGCGGCTTACGCAAATGGCTGGGAACTGCACCCGAAACTCGCGACGAACTGCTAAAATTAGTACAAGATTCACGTCGATTTTTAGAACCCGATACTGTTGCCATGCTTGAGGGCGTTCTTGACCTCCCGGCAACCAAAATTCGTGAAGTCATGACGCCTCGCACGTCCATGATCAGCTTACAGGAAGATGACCAACTGCTGGATATCCTGCATGTACTGGTCGAGTCTGCGCATTCACGTTTTCCGGTATTTTCATCCGATCAGACCGATAATGTAGTCGGCATTCTATTGGCCAAGGATTTATTGCCTTTTCTGACTGAACCGACGGCCAAGGTCGATATTCGCGCGCTCATGCGTCAACCTTTGTTTGTTCCGGAAAGTGCCCGCTCCGATCAGGTGCTGCGCATGTTAAAGAATACCCAGACGCATATTGCGGTGGTGATTGATGAATACGGTACGACTTCGGGTCTGGTGACACTGGAAGATATTCTGGAAGAAATTGTCGGTGAAATTGAAGATGAACATGACAATGCTGACGAAGAAGCATACTACATTGTTCCGGATAACGACCCGACTACCGCCAATACCTGGGTAGTCCAAGCCCTGACTCCGATTGAGTATTTCAATAATATGCTGGATGCGACTTTCCCTGATGATGAAGTGGAAACCATGGGCGGCTTGTTATTACAGGAAATTGGTCTGGTGAGTGACCTTGAAGGTCAAACCATTGAACTGGAAAACTGGCAATTTACCATTCTTGAGGCGGATTCACGCTCTATTCATCTAATTCGAGCCGTGCGCCAATGAGAGCGTATTTCGATAAGCTGTTGAGTTCGTCTCAACAGCAAAAACCTTTGCCGCTAATCTATCCTGTTTTAATTGCCTTATTTGCAGGTGCTATCTTTAGTTTGGCACTAGCCCCTTATCATTACTGGTGGCTGGCGATTCTGTCTCCAGCACTGCTCTATGCTTGCCTGCGCGGACGTAGCGCAAAACAGGCCTTTGGCATTGGCTGGGCTTATGGAATTGGCTTGTGGTTTGTCGGCGCATTCTGGCTGTATACCTCAATTCATGTCTATGGCGATACCAGTGCATTTCTCAGCGTCGTGATGATCCTGATTATGGCGCTGGTGATGGGTCTGTTTAGTGCCGTTCAAACGTTTGTCTATCGCCGCTTTTTCCCGGAAACACCTTTAACCTTTGCTCCGCTCTGGGTGCTGTTTGAATGGTCCAAGACCTGGGTCTTTACCGGATTCCCATGGCTGTTTGCTGGTTATGCCTTTACCGAACGCTACCTAGATGCTTATGCGCCATTATTCGGGGTGTTTGGGGTATCTTTCGTGGTGATCATTCTGGCCTGTGCGCTGGTTGAGATCCTGAATAGACGCCTGTTCTGGGCCATTCCTTCCGCCATCTTGTTACTTGGTGCCTGGGGCGCAGCACAGCTGACGTTTGTTGAGCAAAAAAATCAAAAGCCTTTAACGGTTTCCCTGATTCAGGGCAATATTCCGCAAGACTTGAAATGGCTAACTGAATATCAGGTAAAGACCTTATTGATTTATGCCAATTTGAGTAAAACCGAATGGGGTCGCGATCTGATCGTCTGGCCGGAATCTTCAATTCCCATGTTCCAGACTGATATTGAAGCCTTTCTGGAGGCCATGAAAGTACAAGCTGAAAAATCGGGTACGGCCTGGGTGACCGGCATTCCGTATTGGGATTTAGCAGAATCACAGGCTGCGGGTTATCCAAAATATTACAATAGCATTATGGCCAGCGGAGATGAGTCTGATGGGCTATACAAGAAGCAACGACTGGTTCCTTTTGGCGAATATATTCCCTTATCAGGCTGGTTGAGCTGGGTATTGCCAGGTTTGCAGAATGATCCTTCCATGAGTGGCTTTACCCGGGGTGCAGATCATCAAAAACCATTGAATGTGAAAAATCATCCATTGGGTTCTGCAATTTGCTATGAAGTGGCTTACCCGAATTTGACCCGCCGTAATGCCGGTCAAAGTGATTTTCTGGTGACCGTGTCTAATGATGCCTGGTTTACCGGCACGGCAGGACCGTTACAGCATCTGCAAATGGTGCAAATGCGTGCTAAAGAAAATGGCCGCTGGTTTATTCGGGCGACCAATACTGGTGTGACTGTGTTTATTGATCACAATGGTCATATTGTGAAAAAAGCTCCGATGGATCAGGAAGCAGTATTACGTGGCGAACTTCCAGCCATGCAGGGTGAAACGCTGTATATGAAACTCAGCGATTGGCCAGTGATGATCTTCTCGGTTCTGCTTTTGCTTATGGGATGGCGCTTCCGTCCACGCAAAGTGGATGTCAGCTTTAAGTCGAGAAGATAATTTCTTCAAGTCCCCCTTTTACAAAGGGGGACTTAGGAGAATTCCTGCATATAGCATTTTATCAATCCCCCTAAGCTCCCTTTACGAAAGGGAGGAACATTCAAGGCAATAAAAAACCGAGGTCAATGCCTCGGTTTTTTCATCTCTTTAAAGCTTAAAACTGTATAGCCAGATAACACAACATACTGGCAAGAGACAGCATCGGTACATGACGATAGATCTGAACCAGTGTCTGCTCAAATACTGAACCTTGTTCGGCTTGAATGCGAACTACACTTGCGTTTAATGCTGACCAGAAACACAAGGCCAATAAAGTACTCATCAAGCTAATGGCAAAGAAAGCCACCATAATCTGACTGCTACCTTCGGTGCTTTGCCATAAATGAACGATACCCTGACTGATCGGCAGCATGCTTAAAACCAGAAGAACAGATTTCAGCATCGACCAATGAAATTGATTGATTTCATCCCCTAAGATTAATGCTTTCATGTACTTCTCCGTTGGCGAGTCAAGTGCCATTCAGATCATTATGAGCTTTTTTAAATAAATAGAAAGTGTATGTTTATTCATATTTTACGAGAATTGTAATAGATAAATATGGGAATAATTCTTATTATAACTTGCATATCGTTTTTATTATTTCATTATAATAAATATCATTAACTTACATTATATTTGATAATTAAGAGTTATTATCACTTCACTTCGTATTGAAATAGCCTATTCAGTGAAGTGATATATGCCATCTATCGAGAATTTATAATGATTCTCAATTAAGGCTGATAATAAATATCGGCATCTGTTCCTTCACCACCCGATTGACCATCTGCACCAAATGAATACAGATCGAAGTTGCGACCATCGGTACCCGGAATCACATATTGCAGTTCATTATCCCAGCTGTCTTTTGGAAAACCGCCTTTGACATAGCCGCCCGGCACCCAGTTTTTTGCAGTCGCTGGCTGATTCACCAGTGCATCCAGACCACCTTCCTGCATACTTGGATACTTGCCATTGTCCAGCTTGTATTGATCCAGTGAACCTGCAATGCTCTGCAACTTGATCACGGTGGTATCTACTTTGGCCTTTTCACCGCGTCCCATCACGTTCGGAACGATCAGCGCAGCAAGCACACCAAGAATAACAATCACCACCATGACTTCGATTAACGTAAAGCCCGTCTGTTTATTTAATTGATTCCTTTTCATTCAATCTCTCTCATTTATTTGCATCATTCAGAATTTCCACTTGAATCTTGATCACAGCAAAATTCTAAGCGGTTTCTGTTTAAATCATATTATTCATATTCACAATTGGCAGCATGACCGCAATCACAATCACCAGAACGATACTGGCCATCAGTACCAGCATTAAAGGTTCCAACAAGGCCAGTAAAGTTGAAATCAGGGTAGTCACTTCGCGATCCTGCATCTGTGAAGCACGTTCCAGCATACGGTCCAGTTCACCGGATGCTTCACCACTTTTGATCATTTGTACCATCATCGGGGGGAAATAACCACTGCGTTCCAGTTGGGTTGCCAGGTTGCCACCTTCAGTGACTTTTTCCGCTGCCAGATTGACAGAATCCCGGATCACCCAGTTGTTACTGACTGCAGCACCAATGCGCAGCGCATCGACCAGCGGCACGCCAGACTGGGTCAAAATGGATAAAGTACTGGCAAAACGTGCGGCATTAATTCCGCGTGACAATTTGCCGAATAAAGGTAATTTTAAGGTCAGACGGTCAAAGGCATAATGCCCGGCGGTAGTTCTTAAAAATCGGATTAATAAGAAAATCCCTAAAGCACCACCGATCAATAAAAATGGCCAGGCAATGCGGATAAAATCGCTGGCTTTCATCAAGGCCACGGTAATCCAGGGCAAGGCGTCTTTACTCTGATCAAAAGTCTTGACGATATCCGGCACCACATAGGTCATCAGCCCCATCACAATCGCAAAGGACATCAGCATCAGAATAATCGGATAGATCATTGCACCTTGAATTTTTTTCTGCATGGCAAACCGGTTTTCGGTATAGTCAGCCAACTGATCCAGAATCAGGTCCAGATGTCCGGAACGTTCACCGGCAGCAATTGTGGCAATATACAGTTCAGGAAACCGTCCGGATTGCTGCAGGCCCTGCGCCAGACTATGCCCTTCCAGCACTTTTGAGCGCACTGACATCAGCAGGTTTTGTACATGGACTTTTTCGCTTTGCTTGCCAACAGCACGGATGGCTTCTTCCAATGGAATCGCGGCGGCGACTAGCACGGACAGCTGCCGGGTCATGAGAGCCAGATCATAGGCGGTAATACTTTTTTCAAACCATTTTCGACGATGCTGCTGGTCTTTTTTTTCAACAGGATCAACAGAGACAGGAATAAGTGCTTTATCCCGTAATTGTTGCCGGATCTGACGTGCAGAATCCCCCTCCAGCACGCCTTTTTGCTGCTTTCCTGAAGCATCAAGCGCAATAAACTGATATGCAGGCATTGTAATGCTCTAATTTTCCAAAATTTTGCTCAACGCTGTTGCGTCAGACCACCGAAATCATTCATATTCTTTGATATAAATTATCTACTCACTCTAACATAATCGAACTTTAAGCACGACGAAATTTCTTCAGGATCTCCACCCCAAGATATGCAAAATTCCCACACCGATTTAAGTCCAATTTATCGCGTACGCGTTGCTGTACCTGTGCATGTATTTGATTGTTTTGATTACACGATGAGTGCAGAGCAATTTAAACAGGCGCAGATTGGCGCACGTGTACTGGTGTCGTTTGGTCGGCAGAATCTGGTCGGGGTGATTATCGAAAAACTCTCGGCAGACACTCCTCTCGATCCACGCTTTAAGCTTAAAGCTGTGACCGAACTGCTCGATGAACGCGCCATTATAGATAGCAAAGTTTTAAGTTTGTTGACATGGTCAGCGCAGTATTACCAGTTCCCGATCGGTGAAGTCGTCCACAGTGCCCTGCCGACCCTGCTGCGTCAGGGCAAGCCTTATAACCTGCTGGCCCGCACCTGGAAATTACTGGACCCTGATGCCGAAGCCAAAGTACGCCGTTCAGACAAGCAGCAGGAAGCCTACCGGATTTTAAAACTGCATCCGGTCGGGACTACTGAAAATGTGCTGAATATGGCCGGGATTGAAACCGCAACCTTAAAAGCACTGGAGAAAAAAGAGATTTGTGCCTGTGTACTGGAGCCACAAGATTTCAGTCTGCAGCCGATGCAGCTAGCACAAATGCCGCTCACTGCCAATCCTGAACAAAAACATGCAGTCGAACAGGTATTAAAATATCGTAATCAATATCAGGCTTTTTTACTGGATGGTCTGACCGGTAGCGGTAAAACTGAAGTGTATTTGCAGATCATGGAGCAGGTACTGAAACAGGGCAAACAGGTGCTGGTGCTGGTGCCGGAAATCGGCCTGACGCCGCAAACCATCAGCCGTTTTCAGTCCCGTTTTCATTGCCATATTGCGTTGCTGCATTCCGGGCTGAATGATTCCAAACGGCTACAAGCCTGGCAGTCGGCGGAAACCGGCAAAGCCTCAATCGTACTCGGTACACGTTCTGCCATTTATACCCCGATGCCGAATCTGAGCCTGATCATTCTGGATGAAGAACATGACCTGTCCTTTAAACAGCAGGAAGGCTTCCGCTATCATGCCCGCGATGTCGCCCTGTACCGCGGCCATTTACAGCAATGTCCGGTAATCTTAGGGTCAGCCACACCAAGCATTGACAGTTATGCGCTGGTGCAACATGGCAAGATGCAGGCACTGGAGCTGAACCAGCGTGCCGGCACGGCCTTGATGCCCAAAATCCATATTCTGGATTTAAAAGTTGCGCAAAAAAAGCATGGGATTAGCCTGCAATTGATTCAGGACATCAAAAAGCGCCTGGAGAAAAAAGAACAGGTGCTGATTTTTTTAAACCGCCGTGGCTATGCCCCCGTCCTGCTGTGTGGCAGCTGTGGCTGGCAGGCGAAATGTCCGCACTGTGATGCCAACTTCACTGTACACCGCCAGCCTTATCAGCATCTACATTGCCATCACTGCGGTACTATTCACCGTATGCCGGAACACTGCCCACAATGTCAGCATCAGGAACTGATTACACTGGGTATGGGCACCGGCAAAGTCGAAGAGCATCTGAATGAGCTCTTTCCGGATTTTGAGGTGATTCGGGTCGATCGCGATTCCACCAGTCGGGTCGGCAGCTGGCAAAAAATCTATGACAAGATTCAGAAAAGCGAACCTGCCATTTTGCTTGGCACCCAGATGCTGGCCAAAGGCCATCATTTTCCTTATGTGACGCTGGTGGCGATTCTGGATATCGATTCCGGTCTGCTCAGTGTGGATTTCCGTGCTACTGAACGGACTGCACAACTGATTGTGCAGGTGGCAGGCCGCGCAGGCCGTGGTGAACATAAGGGTGATGTTTACCTACAGACCCTCAGACCTGATCATGCCCTGCTGAATACCCTGGTCAATGAAAATTATCGCGTATTTGCCCAGCAAACCTTAAAAGAACGGCAGATGGCCAGAATGCCGCCCTACCGTTATGCCATCCTGATTCGCTGTGAATCCAAGGATCAGGCACAAAATACCGAATTCTTACAGAAACATGCAGCACTCCTCAGGCAATATCCTGATCTGGCGCTGGACATCTGGGGACCAATTCCTGCGCCAATGGAACGTAAGGCCGGACGCTATCAGTCGCATATGGTGCTATTGTCAGCGGATCGTCCACGTTTGCATTACTATGTGCGTAGCTGGTGGCAAAACATGCTGCAGGACAAACCTTCTAGCATGAAGCTCACGCTGGACATCGACCCTCAGGAACTGAGCTAAAAGATATTGCGCCTGAGGATCGATCTGGAATACGAAACTGCAAGTCTGGATCAAGAATAAATTTAGGGCAGGAAAATGTCGATACTGTTACAAATAACACTGGTTCTGGTCATTGCACTGTTGATAGTGCCACTGAGTAAAAGGCTCAGATTGCCAAGTGTGCTGGGCTATCTGTTAACAGGGATCATCTTAAGTCCAAGCCTTTTGCACCTGATTCAGACACCCGAAGTCATGAGTAGTTTCATGCAAGTCAGCCTGATGGCACTGATGTTCTGGATCGGCCTGCAACTCAGACCACAACGCATTGTGCAGATTAATCCCTCCCTGTGGATGATGGCTGCTTTACAGGTACTAATCAGCACCCTGATTTTCACGCTCATGGCCTGGGTTTTCCTTCAGCAAAGCCTACTCGCCAGCATTGTAATTGGACTCGCCGGCAGTTTGTCCGCCCTGACTTTGGTGATTCAACATCTCAATCATCAGGAACAGTTCGCCACCAGCTATGGTCAGCAAGCCTATTCGATTCTGCTGATTCATGCTCTGTTGGCCATTCTGGTGATTGCAGCCATTCCCTTATTTGCCGGGATTCGCTCGACCGAACATGGCGTGGCCTACTTTGCTGCCCTCATCGCGACGTTAAGCGGTCTGTTCCTGTGTAATCGTTACTTGATGCAGCCGTTGTATCGCTGGATTGCTAAAAGTGGCAGTCACGAACTGCATGCGATTGTAGCGATTGCGGTGACCTTGGCATTGTTGGTGTTAATGAATACCCTCGGCCTGAATCTATTTCTCGGTGCCTTATTTGCCGGCATTTTACTGGCAGATTCAGATTTCCGGCCTGAGGTAGAAAGCGCGATTCGGCCTTTTCAGGGTCTGTTGATGGGCCTAGCCTTTATCAGTCTGGGCATGTCACTGCACTTAGCTGATCTGCTCAATTTCCCTTGGATGATTCTCGGTGGCACCCTCATTTTAATCTTGGGCAAGTTTGCAATCAGTCTGGCATTGGCGCGTTATCATCAAAATAGCTGGCGCAATAGCACCTTGTTAGCAGCCAGTCTGGCGCAAGGCGGCGAATTTGCCTTACTGGCACTGGTGATTGCAGTATCCGACCAGATTATTCCGGCCGATCTGCTCTCTCCCTTGCTGTGGATGGTGAGTTTTTCCTTGCTGCTGACGCCAGCATTTTATTGGTTATTGCACAGTCAGATCCTACCGCATCTGGATCGTCACAATCATCTGGCAGCGACCTTCGAAACTGATCTCAATCCTCAAGCCCATACACCAATCCTGCTGATTGGCTTTGGCCGCTTCGGACAGATTATTGCCCGGATTTTACTGCAACAGCAGCATGCATTTAGTGTCATGGACAGCAATGTGCAAGCCACTGAACTTCTGGCGCAGTACGATATTCCTTTCTATCAGGCAGATGCAACAGAGCCGGAAGCCTTGATACAGACCGGCATTACCACAGCGCAACAGGTGATTGTGGCGATTGACGATATTGAAGACTCGATGCTGATCGTGCGGCATCTGCGGCTGAATTATCCTGAAACCTGTTTATGGGTCCGCGCCCGTGACCGGCATCATGTGCATTTATTGCAGGATTTGGGTGTGAAACACATCTGGCGTGAAACTTATCTTTCCGCCTTGGAACTCAGTCAGGCCTTACTAAACCAGCTCAATCCTGCTCCCGAAGACAGCCAGCAACAGATTCAAAACTTCCGCGAACAGGATGAAAAGCTGCTCAACAGCCAATATTATCTGAATCCGGATGAACATCCAAATTATGAAAATCAGCGGAGCAGTTTGGCTGAACTGGAGCATCTGTTTGCCCAGGATCAACGCCATAAAGCACAAAAACAGGATACACAGCAGCAACAGGATACAAACGGCGCAGGAATTAATACGTTAAGAGATGAACTGTCCTAACTTGTGTTTTACAATAATGACACCATTAAAGCAGGGTTATGGAGAATTTTATGTCTGATTTACGCCAACGCTTTTTTATTGAAGATAGCCCTGTTCGTGGTGAAGTGGTGCATCTTGAAGAAGCTTTACAAACCATTTTAGCGCAACGTGACTATGCGCCTGCAGTTAAAATCCTGCTAGGTGAAATGCTTAGTGCCACTGCACTGCTGGCCAGCACATTGAAGATTAAAGGGCGTATCAGCCTGCAAATTCAGGCATCGGGCACATTTAAATGGGCTATGGCTGAATGTAACCATTTGGGTGAAGTTCGCGCTCTGGCTGACTATGAAGAAGATCCGCACTTTCTGGTCGGTGAAGACAGCAGTACGGTCTTGAAATCACTCACCTCTCCGGTGCTGTTCATCAATATCGAACCAGAATTTGGTGAGCGTTATCAGGGGATTGTACCCCTTGATAAAGAAAATCTGGCGGGCTGTCTGATGCAGTATTATGACCTGTCTGCACAGATTCCGACGCGTATTGTACTGGCAAGTGACCATCAGCGTGCAGGTGGTTTACTGATTCAGTTATTACCACGTAATAGTGAAGAAGAACAACGCCGGGTAGATGAAGATCTATGGCCACGTCTGACCATGCTCACAGAGACTCTAAAAACTGAAGAGTTAGTCGGTTTGCAAGCCACTGATATTCTGTACCGTTTATATAACGAAGAAGAAGTGCGTCTGCCAGATACGGAAGTGTTGAAGTTTGGTTGTACCTGCTCTAAAGAGCGTTGTGCAGTCGCTTTACAGCAAATCGGAATAGAGTCGATCCGTGAAACGCTGGAATTCCAGAATCCGATCGAGATGGACTGTCAGTTCTGTAATAGCCAATATACTTTTACTGCTGAAGAAGCCTTGGGCCTATTTGGTAAACACCTGAGCTAAGCAGTTCGAATCCTTAAGTTTAAAAGCATTCCCAGGAATGCTTTTTTTATGTTTTAAAATCTAGGTGACTGAGCTCAACAAAGCGTATTCCCCTACAGTAGAAAACCTGTCTACCCCCTGAATCAAACTCTCCTGTAAATCCAATCTAAGAATCCCTTTTAAATTATAAGATTATTCACACTAACAAAACCTGAATATTCATCATTTTCAAAAAATTATGAGAAAGACCGCACAGTTCATACTCTTGATTTAATTATGCTTTTAAAATAAATTAGAGCAATAATTCTAAAATGAATACATCATCAATTTAACAGGTATGTTATGAGAAAATTATTGAATACTCTACTAATGGGGATAAGTCTGGCCGCAGTCTCTAGCTTGGCCTTTGCCTATGAAGATCCATTATTGGGTAAATGGAAAACCATCGATGATCAATCGGGCTATTCTCGTGCGGATGTGGAAATTCGCAAGAAAGCAGATGGCAGTTATGAAGGAGTGATTGTCGAAACACGCAGCTTGCCTGGCGCAGAAAAAATGGGGATCTGTCATAAATGTCCAGGTCAGCTTAAGAACAAACCTTTTCTAGGCCTGCCGTTTATCTGGGATTTTAAGGCAGATCCTAAAAAGCCGCGTGAATACCATGATGGCAAAGTGCTTGATCCGATCAGTGGGAAAGTTTACAAAGGTAAAGCACGCTTAAGTGCTAATGGTAAACGTCTGACCTTGCGTGGTTATGTGGGGGTATCGGTAATTGGTCGCAGTGTTACTTGGGTAAAATATTAATTTCAGAAAGATTTTCAAAGCCCCTATATCAGGGGCTTTTTTCTTTGTCATGATTTGAAACAATAAGGTACAAATAAAAACTGTTTTGGAGCAGGCAAAGTCATAATAATGGATCGAAGACGGTTATTTTTTATCCACTTATGATGATCAATCTTCAGCCTCGTTCAATTTTGCCCTCTGGTCTGCTTTGCAGCCCTGATATGGCGCCCTCTATTCAACACAGGAAAGTGATTGAATACGCTTTGTCGATAACACATAAAATTATAAAAACAACTTCAGCTTTAACCTTCTTTGCCTCGCATGCTGCTGATAGATATCCGGTCAGACCGACTGATCCATCAACTACTGGCACATCCCGACTCTTCACTCATGATCATTTGAGTCATCACTCTGAGTCTGCATGTCCAAGGATTGGAAAGCGTTCTATTTTAGCACCTTCCCTTTCTCCGGATTTTGCACACTTGGCTGTTTAAGGAGTAGACCCATGACTACGATTCAGTACCAAGAAAGTTTTTCCCACGGTTATACCCCCTCAGAAATTATGGACGATCGTTCATTTGACTTGATCCACTTTGCAGAAGCCTGTGGACAAAGCCCGGAATGGGTCATGCAGTTAATTGAACATGGAATTTTACCCAATCGTTCTACAACCCCGACCAGCACTTTCCTCGGTGAAGATATCTCGCGTGCACAACGCGCCTATCGCCTGCAACGCGATTTTGATGCCTCATTTAGCGCCGTTGCCATGATGCTGGACCTCATTGATGAAGTGCAGGAGTTACGCCGCGAGGTCAAACATTTGCACTTCAAGTAAATCCTTTTCATGTTCTGTCGATCTGCATTTTTCAGTGCAGATCAGAACATATTTATATTTAATTTTATGATTAGAGTATAAGAATCCCTATGAAAACCAAAGATTGCAATAAGAAAATCAAATACATGTTTCCCGAATACCGCGACTTGATTGTGCAACTTCGCGAGGAAAATCCCTATTTTGCCAAGTTATTCGAGGAACATAACGAGTTGGACAAAGAAATCAGCCAGCTTGAACTTGATCCAGTCAATCATATCAACAATGATATTGAGGCGATCAAGCGTAAAAAACTGAAATTAAAAGATGAAATTTATCGTTTGTTAAAAAGCTCTGAAGCAGATCCCTTAACCTGAGATCAACTGAACACCACATTCAGACCAATACTGAAGCATAAAAAAAGCCCTGAGCCAGCCAAAATAAACACTTTGATCAAGCTCAGGGCTTTTTTATTGTTATTCACATGAATTTTCCCATGTGAATATTTTTAAGAATTAAACTTGTTCGATGTCTTTCATCGTTAATTTAATACGGCCACGGTTATCAACATCCGCAACCTGTACTTTTACTTCCTGACCTTCTTTCAATACATCTGCCACGTTCGCAATGCGTTCGTTTGAGATTTGAGAGATGTGAAGTAAGCCATCAGTACCTGGCAGGATATTTACGAACGCACCGAATTCAACAATACGAATCACTTTACCTGTATAAATTGTACCTGGCTCGATTTCAGCCGTAAGTGCCTGAATCTTGGCAACTGCAGCTTGCGCAGCCGCTTTAGTTTCACCAAATACGCGAACTGTACCGTTATCTTCGATATCAATCGCCGCTTTAGTTTCTTCAGTAATTGCACGAATGGTCGCGCCGCCTTTACCGATCACATCACGGATTTTATCCGGGTTGATGTTGATCACCTGGAAGGTCGGTGCGTGCATCGAAATTTCAGGACGCGCACGTGAAATCACCTGGTTCATCTCATTCAAGATGTGCATACGACCCGCATAAGCCTGGTTCAATGCAGATTCCATGATCTCTTCAGTGATGCCTTCGATCTTGATGTCCATTTGTAGCGCAGTAATACCGTTTGCAGAACCCGCTACTTTAAAGTCCATGTCGCCCAAGTGATCTTCATCACCCAAGATGTCAGAAAGAACTGCGAAACGCTCGCCTTCTTTCACAAGACCCATCGCGATACCCGCAACTGGTGCTTTCAGTGGAACACCAGCATCCATCAATGATAATGAAGCACCACATACAGACGCCATTGAAGACGAACCGTTAGATTCAGTGATGTCAGATACGATACGGATCACATACGGGAAGCGGTCAGCCGCAGGAAGTACAGCTTGAACACCACGACGTGCCAGACGACCATGACCAATCTCACGACGCTTAGGACCAGATTCACGACCTGTTTCACCTACAGAGTATGCAGGGAAGTTGTAGTGCAACATGAAGTTGTCAGTTTTGGTACCTGCAAGGGTATCCACCATCAACGCATCACGTGTATTACCCAAAGTCGTTGTGACCAAGGCTTGAGTTTCACCACGTGTGAACAATGCAGAACCGTGAGCACGATCCAATACGCCTACTTGTACGTCGATTGCACGAACAGTTTTGGTATCACGACCATCGATACGTGGCTTACCAGACAGGATGTTGTCACGAACGGTACGGTATTTAAGGTCTTCGAACAGCTCATTTACTTCTTCTGCAATGCCAGTTTCGTCATTTTCAGGAACGAACTGTGCAACTGCTTCTGCATAAAGCGCGTCAAGTGCCGCATAACGGTCTTGCTTAACTGCAATCGTGTAAGCTTCAGAGATTTTCGCTTCGAATGCTTCTTTCAATTTACCAAGAAGTTCTTCGTTTTTAACTGGAGCAACCCAAGTTGATTCAACCGCGCCTGCAGCTGCAGCAAATTCTTTGATCGCCTGGATCGCAATTTGCATTTCGTCATGACCGAACAATACAGCGCCCAGCATTTGGTCTTCTGAAAGTTCTTTCGCTTCAGATTCAACCATCAATACTGCAGTTTCAGTACCAGCAACAACAAGATCAAGATCAGACTCTTTAAGTTGTTCAAGGTTTGGGTTCAGGATGTATTCACCGTTGATTAAACCAACGCGCGCGCCACCAATCGGACCACGGAAAGGTGTACCAGCAATAGACAATGCAGCTGAAGTACCCAACATTGCAGCAATGTCAGCATCCATTGTCTTATCAGAAGAAATAACAGTGGCTGTTACTTGAATTTCGTTGAAGTAACCTTCTGGGAACAACGGACGAATTGGACGGTCAATCAGACGTGAAATCAAAGTTTCAGCTTCAGACTGACGGCCTTCACGCTTGCCATAACCACCCGGGATACGACCAGCAGCATATTGCTTTTCTTGATAGTTTACAGTCAATGGGAAGAAGTCTTGACCTGCTTTTGCTTTAGGCTGTGCCACAACAGCGACAAGTACTTGTACGCCGCCCATGGTGATCACAACAGTGTTTGCCTGACGGGCAACACGACCTGTTTCCAAGATAACGTTGTGCTGACCGAATTGGAATTCTTTACGAATAATATTAAACATTGACATGTTTTATTTTTTCCTAGTTCTTGTGAACAATTATTCTAGTGGAGACCCCTAAGGTTTGGCATTCATGACCATATGGACGAGTAAATGACAAAGCTTAGAAGCCGACCTCACCAGATTAAATACTATTTTTAAACACAAAGAAGGAGCGAAACATTCGCCCCTTCCACTGGCTCAGCGCAAAGCTAAGCCGACTTTAGTTTTCAGTAATACAGCACAAAGCATGCAATACACCCGAAAATAAAGTTTAAATCGAATTAACGACGTAAACCTAAAGCACCGATCAATGCTACATAACGACCGTGGTCTTTACCGTTAAGGTAGTCAAGTAGCTTACGACGTTGGTTAACCATACGGATTAGACCGCGACGGCTATGATGGTCGTGTTTATGCTCTTTAAAGTGACCTTGTAAATCATTGATTTGAGCAGTTAAAAGAGCTACTTGAACTTCTGGTGAACCAGTGTCGTTTTCAGCGCGAGCGAATTTAGCCATGATCTCTGCGCGATCTGCGTTAGTTAAAGCCATTCGATTTCTCCGAGATGCTTATATATTTTGATAAAAATCAAAGTGATGAGAATTCAAAACCTTGACTGCCGTGCATCACTACAGCAAGTTGCATATTTTAAGGGAAAACGCATCAAATTGCAAAAATAGATCCAGATTTTTGCATGGTTTTGGCTGCTCATTGATGCAATTCAGATCTGATGACTCTTGTCCCTCAAAGATTCAGGTTTTGCATTATTTTAATGAAATAAATCCAGAATGAATTAAATCTAGAAACTCCTTTGAAAAGCCCACAAACCTTTTAGCTCGCTTGAATCTTGCGCTGCTCTCCATAAAAATGGATAAAAAAAAGCCCGAGTAAACTCGGGCTTTTTGGCGCTGTAGTTCTTTCTCTTATCATTATTATTTATTGTATTATTATGGCGTTTTACGCTTATTATTATTTTCAAACATCCTGTTGAAAAATCATCTTCCTTGTGTGGTAGATTTTGCCACATTCCCACCAGACAACTAGAGGTATTTGCCTCATTTTACTGTAAGCCATTTCGTACATCACCAAGTGAAAATTTGCATAATGTTACACAGCTCCTGTTTTATTTAACGCTATTTACTTAAGTTTACTGGCTAGAGCTGAAAATTTTTGCTAAGAAATTAGGGTAAAAATCCAGCAAGCTTCCTATAAAAAAATCAGGATATAAAAAAGCCTTGTAGTCTCTCCCAAAACTACAAGGCTTAGCGGCTGTAAGTTTCCTCTTTCACTTACTTCACTGTAAGTTCGCTGTCTACCGACATTATTATTATCATTATGCGATTATGCTCAACTTTCCGTGTTGAGTTATTTTGTAGAACCAATCTTCTCAAAAACCGAGCAAAAGCTCTATGCGTCAATTTCCTGAATCCTTGTAAGCTTTTACCTACAAGATTTGATTATTTTTGCCAATTAAATTACTAGATTGTTCAATGATTTTTTGGCTCAAACCACTTTTCCGGGTAGTTTTAACACAAAGTGCTTGTGTAAAAGCATCATAATCTACCAATAAACTGACCACTTTTTTGGCTCGAGTAATTGCAGTATAAATCAACTCTTTGCTCAATAAATTTTTTGCATATTGATCCAGTACCACTGCCGTATGGGAAAATTCTGAACCTTGAGATTTATGAATGGTCAGCGCAAAAGCGGTTTCAATACTTTTAGGTAAACGGGTGGCTAATACCCATTTTTCCAGACTCGTAAAATACACTTCAAACTGACGTTGACCAGATTGCTCACGTAAAAAACAGATACCAATATCACCATTGGACAGGCCCAATTGATAGTCGTTATAGCTCATCATGACGGGTCGTCCGACATACCAGTCGCCCTGTTTCAACTGGCCTTGGGCTGCTAAAAAACGTTGTTCAATCTGTAGATTGATCTTGAGCAGCCCCAGATCACCAGAACGGATTGCCGTTAAAATACGGTAATCATCAAAAGTTTTGACCACCTGTTGCACATAGTGTTCAAAATCAGCTGAGTTTCGTTCTGTTTTTATGGCCTGTACATAAGCCTGATAACCATACATCAGCTGGTCATAATACTGATTCAAATTATGCGCGGTCTGTTCGGCACCAGCGAGCAGGTATTGTAACTGCAACTGGTCGATCTTCACCTGATCCAAATCGATCGCCTGTAACTCACTGGCTGCCACAATCTGCTGCTCAAATTTCTGCAAGACGTGAGAAGGCTGATGATTCTGCTGGATAAACTCCGCCATTGCGCCAATCCTGGCTCCAGGCGCAAAACGCCGCGTGGTGATTAAATTGACCCGGTTATCTTCCAGAGTCGCTACTTGCTGTAAATCTGCCAATACCGTTCCCACATCCACAGAGGCCAGCTGATCTGCATCACCGAGTAAAATCAGCCGTGCATGAGACGGTACGGAGGCCAGTAACATCTGTGACAGGTTTAAATCCAGCATCGAGGCTTCGTCGACCACGATCACATCATAAGGCAGAGGCTGCTTGGCATGAAAGCGTGGCTGTCCGCGAGTGCCCAGACCCAATAAGCGATGCAGGGTGACCGGTTGTAACTGTTTTAATTGTTCTAGCTCAAACTGTTGTAACGCTTCACTGTGCAAGGCTTTTTGCAGTGCTTCTTTCATGCGCTGTGCGGCCTTTCCGGTAGGTGCTGCCATGGCAATCCGGATATTTGGCAAGGCTTCATACAGCACAGCAATAATATGCGCCAAGGTATAGGTTTTACCTGTTCCAGGCCCGCCGGTAATAATATTCAGCGCCTGCCGCGCAACCATTTCCAGTGCCAGTTTCTGCTGTGGATCTGAGAGAAGATTGCGATTTTGCTCGCTTAAATTCACCGGAGTCACCGTTTGTGACTTGATCCGTACCAACTGTGTAGCGACTGCCTGTTCCAGTTGCCAGTAGCGGTACAGATATAAATGCTGATCTGCACAAATAAATGGTGCAATTCCTGTACTTTGTTGATGGCGATCTAGAACTAGATTATGTAATAAGGCAACCTGCTGAGGCTCAACCTCGATACAGCTATCCCCCGCCTGCATCGCTTCAAGCAGTTGCTCGATCAATAATTTTGCTGTCGGATCAAATACAGCTGTACTGAATGGAGGCTGACACAGATAGTCAATCCAGGCCATTAAATTGGAGTCTTGCTGCGACACGTGATTCTGCTCATTTTCCACACAGTTATCCTCAAAGTTATCCACAGGATAATTTTCTGTTTAATCTCTATATATATTATAAAACTGCAAAATCATGCTGATTTTTTCTGCTCAAAATAGCCCAGTATTTGATCCAGTTTTTCTATGAATTCCAGGCTCGGTTGCCAATGATAAGCCCCTTGCTGGACCTGTCCATTCATCCCGCGCAAATACAAATAGGTTGCGCCGCCCAGATGCTGTGTGATCGAATAACCCTGCATATTGGCACTCAGATAACGATGCAGCGCCACCAGATACAAAGCGGCCTGCAACCAGTAACTGGACTGGCTCATATTCTGCTGAATCGCCTCAGCACTATAGTGCTGCTGATCAGGGCCGAGGAAGTTACTTTTATAATCGGCAATATGGTAGCGCTGGCCATCGAAATACACCAGATCGATGGAACCGGTCAGATATCGCGCCGATTTGGCCTCATTAAAATCGCTCATGACTATGTCATGTCCGAGAAAAAGCTGATGGATTTGCCGAATCTGCAAAGGGGCATCGGTCAAGGACAGATAAAAAGGAAATTCTGACAGATACTGTTTAGCCTCCAGCTGCGCCAAAGCAAAATCTACCTGAATCGGAGTGGCCAGAATGTCATGTACCCAGTCATGCATCAGGTTCAGCAAAATATCTTCTGTAATCTCGTCCAACAAGCCACCAAAAGCAGTCTGGAAAATACTGTCCACATTCAGCGATTCAGTGCTTGCAGAGCGTGTGAGCTGGGCCACTTCCTGTTCAAAAAACTGGATAAAGGAGTCATTCTCCAGCCCATCGAAATACACCTGAAACTGACCTAAAAATTCTAGCAGACCCGAACGATCGAGCTGTTGTGCCGAGTGAAACAGCTGCTGCCATTGCTGGCGATAAGCTTTGCTTTGGTCATGCAGGCGAATTCCGGTCAATAACTTATAGTTCAGGCTGGACAATACGCGCTGCATACTATGACGCAATTCCTCGGCTTTGAAATCTGCCTGAGCTGTGGCCTGAAACAGGGTGCGCAAATTCACCACTGCTGTCTGATAATGTGGGAAAAAAGCCTGTTCCAGTACACTACGTATATGAAAAGCCTGTTCAAATTTTTCTTTCAGTTCCTGCCAGATTTGCGGTGCGGTATTTTTAAAACGGCGCCGGATTTCCAGATTCCAGTAACTGCTGTCCTGAAAATCGATATGTTCAAAAATGCTGTGCAAGAATGTTCCAGCTACGGTACCTTTAGGAAAATTCAGCTTGATCCAGTCTAAGGACACGGCTGCTGGCTGTTCTTCCAAGCCTGTGAAATCAATTTCATCAGCAGCACTATCGGGCTGTTCAGAAGCCGTGACCAGATCGTCCTGCAAGACATGCGCATGTAGCTGATGCTGTGACAAAGCCGTAAAACTGGTTTTGGTTCGCGGATAAAACTGCCGCTCTGGCAAAGGTTGCGCCCGCATGTCGACCTGATGATGGCTCGACTGCTCGACCAGACGCGGTGGTTCTTGAGACAGCGGCTGCTCGACCAGACTTAGAGCATGTTCGAAGATGGTATTTCCCTGACCACGCCAGAAGGCCAGCCCGGAATCGGACTGTGCGTTCTGATCTTGCAGCATGGCATATACCCGGTGACTGGCACGGGTCAGCGCCACATACCAGAGCCGGTGGTTTTCGGCAGCATTACGCGCTGCATTCTGCAGAATCGCCTGCTCATGTAAATTCTTATGATTGACTGCAATCACCCGGGATTGTTCCAGAATATTGTCCTGTTCAGGTGTAGACAGGGAAAAATTCAGATTGCCTTTATTCACATCAAAAGCAGCATCTGCTCCCAATAAAAACACCACTTTAAATTCCAGCCCCTTGGAGGCATGAATGGTCATCAGCTGCACCCCATGATCCCTAGACAGCTTGCGTTCTTTTTCGCTGTCCTTGCCTGAAGGTGACTGAAGCTGGCGCAAATACCAGTGATAGAGTTTTTGCGCCCCCTGATAATATTCGCTCTGCTGGCTCAGCATCTCGGTCAGATGGCGCAGATTGACCACCACCCGCTCATTGTCCAGACTTTGACTGGCCACCAGATTGGTCCAGACCTGAAACAGGTTCAGTGCATAATTCCATGCGGTCAAAAAGCCTTTCTCAAACCACATTTCCCGAATGATATCCAGATCGGCAATATAGCGACTGAGGCCTTCACTCTGGCTTTGCAAATCAATCAATTTTTTCAGATTGAAGCCTAGCAAACGGGTTAGTAAAGCCCGCTTGACCTTGGCTTCATTGAAAGGATCCATGATTGCCGTCAATACTGCCGCGACATCCTGAGCGACTGGACTGGCAAACACGCTCTGTTTGGATTCTTTATAGCAGGGAATGCCCATACGTTGCAGACGCTGCTTCACCTGTTCCAGAGCAAAATGTCCAAACCCCAGTACGGCAATATCATCTGCGCTCAGGCTTTGCTGATGCTCTTGCTGCTGAAAGTACAGTTGTTGATGGGCAGACTGATTCAGCAATGCACGGATTTTCCAAGCCACCTGATCTGCTTCTACATCCGATTCACCCAGCTGAATCCAGCGTAATGGCTGCGGGTTACATCCCCCGCTATCGATGAGATCCGGATGCGGACGACTGCCCGCCTGAATCAGGGTGTACTGCACCTGTTCGCCAAAATCCATTTGCCGCTGGAACAGCGCATCAACCACTTCTACGAGCGGTTTGACTGAACGATGGTTCTGCATCAGGGTATATTCGCGGCCCTGTTTATGCAGCACATCGGCATGTGCCTTGTTATAGGTGAGCATATCGCCGCCACGGAAACCGTAAATTGCCTGTTTCGGATCACCGACCATAATCATGCAGCCGGACTGCACCCGGTTGGCATCACGCCAGATCTTGGCCAGCAAATCATCCTGATCCTGATTGGTGTCCTGAAATTCATCGACAAGAATCAGCGGATAACGTGCCTGTACAAACTGGGCAAAACGCTGTCCCTGCTGGCCTTGCAATGCTTCCGCCAATGTACGAATTTGCTGGGAAAAAGTGGTTTCACCCTGCTGTTGCAAGGTTTGTGGCAAACGGGTCTGCACACTTTGAATAATATGAAATTCCAGATAGGTCGTAAGCTGTTGCAGCTGCTCATCCAGATACTGTTTGACCTCACACAGCGCATCAATTGCCACGATCAGACTATGTTGCAAAATCAGCTGCTGCTCTGCATCCGGACAGCTTTTGTTAAAGACCTGAGTGGTCGGCTGGAAATCGGTTTTCTTGCGGCGCAAATGGCACAGATTCAGTATAATCGGCTGCAATTCAGCATCAAAGAAACTCATTGTTCCTTGAGTTTTCAGGGCTGCGCTCCAGGTCATAAAGTTTTCACAAATTTCGGTTAACTTGGTCAAAAAACTCTTGTGAAAATACTTCGGACTTTCCTGACAATAACGCCGCATCACGGCAAGATCATGCTCCTGAATATTTAATAATTGGCTAATACAGGCTTCCAATTTGTTCAGGTCACATTCAGCCGGTTCGATCTTGCGAAAATGCTGCTTACTGAAATTCAGGGCATCACGCACCAGCCCGGTATAATGCTCCACCGGTTTCAGCAGATTCTGGACATACAGATGATTGACCATATATTGCGGCTGTTGCTGAATCCAGTCACGCAGCACATCATGAATCAGCTGCTGGATATACAGATCCTGATCTTCGGTCAGTTCTGCACGTTCAATCTTGCCACTTTCAAATGCAAATTCACGTAACAGTTTCTGGCTAAAGCTGTCCAGGGTGCCAACAAACAGTTCATCTAGCTGGTTCAGCACCAGACGTAAACGGCGACGGGCATAATCCAGCCGTGAACCATAATCTTTCAGTACCTGCTGAAATAAAGGATCGGTTTCATTCTGGATTTTTGCTGTGATTTCAACTGAATTGAGCTGCTGATGACGCTGGATATAAGCCAGCGTTTCCTCGATGCGAAGCCGTACCCGGTTTTTCAGTTCAGCCGTGGCCTTACGGGTAAATGTCGTCGCAATCACCTGATGTGGATAATACTGGTCCAGAAAAATCCGCACCATCAGACTGGAGAGCGTATAGGTCTTGCCGGTTCCTGCCGAGGCTTCAATCCAGTGCAGGCCACGGAATTTCATGTCCTGAATCGGATTGGTGGAAATGCCTTTTTGCATCTGCTGCTTTAAGAAAGTCATACGGCTATTTCACCCACTCCAGATGTTGATGAATCGGCGCATACAGGCCATGAGCAAAATCATGACAGCAATTTTGCAAGGCCAGATCCGGATCCTGATCTTGCAAAATAAATTGCCAGTCCTGATGCAGCAGACTGGATTCATCCGAAGCCAAAGGTTTGGCACTCTCATAGCTGTTGTTCCAGGCCTTTAGCAATTCTGGCATTTCCACAATAGTCATTTTGCCCTGTTCATTCTCGGCCCACTGCCACTCTTTTTTCATCAGTAATTCTGCCGGCAAGACCAGCGGCTGCTGTTGACCAATTTCCCAGGCCTTTAACCAGAGCTGCAAATACTCATGTGCCTTGCTTGAACTCAAGCCAGAAAACTTCAGGGTTTTATTACTGAAAATGACAATGTGCTCCAGTTCTGGTGAGCGTGCATCATCATTTAAGTAAGCCAGCCACAGCAGATACTCCAGCCAGATCTGGGCGCGGCGTTTTTCTGAGGCCGAAGAGGATTGCATACTCAGCCAGTAGCTGCTGTGTGGAACCTGAGGTACATTAATATGAATGATCAGTTCAGAACTGAACTGCAAGGATTGCTGGGTAACTGGCGTCAGTTCTTTACCCAACTGCAGCAAACGTTCTTGCAATAACTGCTGTTCCTGCTGGCTGCCCAGCCAGGTGGCTTGCTGAGTTTTGCCCACCGGCAAAAGGTCCAGCATCAGGTTCGGCTCAATCTCCTGCTCTTGTTGCAACAGGAAATCCCGTACCTGATACTGTTCCAGCTTATTCAATAATAAAGGTTCCCGGGAACTCGGCAAATCGGCATAGCGAATCGTGGAAACCCCGACACTTTTCAGGAATAGACGTGCCGGGAAAATCATATCGCGGATCCATTCATCACCTTTGAGTACCCGGATTTCTTTTTGTTCTAGTGCCGGATAATGTGCATTGATCCAGCTGCTGCGCTTGCCTTCGGCGCTGCGGATATATTCTGCTACCGCAAACCACTGATCCTGATAACGTGGTGTCTGCATATCTGCGAATCCGGCTGGATCAAAAGGCTGTAAGGGATGTACATGATAAAGCTGCTGGATATGTTGAGCGACCGATAGACCATGAATATCCACCATCGGATCGACTTCGGCATCCGGCTGTTCAGACTGGCAGATCAGCGCGATATGCTGAACCAGTTCCTGCAAGGCAGTGGATGGATCGCGAGCCTCACCATCCTCCAGATCAAAGCCATTATAGAACAGCCATAGATTTTCCTGTGCCAGCAGCAAGGCATCCAGAAAAGCGCCCTGCTCGTCATCCAGACGGGAACGGTCACCAAGTTGCGGCTTCAGGCTGCGCATCAGGTCAAACGGAACCTGTTGATTGCGGCTCGGAAATTTACCGCTATCCAGATTCAGCATCACCACCAGTTTATAAGGTAATGGACGGATCTGGCCAATCTGGCTAAAGGTGATCTGTCCTGTCGGTTCGGCCTGATCCAGCTGCATCTCCAGGGTATTCTGAATTTCTTCCAGCACATAAGGTAGAGGCAAACTGAGTGCCACCAGTTCCTGACTGGCATGTGGATCATCCTGGTCATGATAATCGGCCAGGGTCAGCATCCGCATTTGCTTGTCGATAATCTCGGCAACGGTTTTGAGTGATTCTACCCCGGCATCACGGAACTCGTTCAGATCGGCACGCAGATATTCCAGCCAGGTTTTGACTGGCGTGCGTTGCCCGGTTTCATGTAAAGTCAGCCAGTCACGGCGCTGCACCAGATCCTGATAAATTCGGATCAGGGTCGAAATCAGCGGAAAATCACTGGTCAGAACCTTGGCATAACTCAAGGTGTCCTGAAACAGGGTATGTTCAGGAATCGCCAGACCCAACGCCAGACGATCCAGCGCGAATTTAAAACTAAACCGGTAATCCTCATCGCCTGTACTGAGGCTTTGCTGTAAATGCTGCTGGTCCAGTCCACGCTTGAAGCCAGCATCTGTCAGCAACTGCAACATCCGTTCTACCTGACTATAGTCCAGGCCATAATACTGCTGGGTCGCATTCAGGCTGAGCCAATCGGCGAAGTCCTCAATACTGAAACGGCGCCGTACCCACTGAATCCGGCCAAGTACCGCGCGCCAGGCATTGCTGACATCCAGACGCGACACCCCGGCAATCTGGATCGGTAAATATAGATTATCTTTCTGCAGGCGTTTGCTGCCAATTTCACGCTCGCGCGGTGGTGGCGCAAAGACACTGCGAATTGCCGGTTCGAGTTCTTTCAGACTTGGCGTCAGCACCAGAATATCACTCGGCTGACGCGGCGCGTCATTCGTATCTTGAGCCAGCCAGTGAATCAGCTGTTCTTTGAGGACTTCTAGCTGACGTAATGAAGAATGACAGACATGAATCTGTACCGAATCATCGTCAGGGCTTAAAGCATATTGATGCTGTTCAGGCTCGAGCAAATACAAGATATCCGACTGGATTTTGGCCAGCAGCCTGTCCTGATATTCATCGACAAAGACATCCGCCCAGAGACCTTCTTCTCCTGAAGACAGTTTGGAGAGTAGAGAGAAATGATCCCGTGCCTGCTTGCCGAATCGGGTCAAGAGCGGATGCCGTGATTCCCGGTCTTCGGCATTAAAGTTCAGCTGCTTGATCCTGAAATCTTTTATTTCCTCATCATTCGGCTTACGTTGACGGGTTTTTTCAAAGCGCTGAATAAAGCGCTCTTCCCGCTGCAAATCAAATCTGGCTTTCCAGTCCGGATCGACACTGTCGGCCCAGTATTCCTGCGAGGGGTTGAAGTGAAAAATATAGATATCAATGTATTGCCCCAGACGGCGTAAAAAATCCAGCTGGCTCGGTGGCAGTTCCAGCAGGCTAAACACCACAATCTGCGCCGGCAAACGTTTCAGGACTTGGGTTCGAGTCTCTTCATTTTCCAGCCGATCCCAATACAGGCGTTCAATCTCCAGGATTTTGGCATAGTCATCCTGAAATACATGCTGCCACAACCAGCGTTGCCAGGCTTCCAGTTCACGCGCCTGAATCTTGACAAAATCCGCCACCTGCATCTCATGACCATTTTCATCTTTGGGGCTATAGAGCATCTGCTCGATATCGAGCGCAATATCCTGTCCCCAGGCCTCGAGCCAGTTGGTCGGGCAGCTGCAACTTTGCGGTGGACAATTACGCGCGCAATAACCACGATAATCCATATAATGGCTGAACAAACGCGACACCTGCTCCGCCACCCAGTACAGCATGCTCTGTTTTTTCAGCTGTTTTTCTGTGCCCTGCTCCAGCCGGTCAGCACTATCATAAATCCGCTTCACAATAGAATACAGCGGATGATCGACGTCTAAAGGAATCTGTTCAGGCAGAATGCATTTTCGCAGCGCCTGAAACACGCGCCATTTAATGATAATGCGCGGAATATTGGCCTCACGGACCTGCTCCACCTCTTTAGGCGCATTCAATACCCACTGATAGGAAGTCCATTGAAAGGCACGAATCCGGTGATGAAACTGGGTATTGGCGCTAATGCCTTTTTTCTCGGCAATTTTCTGGGTCAGCCAAGTTTCTACTGCCGGCGAAGGCACAATAAAATGCCGGGTTTGTAACACCTCAAATGGATTCCGGGCAGTCTGGTTGACAATACGCAGCATACTATCCAAAAGCACATCAATACGTTGACTCTGAATAACATGGATGGCCATTGGTTCCCCTGAACTGCTGAATGTGGTTTTTACTACAAAACAATAAAGATTATTTACTATACATCCCGAGCGCTCTATGACACTTTAAAACCACACTTCAGTCGAAAAATTTCTTTGAAAAAAGCATCTTAAAGATGCTTGAATAGAAAAAAACAACATAGAGCTTAGGTAGTGCCCATGAAATTAGATAAAATTCCTGAACGTCTCGATCCGAGCCTAGATTTAGAACAAATCCGCGACGAATGCCTGGAACTCACCAAAAAACGCGCCTACTATTCTGCCGGTGCCGCCGTGATTCCGGTACCTTTTATGGACGTGGTCATTGATGTCGGCATCTTGTCGCAATTGATTCCCGAGATCAATGCCCGCTTCGGCCTGTCCCCAGATCAGATCAGTGTTTATGACCCGAAAACCCGTCAGATTCACTGGCAGGAGCTGCGTAAACGTGGCGTAGAATTTTCCGGCCTGGTGGTCGCACGCACGGCAGTTAAAAAATCTTTGAACAATGTTGCAGCGAAAGTGATCATAAAGCAAGTCACAAAATTCATTCCACTAGGTGGTCAGCTGGTGGCCGCAAGTCTGGGTTATTTTGTTATGAAAAAAATTGCCGATGCTCATGTGCAAGACTGCTATCGCACGGCTAAAAGTATCCAGCAAAAACAGGTCGCCCAAGGTTAATACTATTTAAGCTGAATATTTTTAAACTTTTTAAAATCCTCTACTTCAGGCAGATTATTCTGCCTGAAGCTGTTTTAAAATAGCCTTTAACACGTCGACCCGTGCGGTATTCTTATCATCGGTCGCAATAATATGCCAGGGCGCTTCCTCGGTCGAGGTATGTTCAAACATATCGGCTGCCGCTTTCAGATAATCGTCCCAGCGTTCCCGGTTACGCCAGTCTTCTTCAGTAATTTTAAAACGCTTATGCGGTGTATCTTCACGCGCCTTAAAACGCGCTGCCTGTTCCTCCTTGGAGATTGCCAGCCAGATTTTCACAATCACCGTTTGATGCTTGACCAAGCTCTGTTCAAAACGGTTAATTTCATTATAAGCACGCTGCCATTCTACCGGACTAGAAAACCCTTCTACCCGTTCTACCAATACCCGACCATACCAGGAACGGTCAAAAATGCAGATATCATCATCGGTTTGCAGCTTGGTCCAGAAGCGCCATAAATAAGGACGGCTCAGCTCATATTTTTCTGGTGCGGCAATGGTATGAATTTCATATTCACGTGGATCCAGTTTTTTGACAATCCGCTTGATCGCGCCGCCCTTGCCAGCGGCATCCATGCCTTCAAACAGAATCACTACATTACGCGAATCGGAACGCATGGCTTTAGCGACCTTCGCGGTTAACTTTTTTAATTCCGGCTTGTAATCTTCTGGCTGGGCTTGGGTCATGGAAGGATGTTTTAACTGCTCGGGAATCTTGGCCTGCTTCCATCCTCCCTTGGCTCTGGCCGGGTGATCCGGACAATGTTTCAAAGCACTCAGGATATACTGGGCAAATTGCTGGTCGCGCTGCTGCTCATCTTCGCCATCAATAATGAACCAGTCCTCGGTAAAGCGCTGACGCAGGCGCTGCAAGGTGTCATATTCTTTGCGATTGCGCCAGTCCAGACCATGCAGTTGATGCCAGTGAGTTTCACTCGGATCCATGGCATCCAGGCGTTTTTGCAAGACTTTCCAGGACAGGTCAAACCAGACCTTGATCACATCCACATGGTTATTTTTCAGGTCCTGTTCAAAGGCCTGCATCTCTTGCAGATATTCATCAAACTGTGCATCACTCAGCGGGCTTTCAGCTTGCATGGCACTGCCGAGCAGATCGCTATACCAGTTACCAAACAGCACCATGATCTGGCCTTCAGCTGGAATAAAACGCGCATAAGGTTGCCACAAGGTCTGCTTTGGGCCGGCTAACTGGGGCTTATCGGCTTTCACGCGCAAATAGCGCGGATCGACCCATTCACGTAGCTGTTTGACCGCTTCACCCTTGCCGGCCAGCTCAATGCCATTCACCAGAATCACCAGACTTTTGGCATTTTTCTGGCCTCGGGTCTTTTTTAAATTATATTGGGCATCAATCAGCTCGACAGACAGCTGATCTTCATCCATTAACTGAAATTGTGGTTGTTCCATACGCATCTTCAACCCTGATCTTTTATTCTATTTGCAGTATAGCGAGGAGTTTCAGCGCAAAAATAGCTCTGGCAACGTTTTTCACACGATTAAATTGGCTATTTAAACAACAGATTGACATACAAATGCCCGATCTCTGTTCAATTTGTCATAGCAGGATTGTCCGGCAACCTCTAAGATTCTTGCATCCTCCAATGATAATTGAAGCCTCATGTCCAAACTTGCCGTACTCGATGATCTGTTAGCGCATTATTATCAATTGGCTTATCACACCCGGCCTGACATTTTAAGCCGTTTACAGGATGTGCAGGCCTGGCAGAAAGTCCGCATGCAGCGCACCCATCGTGCCCATTTTGCTGAAAAACAAAACCAGTTGATGTCCGAGTATTTCCTCAATCGTCTCTACGGCGGCGCTGACTTTGATGCGCTGGCAGAACAGATTGCCCGGCTGATGAAATATGCGCATAAAGCAGAAAAAGTTATTCCGGAAAATGCCATTAAAACCGGCACCTCAGGTGTAGAGCTGGCTATTCTGGCGGTACAGCTGGATGAACAGGTCGCGATTCAGTTATTACAGGATTATCATCCGCATGAACCGCTGACTGACGAGATGATGCGCCTGACTTATCTCAAACTGGATCAGGGTGAAGCACGCTTGAAACAGTTGGCTCTGCTGGATCAGCTCGGCATGAGTCTGGATAAATACATGCGTTCATTTGTGGTCTATACGGCCTTTAAAATGTGTAAAGGCGCGGCGAATAAATATAACTTTCAGGTGATGTATGAATTTATGCAGGATGGTTTTCTGGCCATGAAGCCACTCAAATCGGCAGAAAAATTTGTACGCACGTTCACGGCAACCGAACGCCAGATTATCGATAAAGTACATTCTGGCGATCCGCTACCGTTTCAGTAAATACCCGATGAGTATTTCTGCCAAGCGTGAATTTTTCTGTATATTATTCATAACAATTGCATCATGATTGCTGAATAAGCCTTTAGAATCTGTCATGATGCAGACAATGCAAGATTAACCCGATTGATATGTTAGGAGTGACTCCAATGTCGAATGAAAATACAACGCCTACCCCTACCCCCGAGTCGGCACAACAGACAGACAAAGTGAGCCCATTCTTAACTGAACCCCTTCCACAAGGCACCCCGCAAGGTCAGCAACAATCTTTAGAACAACGTCTGACTGACACGCCTGTGATGGGTACTGTGCCTAAATATAATCTGCCGCGTGGTGCCAATACCGGTAACGTCGGCTCAACCACACACTTCGGCTATCAAACTGTTAACAGCGAAGAAAAAGCCCAGAAAGTCGCAGAAGTGTTCCACTCGGTGGCGAGCAAATACGACATTATGAATGACCTGATGTCTTTTGGTATTCATCGCCTGTGGAAGCGTTTTGCAATCAATATGTCAGGTGTACGCCGTGGCCAGCATGTGCTGGATATCGCGGGTGGTACTGGCGACTTGGCTAAAGTCTTTAGCCGTGAAGTTGGTCCGACAGGTCATGTGGTACTGTCTGATATTAACGAATCGATGCTGAATGTCGGTCGTGACCGTCTGATCGATGCGGGCTGTACCAATGTCGATTTCGTTCTGGCCAATGCCGAAACCTTAGAACCATTTGCAGATAACAGCTTTGATCTTTTAACGATTTCTTTCGGTCTACGTAACGTGACCGATAAAGATGCAGCACTTGCTGCGATGTACCGTGTACTCAAGCCAGGTGGCCGTTTACTGGTTCTAGAATTTTCTAAACCAGTGTTTGAGCCATTCTCTAAGCTGTATGACCTTTATTCGTTCACGGCATTGCCAATCATGGGTAAAATCATTGCCAATGATGCAGAAAGCTATAAATACCTAGCTGAATCGATCCGTATGCATCCAGATCAGCGCACCCTGAAAGGCATGATGGAAAATGCCGGCTTCCAGAATTGTGACTATCACAACCTGACTGGCGGGATTGTTGCGGTTCACCGCGGTTTCAAACTTTAAGGTTCCTTGCCTATGTGGTCAATTCTGGCACTCGGTGCTGTTGAACGCGTGATTCATCATGTGATTGATCTGGATGCCATTACCCGCATCCAGCTGAATGCCCTATCCGGTAAAATGCTGCGGGTGGTGATCGCCTCGCCACAGCTTTCGGTCGATGTGTTTTTTGATGAGGGCAAAGTTCGTCTGGAGCCAACGGCAACCGGTCATACCGAAACACCTTCGGTCTTTGAACAACGTCCATTTGACGCAAGTTCCGCGACAGTCACCGAAGCAACTGCAACCTTGCAGGTCAGCAATGTGGTGGAATTACTCAAGCTGCTGCTTTCCGATGAAGTCGGCAATATTCCATTGCAAGGCGACTACAAGTTATTGCAGGAAATCCAGCGCATCATGCAACAGGCGGAACTGGATCTGGCAGCGCACTTAAGTCCCTGGATTGGCCCGACGCTGGCGCATGAAATTGGCAAATTGCAACTGCTGCCCAAGCAGCTAAAACGCACCCTGCAAAGTCAATTATTCTTTGCTGAAGATGCCTTAAAAGAAGACAGTGGTCTGTTTGCCCACCGCTGGCAAATGGATGACCTGAATCAGGACACCCGTATCCTGAATCAAAATTTAGATCGGGTTGAAGCAAAAATCCATCAGCTTCAGGCTCAAATCGATGCCTCCAACAATTCTACTCAAGACTAGGTACACAGCTTTATGATTCCGCATGTTTCACGTTTACTCGAACTTTGGCGCATCGCCGCGCACTATCGACTCGACACGTTGTTTCCTGCGGAAGAATTACCAGAAAAGTCGCGGCATGTGCTGTCCCTCATCCGGATGCATCCGGCCGCCTGGTCCAGTCGTGAACGTAAAAATCCGCTCAAGCTGAAACTGGCTTTAGAAGAAATGGGGCCGTTGGCGATCAAGCTCGGTCAACTGCTCTCGACCCGTCGTGACCTGATTCCACCTGAAGTTTTACAGCAACTGGTCTTGCTACAAGACCGGGTCAAGCCGTTTGATAATGACGTAGCCAAGATGCGCATTCAGGAATCCCTGAAAGCTGATGTAAATACCCTATTCGCGCGTTTCGATACCCAGCCACTGGCTGCAGCTTCGATTGCTCAGGTGCATACGGCTGCCTTGCATGATGGCCGTGAAGTGGTGGTTAAAGTCACCCGCCCGAATATTCGCCAGCAGATTTTGCAGGATTTTGAAATTCTGGAATGGCTCGGTCAATTTTTGGAAAAACGTCTGGAAGCTGCCCGCGCATTACACTTGTCGGAAATCATTCAGGATTATCGACAGATCATTCTGAATGAGCTGGATCTGACGCTGGAAGCAGACAATACCCGCCGCATGCGCCATCACTTTACCGGCTCGAGCATGATGTATGTGCCGGAAATTTACATGGACAGCAAAGATGTTCTGGTAGCCGAGCGCATTACCGGGGTGCCGATTTCAGATATCGCGACCTTTGACCGACTCGGCATGGATCGTGCCGATCTGGCACGTAAAGGTCTGACCATCTTCTTTACTCAGGTGTTCCGCGATAACTTCTTCCATGCTGACATGCATCCGGGCAACGTCTTTGTAGAAACCATCAATCCGGCCAATCCGCGTTTCATTGCGCTGGACTGCGCGATTATGGGCGAGCTGTCCAAGCATGACCAGATGACGGTCGCGCGAATGCTACTGGCCGTCATGAATAGCGACTTTATGCAACTGATTCAGGTAGTGCATCAGGCCGGCTGGATTCCACCGGGAACTGATCAGGATGCTTTGGCTCGTGAAATGCGCCGCAGTGTGGGGCCAATGGTCTCAAAACCGATGCATGAACTAGATTTTGCCGGCATTCTGATTGAAGTCATGGACATCGCTCGTCGTTTCCATCTGGAAATTCCACCTCAATTGATGCTACTGCTAAAAACTTTGGTGCATGTCGAAGGTTTGGGAACCGACCTGTATCCTGAACTGGATATCTGGAGTCTGGCCAAACCGATCCTGACAGACTGGATCAAGGCCCAGATGAATCCGCAAAAGAACCTGAAAGAACTGGGACAGAAAATTCCGGATCTGCTTTTAGGGGCACAGGATTTACCGACCCTGATGATCGACAGCTTAAACGGTTTAAAAAATCAGTCGGCCTGGCATGCCAAACAGCTCAATGAATTACAAAGCATGCGCCTGCAAATGGAACATCAACAGAAGCGTAGCTGGATGTTCGGCAGTGTCATGGCCATTCTGCTGGCAATTGCGATTATTTCACCATGGTTTGTGTCGGTGATTCTGATTGTACTGGCGAGTTTACTGGCCGTCTGGCGCATCGCAAAATAAGCGATTTACATATGCAAAAGCCTGAATAATCTAGGCTTTTTATGTCTTAAAGATGAGGATGACTCCAAAGTCACCTTAGGACATATCTTGCCATTGGGTCCTCAGACCTATCGCTTAAAATAAGCCCACATTTGGCTAGGGCGTGTCCTCATTTGGCTTTACACCAAATAAATATGCAAGCAATGTAAATCATAGACTGGTAATTTCGTGCAAGCTTATCAAATCG
>NZ_JAMXXN010000025.1 GCF_024129435.1 Acinetobacter lwoffii | reverse complement strand
CGTGCCATTGAAAAAATATAGAAATGAAAAGAGCTTAAAGGAGGATTTTAAGTATTTAAAACCAATTCTTCAAATGAGGACACGCCCTAGTTGAATCATTAAAATAATATAAGCCAGAGAATAATAATGAAAATACAACAGGCGAATGACGTCTGGCGAAACTGGTCGGGGAGCCAGTCCAGTGCTACTCGGATTTGTCAGCCTAGCCAAATCAGTGCATTACAAAAAATAGTGAAATCCTGTGAGCATATCCGTGTTGTGGGTGCAGGACATTCGTTTAGTGCTTTGGCCAAGACTGATGACCTTTTGCTTAATCTCGATCAATTCAAAGGTATCGTGGCCTTTGATCAAGAGAAAACCCAATGCACCGTGCGGGCCGGTACCCGTTTATATAATCTAGGTAAAGAGCTGGCAGCCATTAATCAGGCTTTAATCAATCAGGGCGATATAGACCAGCAAAGTCTGGCCGGAGCGATTTCTACCGGAACGCATGGCACGGGCATCGATTTACCTTGCATCTCTGCTTTCGTGGAAGGCTTTGAATTACTGACCGCGGATGGAGAGCTGTTGCAATGTCATCGTGAGCAGAATGCTGAGATATTTCAGGCTGGACGGGTGGCATTGGGCAGCTTGGGCATATTGACCCAAATCACCCTGCAAAATCGACCACGATATAAACTAAAAGAACAGATCCAGCTCTGTTCATTAAAAGACATATTTACCCATATTGGTCAATAGAAACATCAGCACCGACATATTGAGTTTTGGGCTTTTCTGCATGCCGATCAGGTGATACTGAAAACCCTGGATGACACGGAGGATGACATTCAGCCGAGACAGGAAAGCTGGCCTTCGGAAGATACTTTATTAACCGTATGTTCGGAATTGACGCGACTTTTCCCAAAGACAAATCCCTATCTGCAAAAACTGCTGAGTGTGTTTGTTAAATCGACTTGCTATGTAGATTGGTCATCCCGGATTTTTCCGACCCCGCGCAATACCAGATTTAATGAAATGGAATATCAGATTCCGGTTGATTCAGGCTTGCAGTGTCTGGACGAGATTCTGCATATTTTACGTAAACATCAGGTGCCGATGTTTTTCCCGATCGAGTTCCGTTATGTCAAAGGCGATGAGATCTGGCTGAGTCCTTTTTATCAGCGCGATTCAGTTTCCATTTCCATTCATCAGTTCTATAAACAGGATTATCATGCGATTTTTGATCTGGTCGAGCCGATTTTACAGAAATATCAGGGACGACCGCATTGGGGCAAGTTACATAGTATGAGCGCAGCCTCACTGCGCGAACTCTACCCGAAATGGGATAATTTCATGGTGCTACGTCAGCAATTGGATCCACAGCAAAAATGGCTGAATCCATATTTAAAAGAATTGTTTTTATCTGGGAAATGAGGAGAGGGCGATGCAATCAAATTATTTTCAGCAACTGACGCAGGAATTAAAACGGCAGGGCACTGGCACACCGCAACTGATTTTAGATTTAAAAACCTATCAACGTAATTTGGACTATGTACAGTCAAAATTGCCTGCGAAGTTAAAACCACGCCTAGTGGTGAAGTCCTTGGCCAGCATTCAGCTACTCAAACTGGCCAGTGAAAAGCTGAATACCCAGCGCTTTATGGTGTTTCATCTGCCGCATCTTGCGGAAACTATTGGGACGTTTCCGCAAGCTGATATCTTGCTGGGGAAACCAATGCCGATTCAGGCGGTAAAATCTTTTTATCAAACTTTATCTGATCCAAATAAAGCCAGTGATCAAGCAAGTATCCAATGGCTGATTGAGGAGGTGGAGCGCTTAAAACAATATCTGCAACTCGCGCAAAGCTTGAATATCTGCCTGAATGTCAATA
This sequence comes from Acinetobacter lwoffii, assembly GCF_024129435.1. Lineage (GTDB taxonomy): Bacteria > Pseudomonadota > Gammaproteobacteria > Pseudomonadales > Moraxellaceae > Acinetobacter > Acinetobacter lwoffii_F. The sequence goes on along the minus strand of NZ_JAMXXN010000025.1, from coordinate 35,445 downwards.
TTGAAATTGATGTGGGGCTGCATCGTGGCGGCGTACAAACGCAGCAGCAATTTATAGCCTTAATGAAGCTGATTCAGCATAACGCGGCTTATCTCAAACTTTCGGGTCTAATGGGCTATGATGCACATGTCGCCAAATTGCCAAAAATTCTGAAAAGTCCTGAAAAAAAGTTATCAGCAATCGCAGCAGATGTATCAACAATACAAAACTATTTTGCAGCAGCAATTCCCCGATTTATGGCAAGAAGGTCTGTGTTTTAATGGCGGTGGTAGTCCGACCTTTATGCAGCATTGCCAGCAAAGTGTCTGTAATGATCTGGCCTTTGGTTCGATGCTGCTTAAGCCGAGTGATTTTGATCTGGAAAATTTATCCGCTTTAAAGTGTGCACTCTGGATTGCTGCGCCCATTTTAAAAGTGTTGCCCTATAGCCAGATTCCCGGTTTGGAACTACTAAATCATCTTCCACATCAATATAAAGCCATATTTATTTACGGAGGCTATTGGCGAGCAGATTATATTTATCCTGAAAAAAGCCGACCGCATATATTGTATGGCCGCAGCAGCAATCAGGAAATGCTTCAGGTGCCCATGCAGTGCGATATTCATGTCGATGATTATGTGTTTTTAAGACCGACACAAAGTGAAGCGCTGATCCCGCAATTCGACCAGCTGTATGTTTATGTAGAGGGAAAGTTTATCCAGTGGCAGACGTTCCGGGAATAACGAGATTTTGAACTGAAAAATGAGCCTAAGCCTTTAAAGATCAGCCATAGATTTGGTGGTAAATCTTATTTTTATTGGGAAAAGGTTTAATCATGCGGCCAAGCCGTGTAAAATTCGAATCGATTTTATTTATCCACCGTTTTTATCTTTTGAGGCTGTGCCTCGATCATAATCTCGCGGTGATATGCTCCATGGTACGGGGCATCACTCCTTAAGGATTTCTTATGCCAATTATCACTTTGCCAAATGGCGATCAAAAACAGTTTGATCACGCCGTATCTGTGATGGACGTTGCACTTAGCATTGGTCCTGGTCTTGCAAAAAATACAGTTGCTGGTCGTGTCAACGATCGTTTGGTTGATGCGTCTGATCTCATCACTGAAGATGCAACACTACAAATCATCACGCCTAAAGACGAAGCCGGTGTCGAGATCATTCGCCATTCTTGTGCGCATTTGGTCGGTCATGCGGTTAAGCAACTATTCCCAGAAGCAAAGATGGTCATTGGTCCGGTCATTGAGGAAGGTTTCTACTATGACATCTGGATGCCACGTCCGTTTACCTTAGACGACATGGCAGCGATTGAAGAGCGTATGAAAAAGCTCATCGATCAAGACTATGATGTTGTGAAAAAAATGACGCCGCGTGATGAAGTGATTGCTGAATTCACTGCGCGTGGCGAAGAATACAAATTGCGCCTGATCGCAGACATGCCTGAAGAAACACAAATGGGCTTGTACTACCATCAGGATTATTTGGATATGTGCCGTGGTCCGCATGTACCAAATACCAAATTCCTCAAATCGTTCAAGTTGACTAAAATCTCTGGTGCTTACTGGCGCGGTGACGCGAAAAACGAACAGCTACAACGTATTTACGGTACAGCGTGGGCAGACAAAAAACAGCTTGCTGCCTATGTAAAACGTATTGAAGAAGCTGAAAAACGCGATCACCGTAAAATCGGTAAAGCGCTAGACTTGTTCCATATGCAAGAAGAAGCACCAGGTATGGTGTTCTGGCATCCGAACGGCTGGACCATTTACCAGGTTCTTGAACAGTACATGCGTAAAGTTCAGCAAGACAACGGTTATGAAGAAATCCGTACACCGCAAGTGGTTGATTTCACGCTGTGGGAAAAATCAGGACATGCTGCTAACTATGCAGACAATATGTTCACCACGCATTCTGAAAACCGTAACTATGCGGTGAAGCCAATGAACTGTCCTTGTCACGTACAAGTGTTCAATCAAGGCTTGAAGTCATACCGTGATCTTCCTGTACGTTTAGCAGAATTCGGTTCATGTCACCGTAACGAACCATCAGGTTCTTTACACGGCATTATGCGTGTACGCGGCTTTACTCAAGATGATGCGCACATTTTCTGTACCAAAGAGCAGATTGGTCCTGAAGTTGCAGACTTTATCAAATTGACACTGGATGTATACAAAGATTTTGGCTTTGAAGAAGTACAAATGAAGTTGTCGACGCGTCCTGAAAAACGTGTGGGTGATGACAAGCTTTGGGATATGGCAGAAAAATCTTTGGCAGATGCTTTAGATGCTGCGGGTCTTGAGTGGGAGCTTCAACCAGGTGAGGGCGCATTCTACGGTCCGAAGATTGAATTCTCTCTGAAAGACTGCTTAGGTCGTGTCTGGCAGTGTGGTACCATTCAGTGTGACTTTAACTTGCCAGAACGTTTAGATGCGTCTTATGTCACTGAAGATAATGACCGCGATCAGCCAGTAATGTTACATCGTGCAATTCTTGGCAGTTTCGAGCGTTTTATTGGTATACTGATCGAACACTACGCAGGCTTCATGCCACCTTGGTTGGCACCAATGCAAGCATGTGTAATAAACATTACCGATTCTCAAGCTGAGGCATGTGAGTCAGTCGTCGCAAAACTTAAAGAAAACGGTATCCGTGCAATTTCTGACTTGAGAAATGAGAAAATCGGCTTTAAGATTCGTGAACGTACATTAGAGCGTATTCCTTACTTACTGGTACTTGGGGACCGTGAAGTAGAGGAAGGTACCGTAAACGTGCGTACCCGCTCAGGAACAAATTTGGGTACTATGTCAATCGATGCTTTCGTTGACCTAGTAAAAGCAGCCGTAGCCGAACGCGGCCGGTACATTGTGGAGTAACAGCGATTAAACAGCCTGACCGTAATCAACAGGGCGGTAACAAATCAAACCGTCCTGCCTTGAATGATGAAATTCGTGCGAAAGAAGTCCGTCTTGTAGACGAAAATGGTGAGCAGAAAGGGATTGTAAGCTTAGCTGACGCCCTACGCGCAGCAGAAAGTGTTGAACTTGATCTTGTTGAGATCGTAGCAAACGCTGAGCCACCAGTATGTAAGATCATGGACTTCAACAAGCATTTGTTTGATCTTAAGCAAAAGCAGAAAGAAGCGAAGAAAAAACAACATCAAGTCCAGGTGAAAGAAATCAAGCTACGCCCGGGTACTGATGTTGGTGATTACAACGTAAAACTACGTGCAATCATCAAGTTCCTTGAAGAAGGTAACAAGGTGAAAATCACGCTTCGTTTCCGTGGTCGTGAAATGGCGCACCAACAGTTGGGTCTAGCTCAATTGCAAAAAATTGAAGCTGACGTGGCTGAATTCGGTACTGTTGAGCAGATGCCGAAAATGGAAGGCCGTCAAATGGGTATGCTACTTGGTCCTAAAAAGAAAAAGTAAGCACTCATTAAGCGAAAAAAGCCCTGCATATGCAGGGCTTTTTTTATGCTCTAGAGTTCCAGGCACTTTGTATGGCCTGCATAATCTGTTGAGCTTGCGGGCGGGAAAACATCGACAGCTGAATCCGGAAAAGTCCAAGACAAATTTGATTTATTAGACCGGATTGATGCAATTTAAAATCCAAAGTGCCATCACGTTGACTAATCACATGCGCTGGCATGTTATAGAGCCAGCTTTTGAGATGTGCTTTGAGAGAAGCATAGCGTGGATTCAGAAAGCTATACTGTACCGAATGTCGTTTTAAGCACAGGCTGATGCGGAAACCGGCCAAAGTATAATAAATAGCGTGTGAGGTGATTTTCAGTTTAGTTCCCAGCATAAGCAGCGAAAGACCAAGAAAGCCGCCAATATAAATATAAAAGTCAGGAGACTCCTGCCATAAAAATAATAGTCCTTGGAAAAAACTGGAATTGCTACGCACACTGCTGAAATAAAAAATACTGAATATTCCGACCGGATAACAAAACAGTAAATATCCCATAGCGCGCATGATCGGGCTAGCTTGATGAAACAGGATGTTTTCTGGCACATTCATGGTTTATTTTTATGATCAGAAAGCGTATTGCCTCAATGAGCTTAAGGAATCTGTAGCCAAAAAGAAAGGTCCTTGCGGACCTTCCTTTGCGTACTTAATCGAGCTTATTCCACTGATTTTTCATCATTTGCAATAAGCAGTTTATTGCCAATCGGGATTTGACGCGGCAATTTTTCTTCTGGAATAATGCGCTGCAAGTCGATGATCAATAAACCATTTTCATAGTCTGCCTGTTGTACTTCAATATATTCATCCAGACGTAAAGACAATTTAAATGCACGTCGTGCAATGCCTTTGTGCAGGAATTCAGTAGTGTCATTGCTCTGATTTTCAGGCTTGCCTAGGATGGTCAATAACTTATTTTCCAGACGAATGTCGAGTTCTTCCTGACGGAAGCCCGCAGTTGCGACCACGATGCGATAATTATTCTCGCCATGCTTTTCAATATTATAAGGAGGATAATTCGGTGCATCGCTTTGCATGGCATAGTCAATAAAGTCATTCAGGCGGTCAAAACCGATGCTGCGACGAAATAATGGATGAAGATTTAAGTTACTCATGATTAGAACCTTCTCGATTAAGCAAAGTTATAAAAACAAGAAAATAAGATCTGTCATGTCAGACATCGACAGTACATAAGATTGAGGCAATCCTTATGCAAAAATAAATATGTGTCTGCTGTGAAAATTTTCAAGATAAAAAATAAAAAAATATTTAGTTTTATATTAAGTTTATGATATTTATATAAAAATAATTTATAGCCATGGGCTTGTTGTTTCTTGCTGAATCCTCTATGTTGAATACATCATCGCACAGCCTGCAGTGCAGGGAGTATTAAAAAAATGATCGATTTATATTATTGGGGCACTCCCAATGGCCATAAAATTAGCATTGCCCTGGAAGAAATGGAGCTGGAATATCAGATTTTTCCGATTAATATTCTGGAAAATGACCAGTTCCAGTCTGACTTTCTGGCTATTTCTCCCAATAATAAAATCCCGGCAATTGTTGATCAGGATGGGCCAAATGGCCGCGCCATTTCAATTTTTGAGTCAGGTGCGATTTTGCAATATCTGGGTCGAAAAACAGGTCTGTTTTATCCAGATGATGAAGTGAAGCGTATTCAGGTTGAACAGTGGCTGATGTGGCAGATGGGCGGTCTGGGACCAATGCTCGGACAAAATCATCACTTTAGCCGTTTTGCACCTGAGCGGATTGCTTATGCCACAGATCGTTATGTCAATGAAAGCAAACGTTTGTATGGCGTGTTGAATAAACAACTGGTCGGGCAAAATTATGTTGCCGGCGAATATTCGATTGCAGATATGGCGATATTTCCGTGGTTATTACGGCATGACTGGCAGCAGATTAATCTGGAAGATTATCCTGAAGTTTCCAAATATATTGATCGCTTGAATGCTCGTCCTGCGGTTCAGAAAGCGCTGGCGATACAGGTCAGTTAAGCTGCAGCCTTTATGCTAAAATAGCCTTAAGCAAATAAAGCCACCCTTACGGTGGTTTTTTATTGGATGGATATATGAACGATTTTCTTCTGAACTTTACCAAGATTGTTGAAAGTAATACCCGGATTTACTGGAGCATTCTTTTCGGCATTGCTGCATGTTTAGTGCTGTATGTTGCTGAAATTGTGCATATCGATCAGGTAATCGCTGCCCTAAATACCAAAGATCAGCAGATTTTACGTGCTGCAATTGCACCGCTCAATGAGCAGTATAAGTGGGCGCGGATCATGGCGATGGTGACAGCAGTTGTTTGGTCCAGTTGGGAATACAGTAAAGCCAAGAAAAAAATGGGCTTGAGCCATTAATGCTGTAATGAGCCTATTTTTACTGTTTCTGTCGGCCTTTGGTGCAGCGACCTTACTACCTTTACAGTCTGAAGCGGTTTTGCTGGGGCTTTTAGTGCAGAACAAGCAGCATGCAGTGCTGTTAATTGCCGTGGCCAGTCTGGGCAATATTCTGGGGTCTTGTGTGAACTGGTATCTGGGTCTCAAGATTGAACATTATAAAAATAAAAAGTGGTTCCCGGTTTCAGCAGATAAGATGCTCAAGGCGCAAAAGACCTATCAGAAATATGGTTACTGGTCTTTACTGCTGAGCTGGGTGCCTATCATTGGTGATCCGATTACCCTGATTGCGGGACTATTAAAAGAAAACCTCGTCCGTTTTCTGCTGATGGTCAGCATCGCTAAAATTGGACGTTATCTGTTTGTCTATGCGGCCTTTGCCATGTTCTAAACTTGAAAATAATTTTCCTGATTCAGTCTTGGATATTTTTTCAGACTGAAATCCTAAAATCATTCTTTAAATTCGCTTATTGGGTGAAGATGCTTTTGTTTTAAACAAAGATGCTTTAGAATACTCGCTCCCTTACCTGCAGGTCGTTTTGTAATGGTGCAAACGAGCCGAACAGGTGTTCAAAAGAGGTTGTTATGCCTAAGATGAAAACTCGCCGTGGTGCAGCTAAACGCTTTAAAGCGACTGCTAACGGTTTTAAGCGTAAACAAGCGTTCAAACGCCACATTTTGACCAAAAAATCTGCTAAGCGTATTCGTCAATTGCGCGGCTGTGTAATGGTTCACGTAAGTGACGTTGCTTCAGTTCGTCGTATGTGCCCGTACATCTAAGGAGATTATAAATGGCTCGTGTAAAACGTGGTGTACAGGCTCATCGCCGTCACAAAAAAATTCTTGCTCGCGCTAAAGGTTACTATGGTGCTCGTTCACGCGTTTACCGCGTAGCGTTCCAGGCGGTAATCAAAGCTGGTCAATATGCTTACCGTGACCGTCGTCAGAAGAAACGTCAATTCCGCGCTTTGTGGATTGCACGTATCAACGCTGGTGCTCGTCAAAATGGTTTGTCGTACAGCCGTATGATCGCTGGCTTGAAAAAAGCTCAAGTGATTATCGACCGTCGCGTACTTGCTGACATCGCTATGCATGACGCAGTTGCGTTTGCTGCTTTAGCTTCTAAAGCTAAAGATGCATTGGCTGCATAAGTCTTTATGACTTGAAAAAAGACCGCCATTTGGTGGTCTTTTTTTATGCTTAAATAAAAGTAGTCATTTTAAATATTATTTAAAAATCAGTATTGTAAATCTTATATTTTTTAGTCATTGTTAAATTGCATAATCAAAAATAAGGCTTAAAAATAATGATTCGACTTGCCACCCAACACGATGTCCTGCCGATTGCCCAAGTGCATGTACAAAGCTGGCGTGAAAGCTATCAAAATATCATTAAACCAGAAATTCTCGATAAGTTGAGTGTAGAACAAAGAGCCGCCTTGTGGCGTTCTGTGCTTGAATAGGAGAATCGACGGGTATTTGTCTATGAAGAAAATGCTCAAGTTTTGGGTTTTGCTGCTTTTAATTTTCCGGTAGATGCGCCAATCAGTGAATTGAGAGCACTTTATTTGCTTCAAAATATTCAAGGTCGCGGCATTGGACGTGATTTGGTTTAATTGGGTCTGGGTTTAAGTCGAGAAAAATCCTATCAGCATATGCAATGCAGCGTATTGAACCTGAATTCCAGTCGTTATTTTTATGAAAAGACCGGCGCCTATTTTGTCAGTGAAGGAGATGCCAGTGATCTGGGCGAAAATCTTAAAGACTTATATTATCAATGGAATCTCTAACTTTTAATCCACCCGGATCATGGGAAATAATTTAGTGCTCGAGCTAACATCAGTGACAAAAATATAGGGCAGGGTGAAATCCAGTTATATGATCGATGGTAATTATACGCGTAGCATTCCGGTCAAATGGGCGGAGATTGATACCGTGATCTGGCTAGATTTATCCTTTTATCTCAATATATCCATCGGTCAATTAAGAGAGCATTTCCGGGCGATCAGCAAATAACAGCTTTGGCTTATTCAAACAATGCTGAAATTTTCAGGCAGATGCTTCACCTCAATTTTATAATAGGTTGTATGATCAAAACTCATCACAAAAATCGTCAGTATTACTTCAAGCTGATGTCTGCTCCTGAGTATCAACATCTCCATTGAATTCTGCCCGGGATGTTCAATCTTTTCTGGTAAAATGTTAAAGGCCGAAATAGTAGCCAATCAGACAGATAATCACGGTAATCACAATTAAGGTCAGCACATTTGCAGACGAACTGGATTTTCCTGGGTCCTGAGGTTTTTCTGCTTTAGAAATTTTTGGTGAACGATCTTCAGTACTCATACCGATAAATGGATCAGGTGCAACTTTAGGGGTAAGCTGCGCGGTCTTATAGTGATTGGCGACTTTGCTGATGAATTTAGCACTTAAATCATCAATTTTTTGCGAAAAATGTCGCAGATTGAGTTGCTGCTCCGGGCTGAGTACTTCGCCATCTGCACGATAGGGATGCTGGATTTTCGTTTGAATAAAGTCATTTAAGGCGTCTAGGCGGTACAAAGTCTGGTGAGCATAATCCGCTGAATAGTCAGTGGGAATTAAGGCCAAATGACTTTCGCTATCGGCTTGAATGGCAGGCATGGTGCCGTAATAAGGCAAATTGGTATATGCAGGTTCGGTAAAATCTTGGGCAAGGCTACTTTCAAACAGTTCATGATCGGTATAGGCCTGAATATCATCCCAGTTTGGGGCTTCCAGATCGACATCAATGCGCTTGGCCAGTTTAGGATTTAGCTCATAACACCAGAATGTTTCATGGCGTAAAGGGGATTGCTGTGATTTAGGTGCTTCGTAATCATTGTCTGCGCTGTACCATTCAGGCAGTTCCTTGCCGATGATCCAGGCAGTTTTGGTTTTAGCGCCATGACTGACAATAAAATGCGCCAGTGGTAATAGCTCGATATTGGCATTCGGATTTTTTTCATCAACCAGTAAATCAGAGCGATGCAAGCTGAGGCGACGCACGCCTTGTTTTTTCAGGCCTTCCAGCCAGATCTGGAAATGCTGGGCCAGCAGGTGTTGTGATATCAGATCCCGAAAGGCAAACTGATGCTGATTAAAAATGGAATGTTGAATCCAACGATTGAAACTCAGGTCTTGAGTCAAATACTCATTGCCGTAAGTGACGAGGGTTAGTTGCTGTTTCCAAATTTGATCGAGTGCCATAGTGATTTGATCTGATTGATATTGTGTTTATCTTATACTTTTTATATTTAATCATGCCAATCTAATTTTCCTTAAAACGCATCTTCATCAAAGTGTCTAAAAACTGTTAGAATGTGGGGTTTTTAAAATATTTTTTAACCTGTTGCTTTGAGAGTTACTATGTCACTGGAAGCCCTGACCACTGAAGCGCTCGCTGCGATTGCAGCAGCTCAAGACCTTGCTGCACTTGATCAAGTACGAGTGCAATTTACGGGGAAAAAAAGCCAGCTCGCGGAACAATCTAAGTCGCTTGGTAAAATGGATCCTGAAGAACGTAAAGTCTTCGGCGCACAAATCCATGCTGTACGTGAAACTATTACCGCTGCATTGACCTCACGTCAGGCAGAATTGCATAAAGCTGCCTTAGAACAAAAACTGGCAAGCGAAACCATTGATATTACTTTACCAGGTCGTGGCCAACAGGTGGGCAGTATCCATCCAGTGACCCAGGTGCAAGAGCGTATTTGCCAGTTCTTTACCAAGGCAGGTTTTACGGTTGCAACAGGTCCTGAAGTTGAAGATGACTATCACAACTTTGAAGCACTGAATATTCCGGGTCATCACCCGGCGCGTGCCATGCACGATACCTTCTATTTCGATGTGAACCATTTGCTGCGTACGCATACGTCTGGTGTGCAGATTCGTACCATGGAAACACAGCAGCCACCAATCCAGATCGTGTGTCCGGGCCGTGTTTACCGTTGTGATTCGGATCAAACCCACTCACCGATGTTTCATCAGATCGAAGGTTTATACGTGGCTGAAAATACCAGCTTCGCGGAACTTAAAGGTTTGCTGATTAACCTGCTGAACGAATTCTTCGAAAAAGATTTGAAAGTACGTTTCCGTCCATCTTATTTCCCGTTCACCGAGCCAAGTGCGGAAGTGGATATTATGGATGAACGCGGTCGCTGGTTAGAAGTATTAGGCTGCGGTATGGTGCATCCGAATGTGCTGCAAGCTGCAGGCATTGATCCTGAAAAATACAAAGGCTTTGCTTTTGGTCTGGGTGTTGAACGTTTTGCAATGCTGCGTTATGGCGTAAATGACTTACGTATGTTCTTCCAAAACGATGTGCGTTTCTTACGCCAGTTTGCTTAAAACTTTTTAATAATCCTCTCCTAACCTCTTCTTTTAAAAAGGAGAGGGACTCCGCGAAATAGATGGAGTTCTCCCCCTTTGGAAAATGGGGAGCAGAGGGGGATTCTAGAGATTTGAATTACAGGTTTTATATCAATGAAAATTAGCGAAAATTGGCTACGCACATGGGTTAACCCAGCCATCGATAGCGAAAAACTTTCTGATCAACTGACCATGTTGGGTCTGGAAGTGGATGAACTTGCGCCTGCAGCTAAACCCTTTACTGGCGTAGTGGTGGGGGAAGTCCTGACGGTAGAACAACATCCTGATGCAGATCGCTTGCGTGTGACCACTGTCAATATCGGTTCAGGTGAGCCTCTACAAATTGTATGTGGTGCGCCAAATGTACGTGCTGGCATGAAAGCACCGGTTGCGACCATTGGTGCAGTACTTCCGGGTGATTTCAAAATCAAGAAAGGCAAGCTACGTGGTATCGAGTCACAAGGCATGCTGTGCGGCGCTTCAGAAATTGATTTGGAAGATAAAATTGATGGTTTGTTAGAGCTTCCAGCGGATGCACCAGTAGGTATGAACATTCGTGAATATCTAGACCTTGATGACAACGTGATTGACATCAGCATTACACCGAACCGTGGGGACTGCTTCAGTATTCGCGGGATCGCACGTGAGATTGGTGTGATTAACCAATTGCCAGTGACTGCCCCTGAAATTAAAGAAGTGGCTGCGACTATTAGCGATGAAAAGAAAGTCGTTGTGTCGACTGAAGGCTGCCCGCGCTACTTGGGTCGTGTCATTAAGAACGTCAATACCAAGGCTGTGACTCCTGTATGGATGGAGCGTGCATTGGCACGTTCAGGTATCCGTCAGCATAGTATCTTGGTAGATATTACCAACTATGTGCTGATGGAGCTGGGTCAACCGCTACACGCATTTGATGGCGGCAAAGTTCAAGGCGCGGTACATGTACGTCAAGCGACAGAAGCTGAAAAGTTAGTTTTGCTCAATGAACAAGAAGTGGAGCTGAATGAAAAAGTGATGGTGATTGCAGATGATGAAAAAGCATTGGCCATTGCTGGTATTATGGGTGGCTTGTTTTCAGCAGTCAGCGATGCAACCACTGAAATTTTCCTGGAATCAGCATTCTTCGCGCCACTGCATATTGCCGGTCGTGCACGTAGCTTTGGCCTGCATACTGATGCTTCTCAGCGTTATGAACGTGGTGTCGATTTTGAATTGCCATTGATCGCTATGCACCGCGCATCACAATTGATTGCGGAACTTGCGGGCGGTGAGTTTGGACCAATTACAGTTGCCGAAAATGCAGCATTATTGCCAACACGCGACGCAATTGAGTTGAATCAAGCACAAGTCGATCAACTGCTGGGTTATAGTGTTGACTCAGCGTTCATTACTGATGCTTTAAGCCGTTTAGGTTGTGAAGTTACAGTAAAAGCAGAAGGCGAGTGGTCAGTGGTACCGCCATCACATCGTTATGATATGGTGATTTACCAAGATTTGATCGAAGAAGTGGCGCGTATTCACGGTTATGACAATATTCAAATCAGCCTGCCTGTGATTGATGTGAAGCTGGCGAAATACCAAGATCAGTTTGAATTGGGCCAACTCCGTCAAACCGCGGTAACTTTAGGTTACCAAGAAGCGATCAGCTTTAGCTTCGTAGACCTAAAGCTTGAAAAGCAACTTAATTCCAGTGTGAATCCATTAGTATTAGCCAATCCAATTTCAAGTGATTTGGCAGTGATGCGTTCAACCTTGCTATCTAGCCTTATTCCTTGTGTTCAGTACAATGTCAACCGCCAGCAAAGCCGTGTACGTTTCTTTGAGCTCGGTCTGCGTTTTGACTATCAAGAAGCCAGCAGCATCCATGATTTAAAACAGATTCCAACTTTTGCATTGATTGCGACTGGTTCACGTCATGCTGAATCTTGGCATGTGAAACCCGCTGCAATGGACTTCTTTGACTTTAAGGGTGATGTAGAAGAAATTTTGGCTGCTGGTCGTGTCAAAGTAGAATATGTGCGTTCAGAGCGTAGCTGGTTGCATCCAGGACAATCCGCAGAAATTCTCGTGAATGGTCAATCAATTGGTTACTTGGGGCGTTTACATCCCTCACTTGAAGACGAACTTGATCTGGCAACCACATGGGTAGCAGAATTGGATCAAGCGGCTGTTTTGCAAACTTATGTATCTAATTTTACAGAATTATCACGTTTTCCATCGGTTCGACGTGATATTGCGCTTTTAATTAGTGATAAGATTAATGTTAGCGAAATTCAGGGACTTATCGAAAAAACAGGCGGAGAGCTTTTAGACTCAACTTGGTTGTTCGATGTGTACACTGGACAAGGAGTAGAAGAAGGGAAACGCTCACTGGCATTTGCACTTCTCTGGCAGCATCCAAGCCGTACACTGGAAGATGCTGAAATTAAATCAGGTATGGATAATATCCTTCAAGTGTTAGAAAACACTTACCAAGCGACATTGAGGGCTTCATGACAGCACTAACTAAAGCAGAAATGGCTGATCATTTAAGTGAGCTCACGAGTTTAAACCGTCGTGAAGCAAAACAAATGGTTGAGTTGTTCTTCGATGAGATTAGCCAGGCGCTCATCTCAGGCGAGCAAGTAAAACTTTCGGGTTTTGGTAATTTCGAGTTGCGTGATAAGCGTCAACGTCCGGGCCGTAACCCGAAAACGGGTGAAGAGATTCCGATTTCTGCACGCCGTGTGGTCACCTTCCGTGCCGGACAGAAGTTCCGTCAACGTGTGGGAAATGAGCAGGTCAGCTGATCTGCTTTTTTAAAAACTGGGATCAATATTGTTAAGTTCCAGTTTTTAAAATAAAAAAAGAGAGCCAAAGGCTCTCTTTTTTTTGTACTGAATAATCTAAAAGATTATTGAGCAGCAGCTTCAGAAGCAGCAGTAGCGTCAGCAGCAGCGTCAACAGCAACAGCAGCAGCAGCGTCAGCTTCAGCAACAGCAGTTTCAGAAGTAGCTTCTACAGCAGCAGCATCAGCAGCAGCTTCAGCATCAGCAGCAGCTTCTACAGCTTCAGATGCAGCTTGGTTAGCGTCAGCAGCAGCGTCGTCAGCTTTTTTAGCACAACCAACGAAAGCTAGAGTAGTAGCAACTGCAGCAGCAATAGCGATTTTTTTGAATAACATGGCATCACTCTCTAAAAATTGAGATTAAAAAAAACCAAAGTTAGTCTGTTAAGTGCTTTTATTGTTCCTAATTGTGTTAGGGACTAACAACGCAGGAGCAGTCTAACTGGTCTGCAAATATGCTATCACTGCGCATTTTTAATTGCTACTGGCAATGATCAAAAAAGTACGGAAAAACGATAAAAAATAAGAAGTTTTTAACAGAAAATAACAATGGAATGAAAGATTTAGATTGGAGAAAGGCTTGTTAAACACTTAAAAGTTATACAATTTTTAATCTGAATATTTTATTAATCAAAAACTTAAAAATAAGTTTACATAAATCAGGTTGGATTGTTTCATTCTGTAATTTATGTCAACCTAAAAAAGGCCACCGCTTAGGTGACCTTTCATTTGAAATTTTAATTTGAAGCTTTGCGTTTCATCTGATCAAAGAAATCATCATTGGTCTTGGTTTCTTTCATACGATCCAGTAAGAATTCCATTGCCGCCAATTCGTCTTGAGTATGCAGCAGCTTACGCAGAATCCAGACTTTACGCAGATTGTCTTCTGACATCAGGCGTTCTTCACGACGAGTACCAGATTTCTTGATGTTCATTGCAGGGAACACGCGTTTTTCAGCAATACGACGATCAAGGGTAATTTCCTGGTTACCTGTACCTTTGAATTCTTCGTAAATCACTTCATCCATTTTACTACCGGTTTCAATCAGGGCAGTAGAAATGATGGTCAGTGAACCGCCTTCTTCGATATTACGTGCAGCACCGAAGAAACGTTTAGGGCGTTCTAAGGCATGTGCATCCACACCACCAGTCAGTACTTTGCCTGATGAAGGAATCACAGTGTTATAAGCACGTGCCAGACGGGTAATCGAGTCAAGCAAAATCACCACATCTTTCTTATGTTCAACCAGACGTTTTGCTTTTTCAATCACCATTTCAGCGACTTGAACGTGACGTGCAGGAGATTCATCAAAGGTAGAAGCCACGACTTCACCACGAACCGTACGCTCCATCTCAGTCACTTCTTCTGGACGCTCATCAATTAGGAGAACGATCAGAATAACTTCAGGATTATTGCGAACGATGGACTGTGCAATGCTTTGCAGCAGCATGGTTTTACCCGCTTTCGGCGGAGCCACAATAATTGAACGCTGGCCTTTACCAATCGGTGCAACTAAGTCGATCACACGGGTGGTTAAATCTTCAGTGGTGCCATTGCCCAACTCCATCACCAACTGTTCAGTCGGGAATAATGGCGTCAAGTTTTCAAACAGAATCTTGTTACGTGAATTTTCAGGTGTGTCGTAGTTAATTTGATTGACTTTAAGTAAAGCAAAATAACGTTCGCCTTCTTTCGGCGGGCGAATGGTGCCAGTAATGGTGTCGCCAGTACGGAGGTTAAAACGACGAATTTGAGAAGGGCTGACATAAATATCGTCAGGACCTGCTAAATAAGAACCTGCGGCTGAGCGTAAAAAGCCAAAACCATCTGACAAAATTTCTAGAACGCCATCACCAAAAATCTCTTCGCCATTCATTGCATGACGTTTTAAGATGGCAAAAATAATGTCTTGCTTACGGTTACGAGCCATACCTTCGAGGCCCATAAACTCGGCAATCTTGATGAGTTCGCCAATCGGTTTTTTCTTGAGTTCGGTTAAATTCATAGGTGGTCAGATAGAATCAAAGTTCTGAGGTACAGGTTAGAAAGGGAGTAACATTCGGCCGCATACCAGCATTCAAACGAAAGCAATTGAATTTGCAAAAGAACAATTCAGAGATCTGTTTGAGTGTTTCAAAGAAAAATGTGGAAAACAATTTCTATTGCCGAGCGGCATCTTATGTAATGTGTCTTGTAAGAAATTGACAGGATTTAGGATCCTTTATCTCTTGAGTAGCGAATATAAGAGAAAATGCCAGGTTTGTCAATTTATAGCCGAAAAAAATACGCGAGCATGAGTCGCGTATTTTTTACTAAAAATGCTGTGCTTAGATATTGTCATCAATAAATGCAGTCAGTTTAGATTTTGGTGCAGCACCGACTTGAGTCGCAACAACTTCACCATTTTTGAACATCAACAAAGCCGGGATGTTACGGATGTTGAAATTCACAGCAGTTTGTTCGCAAGAAGTTACGTCAACTTTCACGATTTTAACTTTGCCTTGGTATTCATCAGCAAGCACTTCAAGTACAGGTGCGATTGCTTTACATGGTGCACACCAGCCTGCCCAAAAGTCCACCAGTACAGGAACGTCTGATTGAAGAACGTCTGCTTCGAAGTTTGCGTCAGTAGTGTTTACGATGTTGCCAGACATGGAATGTGCTCCAGATTAATATTTTAAAGATAACTAATTATTAGTATTACATAGCCATCTTTAACAATGTAGGGGAATCTGTAAATTTTCAATGCTTAATGTTATTTTGTCTAATGGATGATCACGATAGTGATGATCGTGTCTCACTATTATTCCCGATAAAAAAAAGAATAAGGCATTAAATTGTCGCTACAAATGGCTTTTAAATTGCATGCATGTGAATTACTCTAAGCACAATTCGTTAAAGGTTTATTTCTGGAATGTCTGACTTTTTGATTGATGAAGAATTACTTGCCGCCATCGATATGGGATCAAACAGCTTTCATTTGGCCATCGCCCGTGTAGATCATGGTGAAGTGAAGAAAGTGGCATCAATGTCAGAAAAAGTTCAGCTTGCCGCAGGACTAGACGAAAATAAAAATTTAACCGAAGCCGCACAGCAACGCGGTTTGGCCTGTCTGGCCCGTTTTGTAGGTCGTTTAGGTGCCGTTCAGCCGAACCGATTACGGATTGTGGCGACGAATGCGTTGCGTCAAGCCAAAAACGGCCATGAATTTATTCAGAAAGCCGCAGAAATTTTACCGAAACCGATCGAAATTATTGCCGGTCGTGAAGAAGCCCGTCTGATTTATCTGGGTGTATCGCATACCATGGCCAACAGCGGTCGTCGTTTGGTGGTTGACATCGGTGGCGGTTCAACTGAGCTGATTATCGGTGAAGAATTCGAGCCGATTCATACCGAATCGGTACAAATGGGCTGTGTAGCCTTTACCAAGGCCTATTTTCAGGATGGGGAAATCAGCGCCAAAGCTTTTGATAAAGCAGTCACTGCGGCGCGTAAAGAAATTTCCGGAATTGCCAATACTTATAAAGAAGCCGGTTGGGATGCTGTCGTTGGCTCGAGTGGTACCATTAAAGCCTGCCGCCAGATTTGCGTCAATATGGGCTGGAGCAATGATCGCGAACAGTTGACGCGTGAAGGCCTGGAAAAGCTTAAAGACAAACTACTTAAATATAAATATGTCTCGGACATGGAATTCGAAGGTCTGAAAGATGACCGTCGTGCCGTCTTGCCTGCTGGTATTGCTATTCTCTATGCTGTCTTTGATGTATTGGGAATTGATCATTTGGTCTATTCCGATGGTGCACTACGTGAAGGCGTGATGTATGACTTGCTTGGCCGTTTCAAGCATGAAGATATCCGTGATCGTTCCGTCCATGCCTTGATTGGTCGATATAATGCCGATGCCAAGCAGGCAGAACGTGTGGTTCAGACCGCACAGAAATTGTTTAATGACGTGGCCAGTGAACTCGGGTTGAGTGTTGAAGATAGTGACCTGTTACGTCGTGCCGCCTATCTGCATGAGATTGGTTTGGCCATCAGTCACAGTGGCTATCATCGTCATGGCGCGTATTTATTACAACATTCGGATATTGCCGGTTTCTCGCAAGTTGATCAAAATCATTTGTCACATTTGGTCGCGCACCATCGGCGTAAATTGCGCGCTGATGCCAAGATTGATGTGATGAAAGTCGGTGGATCTAAACTTTTATGGTTATGTTTGCTGCTTCGTCTGTCGGTTTTGGTCAATCACAGTCGTAGCGATGAGATGCTTCCTGCCATTGAACTCAAGGTTGAAAATGCGCAACAATGGCAACTCAGCGTGTCTGGTGATGCCAAGCAATGGCCATTGCTGGTCGCTGAACTGCACGATGAACAGCAGCAATTTAAAAATTGGGAGATTGAACTCTCGATTCAATCCGAACAGTTTGTTAATTAATACCTTTATAGGGATGAAAACGGTTAACCTATGAAAAATAAAGCAACTCCATCAAAAGCATGGGCGACAGTGCAGATTGCACGTCATCCAGAACGTCCACAATTCCTGGACTATGTGGGTGAAATATTCACTGAATTTGATGCTTTACATGGTGACCGCCTATATGGTGATGATGGCGCGATGATCGGTGGTCTGGCTCGTTTTGATGGTCAACCGGTGATGATCGTTGGTCAGCATCGTGGTCGTAGCACCCGTGAAAAATTACAGCATAATTTCGGCATGAGTAATCCGGAAGGTTATCGTAAGGCACAGCGTCTGCTAGACATGGCAGAGCGTTTTAACCTGCCAGTCTTTACTTTTATTGACACTATGGGTGCTTATCCGGGTGTCGGTGCAGAAGAACGTGGTCAGGCTGAAGCAATTGCCACCAGTCTGGCTCAGCTTTCCAATTTGAAAGTACCGGTAATTGCAACTGTACTGGGTGAAGGCGGTTCAGGTGGTGCACTCGGTATTGGAGTAGCAGACCGTGTGGTGATGCTCTCTCACAGTATTTATTCGGTGATTTCACCGGAAGGCTGTGCCTCAATTCTCTGGAAAACCGCTGAAAAAGCCGAACAGGCCAGTGAGGCCTTGGCTCTGACTGCAGAAAAATTGCAGAAAATGGGTATTGTAGAATATGTGGTGGATGAAGGTGAGGGTGCTCATTTAAATCCGGATCAGGTCATGAACAGCTTGAAAGCAGTGCTGAAAGAAGCTTTGAATGAACTGCAACCAATGGAAGCGCAAGCACGATGCGAAGCACGTTACCAACGTTTAATGAAGTTTGGCAGCGACAATTTAGGTCTGGTTTCTTAAAACAGCTGCAGGACTTTCCTGCAGAGACAAAATTTCTCATCGGATGCAGTGGCGGCGTAGATTCTATGCTGTTGCTGCATCTGATGTTTTTTTTATGCCCGGAAAAAGTCCGGGCGATTTATGTCGATCATCAGTTACAAGCACTCAGCGCAGATTGGGGTAAGTTCGTTGCACATCAATGTCAGCAATTGAATATTCCCTGCATCATTCAGCCAGTTCATGTCGCCAGTGGCAACCTGGAACAGCAAGCGCGCAATTCACGTTATCAGGCCTATCTGCAACATTTGCAAGCGGATGAAATGTTGGTGTTAGCGCATCATCAGCAGGATCAGGCGGAAACCCTGATGCTGCGTTTATTGTCTGGCGCCGGCGTTGACGGTTTGGCAGCCATGAAGCAGATCGATGGACGTGAAAATCTCACGATTTGGCGGCCATTGCTGGATATTTCCCGTGAGCAGATTTGCCAATGGGCATCAGACCTGAATATTGAGAATATTGAAGATCCGACCAATGCTGATACCCATTATGATCGGGCTTGGGCACGCCAGATGCTGTGGCCGGTATTAAGCGAACGTTATCCTAAAATGCAAGCTGCCTTGGTGCGAACCAGTGAGTTAATGCAGGATGCTCAAGACATTTTACAAGAAGTGCTGCAACAGGATTTAGCATCTTGTGGGACTGAAACGCAGCTCGATCTTGATAAATTTCTACAGCTTTCAAAATCAAGACAACGTCAATTGCTCTCTGCCTGGATGAAAGGTAAACAACAGTATCGTCCATCCTTAGATATGGTGGAGCGTTTGCAACGCGAAGTGATTTATGCGAAGCAAGATGCTCAGGCGGCATTGCATTGGCAAGGCTTTTATTATGTACGCTATCAGCAGCAATTATATCGCTTGACCGCAGAGACTTATTTAGCCGAGCAGCAACAGGTTCAAACTAGTTCTAAAACCATAAAATTTTCCTTAAAAGACAGCGTGCAGGTTTTGTCAGGGAAATTTATCATCGCGCCTGCACAGCTCGGTTTATCTCCTGCATTATTGCAGCAACCTTTGCATTTACAGCAGAGGCAGGGTGGCGAAAAAATTCATTTATATGGTCGTGTCGGTACCTGGCCGCTGAAAAAAGCCATTCAGGAAGCGCAAATATTTCCTTGGGCTCGGCATACTATTCAAATATTAAGCACAGATAATGTTATGCTAGGCGTGTTTACCCCTAAAGGATTTTGGTTGGCCCAATCTGCATATTGTGAAGCAGGCGGATGGCTGCCGATTTCGGTTTTTTCAACTTTAGAACTCAACGATGAGCATTGAACATGAGTGCAGCTTTAAATTGTAATATCTGTTTTATTGGTGGCGGTAATATGGCCCAAGCCTTAATTGGCGGTCTGATTTCACGTGGTTTGCCAGCAACACGTATTACAGTTTCTGATCCGATCGAAAAAGTCCGTGCTTTATTGGCGGAAAAAGAAATTAATGTGACCGGGGAGAATAGTGCTGCAATTCAGGATGCAGATATCGTCGTATTGGCGGTAAAACCTCAGGTTTTGGCTCAAGTGCTGCAACCCTTAAAAGGTCTGGTTAATAATAAGCTGATTATTTCCATTGTTGCTGGTGCAGAAATTGCCACATTGTCAGCATTATTAGGGACTGAGCGTATTGTACGGGTCATGCCGAACACGCCAGCACTGGTACAGACTGGGGCACATGGTTTATATGCCAATGCATCTGTGGAAACGAGTGACCGTGAGCTGGCCAGTCAGGTTCTGGCGTCGACCGGGCTGACCATTTGGGTCGACTCAGAAGCACAAATTGATGCGGTGACTGCTGTATCGGGTTCGGGGCCGGCTTACTTTTTCTATATGATGGAAAGTATGATTCGTGCGGGCAAAAATTTAGGGCTGGATGAAAAAGTGGCTACGGCGCTGACCTTGCAAACGGCTTTAGGTGCGGCACAAATGGCGATCACCAGTTCGAACACCCCAGCCGAGCTGCGTAAAAATGTGACCTCTCCAAATGGAACGACACAGGCAGCCCTTGAAGTCTTCGATCGCGCCCAGATTTCTCAAAATATTCAGGCCGCACTTGCCGCTGCACAAAAACGCAGTCAAGAACTGGCACAAGAGCTCAGTGAAAGCAGCAAATCTTCAGTTTAATTTTTAGGAACGTTCAAGTATGGGTGCAAATTCTGCGCTAATTTTTGGCATTATCATTAACGTCGCGATTTTGCTCGTATTCTTCCGATTTTTAATGCAATTGGCTGCTGTCAGCCCCTACAATCCCGTGGTTCTTTCGACTGTAAAAGCCACTAAAATTGTAGATGTGTTTGGTCGAATTTTCCCAACTTTGGCCAAAGGCCGTGTCAATACTGCCGCTTTGGCATTATTGGTGGTACTGTATTTGCTGAAAATTTTCGGCATGATGTATCTCTCTGGTGGCATGCCGAATGGTCCTGTGCATTTACTGATTTTGACCTTTGTCACCATGATGCAGGACTTGATCCGTTTCTGTCGTTATTTGATTTTCGCTACGATTATCTTAAGTTGGGTGGTGATGTTTACCCAGTCTCGTTCGCCTTATATTGAAGTCGTGCAAGAACTGGCTGAACCTTTACTGGCACCATTCCGCCGGATTATGCCAAATATGGGGATGATTGACCTTTCTCCAATCTTTGCCATTTTAACTTTGATTATTATCGAAATGATTATGAACCAGGTGGCGATTGTATTGCTTACCGGTCTTTAATCGGATCCAAATAAAAAAGGACGCCTCAGCGTCCTTTTTTATTTGCTCCTCCCTTTAGAAAAGGGAAGTTGGGAGGGATTTGTTAAACTTCCCAAACGGTGCACAAGTTTTAATCGCAGTACAAGAGGATGGGATATTAACCCTCTCCTGGAAGAAAAGGGGATACCTTTAAAACAATATTGGTTTTCACTTTCTACCCCAGAGGGGTGAGGAAACCCTTTAATGCGCCTCATCCCAGTTTTTACCTTTACCTACTTCAACTACTAAAGGTACAGAAATCTGCAACACTGATTGCATCACTTCAGCCAGTTTAGGTGCCAGTTCATCGGCAATGTCTTCATCGACTTCAAACACCAGTTCATCGTGAACTTGCAGCAGCATTTTGGCCTGATCTTTTGGCAACATCTTGTCCACTTCAATCATCGCCATTTTAATAATATCTGCAGCCGAACCTTGTAGCGGCGCATTAATCGCAGCACGCTCTGCAGCTTTACGCACCATCATATTACGGGCATCGATATCTGGAGTATATAAACGGCGTCCGAGCAGGGTTTCAACAAAACCCTGTTCTAATGCGACCTGACGGGTACGTTGCATATAGTCATAAATGCCCGGATAACGGTGGAAATACTGCTTGATATAATCCTGTGATTCCTGACGGGTAAAACCTAACTGTCGGATCAGACCAAACTCGGACATACCGTAAAGTAGGCCGAAGTTGACGGCCTTGGCCTGACGGCGCTGGTCATTGGTGACATCTTCCAAGGCAATGCCCAAAACTTCCGCAGCAGTACGGCGGTGTACATCCTGACCGTGAATAAAGGCATCTAGCAAGGCTTCATCCTGAGATAAATGAGCCATGAGACGCAATTCAATTTGTGAGTAATCGGCTGCCAGCAAAACACGACCTTTCGGTGCCACAAATGCCTTGCGGATTTGACGGCCAATTTCGGCACGAATCGGAATGTTCTGCAGGTTTGGATCAGTCGATGATAAACGGCCAGTTGCAGTCAGTGCCTGATGGTAACTGGTATGCACACGGTGGGTATCAGGATTGGCCTGTTTGCATAAGCCATCGGTATAGGTACTTTTCAGCTTGGACAAACCACGATATTCCAGAATCAGCTGGGCAATCGGATGTTCAATTTTTTCCAGTACACTTTCACTGGTACTGTATTGTCCGGTGGTGGTTTTTTTACCGCCTTTTAGCCCCAACTTTTCAAATAACACTTCACCGACCTGTTTAGGTGAGCTGACATTAAAGCTTTCATCGGCAATTTCCATGATCTGGTTTTCCAGATTGTGCATGGTATTGGAAAATTCGCCCCCAAGCTGATCCAGAAAAGCCAGATCCAGTTCGATGCCGTTTTCTTCCATTTGCGTCAGTACACGTGCGACCGGAACTTCAATATTATGCAGAATATTCACCAGTTCAGGATGTGCCTGTAATTTGCTGCTCAAGACTTCATAAAGACGATAGGTAACATGTGCATCTTCTGCAGCATAATGCGCTGCAGTTTCAAGTGGAATCTGGTTGAAGGTCTTCTGTTTGGCGCCTTTACCGGCCACCTGTTCATAAGTCGTGGTCAGATGACTCAAATACAGACGGGCCACATCATCCATGCCATGACGGGTTGCGACAGAATTCAGGACATAGGAAGCCAGCATGGTGTCGAAATACCAGCCTGCCAGATGAATGCCATGATTTTCCAGGACATGTGCATCATATTTCAGATGATGACCAATTTTCTTTACAGACTCATCTTCCAGAATTGGTTTGATCTGCGCCAAAATTACTTCACGATTCAGCTGCTCCGGTGCGCCTTCATAATCATGTGCCAAGGGAACATAATAGGCATCCTGGGCATCGAAGGCGACCGAGAAACCAACAATCTGTGCAATACGATAATCCAGACTGGTGGTTTCGGTATCAAAGGCAAATCGTTTTTCGGTACTTAAGCGCTCAAACAGTGTGTCCCAATCTTGTTGGCTTAATACCGTGTGATAGGTGGCTTGTCCTAACTGGTCATCACTGCTGGTCACAGACGCATGGTCTTCCAGAGGTTCTGGTGCTGTAACCGCTTTGGCGTTAATAGATTTTGCCGCCTGCTGGTAGTTTGAATTATTCGGGTTGTTCGGGTGATCTAAGGACTGCAGCTGGTTACGGAATTCCAGCTCGGTGTACAAATGACGCAAGGTCTCGACATTCGGCTCACCCAGTTTTAAATCGTCATAACCAAAGTTAAGATCCAGATCGATGACAATACTGGCCAGTTGATGGTCCAGTGCAATGCCATCGACATGTTCTTTAATATTTTGACCGACTTTGCCTTTGATCTTGTCGACATTTTCTAAAATGCCGCCAATCGAGCCATATTCAGTGAGCAGTTTTGCTGCAGTTTTGGCACCTACACCTGGCACGCCCATGATGCCATCTGATGCATCGCCCATCAGGGTCAGATAGTCAATAATCTGATTCGGCCAGACGCCAAACTTTTCAAACACGCCGTCGACATCCAGCGGTTTTTCTTTAAAGCTGTCTTCCAGGGTAACTTTTTCGGTCACCAGTTGCGCCATATCTTTATCGCCTGTAGAGATCAGCACCTGATGTCCCATCGCTTCGGCACGTTTGGCCAGTGTCCCGATAATGTCATCGGCTTCGGCACCTGGCAAGGTATGTAGCGGAATGCCCAAAGCGCGGATCAAGGCATGCAGATAAGGAATCTGTTCGGATAATTCCGTTGGCATGCTGGGACGGTCACCTTTATAAATCGGTGACAGCTCATGCCGGAAGGTCGGTTCTGGGGTATCAAAAATTACCGCCATATGGGTCGGTTGGGTCCGGCGCATCAGTTTTTGAATAGCAGAAATCGCACCACGAATTGCATTGGTATGTAAACCGGTTGACGTGGTTAATGGTGGCAGTGCGTGAAAGGCACGAAATAAAAAGTAAGAGCCATCGACCAAGACAAATGGTGGCATGTAATCAATTCCTTATTCAAAATACAGCGCTATTGTACGTGATTTTTACCGCGCTCGCTGAGACGAGTCTAAGTTTACAGCTTAGCGAATATCGGCCGAAGATGAAATAAGCAGCACAAGCTGTTGTATGATGGAACGATTCAGGAAAGAGAAATATAAGAATGGCTGCAGGACGGAATGAGTTGCGCATGATCTGGCTGATTACCCTGCTGATTGCCGGGATCAGTGCCTGGTATCTGGGTTATCAGATTGTGACTTATCTATGTGGTTTGGGGTTTATCTTTAGCGTGATGCAATATGTCACTGCGGTAGAAGCACCGCTGAATCAATTGGCCGGACAGCAGCAGATGTCCTTGGAGCATAACTCTAAAGTTCCTTTATATATTTCTTCAATTACTGCCATTGTTGGTGGACTGGCTGAACTGGAGTGGCTGATGGGCATCGGGATTACGGCATGGGTATTCTTTTTGCTCAGGTGGCTGCAACGTCTGGAAGGGCGCTTGATACAGCTGCAATCACAATCCCATTCTGCCAATCCCTTACAGCGATCACCGGATCGATCCGATTCTGTTCCATTCGTGAAAACTGAGTCTGCCCAAGAGGTAAACGACTCTCCTCATCTGGTAGATCAACTGCAGCGCTGGCTTTTCCAGGGGAATCCAGTCTTAAAAGTCGCGATTAGTATTTTGGTGATTGGGATTATTTTACTGCTGCGCTTTGCCACCGAGCACTGGCAACTCAGTCTGGCTGCAAAATTGGGCCTGGTTGCACTGGCAAGTGGGTGTATAGCAGGTCTGGGTTATCGCCTGGTGCAGAAAAATCGGAGTTTTGCTCTGGCACTGGAAGGACTGGGTTTAGGGAGTCTGTTCCTGACCTTATTTTTTGCCTATTACAATCTGGTGATTCCCACGTTACCGTTGGCAACATTGCTATTTCTCATTATTCTGGCCATCACTCTATATTTAAGCCTGAAACAGGAAAGCATCGAACTGGCTTTGATGGCTTTGCTGATTGCTTATCTGGCGCCGTTTACCTTACCGACCCGCGATGCTTCTGCCGTTGAGCTGATTAGCTATTATTTGCTGATCAATATCGGGGTGGCAGTGCTGAGCAGTTTCCGGCCATGGAAGATTCTCAATCAAATTGCCTTTTTAGTGACTGCGGTCGTTGGCGGGATATATAGCCTGATTCATGGTTATACATATGAGCGTTATGCCATGACTGCGTTGATTCTGGCACATAGTGCGCTGTTTATGTGGCTAGGTTTCCGCTTTAGCCAGTTGCTGGCACGACAGGATCTCTCACGTTTTCAGTTAAAACCGGTATTGGACTTAGCGCTGATTTTTGCTGCACCGATCACGGCATATATTTTTCTGTATCTGATTCATTTTAATCAGCCCAATCAAAAACTCTGGCAAGCTGGATTAAGCCTGTTCTTTGCACTGGTCTTTGCCGCTTGCTGGACACTGCTGCGCCGTAAACAAACTATCCTGCTCATTTCGCAGAGCTATCTGAGCCTGATGCTGATTTTTCTCGCCTTGGTGCCCCCGATCTTATTGACAGAACAATGGAGTGTGATTGGCTGGGCAGTTGAAGGTGTGCTGATTTATTTATGGGCCTTGGAAAAAAATGTCCGGGTAGCACACTATCTGAGCATGGGCTTATTGCTGATGGCCGGATTCAGCAGCCTGTATTATCTGGTCGAGATTAATCCAACACCGCGAATAATTTTCTGGATTTTGAGTCTGTGCTATGTGGCAGTCGTGGTCATCAGTCAGCTTAAAAAGCAGTACCAGCAGCAGATGAATAGTCTGAGTATCAGTTTTTTAAGCAGCCTAAGTGTCGCGGCCAGTTTGATGCTATTTGCCTTGCTGGAAGATGAATTTCCGAGTCAGCATGCCTATGTGCTGAGTTTATTTATCATCACACTGGGTTATGTAATGTTCAATGAAATGATCCTGCGCAAAAATCAGGAGTGGTCATGGTTACTGCCGAAGTGGAGTGGCATCTCGCCCTTGCTGGTCATTGCGGCGATTCTAACTCTGGATCGCAGTCAGAATGCGGTGATTGTCTGGAATAGTGATCTGGAACGTGGGGTTTCTGCACTTTCAACGATATTATTGGCCATTCTGTGGCTTAGACCGCTGGCTGGCTTGCAGCTTTCCAAGGAATGGATGAGTTTTGGTGTTTTTAGCAGTCTGGCTCTGGCAAGTTTATGTCTGATCCCGAACATGCCTTATCTGAGCATGGTGATTTTGCCTTTATTATTCTGCCTGTGGTGCTATCGGCAGGATCCGCAGTCAGGCTGGCAGCAGCTTTGGCAAACCAAGAGCTGTTTATTGCTGATGGGAAGCTGGCTGGTATGTTCACAGCTGTTTAGCCAGCAAGCCTTTCAGTATTACTGGCTGCCGATTCTGAATCCTTTTGACCTGATCAGTATTGCCATGTTTGCCAGTTTTATCTGGATGCTGTTACAGCAAATTAAGGTGGGACGTGACAAAGGCATGATGGCGGTTTTAATGGTACTAAGCCTGTTATGGCTATCCAGTTATATTATTTTAAGAGCTTTACATGTGTACCTGCAGACGCCGTTTAATGATCTGGCCTTATGGAGCAATGCGACGGTTCAGCTTAGTCTGACCATACTTTGGGTATTACTGGCCTGGATTACCATGTGGACGGCGACACTCAAAAAACTGAAACCGATGTGGATTTTAGGTGGCAGTATTCTGGTGATCGTGACTTTGAAACTCGTACTATTTGACCTGTCACATATTGGCACCCTGACCCGGGTGATTTCATTCCTGCTGGCGGGTGGGGTGATGCTGCTGATTGCTTATATTGCGCCGATGCCGGAGAAGGAGCTTTGAATCCTCTCGCTAACCCTCTCCTTTAAAAAGGAGAGGGAATCTAAGGGTTATTTCAGATCAGGCTCTCTTTTGAGGGTCTTTTCATTGGCATATTGATCGATTTCTTCATTTTCCAAAGGGCGGGAAAGTGGGTGATCGACAAAGCCCATCTTCGGCACCGGAATTTCAATCTGGTTATCGACAAAGCCGTTGCGAATCCGTTCCTGCATTTCATCACGAACTTTCAGGTAGTTTTCCTGTTGGCACCACACTGCAAACAGCAGTTCAATCGAAGATTCACGGAAAGCGGTAACGGTGACTGCAGGTTTCGGGTCGGCCAGTACCAGCGGATATTTATTGGCAACGTCCAGCAGCACTTCACGTACCTTGATAATATCTTCATGGAAATTGATCGCCAAGGTAATTGGAATACGCCGTATCGGAAATTTCGACAGGTTCTGCACTGGCGCCCGAATCAGCTGTTCATTTGGCAACCGTACATAGATATTATCTTGGGTCAAAAGTTTAACCGAGAGCAGGTCAATCGAGATCACTTCACCTTCAATGGTATGCCCACGAATCAAGGTGATTTGGATAGTATCACCGACTTCAAAAGAACCCTCACCAATCAGGAATAGACCGCTGATCAGGTTGGAGGCTGAGGTTTGTGAAGCGAAACCCAGTGCGACCGTTAAAATCCCGGCAGCGCCAAGGAAGACACTGAGTTTAAAGCCGGCCTCTTTCAGGCTGGCCATCACAAACAGCAGGAAGATAAAATAGAAAATTCCGCGGCGCCAGACCAGTTTCTGATGGGCATTAAAACGGACACCAATGGTGCGAATAAAGGTATTGGAAATAAAGCGTGCGATCAGGAAACCAATAAAGCACAACACCACCGCCACCAGAACTTCGGTCAAACGATCGGTATTGATATTGGTAAATACTCCCTTCAGGCTATTGGTGACTTCGGTCGGAATATTTGAACTTGGCATCAGACGCCCTTAGAAAAATGAATCAAACATATTAAATAAAGCGCCTGCCGGATCGCGCGGTGGATGTAGATAGGCGACTTCGCCGGCATTCGGCGGCGTGCGGTTTTCCACCCGGATCCGCGGTGGACGATCCGAACTCTCATGCAAGACCCGGATTTGCGAGGTCCATAAGCGGCCGGTACTTTCACTGTAAAAAAGCGGCAGGGCAGGCACTGGCACATTCATTCGGTCAAAGCGCAATTGCTGGTTACTGGTATTGTGAAACTCAATCGGCGTGACTGCACGAAAGGCTCGCGGATGTAACTGTTTCAGTTCGGTTCTGCCATCGACTGCGGTGGCATAGCAGATTTCCCCCGAGCGATGATTGGGTCCAAACCAGGTGTCTTTTGGCAAGATTACCGGCAAATCGAAAATCGGTTCGCGCTGCCCCTCGACAAAACCGGCAATCCATAAAGGCGTGCTGATATAAAGCGTACCGCGCTGTCCGGCAGGAATATAAATCGGATCGACCGGCTTGATCACCACAGAACGGTCTGCAAGACGTGGCATCAGTTGCAATTTGTTTTGCGTGGATTTGAACATATAGCGTTCAATTTTCACGGGCGGTGGAAAGGCAAAATTCGGATCATCAATCTGATGCCATTGCTGCTCATAATCGTATTGCACGGAAGGGCGGAAATATTCCAGTCGCCATTCCTGAATCCCTCGGGTCAGGCGAAACAGCAAGGAGCCAAACTGCCAGGCCTTGGATTGATTTATTTCAAAATTCTGTTCTCCCCACCAGCGCATTTTTGCTGTATTCGGGATTAATTCATCTTTATCTTGCGGCAATCTTGGCACCCTTTCTTGCTAAATCTTTGAAAACATACTTCACGCTGTCATATGCTTAGAGTACACTCAATTTAAATTTTTTCATCATTATTATAATCCGCGATGCAAGTACTTAAACAATTACAAATCCCATATAGCTTCGCCAAGCGCCATGGTGTGCTGTTGCGTTATGAGGGAGATCAGGCCTTTATTCTGCGTCGTGACAATACCTCAATGCTTGCATTGCAGGAAGCCCGCCGTCTGCTCGGCTATCCGGCTCATTTTCAACTCTGTAGCGAACAGGAATTTAACCAGTTACTCAGTTCCAGTTTTGCCGGAGATAGCGGCGAATCACAGCAGGTGGCTGCCGGTCTGGAAGATCATCCGGATTTACTCAGTCTGGCCGATTCCGTACCTGAAGCTGAAGATCTGATGGATCAGGAAGATGATGCGCCGATTGTACGACTGATCAATGCATTATTGTCTGAAGCGATTCGGGTCGGGGCTTCCGATATTCATATTGAATCTTTTGAGAAAAAACTGTCGGTACGTTTACGGGTCGATGGCCAGCTCCGTGAAATTGTCCAGCCACGCCGTGAACTTGCGCCGCTTTTGGTCTCGCGGATTAAAGTCATGGCCAAACTGGATATTGCGGAAAAGCGCATTCCACAAGATGGTCGTATTTCCTTGCGTCTGGCCGGACGTGAAGTCGATGTCCGTGTATCTACTTTGCCATCCTCTCATGGTGAGCGTGTGGTGATGCGTCTGCTGGACAAGCAGGCCGGTCGTTTAAATATGACCCATTTGGGCTTGATGAATAATGACTATGATCGACTGAAAACTCTGGTGCATCGTCCACACGGCATTATTTTAGTCACTGGCCCCACCGGTTCGGGTAAAACCACCACCTTATATGCCGCACTTTCTGACCTGAATGATGGTTCCAAAAACATCCTCACCGCTGAAGATCCGATTGAATATCAACTGGAAGGTATTGGTCAGACCCAGGTGAATACCAAAGTGGATATGACCTTTGCACGTGCCTTAAAAGCCATGCTGCGCCAAGATCCTGATGTGGTGATGGTGGGTGAAATTCGTGATCTGGAGACCGCAGAAATTGCGGTGCAGGCCTCCTTGACGGGGCATCTGGTGTTGTCGACCCTGCATACCAATACCGCGATTGGTGCTGTCACGCGTTTGAAGGATATGGGCATTGAGCCGTTCCTGCTTTCAAGTTCCCTGATTGGGGTAATTGCCCAGCGTCTGGTCAGAACGTTATGTCCGCATTGCGCGACCTGGCATGAAGCAGATGCTTTTGAAAAGAAACTGTTTGAAAATATTGAACATCCACAGGATTTAAGACTGCCGCAACCACAGGGTTGTGAACGCTGTGGCAATACTGGTTTTAGTGGGCGTACTGCGATTTATGAAATTGTGCCCGTCGATGATCATATGCGCCGTCTGGTTCATGGCAATGCGGCCGAATACGAAATAGAAAGTTATGCACGGCAGCAATCCGGTTCGATTCGGGATGATGGTCTGCGCAAGGTATTGGCAGGGAAAACTACCATTGAAGAAGTGTTACGGGTCACCAACGAAGCAGTAGAATAATTTTTTAATCTGCTCGCTTTATCATAATGATCGTCAGGACTTTTGGATATTTACCAGAGACTGACGATTTTTTTCATGAGTTGTGCACGAAAAGGTGCAGTCGGATTTCCCGGATTACGCAGAGTTTCATTTTCATAAAAGTTCTGCCAGGCTTGTGCCATTGCTAAACTCAGTCCTTCCTGTTTCATTGTTTCAACATCTGCCTGAGTAATATTGAGAAAACGAACTTCAGCATCTTTGGGCCCAGCGCCCCAGCCGATAATTCCTTGACCAAATTCGGGTGAGTTCATGTTGTTTGGGGTAGGTGGAATGGGCAAGCGTTCAATTTCAGTATTGAGCAGAGATTTTATTTTCGGATGGATTTTTTCTGAGAGATAAAGATCTGCAAAAGAGGTAGTAGCAACAGTGAATAAGAGAGAACTTAACAGAATAGGCTTTAACATCAATATAGATCAAATAAATGTAAATAAGAATCATTATATATAAGTTCTTAAGTTTTGCTGTTTTTTGAAAACGAAGTTGGATGTTGAGGGGAAACGAAGTGACTAAAAGTTGAAATTTATAATTGAAGTTTAGCTATCCTGAAGCTATTTTTTTCAGGATAGCAGTTAAATCAAAATCTTAAGTAATCACATTTAAGTTCACATCAATATTATTGCGGGTCGCATTTGAGTATGGACAGACGATATGCGCAGCATCGACCAGTTTTTGCGCTTCTTCCTGATCCATGCCTTCAAGATGGATATTTAAAGTCACCTCAATACCAAACCCGGTCGGAATTGGACCAATTCCTACATCACCCTCGATATAAGCATCTTTACTCATATTCAGTTTGTCACGATTGGCAACAAATTTCATCGCACCCAAGAAACATGCCGAATAACCTGCGGCAAAGAGCTGTTCAGGGTTGGTTCCACCACCAGGACCCCCCATTTCTTTGGGCACGGCCAATTGTACATCTAAAATCTGATCGTCAGAGGTGGCGCGGCCATCACGACCACCTGTGGCTTTGGCATGTGCGGTATAGACGGCTTTTTCTAATGACATGAGCTTAATCCCTATTTATTGTTCATGGAGCTTCTATGCTCGGCGATTTTGCCTGAAGAATAAGCAGGGATTTTGTTAATTTATGCAAGTATCCGGGCAGGTTTCTTAAGAAAGTTGCAGAAGTCTACGGTGTTGCATTAAAGGCATGGATTCACGCACTTTTTGCTGTTCATTTAAATCAAATTCGACGGTGATGAGTTGAGCACCTTCTGCATGGATCATATTAAGAAGCTGTCCACGACTATTGGTGGCGGCTGCATGTCCCCAAGTCTGGCGTTTTTCACCGTGCCAGCCTTGTTGAGCTGCACCAAGCACCGAGCATTGGCTATCCAGAGCACGTGTTTGCAAAAGGAGCTGCCAGTGCATTTCACCAGTGGTATAGGTAAAAGCAGAAGGTGCGGTCAAGAGGTTTGCACCTTTGGCTCGTAGATTTAATGCCAGTTCCGGAAAGCGCAGGTCATAACAGACCATTAAACCAATATTACTAAAAGGGGTTTTGGCTACGACAACATCTGTGCCGGGTTCAAAGAATTTGGATTCCTGATAACCACCAACAGCATCACCGACTTGCACATCAAATAGGTGAATTTTGTCATAACGCGCTTCGGTCCGTTCTGGACTGATACACAGGCTAACGGTACGCACCCGGCCATCTTCAATGATTGAACCATCTGGACGATAAGGGCAGGGTAATGTACCGGCAACGATCCAGGTGTCATATTGATGGGCAAGTTGTTCCAGACGCTGCTGAATCACTTCAAATTGTGCAGCAGTTTCGCGCTGTTTTCCTGCTGCAAAACAGACAAAGTTTTCCGGGAAAACAATCAGTTCAGCACCATTGGCCTTACTTTGTTGAATTAAAGATTCAATCTCCACGAAATTGGCATCAATTTCATTTTGAGAATTCATTTGTACAACAGAAAGTAAAGTCATAGGGTCCTCTTATAAGATGGTTATACCTTTTGCTCGGAAATTTTATCTAAATTGTCTTGCTCTTTCTGTAGCTGTTTGACTAAAGGTTCAAACATATTCTGGTTGCTTTGGTTCAGCTTCATCAAGGTTTTATGCGCATCCAGAACCGTATTTAGCATATTTTGATGCGTGACATGTTCTTCCATCAGCGCACGTGTACAGACATTTGGATCGCCACAATAATTCAGAATCACAAACACCTGGCTCAGTCCCATACTGTTGGCCAAAGTAGTAATGTCAGAATTGGTAGAAAGCATGACAGCCTGGATATTGTGTACTTGCTTGAGTTTCAGTCCTAGTTTCGCTAAAACACCGAGTACGGTACTGTCAATGAAACTGGTTTCGGTGAGATCAACGATAGCGCCAACTACGTTGTCTTGCTGTTCAATTTTGTTCAGTAATTTGTCTAGACTAATACAAGATTGGGCACGCACTTCGCCGATAAGCTTAAAAATATGCGTTCCGTTCAGACTTGCATATTCAACATGACCTGTTGACATATAAATGCCATTTGCAGAGAAGGATATTAAATTATCCCATAGGGTGTATTGATACTCAAGTGGCTGAAAGTAGTAATCAAATTAAGTGCTTATAAAGTCTGTAAATATACTGCTAATTTACGCGGATAAAGCTTAAAAAGGCGATATCGTCAGCCACATGTTCCGGAGCCTGAAAAGATTGGTTCTGCAAATGGTGTAATAATTGCGAGAATTGTTCATTTAAACCACCATCAAAGGGTTCTAATGCCCCATCCGAACAGATAATAAAGCGTGCATTGCGACTTAATACCCATTCATTTTCCTCAACTTCAAGATCTTCGGTTAAACCCAAAGGGAAACTGCTGGAAGAGAGGATTTTAGGCTCTTGATTGGGTTCAAATATAATTGGTGGTGGATAATGTCCGGCGCTAGACCATTTCAATACATGGGTTTCCAGATTAAGAATCCCGGCAATCATGGTGATGTGCTTTTCAATATTTTCCTGCATCAGCATGCCGTTCAGCTTCTTGATCAGCTCGCGCGGCGTCTTGGAGCGACCATGGAAAGCAGCCATCCAGGACGTGAGCAAACTACTGGTGACGCCATGTCCGGATACATCGGCCAAATAGAAAATCACTTCTTTGTCGCTGATTTTCCAATAATCATACCAATCCCCTGAAAGATAGGCTGAAGGCTGAAAATAGGTTTCGACCTCGTAATTGGTCAGTTCAATAGGATTCGGTAACAATTTTTTTTGTAGTTCTGCAGCAGAAGGAAGGTCACGGCTATCCTGGTTACGCTTATATTGTGCATCAATTTTTTGTAATGCCAGATCTGGATTCTCGGGAAGCTTGTTCCAGATCCAGCCGGCTAAAGCACCTTGTTCCCAGGCCTGAGCCAAAGCAGTACCTTCATTTTCTAAGGCCAGTACAATCGTAGGTAGATTCCACTTATATTTCAGATAATCATGTACATCTGCAATCGCAATAATCGTAGAGTCATACAGTTCATGATCATCCAGATAGATCATCTGAACATGCGGAAGCGTATCAAGTACTTGATCTAAGTAAGGAATATCACGAGTCGGTTGAATGAAATACATAAAAAAGTGATTCAATCCCAGGATTGGTTATAAGATGTACTATAACAAGCAAAGTATTGCTAGCGAACAGATTTTCACTAGCAATCATACATGAAGCTTAAACTTAAAGATCTTCGTTTGAAGATTCAATGTTGCTATCACTAGAAGGTGCATCATCAGAATTCTCATCTTCAAAATCATCTTCTAGGAACAGCGTATCTTGTTCTGTACCTTTCTTTTCTGCAATTGCATAATTGGTACGTTGCAAATAAATATCGCGAATCTGCGCATAGCGATCGCCAGTCAGCACCCCTTCAACGTCCAGTATTTCTGAACGGGTATCAATGGCACGCCAAAACTGATCAGTCCAGTAAAGTCCATCTTCATCTTCGAGAATGTATTTTTGTGGACGGGCCTGACTATCTACAGCAGTACCGATCACCCCACGGACAGAACTTGGACCTAAAAATGGCAACATGATATAAGGGCCAGAAGGCACCCCATAATACCCTAAAGTAATTCCAAATTTTTCCTCTTCATGGCTCAAGCCAAGGCGACGTGCTGGATCAGCCAGTCCTAAAGTCGTTAAGGTATTAATAGTAAAACGACCTAGAGATTTAGCAGCGCGGGCAGGACGACCTTGAATCAGCTGATTCACCACATTCCAAGGTTCACCCAGGTTACTGCGGAATTGGGTATAGCTGCCACGAACATCTTGAGGAACTTTTTCCACATATTGTACGGCTATGGGACGTACCACGGTGCGGTCAATCGCATCATTAAACTGATAGATTTTTCTATTTAACGGTTGAAAAGGATCTTTAACTTCTTCAGCCTGTGCTGCACTGGCATCAACTTTCAGTTGCGTTTGTAATTGTTGCGCTTTGGTCGAGATTTTTGTTCTAAGCGGCGTTTTTGCAGGCTCGTTTTCCAGATTTTCCACACTGGTGGCCGCCTCGGCGAAAACATGTGCGCTTGAAGCTAAAGAAAATAAGCATATAGATAAGTAAATAGAACGATGCATAAGGTAACCTGAGGCCTTTTCTGTGTAAGTAGCACTACTTATTAGTATAAAAATAATAAACGTTATATTCACGAATAGACATCATTTAAGCAAATTTGTATAAAAAATGAATGAAAACACACGAAAAGCTTAAAAAATATACATACAAAATGATTTTCTTGAAAAAGGTGTTGCACGGGCTCTGAAATACTGTAGAATGCACATCCATCGGCGGTGATGAAGATTAAAACTTCTGATAAAACAGTGACTTAGTTAAGTTTGATTGAGTTGGGTTTTAGAAAGAAAGTTTAAAAATAGTTTTCATTACTGGTTGACTTTCTAGAGATAGAGAGTAATATAGCCGACCTAGCTTGCTGGTGACGAACCAACAAGAAGATCATTAAGAGATTATGAAGAACAACTTGTGTGGATTTTTACTGGTTGATTGATCGAAATTATTTTCATTGATTGATGGTAGAA
>NZ_JAMXXN010000024.1 GCF_024129435.1 Acinetobacter lwoffii | reverse complement strand
TTATCAAAGTTCTGTTGCTTTAGCCTGTATATTTTTATGGCTACCTTTATAGGGTTAATTATGAACAGTAAATGTCAACAGACCCTAATAGAAAATTAGAATTTTTTATTCCGTTTCCGACTGATCTTCTGCATCTTTATCAGTTGTTTTCGGTTCTGTAATCATGGAAAATTGGGTGGCTTGCCCAGCCGGAGCATTGTCTTGACGATTACTTTTTAATTTGATCTGTAAACGTAATTCATTGGTTGAATCGGCATTACGTAATGCTTCTTCATAAGAAATTTCGCCCTGGTTATAGAGTTCAAATAAAGCCTGATCAAAGGTCTGCATTCCCAATTCCCGTGATTTTGCCATAATCGCTTTCAACTCATGAAACTCTCCTTTCAAAATCAAGTCTGAAATGAGCGGTGTATTTAACATGATTTCAATGGCTGCTCGACGTCCCTTGCCATCCTGAGTCCGAACCAAACGCTGTGAAATAATAGCCTTCATATTGGAGGACAAATCCATCAACAACTGATTGCGACGTTCTTCTGGGAAGAAGTTAATAATCCGGTCTAAAGTCTGGTTGGCATTATTGGAATGCAACGTACCTAAACAAAGATGCCCAGTTTCAGCAAAAGCAATCGCATGTTCCATAGTTTCTGTATCGCGGATTTCCCCGATCAAAATCACATCGGGTGCCTGACGTAAGGTATTTTTTAAAGCATTTTGCCAAGAATGGCTATCTACCCCGACTTCACGATGGGTAATCATGGATTTTTTATGCTTGTGTACATATTCCACCGGATCTTCTACCGTGATGATATGTCCAGCCGAGTTTTCATTCCGATAGTCAATCATCGCTGCCAGTGAAGTTGATTTACCCGAACCGGTTCCACCGACCACCAAGACTAGACCACGTTTTTCCATAATCACATGTTTCAGCGATTCAGGCAGTTTTAACTTCTGGAAATTTGGGATTTCCGCAGTGATGGTACGAATCACCATACCGATATTCAACTGTTGCTGGAATACATTGACCCGGAAACGTGAAATACCCGGAACAGTAATCGCAAAATTACACTCAAGTTCGGTTTCAAATTCATTGCGCTGTTTTTCATTCATTAGGCTATAAGCAAAGAGCTTGGTTTTCTCAGCGGTCAGGGTCTGCTGTCCAAATGGTTTCATCAAACCTTGATGTTTAATACTTGGTGGAAAATCTGCAGTAATAAATAAATCTGAACCGCCATATTCAACCACTTTGGTTAGCATATGGTGCATAAATTTTCGTGCTTCTTCTAAAAGCTCTAGCGCAAACATTGAGATCCCCAAGTGAACGGATTTGATATTTAAATATTTGAAAAATTTATATATTCAGAGAGATATACTGGTTTTTATTGTGTCTAGAGTTAGACAAGGACACAAACAGATTTTAATAATTTGATGAAAATTATCGTCACAATTATGTGACCTATTACAGGTTAATTATATTTATAAATAACTGCTTTCTGATATTCAAAAAAGCACTTTCCCCGCTGCTCAAGCAGAGAAAGTGGTTTTTAAATTTAGGCACTACGTTTCAGACAACTGATCGCTAAAGTATTAGCCACCTCCAGTAACAGTTGTCGTGTTTTTGTCCAGCCCAGACATCCATCAGTAACAGATTGACCATAAGTCATTTGCTCAGAAATTTTCTGGTTGCCATCTACCAAATGACTTTCTAGCATTACGCCACGAACATTGGTCTGTAAGCGTTCTGCTACGATCTGTTCCAGTACTTTAGGCTGTAGCATCGGATTTTTTGAGCTATTGCCATGACTACAGTCAATTACCAATGCCGGTAAGTCGATCTGATGTTTGGCCCGGATTTTCTCAATTTCTGACAATTGGTAATTTGGTCCGCTATTCGAGCCACGTAAAATCAAATGTGCTTTCGGATTACCTTGCGAGTGTAAAATACATGGTAAACCAGACTGGCTCATCCCCAAGAATTGATGCGGATGAGAGGCAGAGTGGATGGCATCTAGTGCAATCTGGATCGAACCATCAGTACCATTTTTGAAACCGATGCTGTACGGCATATGGCTGGAAATTTCGCGATGAATTTGTGATTCGCTGGTACGTGCGCCAATCGCTCCCCAGGCCAATAGATCATCGAAATAAGCAGTTGCCATTGGGCTAAGAATTTCCGAAGCGATTGGCAGGCCCATTTCAATAATTTTTAGGTATAAGTCACGGGATTTTTCCAAGCCCAATTGCATATTGGATGAACCATCCAGATTTGGATCGTAAAGGAAACCTTTCCAACCCACCGTAGTCCGTGGTTTTTCAATATAAGCACGCATCACCAGGAAAATCTGATCAGATAGCTGTGACTGAAGTTGTTTTAATTTTTCTGCATAGTCTAGCGCGGAAGCTTCATCATGAATGGAACATGGGCCTGTGACCACCATTAAACGATGATCCTTGCCTTCTAATATATTTTGAATAGTTTGACGGTGTTCAGCGACTTGGCTGGCTAATTGCGAAGACAGTGGCAATTGCTGCTTAAGCTGCTGAGGTAAAATTAAAATGCTTTCAGCATGATGTTGTTGTGATGTATTTGGGGTATTCATGACTTTAATCCTGGGACTGGCAATCAATCCAAACTTTTATTTGAGCGTTATGGGTCTAATCGAAGGTGTTGTAAGTGTCATTAGCTGACTAAAATAAGACCAATAAAAGTTGTTAAAGTATGAATAGTTAAAGTTTGTCATGGCTGTCTCCAAAATATTGTAAAAGATGAAAGGCATAAAAAAACCTGATCAGGGTTGCCGATCAGGTATAAACTAGTGGGCAACCTTTTCATTGCCCAAACGCATTCAGGCAATTAGCTAAACTGCCAGAAATAAAAATATGCGTTTGAAATGATAGGTTGCTTTAACATGTTATGTCTTTCATAAAATGTGATTCTTAAATTAAAATACGCGCTCTGTGATCATTTGACAAGCATTAAATATAAAAAAATATTTATTAAATTTTCTACTTTTATTTATTAATCCATCAAACCGTGAAATGTATCACTAAAAGTGGTAAAACCCACACACCTATCGCGGGTTTTACCAATGAAACTTCAGTTTAATCCAAAGATTAAAAATTAACGTGAAACACGATTCCAGGCATCACGTACTGCAAATTTAGCCTGTTCCCAGTTTAAACGTGATTCGCCTTTCATTTGTTCCCATTTCAGTCTCAAATCAGGTTCTACATCTTCAAAACGAGTATGGGCGTCATAACTGCCACGGTTTTCATAACCGACTCGATAGGCCGTATCATAATCACGGTCATAATCCAAATCGCTATAGGTGGTACGGGCATCTGAATAGTATGGCGTATTGATCGAATTATCACGCCAGTAAGCCTGTTCTTCTGTTGGATTTATAGCTTCGCCTACACCTTTACCTGCTAGACCACCAACAACAGCACCGACAACGCCACCGACAGCGACACCCACTGGACCGCCTGCAGCACCAATAGCTGCACCTGCAGCTGCACCACCTGCAGCACCTACACCTGTACCCACAGGATGTGCGCCAGGTTCACCCGTAATTGGATCAGCATTTAAATCATCGCGGACATCTTTAGGCGCATTCTTAATTACATCACGATCAAAATTATCATTCGACATAGAGCTTATCCTTATTCTTTAAAATGGTTTTAGCACGTATCTTCATACGTCCTATTTAATATAAGCATCTGGCATGTAATGACATTAGCAGGCGTGTTTTGTTTCAGTGACTCTCTGTGAGGCTTTCATGCACTAATGTATCCTGAATCAAGTGAAAGCCGCATAAAAAAGACCGGTTTAATACTGGTCTTTTTTAAAATTGAAAAAGCTTAGTCAAAATGAATGACCGTACGGATTGATTTACCTTCATGCATCAAGTCAAAAGCTTCATTGATCTGATCCAGTGGCATGGTATGTGTCACAAAAGGCTCAAGTTGAATTTCACCTTTCATGGATTGCTCTACCATTCCCGGCAATTGTGAACGACCTTTTACCCCACCAAATGCAGTACCCATCCATTTACGACCTGTGACTAACTGGAATGGACGGGTTGAAATTTCTTTACCTGCTCCGGCAACACCAATAATCACCGACTGACCCCAGCCACGATGCGCACATTCTAGTGCTGAACGCATCACATCTACATTGCCGATACATTCGAATGAATGGTCTACACCCCAACCAGTCATTTCGACGATCACTTGCTGGATCGGCTGATCATAGTCTTTTGGATTCAGGAAATCTGTCGCCCCAAACTGTTTCGCCAGTTCAAATTTATCCGGATTGGTATCAATCACAATGATGCGACCGGCTTTGGCCTGACGTGCGCCTTGCACTACAGCAAGACCGATACCCCCTAAACCAAATACTGCAACACTGTCACCTTCCTGAACTTTCGCCGTGTTATGCACCGCACCAATACCAGTAGTCACACCACAACCCAGCAGGCAAACATGCTCATGGTTGGCTTCAGGATTAATTTTCGCCAGAGAAACTTCAGCTACCACAGTATATTCAGAAAAAGTTGAACAACCCATATAGTGATAGATCGGCTCGCCATTATAAGAGAAACGGGTCGTTCCATCTGGCATTACGCCTTTACCTTGGGTCGCACGCACAGCAACACACAGGTTGGTCTTACCTGATTTACAGAACAAGCATTCGCCACACTCAGCAGTATAAAGCGGAATCACGTGATCGCCCGGTTTCAGGCTGGTGACCCCTTCACCTACTTCAACGACCACACCCGCACCTTCATGACCCAAAATTGCAGGAAATACACCTTCAGGATCTTCACTAGACAAGGTAAATGCATCGGTATGACACACGCCTGTATGGCTAATTTTTACCAGTACTTCACCTGCTTTTGGTGGAGCAACATCCACTTCTACAATTTCTAATGGCTGGCCTGGACCAAACGCAACTGCTGCACGTGATTTCATGTAAAACTGTCTTTTTTTGCTGATTTACAGATGACTAACAGTAACCTCTTTCTATTCGCAGATTCAACTATTAACATCACCAGATAAGGAATAAAAGATCCTATAATTAATGGAACATCAATGACTAAACCTTCGCCCTTTGTATGTTTGAGCATTTTTACTTTTAGCATCATGCTTTCTGGCTGTGAACTGGCTCCCAACACTGCTGAAGAAGCGAAAATTACGCCGGTTCGACCTGCGCACTGGATCGACAATCAACTTTCAAAACAGCAAATTAATAGCGGTAAAACGGCTTTCTTGCCGCTCTATGATGGCTTTATGAGTATGGCAGCACGTCTGCACCTGATTAACAAAGCTAAATATCATCTGGATCTACAATATTACATTTGGAAGGATGATTATATTGGCAATATGATCTTGTCCCAATTACTTAAAGCCGCCGATCGCGGTGTCAAAGTACGGGTTCAGATTGACGATCAAAATGGTACCCAGCTTGATGACAAGCTTCTTGCTCTAAGCCAACATCCAAATTTTGAAGTTCGGATTTTTAATCCCTATAAATTTCGTCATTTACGTGCGCTGGATTATGGCTTCCGGATGAAAAAGGTCAATCATCGCATGCACAATAAATTGATCATTGCGGATGGCACTGCAGCCGTGACCGGCGGCCGCAATATCAGTAGTGAATATTTTGATGCCAGTGAAGATTTTCAGTTCACCGATGTGGATATATTCTTCGCAGGGCAAAGCGTAACAGATGCCAATCAGACCTTTATTAACTTCTGGAATGATGATCTGAGTTATGACGTTCGACAGATCTTGAATGATGCCGGCCATCCTGAAATGCTTAAAAGGCTCAGAACTGAATTTGAACGAGAAGATGTTGACGAAACTGAACTCAAACGCCGGGTGGGCATTGCCGAGAAACAAGTCGAACAACACTTAAAAAAACAACCCATTCACTGGGCGCCGGCTTATTTTGTTGCGGATAGTCCCGCAAAAGCACGCCCCCATGCCAAAAATGGCGATTATATTTATACCCATATGCTCGAACTGATGGGTGAGCCAAAAAAACATCTGGAACTGGTGTCCTCGTACTTTATTCCCACGCAAAAAGGGGCCGACTATTTAACCCGCCGTGCGCAACAAGGTGTGAAAATCAGAATCCTGACCAACTCTTTTCAGGCCAATGATGTGGCTGCGGTGCATGCCTATTATCAGCAATATCGTCAGCAATTATTGAAAAGTGGCATCGAACTCTGGGAATTTAAACCCTACATTGTCCGTCCGGAACGGACCTGGTATGAAATTATGACTGGAGACATCATCCCGGCTAAAAACAAAAATAGCTCCAGTTTGCATGCCAAATTTTTTGATCTGGATGGCATGGTGTTTGTCGGTTCATTTAATTTTGATCCGCGTTCAGCCTATCTGAATACCGAAGTCGGTCTGGTCATTGAATCGGAAGATTTTCAGAAGGAAATCACCAGTGCGATGGATCAGTACTTACCACGCGTGGCTTATCAACTTAAACTGAACGAAAAAAATGAAATGATTTGGCTGGAACATCAAAAAGATGGCCGTAGTATTCAGCATTTACATGATCCGGAAACTACAAAATTCCAGCGTTTTATGATGAATCTGGTGACGAAATTTCCCGGTGAATGGTTAATGTAATGACATTGGAGTGACCTTAAAATTACATGCTATGAAAAGCCCGTATTTCGAGAATAGCCGATTAACCTAACTTAGTCCGATCATCTTTTAAAAGGTTTTACAGTCGATTGCGCTTACTTTAGAATTACACTTTTCTCGTATTTTGCGATTGTTCGCCCTCCACTCCCATGCAATTTTTTGATTTAAGCCGTCAGTTTAAGTTCAGTGATATTCTGACGCCTGTAAAAACTCTCCATGATTTATCCCAGCAAGAATGGTATTTGGCCAAAATTCGGGTGGAACATGACTGTCTGTCCGACTCCGATACGGTCGAGGGACAGGTAGTTTTGAAATCCAGTGAAAATATTCAACTTGAACTGGAATGGCTGATTCAGGATAGCGGTTATGAATTACAGGTTTTATTTAAAGGTGTAGAAACCGAAGCCACTGATGAGACCGGTATTATGTTGAAAGGTGCACAACTGGTCGATGAATTGCAGCAAGTACTCTCTGCCCAAGCATTGAGCTTATGGATTGATGGCACTCTTTTGCCGATGTTGCCCGAGATCCGTCAGGAAATTAAAGCACGTTTAAACTTATGGGATTATGTCGAATACGATGGCTAATCGCCGAGTTTTGCATTTTTTAAAGAGCCTATGGGGCTCTTTTTTATAATCTGAATAACGATTTAGATTGATCAAACTGCCGTGGCTTCAGTTTTTTCAGGCAATGCCGAGCTGGGTAACTTGTTATAAAATTTATAAAAATAATAAGAGAATCAAGGCATGATTTCTGATAATGAATGGCAACAGATTCGCCAGGTGGTCGCTGATGCACAACGGGCCGCCATGCATTGCTCTATTGCAACAGTCAACTCCAAAGGCTTTCCTAGTATTATTCCGATCGGAACCGTATTCCTCAACAAAAAGACCAGTACGGGTTTCTTTTTTGATACTTATTCCACTACTTTTTCTGAGAATTTGCAGCATCAGCCGATGGCCTGCATACAGGCTGTGAACAGTAGCAAAATGTTTTGGTTTCATGCGTTGCTTAAAGGTAAATTTAAGCGTTATCCAGGAGTACGCTTATATGCAGAAATTGAGCCTTTACGTCCGGCCTCACCTGAGGAAATACAGCAGGTGGATTCGCGTATTCGAGCTTTAAAATGGACCAAAGGTAGCCAGTTAATCTGGTCAAGCTTTCATCATGTCCGGGAGATTAAGATCAATAGCTATCGCTGGGTCGAATATCCAAATATGTGAATAAATACAACCAAAAACTTACAAATAGTAAGTTCATTTCTTATCTGCAGCCCAGAAACTTCTTTAACTATTTTTTCATCTGATTATTGGATTAAATATTAAACCAGACCCACATGTTCAAACATCGTCCGGTAACTTTCGGCTTTTTTCTCCAGAGAAACCGGATAGGCTCGAGAAGATGAAGGCATGCGATATAAATACAGATCACGTCCGACAAAATGGGCTTGGCTAGGTTGACCAATACTCGGCTTTAAAGTCCCTTCAGGCATGGACAGCATCATGGTGTCTGTGGCCTTGTCGCCTGTGGTCATAATATGATTGCACTGCGGCATTTGGCTGAGCAGTTGCTCAATATTGGTAGGTACTACAATTTCCAAAAATTTGTCTGAAGCATTGCCCTTTAAACGCCGGATCTGATAGCCACTATCAAAAATCGCAATCCCCGTTTCAGTTAAAAAATCCCGGATTAAGTTTTCCTGAAATTTTCTATTGGGTAAGTCCAAAAAGTAATCTTTATTTTCAAAAAAAATCAGTCCAAAAATCCGCCACATATCATTCTGGTAGTTTGGATAATAAAAGTTCATTTTCCAGCGTGTGGCAGGTGGCGGGAAGCTGCCCAACATCAGCAATTTTGCATTGGGTGGTAAAAATGGCGGTAGCGGATGTGTTTCAATATCAGACATAGAATTAGCTAAATTGAGAGATTTCAACTATTTTAGAAGGTCTTCCGAATCTTGCCAGCTACTTCTTGTCCCCAAAGTGTATAAACTTCCTTACTCGGATGAAAACCATCTGCAGCCATTTGTAAATTCATGGCACGGTATTTTTCAATATCGTATTCAATCCATTGCATATTCACTTGCTGATTCACAAATTTTTCCAGTTGCTGGTTCATCTGTTTAGCATACTGGCCAAAGAGCCAAGCCAAAGGATTCGGTAGCGCCGGAAACATATTCATTGGCGGAACTCCGGCAGCAATGATCAGTTTCGGGCTAAATTTTTGCTGGATTTTGCTATAAAGCTGTTCCTGTTTCTGAATCCAGACCCGGGCAGGCATCAGTTTTGTCACATCATTGACGCCAACCGACGTGACGATTACATCATAGTGCTGGACTTCAATCTGGTCCAAAGCATGAATTACTTTTGAGCTGGTATCACCGGTTTTGGCCTGTAATTTCCAGTCAATTTCAAAGTCATTTTTCAGTTCATGTAGAATTGCACCCAGTAATGCATCATCCTGATGTTCTACTCCTACC
The DNA here is from genome assembly GCF_024129435.1 of Acinetobacter lwoffii. GTDB lineage: Bacteria > Pseudomonadota > Gammaproteobacteria > Pseudomonadales > Moraxellaceae > Acinetobacter > Acinetobacter lwoffii_F. Next base: position 35,702 of record NZ_JAMXXN010000024.1, on the reverse strand, counting down.
CCTGCCGCCGCGGAATCTCCTAAAATGAGCAGAGAAAGTTTTTTGCCTATTCCGGTTCGACCTTGACGTTTTCCCTGTGGTTCAGGCAACTTCAAGGTATTTTTCTTGACGCGATTACCCTGAATGACGAGTGCAGGAATCAAGGCAATGGTGGCGGCTTTCAGCAACATAGTGGGCTAATTTATATAAAGATATACTTGATTTTACCTGAGTTTATTCTTTTGAACTATTTCCTCAGCAATCATTTTAGATGAATGTTCACCTAAATTTGACTGAGATAGGATTCTTGCAAAATATAGGCTTATACATCTTGCCCTTGGGTAAATCACAAAGGATAAATATAAAAAAATCCCGCTTAAAAACGGGATTTTTATGACAATCAAAGCTTAGATTTTATAGTCATTCCAGCGATTCATACGCTTAAAGGTTCCCACATCATTAAAACGCACGCCCACTTCTTTCATTACTTTATGCGCCGTTTTAGACGTCAGTTGACGGATATAAAATGGCTCCTTGACTACAAAGTGATGAATCGCATGGGTCGAACCAAAATTACAGCAGAATAACTGGAACGGGACCATCCACCATGGATTGAGCACTTGGGTTTGTTTGATCACATCACGTGGATCAATATCGCCATAGTAATGCATATTTGAACTGACAAACTGCAAGCTAAAAGAACGGATAAAGTTCGGAATCACCCAGATGACTGCCAGCAGATTCACGATCGGCATCGTGTTGACAATACCTTGTGACCAGAGCATCTCATAACCAAATAGCGGTGCAATCGCATTTAAACCATGAAAAACCACAAACAGATAGCACAATCCATAGTAAATAATGCTGAGAGGTAAAAAGCCGAATAACTGAGAAATCATGGCAATTTTACGTTCTTTTTCAGGCTGTTTTTCCAGAAAAAGATGAATCATCTTAAACATCTGAAATGGACGCAGATACACTGACATCAACTGGTCACTAATGACCAGAATTCGGCGAATGCCCCAAGGCATACCATTACTGATGCCACGTTCTTCCAGGTCATGTTCAGTGCCTGAATATTTATGATGATGCAAATGTAAACGACGACGTGCCCACGGACTGATGGTGTTTGGACGTGCCAACCAGACCAGTGCTAACATCAAATGATGTGCCCAAGGTGTTTTTTTGAAATACATATAATGAATCAGGTCATGTTCCAATTCATGGGTCAATGACGCAAAAATCGCAATCAAGGGAATGGTAAACCATGCTGAGAGATAACCTGTTCCATATGCTACCGCGCATGCAATCATGCCTGCCCAGGCAAAGCCTAAAATACTCGCGCCTATAAAGTTCTGATGTTTGAGTATGGGATAACGAGCACGCACCTCTTCCCCGGCCTGGGTAACGATACTTCTGACCTTGGAGATTCGCTGCTGGTCAGTCATATCCGCAGATGTAGACATATGGACAACCTTTAATTTCTGAACGGTTGTACATTAAAGGAAATTCTAAAAAAGAGAAGTTATCTTTCCACTTTTAGAGTGAGTATGTCTAAGTTTTGGACAGTTTGGAAAAGTTCTTAAAATTGGCGAAAATTAGGAAAAGTAAAAGATGGTCTTTCTCATGAAACGAAAATTTAAAAGTAATTGATTTAATTGAAAATTCATCAATAAAATAAAAATATAATTTTTGATAATTTAAAACTTTATTTTAATAATCAATATATTAGGATTTATAAAATTTCGCTTTTTTGTAAATTCAAGCTATACATTTTTTAGAAAAAAATACTGATTCAGAAATTTTTCTCAGTTTGTCATAAAAAATAAAAAGAGAAGCGCTCTAGCTTCTCTTTTTATAGATCTAAGAGCGCTTTTAACCTAACTTGTTCACCAGTTTAAGTGGTAATACTTTCATGGCTAGACCGAGTGGCAACCAAGGCCATTTCGGCACATAAGCCTTAACTGGTGCTTTTTCAATTTCTGCTGCCAATAAACGCGAACCAGTTTTTTCATCTACTTCAAAAGGTAGCTTTTTTGCCCCTTCATTAATTTCAGTACGAATATATCCTGGGAAAATGGTGGTCACTTTTATTGGCGTATTGATCAATTCAGCTCGAATGCCTTCCGCTAAATGAGCCACGCCGGCCTTACTTGCACCATAAGCCGTTAAATGTTTTGGCATACCGCGCATTGCACTCATAGATGAAATCATCACCAGATGGCCAGAGTTTTGTGCACGGAAGATTTCAACTGCAGCTTCACATTGTGCTAATGCCGAAATAAAGTTGGTTTCAACCGTGGCTTTATTGATAGCAAAATTACCTTTACCAATCCGGCGGCCCTCACCGACACCAGCATTCACAATAACTCGGTCAATCGTGCCAAAGTCTTCTTTAAACGCGCGGAAAACCTCAAAAACCTGATCGTAATCGGTCACATCTAAAGTTTTGGCAATGACTTTGATGCCATATTGGCTTTCCAGTTCCTGTTTTAAGGTTTCCAGACGCTCCAGACGACGCGCACAAATGGCCAGATTATAGCCTTTTTTTGCAAATTCACGTGCCATACCGGCGCCAATCCCTGAACTTGCACCGGTAATTAAAATTGTTTTAACCATATGTTTACCCTATTCCTTTATTTTTCTAGCGCATTACGTTTTCAATCTCATTTTAAATCCAGGTCAATAAGTCTGGATGCTGTGCTTTAATAAAATGATGTTCATTTAAACTGAGTAGTTGCGGTTCATTACCCACCAGACGCAGTGTCGTGATACTGGTATTGGTAATCGCCCAGTTTAGGGCAAAGGTTTTCTCCGGGCTCAGCCCTAAAATCTTACCCACTGCAACAGAAATCACACCACCTGAGGTATAGACCACTGCATAGCGCGGACGGCTTTTGGCCAGCTTGTCACACAAATTTTCTAAGCCGCTTTCCACACGTGCTTTGAAACTTGGCCAAGATTCATCATATTCATGGTGATAATCATCGCCAGTCCAGCGTGCAATTGCACCGCTAAAAATCTTGCTCAGATAATCCCGTGGATTTTCATGTTCTGACACATCCTGTTTCAGCAATTCAGGCTGATTAAAGCGCGGCTCATAACGCGCAAATACCTGCTGATGATTAAACTCATTCCAGGCACTATCGGTCAGAATCTCGCTTTCCGGAAAACATTCGTCCAGTGATAATTGCGCTGTCTGTTGATGGCGTTGCATGGAACCTGCCACCACATAAGGCGCTTCTTTCAGGATTTCGTCAAAATAGCGACCCAAAAGCTTTGCCTGTAACTCGCCGTTGGGCGAAAGTTGATCGTAACTTTCTGCGCCAAAAGAGGCCTGGCCATGCCGGATCAAGTAAATGGTAGTCATTTTGGCATTATCTCTTTAAATTTAAGCACATACTTTTGTGCAATCTCATTGGCTTCCAGTTTTTGCTTGCCAATCAGTTTTAAGGCACGAATATGCAAGGCATGAATCACCACCCAAAAATCCTTGAACGCTGGATTATTAGTCTGTTTATGGTAATAACGATAATAGATCTGCTGGGCAATCACCGCGAGACGGAAAATTCCGAACACCTCATAAAACGCCCAGTTTTCCGGTTGCAGGCCGGTTTTTCCCAAGTAGTAATCCACCACTTCTTTACGGGTAAACATACCTTTTAGATTGGTCGGCTGGCGGCGTGTCGCCTTAAAGATGGCATTGTCAGTATCTTCCACCCAATAGGCTAAAGCAGAACCTAGGTCCATGAGCGGATCGCCGAGTGTCGCCATTTCCCAGTCCAGTACGCCAATCACTTCAGTCGGATTTTCCGGATTTAAGATGACATTATCAAAACGCCAGTCATTATGAATCACACAGGTTTTAGAATCTGAAGGAATATTATCTTTAAGCCAGTTGCGCACATATTTAAACGATGGAACATTTAAAGTTTTAGCCTTTTCATAACGTACATCCCAGCCTTCGACCTGACGGCGACAATAGCCTTCACCCTTACCGAGATTTTCAAGTTCAGTTCCTTGATAAGGCACCTGATGCAATTCGATCAGTTTATCAATCACATTGATACATAAAGTCCGGATATCGGATTCAGTAAGCTGCAGCTCAGCTGGCATTTTGGCGCGAGGAATAATTCCTTCAAGCCGTTTCATCACATAGAAATCACAACCAATCACTGATTCATCCTGACAAAGCGCGACCATTTCAGGCACGACGGGATAATGTTCAGCCAAGGCTTTCTGCACATGATATTCACGTGCCATATCATGGGCTGATTTGGCTTTGGTACCTTGTGGCGGACGACGTAAAATTAAATCGGCATTGGCATACTGTAAACGGTAGGTCCAGTTTGAAGCTCCGCCTGAATATTGGGTCACCTGCACAGGGCCTTCAACATTCACATTTTGCTGAATTAACCAATTGGTGATGGCTTGTACATCCAGTTGTTCACCTGCACGAACTGCTCCACCTACATCAATAACCGCCATAATTTTTCCTTAAAATTTTTTAATACGTTGCAATCTTCTATTTAAGCCAGTTTATTTTTTGTGGCGTGTACTGTAGCCACGTTTTGCCAGTTCCAGTTTGGCAATCATGCCCTTATGCACTTCATCCGGGCCATCAGCCAAACGTAAGGCACGTGCCTGGGCAAAGAATCCGGTCAGTGGCGTATCACGAGAGACACCGGCACCGCCGTGGATCTGGATTGCCATATCGACAACTTTTTCCAGCACACTTGGCGCAACGACTTTAATTGCAGAAATTTCAGTCAGTGCCGCCATATTCCCTAAAGTATCCATTTTATAGGCGGCATACAAGGTCAAAAGGCGTGCCTGATCAATTGCAACCCGGGCTTCCGCGACACGTTCCAGATTGCCGCCAAGTTTTAAAATCTCTTTGCCAAATGCTGTGCGGCTCATGCCTCGGTCAATCATCAACTCTAAGGATTTTTCCGCAGCCCCGATGCAGCGCATGCAATGATGAATACGACCTGGTCCTAAGCGACCTTGAGCAATTTCAAAGCCCTGACCGGCACCGCCAATAAAATTCGAAACAGGGACACGGACATTTTCAAAGCTGACTTCGCCGTGGCCATGCGGAGCATCGTAGTCACCAAACACTGGCAGCATACGTTCAATTTTTACCCCTGCGGTATCTACCGGAACTAGAACCATCGAATGCTGATGATGACGGTCTTTTGTTTCATCTGGAGTATGTGCCATAAAAATAATGATTTTAGTATTTGGATCACCCAGACCTGATGACCACCATTTACGACCATTCAGAACAATCTCATCACCTTGAATTACCGCCGTTGCCTGCATATTGGTCGCATCACTGGATGCAACTGCAGGTTCAGTCATACAAAAGACCGAACGGATTTTCCCTTCTAATAGTGGCTTCAGCCATTGCTGTTTCTGTTCTTCAGAACCATAACGCCACAATACTTCCATATTGCCGCTATCTGGCGCATTACAGTTAAATACGACTGGTGCAATCAGGCTACGACCTGAAAGTTCGGCAATATGTGCATATTCCTGAACCGATAAACCCTGGCCAAGTTCAGGACAAGGGAGAAACATATTCCAAAGGCCAGCTGCCTTGGCTTTGGCTTTTAAGCTTTCCAGTTCTGCAGGCCATTGCCATTTGGTCCAGTCGCCGCCTTGGTTCAACTCATGAACTTGCTGCCAGAAATCAGCTTCAACTGGTTCAATTTCCTCAGCAATAAATTTTTTGGTTCTATTTAAATAATCTTGTGCACGTGCTGAAAGCTCAAACATCTCTTTATCCCTCTAAATATTCTAATTCATACGCTTTACAACACCTTAACCCAAAACCTATTATGAATAAAATGATTTTACTCCATACATTATTATGCATAGCATTCATTCTAAAACAGTCATGGACCTGCGAAATTTTCATCGTATCGACATTAACCTTTATCCGCTTTTTATGGCAATTTATGAGCAGAACAGTATTTCTAAAGCTGCACAGATTTTATCAGTTAGCCAGTCTGCTGCCAGTCATGCTTTACAACGTTTAAGACAGCATTTACAGGATGATTTATTTGTACGTACTGGCAGCAAAATGCAACCTACGCCGTTTGCGGAACAGATCTATCCTGAGCTGAAGAATGCACTTTTTGCGATTCAAAATATTTCAATACAGCATCAGCACTTCAGACCGGAAATGATTCAGAGTTTGAAAATTGCCGTACATGATGAAATTGAGCCAATGATCTTTCCCAGACTGGTTCAGCACTTTCAACAACTCAATCTGGAAATTCAACTTAGCAGCATGAAGCTGGACCGTAAAAATATAGCAGCAGACCTCGCCTCTCAACAGATTGATTTTGTCATAGATCTGGAACAAAACATTGCTGAAAAAATCCAGTTTGAACGCTTGGTGCAAGATGAATTTGTAGTGTGTACACAATTAACAGAAATGAATGAGCAGATTTATCTTGCCTCGCCTCATATTGGCGTGTCATCACGCCGTACTGGTGTTTTGGTTGAAGATATTTATTTAAGTCGGAAACAATATTCACGACAGATTTTTTTACGCTGTCAGCATTACTCAACTGCTCTGCAAATTCTGGAGCAGCAAAAGACAGCCATGCTGACTATTCCTAAAAATGTATTGACGCATTTACAATTGGCTACCAGTCTAAATATTTTTGAAGTCCCTGTGGAACTGCCGAAAATTAATATGGGGATGTATTGGCATAAGGATTTGCAAGAGAATAAAAGACATCAATTTTTGAGAAGTGAAATTTATAAAATTTTTGCTTAGGCTATTTATAAAGGAATGCAAGTTTACTTAGGCTATTTTTATATAAGTTTAGATGGTTGCATCTTCATCTTTTCAGTAGAAAAATATACTTAGGCTATTTTAGCTGGTACAAAACTAAACACTGAGTGATTAGCTTTTAAGCCGTAGATCTACTGGCTTTGCTCTAAAATGGCTCGACTTTTAGCTGTGATTTTACAGCTGGTTTTGCTGATTTGGATCTTGCCTTTGTTAAATCTCTCCATCACCTGGCAAATTGTGCTGGGCCTCGTACTGCTGTGTTTTTCTTATTATCTGCTGCATAAAATTACAGTTTATTTAAAAGATGTTTTCCGCCCCTTTAAGAAAGGCAAAAAATACTGGTGCCGTGTAAAAGCCGTAAGTGATGGTGATACCCTCACCTGCTACCGTTTTAATATTCGTCGCTCTGAGACCAAATTGCGCTTTGCTTTTGTCGATGCCCCTGAATCATCACAAGCCTATGGCAAGGAATCGCAACGTCTGGTCAAAAGCATGGTGAATAATAAAATGGTTCGGGTCAAGATAACCGACATTGACCGTTATGGTCGCTGTGTGGGTGTCGTCTATCGCTATCGCAAAAATATCAATGAAGAGATTGTCAAACGTGGTGCAGCGTGGGTCTATGAAGAATATATCAAGGACAAAACCCATTTACGCTATATGATGGAACTGCAAAATAAAGCCAAGAAACAGAAAAAAGGCCTTTGGAAAAGTAGCCGTCCTGTACGTCCAAGTGTTTATCGTAAACAGGTAAAATCGTAAATTTGGTTTTATCAAAGATAAATGGCAAATAATAAAAAGTGATCAGTACATTCAGATCACTTTTTTCATTTTTTTAGTTTTACTAATTTAATAAGCCAAATGCACCAGAAAGCGGAATGCGCCAGCAATCAGGGCCAGCGTTAAAAATCCTGCCAGCCATAATCCTACAAACCATAATGCCTGTTTGCCTTTCATGACCACTCCTTAATGATAGCCATCATCGCCGACCCTGACCTTATGCCGGAACACCCAATAGGACATACCAGTATAAATCACAATAATAGGAATCAGGATCAAGGCACCAATCAAGGCAAATAGCTGGCTATTTTCATGCGCTGCAGCCTGCCAGATAGTCACGCTCGGCGGGATAATATATGGCCATAGACTGATCAAGAATCCAGTATAAGCGAGGAAAACCAGAACCAGCATATAGGTAAATGGACCTAATTCACTGCGTCTCTTACAGGCACGCAAAGCCAGCCAGGTAAATAGCAGAACCAGAACTGGAACGGGCATAAAATAGGTAAATTGTGGCTGACTAAACCAGCGTTCTGCAATCTGAGGATGAGTCAACGGCGTATAAATACTGACAGCACCCAATATGATCAGCAAGGCAATAATCAGCTTAGGCATCAGTTTAAACATTCGATCCTGCAAATCATCTCCGGTTTTATAGATCAGCCAGCCACAGCCTAATGCCGCATAGAGCACCACCACACTGATTCCGGTGAAAATACTGAATGGAGTGAGCCAGTCCAGACCACTACCGACATAGACACCATTTCGAGTTTCAATGCCCTGAATATAGGCCCCTAAAATCATGCCTTGCAGGAAACTGGTAATCGCAGAACCACCGATAAAGGCTTTATCCCACCAATGCTTACTGCGGTTTGCCTTGAAGCGGAACTCAAAAGCCACGCCGCGGAAAATCAAGGCAATCACCATCAGAATAATTGGCATATACAGTGCCGAGAGTACGGTCGAGTAAGCAAGTGGGAAAGCTGCAAATAACCCTGCACCACCCAGTACCATCCAGGTTTCATTGCCATCCCAGACCGGAGCCACGGTATTCATCATGACATCACGTTCATCCTGATGCGGAAAGAAAGGAAACAAGATGCCGATGCCCAGATCGAAACCATCGAGAATGGTATAAATCAATACACCCAAACCAATAATCACAATCCAGATTAATGATAAATCAATCATTTTTTATCCTCCTGATCCGGTTGTTCAGGAACTTCTTCGATACGTTCGCGAATACTACTTAATGGCCGGCGTGAAGCCTGCACTACATCGCTATCTGATTCATGATCTGGTCGGGTATGAATAAACTCTGGACCTTTGTGCATCAGACGCAACATGTAGTAAATTCCGATACCAAATACCACACAGTAGACGACTACAAAAATAATCAGAGTCAGCCCCACCTGTTCAGCGGAAACCGGAGACAATGCATCCTTGGTTCGCATGATGCCGTAGACTACCCAAGGCTGACGGCCGACTTCTGTGGTAAACCATCCCGCCAGCATGGCAATAAATCCGGAAGGTCCCATAATCAGGGCAAATCGGTGCAATGCACGGGACTCATAAAAGCGACCACGGGTACGTGCCCACGCTCCCCATAACGCCAGTAACAGCATCAATACGCCGAGTCCGACCATAATCCGGAAGCTCCAGAACACCACCAGCGAATTCGGCCGGTCTTCAGGCGCAAAGTCTTTAAGTCCTGTAACCTTTCCATCCATCGAGTGGGTTAGAATCAGGCTACCCAAGTTGGGAATTGCGACTGCATATTTGGTTTCTTCGGCCTCCATATCTGGAATACCAAAGAGATATAAGGGCATGCCTTCGTCATGATTGGTTTCCCAGTGCCCTTCCATGGCTGCAAGTTTGGCTGGCTGATGTTCAAGGGTATTAATACCGTGCATATCACCGACGATGACCTGTAAGGGCGCGAGTACCAGAAGCAGCCACATCGCCATGGAAAATGAAGTCTTGACCAGTGCATCACGACGGCCTTTGATGAGGTGCCATGCGGCTGTAGCAGCGACCAGTAAGGCGGAAACCAGAAAGGCAGCCATGGCCATATGGGCCAGACGATAAGGGAAAGATGGGTTAAACACGATAGCAAGCCAGTCTTGCGGAACAATCAGGCCATTTTCAATCGCAAAGCCTTGTGGGGTCTGCATCCAGCTATTGGACGATAGAATCCAGAACATGGAAATACAGGTGCCTATCGCAACCATCAAGGTCGAGAAAAAGTGCGCCTTTGGTCCCACTCGCCCCCAGCCAAATAACATGATGCCCAGAAAGCCCGCTTCCAGAAAGAAAGCGGTGAGTACTTCATAGGCCAATAAAGGTCCAGTCACGCTGCCTGCCACCCGGGAAAACTCACTCCAGTTGGTTCCAAACTGGTAGCTCATGACCACACCAGAGACGACACCCATCCCGAATGCCACAGCGAAAATTTTCACCCAGAATTTGAATAGATCCTGAAAAATCGGATTTTGGGTTTTGAGCCAGCGCCATTCCAGAATGGCCAGAAAGCTGGCCAAGCCAATAGAAATTGCCGGAAAAATGATATGAAAAGATACAGTAAAGGCGAACTGTATTCGTGCTAACTCTAATGCAGTTAAACCCAGAGTCATAAGCTTCACCTATGCATTGTTATTTGGCATCTTTGCCCTTCAATTTTTAAGTCATGAATTTTTCTAGTGACATGGCTAGCTTAGGCGTGGCTGTTATAAAAAGTATGTAGTCTTTTGTTGATTATTTTTTAATCAGGTTAAACTATGTAACTCTTGCTGATAAAGAAAATATTACTCTGAATAATTTTTAAAACTCTCCTCTTGAGCTTTAGATAAAACAGGCGTAAATTAGGCCTAAATTTAGTTACCCAGGTTAACTAACCATATGTTTTCCGAATCTCCCCGACTTCGTACGCTGTTATTACGCTGCGCACGACTGATGAGCGATGAGATCAATACGATCTTGTTGTCATCTCAATTAAATTATTCCTTATGGCAGGTGTTATACGTCATCCAGTCAAAGCAACAATGCACGCTGGTAGATATTTCCAGTTATCTCAATGTATCCAAGCCCGGTATTACTAAGCGGATTCAGCAACTGGTTGAACTCGATCTGATTGCCCAACTCGAAACTGAAGACAAACGTCAAAAGCTGTTCAAGTTGAGTGAGCAAGGAATTGAGACCTTTGCGATGTGTTCCAAACAGATCGATGCATTTGAAGATCAGTTGCTTGAGCACATTGCATCAGATGATCTTGAAGGCAGTAAAAATACCTTGATGCAACTCATTCAGCAGTTATATCCCTCATCTCAGGACAGACCTCAATGAGCCAAGAACAAGAAGCGCCTTTATGGACGCCCAATTTTATCCTGATCAGTCTGGTGAATTTCCAGCTGGTTCTGGTGTTCTACTTACTGGTGATTGTGATTGTCGGCTACTCAGTGGCTGAGCTAGGGGCTTCGACTGCACAAGCCGGTCTGGTATCAGGTCTGTTTATTGTCGGCACCCTATTCGGACGATTATTGATCGGAAAATTACTGAATCGGCTGGGTTTGAAAAATACGCTTGTCATTGGCCTGACTGGCTTTCTGCTCTTTTCCGGACTGTATATGATTCCGGCCAAGCTGGAAGTTTTATTGGGTATCCGCCTAATACACGGTTTTATGATGGGTATGGCTTCTACTGTACTGGGTACAGTGATTGCACAGACCATTCCTGCCACACGGCGTGGTGAAGGAATTGGATATTTCAGCATGAGCAGCACCCTTGGCACAGCGATTGGTCCCTTTGCCGGAATCTGGCTGATGACAAATTTTAATTATCAGGTAATTTTCATCTTTACCAGTATTGTTGCGCTCAGCTGCCTGATCTGTGGGCTATTTATCCAGCCACCACGCCTTAAGGCAAGTCATTCGTCAGCAGTCTCTACTCCGCAAAGCACCAGCAAACTGGCTCAGTATATTGAACCGAATGCGCTACCGATTGCACTGATTGTACTGCTGGTGGCTACTTCTTATTCAGGCATATTGTCGTTTATTCACTTTTATGCCAAAGACATTAATCTGGTCGAAGCAGCATCATTCTTTTTCTTAATGTATGCCTTTGCCATTTTGCTGTCGCGTCCTTTTACTGGCCCCTTAATGGACCGTAAAGGTGAAAATATCATTATCTATCCTGCCATTGTGATTATGGCACTGGGAATATTGCTACTCAGTCAGGCGCAAAACTCTGTGATGTTACTCACTAGTGCAGCGTTACTCGGTTTTGGTTTTGGGAATATCCAGTCAGTGTGTCAAACCATTGCGGTGAAAAGTACGACATTACAGCGTATGGGACTCGCAACCTCAACCTTCTTTATTGCCCTGGATGCCGGTCTTGGTTTTGGCCCGTATTTCCTGGGTATGCTGCTGGACCAAATTGGTTATCGCCAGCTTTATCTGTTCTCGGCGCTGCTCACCCTGAGCTGTCTGGTCTGGTATTACCTTCTGCATGGCCGGAAAGCAGGAAAAATACAGCCTTCTCATTAAACGCTTTTAAAAGCGCCGGCTAAACCGGCGCCGGTATTCCAACGGCGTCAGACCGGTTTTTTTATGAAATAAACGGCGGAATGAACTTGGGTCCTGATAGCCGACATTTTGCATGATCACATCCACAGCTTGATCGGTTTCTTCCAGTCGTTTACGGGCGGCTTCAATCCGGATTGCTTGTAAATACTGATTGGGCGGTATGTCTAAGGCTTGTTTAAAGCGTCGAATCAGGGTTCGGCCAGTCACATTAAACTGTTCCGCCAGCTCGTTCAAACTAAAATCTTCATGAAAATGCTGCTCTAGCCAGTTCTGGATTTTTTGTACCAGTTCATCATGGTGCGGCTGGCCAATATTCAGCAATGAATAAGACAACTGGCTATCACGGCGGTAATCAATTACGAAAGATTTAGCCGATTGCATGGCCACCTCAAAGCCATACAAGCGCTCAATCAGATGCAAACCCAGGTCAAACCAGGCCAGGCCTCCACCTGCACAATAGATATTCTGATCCCGGCTAATCATCAGATCGGCATTCAGTTTCACCTTAGGATAGCGTGAACGAAACACTTCCTGAAAACCCCAATGTGTTGTTGCAATCCGGTCATCTAAAATGCCTGCTTCTGCCAGAAAAAAATTCCCCGTACAGTTTCCTGCAATTAAAGTCGCCTCTGCATGTGCAGATTTTAAAAAATGAATCAGTTCTGGATTTTGTTGCAATACATCCTGAATTGGTGCAGCGATGGTCGGTACCACCAGAATATCTGCAGTTTGAATCTCTTGATAAGAAACATGTGCCTGCAACTGCAGCCCATTGATACACCGAATCGGGTGTCCATCCGGACTGGCGATACTCACCTTAAACAGGCGCTGTACATCCTGCTGCTGGATCCGGTTCCAGCTTACGCCAGCCATGGCAAATAAATCGACCACGCCCGTAATGGCCGAAGCCAGTGCCCCATCAAAGCCTAAAATCACCACATCTTGCATATTTTTTTATTTGTCACTTTTCACCCGATTCATGTCATTATTGACAATCCTCCTCAATAAAAGCAACTGCTAGTCTTGATGCTATCTCAAGGATTGCACATTCAGGATAGTACCGTGACCCAACTGATTAATGATAAAGATCTGCATTTCCAGCTTTATGACGTATTCAAACTTGAAGCGCTGACTAAACTGCAACGCTATCAGGATCATGACAAAAATACTTTCGACAGTATTCTGGAAACGGCAAAAGGTATCGCGACTGATTATTTTGCGCCGCATAATGCCAAAGCTGATCAACAAGAACCGAACTTTGATGGCAAACAGGTCAAAACCATTGATGAAGTGAAGACAGCCTGGCAACAGTTTGCCGATGCCGGCCTGCTTTGCGCCCAGCATGATTATGCAGATGGTGGCATGCAACTGCCCACTTTGGTGAATATGGCCTGCAATGCTTATTTTATGTCGGCCAATCCGTCCACCGTGGCTTATTCTTTTCTAACGGCCGCTGCGGCGAACCTGATACAGGCTTTTGCCTCCCCAAAACAAAAGCAAATATTCCTACCGCATATGTTGAGTGGCCGCTTTGCTGGCACCATGGCCATGACAGAGCCGAATGTAGGTTCCTCTTTGGGCGATCTGACCACTAAAGCCATTCCTCAGGCAGATGGAATTTATAAAATTAAAGGCCAGAAAATGTTTATTTCGGGTGGCGATCAGGACATTAGCGAAAATATTGTGCATCTGGTCTTGGCGCGGATTCAGGATGCGCCGCAAGGCGTGAAAGGAATTTCCCTGTTTATCGTACCAAAATTCAAAACCAACGAGGATGGTTCACTCGGTGAAGCTAATGATGTACAGCTGGCTGGCTTACTGCACAAAATGGGCTATCGAGGTACTACATCTACAGTTTTAAGCTTTGGAGAAAATGATAATTGCTTAGGCTATTTAATTGGTGAACCCGGTCATGGCTTAAAATATATGTTCAAGATGATGAATGAAGCACGTGTGGGTGTCGGTCTGGGCGCAGCCATGATTGGTTATCGTGGCTATCTGGAATCTTTGGATTATGCTAAAAACCGTCCGCAAGGCCGGCCAGTTCATGAAAAAACACCTGACTCGAAACCAGTAAATATCATTGAACATACCGATGTCAAACGCATGCTACTGGCGCAAAAGTCATATGTAGAAGGTTCGCTGGCACTTTGCTTATTTGCAGCCCGATTAATTGATGAACTTCAGGCAGCTCAAGATGAAGATAGTGCAATTCTGCTTGATCTCATCACCCCGGTGGTCAAATCTTTCCCTTCTGCCTATGGTCCGAAAGCCAATGATCTGGCTATTCAGGTCCTGGGCGGCGCGGGTTATACTCGTGAATATCCGGTGGAGCAATGTTACCGTGATAACCGGCTCAATCCGATTCATGAAGGAACTTACGGCATTCAATCTCTGGATCTGCTGGGACGTAAACTCTGGCAGCATAATGGCAAAGGGCTCAATCTGCTCATGCAGCGCATCCAGAAGACCTTGTCAGAGATTCATGAACCTAAGATAGTGGAACTCGCAAAGATCTATAAACAGCATCTTGCCACTGTGCAAAAGACTACACAGATTTTAGGCCAGGCCTTGCATCAAGGCAAAGTCAGCGAAGCTTTGGCCAATTCAGGCCTGTATCTGGATATGATGGGTAAGACCATCCTAGCCTGGCTATGGCTGGAAATGGCGAATCAGGCTCAACTCAAGTTTGGCACATCTTCGCAGGCAGAAGATCAGACTTTTCTGGCAGGGAAAATTCAGGCAGCTCAATATTTTATTCGCTGGGAACTCCCTGAAATTGAACATCAGGCCAAATTACTGATGACTCTGGATGATACTTGCTTGAATATGCAAGTCGACTGGTTCTAGGCAGAATTCATCAAAAAATGCGCCTTTATCGGCGCATTTTTATTCTGTAATTTATTAAGCGGCAGAGTCTTTTACACCAAACTTTTTAAACAGCTTGGCACGCTTGGAGGTCAAGATATTGGCCTTGCTTAAATCGCCCTGATAATGCTGATACACCCGCTGGTCCATGATTTTGTACCATAAAGGTGGAATCAAGGCTGGAATCAACATGGTTGCATAACCGCTGGGTAATTCTGGCGCTTCATCAAAATGCCGCAACGCCTGAAATGGACGGCTTGGAAAAGCATGATGATCAGAATGGCGTTGTAACTGATACAAAAACAGATTAGTCACGATATTGTTGTTATTCCAGCTATGTTCCGGCAAGGTTCGCTCATAACTGCCATCCGCTTTCTGTCCACGTTTCAGTCCGTAGTGCTCGATATAATTCACAATCTCAAACAGGCTAACGCCATAAAATGCCTGTGTCAGTGTATAAGGAATAATTTTCTTGCCATACGCCTTTAGCATCAAGGCATGATAGCCGGCACTCATGGCCCAACCATGAAACAGCTCATTTTCCTGATTAAAGAATTTCAGTCCCTTACGCTCGAGCCGTCTTTTTTCAATCTGGATTGCAGATTTTAATCCGCCTATTACGGTACGTGGCCAGAAACGGTAAAAAGATTCACCCATTTTTGAAGATGCCGGATCTTCTGGTGTCGCCACCCGTTTATGGTGTCCATAAGGATGTTCGATCCGGAAGTGGTTATAGCCCAAAGGCATCAGACTGGCATGAGACCAGTAATGGTCTTTTTTCTGGGGACGATGGCTGAGTTCATGTGCGGTATTCACCCCCACACCATTAATCGCACCCATAGAAACTCCAAGCAGTACCTGATCCAGCAAAGACACATTTGGCCGGCTTACGACATAACCGGCAAAGGCATTGGCTGCCATTTGCAAGGGAATAAATGCTTTTACAATGCGGTCATAATAAGGATCGTTAACCAGTGCCTTGATCTGCGCATCATTTGGATTATTGGCATCATCGCCAATCAGTGCGTCCAATGTCGGAATGATGACATGCAATAATAAAGGCCCGCCCATCGCAAAGACTTTTTGAGTGGCTTTAGGACCAAAATGATAACCGGCCAGAATTCCCATTCCGATCACAGGCAGACCTGGGCTGAGCAACCAGCCAAAACGTTTTTTATCCAGCTTTACACCTTTTAGTGCCGACGCTTCCTGCGTAAACTGCGCTTTCTGGATTTGTGCAGGGGCATTCATTGCGACCTTCCTTTTTTATGTTACTCTGCACTTATAGTTGAATATTTCAGCAGCCGCGAACAGTATTCAACGTCCAGAAAAGCTATGTCAGCGTCTTTGGCACATGCTGCCAAATTCTGGCCTAAAATCACAAAGTTAAAAAATTTATAGTCAATTAAATGAAATAAAACAGAAGAATAGAGTTAGGCATGGATGCTTTAAGTAAAATTTTTGATGATATTCATCTGGAAAAATCGGAATATCTTTATCTGAATGTATTTCATCCGGGCGGCTTTGACTATCAACATGAACCCTTTATGCTGGCCTATATCCTGTTACAAGGACAGGCGCAATTAAAGTTCATGAATGGTGATCGACTGGAGCTGCAACAAGGTGATCTGGTGCTATTACCCGCAGGTTCCTCCCATCATGTTTCCTGCCCAGACAATGCCGATTTTTCTGAGCACCATGCGATTAATCCTTATTTTCAGAGCAATGTACAGCAATGTATTGATCTCAATCGGGAAAATTCGGCGGAGCATAGTTTCATACTGGCTATTCGTTCTAGCTTGGATATCCAGATGGCCAAACCTCTTTTGAGTGCATTACCTAAATACCTGCATATTCAACATATTCTGGGTGATACCGCACCGGAATGGTTACAGGTCGGCTTGCAATTTCTTGCACTGGAAACCCAGCAGCTTCGTCCCGGACGTGACAAAATTCTGGATCATCTGGTCAGTATTTTACTGATTGAATGCGTGCGAGATTATATTTTAAACCTGGAAAATGCCTCGAGCTGGCTGAATGCTCTTTCGCATCCGGAATTATCTAATGCACTGGCGGCGATTCATGGCAAACCTGAACAGTCCTGGACCGTAGAAAGTCTGGCCGAACAGTGTCATATGTCACGTTCCAAATTCGCCCAACTGTTTACCCAGATTGTCGGTGAGCCACCCCTTGCCTATCTGCAACAGCACCGCCTGCGTCTGGCAGCGCAATATTTGAGAAATAGTGGATTTGGTATCCAGCAGATCGCTTATCTGGTTGGTTATTCATCCGAGACGGCGTTTAGTCAAAGTTTTAAAAAACAGTTTGAACAGACGCCGACCCAATACCGGCTGAATTGTCAGAAGAACCAGTCTTTATTACCAGACTAAAATTACTGGACTAATGCCAATACTGCTGTGACCGGATCTTCGCTATTGCCAGAAAGTAGCTGCTTGTGCATGGTGATATGCTGCATAACCTGAATCTGCGCTGCTTCAATATCCATCAGTTTTTCAATTTCAGCTGCCAGATTTTCAGGTGTAGCAGCGGATTGGATGAGTTCTTGAATCACTTTTTTGCCAGCAATTATATTTGGTAATGAAAAATATGGGATTTTTACCAGTAATTTGGCAATTCGATAGGTCAGCCAGTGCAATTTATAAAAAGTCACCATCGGACGGTGCAGCAACATCGCTTCAAGCGTTGCTGTTCCAGACGCCAGTGCAATGATATTGGATGCATTCATGACCTGACGGCCAATTTTGGACTCAGCGCTGGTATTTTCCATCAGGCGAATTTGGGCTTTTAAGCTCTCAGGATAAGTGGCCAATAAACTTTCGATTTGCTGTTTACGCGCATCATTAATCGCAGGAATCAGAAAGGTATAATCCGGATGTTTCTGATGCAGAATATTGGCAGCATCCAGAACCAAAGGTCCCAAACGCTCAATCTCGCCACGACGACTGCCTGGCAATAAGGCAATATATTTCTGATGTGGATCCAGACCTAATTCTGTCTGAGCATCCAGAATCGGATTTTCAAGCGGCAACTGACTGGCGAGCGGATGTCCAACAAAAGCTGCCGGAACATCCCATTGCTTGAAAAAGGCTTTTTCAAATGGAAATAGGCACAGTACCAGATCAATACTGGCTTTAATGCCATGTATACGGCCTTGACGCCATGCCCAGACCGAAGGACTGACGTATTGCACGGTTTTAATCGGTAACTGTTTTTGTTTAATGGTTTTTGACAAACGCAGGTTAAAATCAGGCGCATCAATCCCGATAAAAATATCGACCGGATCTTTAGTCCAGGTTTCCACCAGACCATCCCGCACAGCAAACAGTTTTTTAATATCTTTTAAAACTTCGACAATGCCCATCACCGATAAAATATCCATCGGATAATAGCTTTTAAAACCTTCCGCGATCATTTGTGGACCACCGATACCTTCAAATTCAGCATCAATGCCTTGCTCACGAAAACGGCGAATCAATTTTGCGCCAAGCGTATCTCCAGAGACTTCACCGACCACGATTCCAATTTTAAGCTTTCGATTTAGCAAGTGGGTTTCCTCTCAGATCCGCATGGAAATTTATTGAATCGGGATTCTAACATAATCCTGTAACTATTCCGGAAGAAGCTTAAGCATCTTCTCATTTTAAGAAACTCACCATTTAGAATAACTTAGTCAATAAGGGAGCTTGCATAACAAGAATTAAATCGACATTTACAGGTACATTCAATTAGACAGAAATGGGTCAAATCGGACAGTTAAAATCAATCATTATATTCGCACTTTATACATAACCCAGTGAATAAACATGAAAGATCACCTAATATTCTTCACCTAGCTTTATCTTTTTTATGCATAAGTAAATCAATAATCAAGACAACGACTTATATCCAAAAGTCATAAGATATGCTCGTTTTTTGATTTTGGCATATATGCATGTTTGGTCCGATTGAATTTATTTTAGCAGGCGTTCTGGTAGGTTTTTGTGTAGGTGTCACCGGTGTCGGTGGCGGTTCATTAATGACGCCAATTCTTATCAGTTTATTCCGGATTGAACCGCATATCGCGATTGGTACTGACCTGCTCTATGCCGCGATTTCTAAATTCTGTGGCTCGTTTGTGCATGCCAAGAAAATGAATATTGTCTGGCCGATTGTGATCTGGCTGGCCGTTGGCAGTATTCCCGCATCTTTTGCAACACATTGGGTTCTTGATAACTATCTGAGCCAATCAACGCATTACAAGGCCGTCCTGACCATGGTATTGGGCTTTATGCTAACCATTACCGGCTTATCCATTCTGTTTCGTAGCCAGATCGAAAATCTTTTTAATAAATACAGAAAACAAGAACTACCGGATATGACCCAAGATCTGGAAAAAGTAAAGCTGCAAGCCAAGGAAAAGCGCGTAGCCATTATCATCATGGGCATTATCTTGGGCATATTTGTCACGCTCTCTTCAGTGGGTGCCGGCGCATTTGGCATCATGGCACTTGTAGTGATGTTCCCGAATCTGCCGATGATTCGTATCATTGGCTCAGATGTTGTGCATGCAGTGTTACTGACCCTGGTTGCAGGGCTGGGTCATATGTCTTCAGGCAATGTCGATTTCATGCTACTCATGTGGTTATTGGTGGGTTCTATTCCGGCAATTATTGTGGGGACCTTGCTTAGTTCACGTATGCCGGAAAAACTGATTCGCAAAATTTTAGGTATCACCCTATTTGCCCTCGGTGTAAATTTCATGATTAATCCTGTGAAATCAAAACCGGCCCAACCTGCTGAAACAGCAATGATAATCATGAGCCAAAATTCCCCGTCCGTTTAAGTTAACTATCCGATTCATCACTTTTTTTTCAAAGAAGTATTCATCTTTTTTATAACAAAGTGACGCATCATTCATGTTATATTCGGGCTATTAAACAACCTTTTGTATGATCGAACCAGTGACGGCAATGAATACACAACAGTCAAATCCTATTTCAGCATCAGATATTGATGACGTGAATATCCACAGCATGATTCCTCTTGTAACCCCTGCCGAGCTTAAAGCAGAGTTACCGTTGACTGAAACTGCTTATCAAACCGTACTGCATGGTCGTGAAACGATTCGTAAAATTCTGGATGGTGAAGACAAGCGCCTGTTCGTTGTAATTGGCCCTTGTTCTATTCATGATCCGGCGGCGGCACATGAATATGCTGAGCGTTTAAAAGTGCTGAGCGAAAAAGTTAAAGACAGCTTATATATCGTGATGCGGGTTTATTTTGAAAAACCGCGTACTACCGTAGGCTGGAAAGGCCTGATCAATGACCCGGATATGAATGATTCATTCAATATTGAAAAAGGTCTGCGTATCGGTCGCAAGCTATTACTTGAACTGAATGAAATGGGCTTGCCATGTGCCACTGAAGCACTTGATCCAAACTCGCCACAGTATTACCAAGACCTGATTTCATGGTCAGCGATTGGTGCACGTACCACAGAAAGCCAGACCCATCGTGAAATGTCTTCTGGTCTTTCTTCACCAGTCGGCTTTAAAAATGGTACTGACGGCGGTTTAACGGTCGCGACCAATGCGATGCAATCTGTGAAACATGGTCACAGCTTCCTCGGTCTGAATGATCAGGGTCAGGTGGCTGTGATTCGCACTTCAGGCAATCCTTATGCTCACGTGGTATTGCGTGGCGGTAATGGCAAACCGAACTACGATGCAGGCTCGGTTGCCGATGCAGAAGCTGCTCTAGCCAAGGCCAAAGTCAGCACCAAGATCATGATTGATGCCAGCCACGCCAACTCTAACAAAGACCCGTACCTGCAACCACTTGTACTTAAAAACATTTCCGAACAAATTCTTGATGGAAACAAGTCAATTGTTGGTATTATGGTAGAAAGTCATCTTAAGGGTGGTCGTCAGGACATTCCGGCGAACCTGAATGATATGGAATACGGTCAATCCGTTACGGATGGCTGTATCGACTGGGAAACGACTGAAAAAGTTTTACTCGACATGCATGAGGCATTGAAAGACATTTTACCTAATCGTTAAATGATCTGACCAACGCCATCGCCAAGATGGCGTTTGCATTTCTAGAACAAGGAAAATTTATCTGATGAATGATATTGAAACGGCATTAAGCCAGATTGAGAATTTTCAGTTCATACACGAACATCTGTTTAGCTCCGGTCAACCGACCACTACCCAATTACAGCTGATGAAAGAATACGGTGTATCTACAGTCATCAATGTGGCGTTGACCGATAGCGAACAGTATCTGCCGCATGAAGATAAAATTTGCCTTGAGCTGGGACTGAACTATATTCAGGTTCCGATTTCCTGGGAAACCCCTTCAGACAATCAATGCCTGCTGGTACTGGACCTGATCGATCATCTGGTAAAAGAGCAAATGGTCTGGGTACATTGTTCGCAAAACTACCATGTCAGCTGTCTGATGTACTTATATCGTCAGTACTATATGGATATCGATATGCCTACAGCACAAGAACACTTGCATCAGATCTGGGAACCAAATGAAACCTGGACCGGTTTAATGCATGCGGTTGCCCTACAGCTACAAGGTCGTAAAGCAACGCAGGAACTGGAACTTTCCCTGATTAATCCAAATTATTTTGCCTGATTTTATTTACTGTGGCTCAACAGCACGGTTGCCATGGACATAATGCCTTCCTGACGACCGGTAAAACCTAACTGTTCAGTGGTGGTGGCTTTAATACTGATTTGAGTCACATCAACATCCAAGACATCTGCAATACTTTGACGCATCGCCAGATTGTGCTTAGCCAGTTTTGGACGTTCACAGGCCACGGTAATATCGGCATTATTCAGGTGATAACCACGATCCAGAATTAGCTGATAAACATGCTTGAGTAGTACCCGGCTATCTGCACCTTTAAACTCGGGATCTGTATCTGGGAAATGCTGGCCAATATCTCCGAGCGCCAAAGCACCCAACAAAGCATCACAGAGTGCATGCAGCACTACATCACCATCCGAATGTGCTTTCAGACCGTGAGTATGCGGAATTTGAATGCCTGCCAGAGTGACAAAATTACCTTCTTCAAATGCATGCACATCCAGACCCTGGCCAATACGAATTTGTGCGATCACCTTATACATCCTTTAGAAATAGCCCATTGAAATCTTGTACACTTGCTTTCTATTTCGCTATAGTTAGACCAAGCGTAACACAGTGAAAGTATAAGCGATCATGCTACTGAAAACTGATATAAATATGTTGAAAATAATTGGCCTGATGCTCGGTCTGGGGACGATTTCTACGGGTAGCTCAGCGATCACAATGGATTGTAGCGATGACAGCAAAAAAACGGCTGCCATGAATAAAGTCTGCTCAGCATCATTGGCTGAATCTCGTGAAAAACTCGCAGACCAATACTTTACTGCTTTTCTGATTACTGATGCACCTGTGCGCTTATTGCAAGATAGCCAACAATTATGGGCGACCCGTTTACAGCAATGCAAAACGCTAGACTGTTTTAAACAGCAGTTTGAATGGCGTTTAGATGATTTAAATATCTATATTTCGTTGAATCAAAGTTTAACCCAGCATTATATCAAGTTTGAACAGGGGCAAATTGCCAAGCAGCCTGTTCATCTCAAGATTCATCAACTGACCAAAGACCGCATCAAGATTGAAGGTCTTGCCTATCGTAATCCGAATAACCGGACCGAGAAGCAGATCATTCCTTTTTTAGCCTATACTACGCCTGAGACAAAAAACCAGATCACCGATAACGAAAATGACTGCCGCTATGAGTTTAACTATAGTAAAGCCATTTTAGCGGTCAGTAGCCAGCAGAAAGGCTGTGAACGTTTTACCGGTATTTATCGGTTATATGATTGATTTAGTTTCAAAATACTATAATTTATCGTCATATAAAATGAGATTTTTGGTGTAAAAAATAGCCCGCAAGCGGGCTATCAATTTAAGCAGGATAGTATTGCGCAATTTCCTGACTGATCATTGCAGCCGTTGCAGCTGATAAAGTCCAGCCCAGATGACCATGTCCGGTATTGTAAAAGACTCGCTCATGTTTGCCACGGCGTACTACAGGCATCATATTGGGCATCATTGGGCGTAAGCCCGCCCACGGAACAACATGCTCAGTACACAGGTCAAAATTACGATTGGTCCAGTCAATTAAAGGTTGAATCCGGTCAGCTCGAATATCCCGGTTATAGCCATTAAACTCGGCTGTTCCTGCGACGCGTAGACGATCCTTGCCTAGGCGTGACAAGACAATTTTAGCACTTTCATCTAGCAGGCTGACCCAAGGTGCGTTGTTCTGGCTCTGTTCATCATTCAGTTGCACGGTAATCGAGTAGCCTTTGACTGGATAAACATTGACCCGTTCACCAAGAATCTCAGCCAGTTGATAACTGCCAACCCCTGCACAGACCACAACGGCATCTGCATTAATTTCCAGAATGTCATCTGGAGAGGAATGGACATTTTCAGTACTAGGTTTGCATTTAACCCGAATATTTTGAGCCTGATGATCAACAGCGAAAACATCCTGACCAAATTCGAATTTCACGCCTTTTTGCATACAGGCTTTGGCCAGACCGTTACTAAATTTATGAATATCCCCGGTGGCATCGCTCTGACAGTAAAATCCTGCATAATAATCACCAGTTAATGCGGGTTCGATCTGCTTGATTTCTGCATTGGAAATTGCATTACGCTCCAGACCACTGCTACACAACAGATCATTGACTTTGATCGCCACATCATAATCCGTCTTGTTATGATAAAAATGTAAAATGCCGCGTTTTTCCAGATCGAAATCAATATTTTCTATTTGGGCAATTTCAAACAAACGTGCTCTTGCCAGTAAAGCCAACCGTACCGTTTCTCGGGTATTGGCTTCATAATGTTTGATATTGCCCAGAAATTCCATGAGCCAACTGTATTTATGCACGCTGAAAGAAGGATTGAGCAAAAGTGGTGCGGTTTTCTGTGACATCCATTTGATGCCTTTGAGTACCGTGGCTTTCTGGTTCCATACTTCGGCATTACAGGCAGAAAGCTGGCCGCCATTGGCAAAGGATGTTTCCATTGCCGGATAAAGATGCCGATCAACCACAGTCACTTGATAGCCTGATTGTGCCAGCTCATAAGCTGTGGTTACTCCGGTAATACCGGCCCCAATCACCACGACATGACACATAGACACCTCCTTGATTATATTGATGTCTTTTCCCATCTGTCATGTGTACCTGAGAGCTTCGGTGGATACATTGCACATCAATGCGGCCACCTTCCCCTTCGGTGAGTGATTGAACACTTCTCTCCAGAGTTTTTATCCATTATCACAGTCCTTTTGCCTGAGAGTTTCCTGGGAACTTGCTCCTTCGGCGAATGCAGAAGCATTTCTCTCCTGCAATAATGTTTTATTATCATGAGCAATTTATATACCATTTTTAGGAAAAACACAGTTTTTATTTATGTTAATTCACGTGAATTTATCCATGATTTTTTTCTTAATTAACAGCATACATGTGTAATGAAGGATATTGCCTCGATATTAAATTTTTAGATTTTGCTGCCGTAAGTAAAACCAGTAAGTTCTACCCTTTATAAAATTCTAAGACTTATTTAGTTTTGGCGCTTAAATAGAGTTTCATTATGGCTTAGGCTATTTTAATAATTCAAAGTATATATCATCCAAAGCAAAATTTAGACTTTTATCATGCATTTTAGAGTTTTAAATAATCCAAGAAAGTATCATCAATAAACTGCCTGCTGCGACCACTGTTTGTACACTAATAATACTGGCCATTAACTCGCTATCGCCGCCATATACCCGGGTTAAAACATACGAAGCTGAGGCGGTAGGAAGTGCAAAGAACAAGACTAATACCTGAGTAGTTAATGCATCAATCTGGAAAATTTTACACACTAAAAATGCAATCAGCGGCATTCCGAACAGGCGACCAAAGGTCATCAGGCTGAGTGGCAACATATCACGCTGAAAGTCCTGAAACTGTAAGGCAGCGCCCACACACATCAAACCGAGTGGCAAACTGCACAGTGCAATCTGTTTAAGGAACTGCTCTGCTCCAGTCCAGAGTGACAAACCGGAAAGATTAAATAAACCACCGACAATACAGCCCAGAATTAATGGGTTTTTAGCCAAGCCGAGAATAATTTTGGTGAGCTGCATTTCGTGATTACGGGTAAATGC
Organism: Acinetobacter lwoffii; assembly: GCF_024129435.1. Classification (GTDB taxonomy): domain Bacteria; phylum Pseudomonadota; class Gammaproteobacteria; order Pseudomonadales; family Moraxellaceae; genus Acinetobacter; species Acinetobacter lwoffii_F. Next base: position 10,444 of record NZ_JAMXXN010000024.1, on the reverse strand, counting down.
CAGTACCGATAAGACATTCACCAAAGGAATACACAGCACCATGATCACCGCGAAAATAGTCATACCCTGCTGCTGAAATAAGGCACTGACAGCAGCAAGGCCAATATAGGTGTTAAAGCGTAGTAAACCTTGGACATACACGCCGAAACGCGCATAAGATATCTGGTAAATATGACGCAAAATATACAATGCAATACTGACCACAGCCATAATGCTAAATACAACCAGCACCACATCTTCAATGACTGCCATTTGAATCTTGGCAGTGGCCAGATTTAAAAATAGCATCACTGGAAACAGTGCATAATAATTTAACTTTTCTGCGCCTCGCCAGAAATCATCACTCAACCATTGCCTGCGCTTAAGTAAATAGCCAAAGCTGATCAGTCCGATGAGAGGAAATAAAGAAGTTAAAATAATATGCAGCATATGACATCCTGGTCTGTTTTCTGCCTAATCTTAAGTCACTTAGACTGAACAGAAAACTTAGCATGTTCAGGAGCTTTCCCACTACTCAATTTAAGTGGCAAAAAGCTTGAATTTTCATCAACTAATCATATTGATTTGCTGATTTTTTCTAAAATCAGCAAATGTAACGGAATCAACGGTTCTCCGACATTTTGACCCAGTGGATATGCTTCAATCTTTTCAGTCAGCTGATAGCCACGGCGCTGATAATATGCCAGCAGTTCAATACGGACATTTAATACTGACATCTGAATCACTTTCTTCTTAAATATTTCGAAAATATGGGATTCGGCAAAGTCCAATAATTGCTTGCCATAACCCGAGTTTTGCTCAGCAGGTGCAACAGCAAAGCTTCCAATCTCTGCTACTTGCTGTCTTAAGCTCACGCCAATACAACCAAGAAGCTTATTATCAATTTCCAACACAAAGAGCTGAAAATTTTCTAAATTGAGCAAGTCATATAACTGTTTTTCTTGAATACGATCACCTTGGATCATTCCTGCCTCAGTCGTCCATCCATCCAGAGTACGATAAGCTGTATTAATCAGTATGGTAAGTTGCTGAATATCAGCCTTGCTTGCCAATCGTATATTTTTATAGTGATTCATTTTATAAATAAAAAAGTCAGACCGAAGTCTGACTTTAAAACAATTTCACTTTAAAGTTAAAGCAAATTATTTAGGTTCAATCGGTGCAAATGGCGCAACAACATCGGCATTTTGCGCACGGTGACGCATGAAATGATCCATGAGCACAATCGCCAGCATCGCTTCAGCAATCGGGGTTGCACGCACGCCCACGCAAGGATCATGACGGCCTTTGGTCAGTACATCAGTATCTTCACGCTCAATATTGATGGTTTTACCCGGCGTGGTAATAGACGCAGTTGGCTTCAAGGCAATCGCAACACGAATGTCCTGACCGCTAGAAATACCACCTAGAATACCGCCAGCATGATTGGCCAGGAAGCCTTCTGTGGTGAGTTCATCACGGCTTTCATGACCAAACTGTTCAGCGACGCCAAAGCCATCACCGATTTCTACACCTTTAACGGCATTAATCGACATCATGGCATGGGCAATATCTGCATCTAAACGGTCAAATACAGGCTCGCCCCAACCCACAGGTACTTTAGATGCAATGATCTCGAGTTTAGCGCCACAACTGGTGCCTTGCTCACGCAAAGACGTGACCAGCGCTTCAAAACGTGGTACTGCATCCACGTCACCACAGAAAAACGGATTGTTTGGAACTTCATTCCAGTCCAGTTTTTCTGCTTTTTCTGTACCGATTTGGGTTACATGACCACGAATCTCAATGCCAAATTTCTCAAAAAGGAATTTCTTGGCAATGGCACCCGCTGCAACACGCATTGCCGTTTCACGCGCACTTGAACGGCCGCCACCACGATAATCACGGAAACCATACTTTTGGGTATAGGTATAGTCAGCATGACCCGGGCGGAAAGTTTGTGCGATATTGCCGTAGTCTTTCGATTTTTGATCCGTATTACGAATTAACAAACCAATTGAAGTACCGGTCGTTTTACCCTCAAACACACCGGAAATAATTTCTACTTCATCGGGTTCTTTACGCTGGGTTGCAAATTTCGATGTACCCGGCTTACGACGGTCCAGATCTTTTTGCAAATCAGCTTCAGTCAGCTCAATGCAGGGTGGAACCCCATCGATGATTGCCATCAGGCCAACACCGTGAGATTCACCACAAGTCGTTACACGGAACAGTTGCCCTATACTATTACCTGCCATGTCAAACGACTCCTTATGCTTGAATAGACTGAATAAATAAATCGCGGTAAGTACGGCATTGCTCTGCAGTCAATGCAAAGATACCAGTACCACCTTTCTGGAATTGTAACCAGTAGAAATCGACTGAATTAAAGTTTTGGCGCATTGCCCATTCTGAGTTACCCACTTCAATCACGATCAGGCCATTCTCAGTCAGATAATCTGCAGCTTGAGCCAGCATTTTACGCACCAGATCCAGACCATCCTGACCTGCAGCAAGCGCAAGTTCAGGCTCATGATGGAATTCCTCAGGCAAATCAGCCATATCTTCCGCATCGACATACGGCGGATTAGATACGATTAAATCGTATTGATTTTCGGCTGGAATTTTTTCGAACAAATCCGATTCAAGTAATGCGATCTGATATTGCTTGTCATGATGCTCAGTATTGATTTGCGCAACTTCCAATGCTTCTTTAGAAATATCGGTGGCATCTACTTCCGCTTCAGGGAAAGCATAAGCCAAGGCAATTGCGATACAGCCGGAACCGGTACACATATCTAGAATGCGTTGTGGTGTCTTCGGATTCGGGTTTTCCGGCAAGTTATTCACCGCTTCACCCATTTGACCATGTTCGCCCAGGCAATACGGGGCGAAACGGTTTTGAATCAGTTCAGCAATCGGTGAACGTGGAATCAGCACACGCTCATCAACATAGTAGGGTTTGCCGTCAAAGTAAGCCAGGTTCAATAAATATGAAGTCGGTACTTTTTCATTAATACGGCGTTCCAGCAGACTTAAAAATTCGGCTTTTTCACTTGGTAATAATTTGGCATCTAAAATTTCAGCGTCCGCTTTCCATTCTAGCGACAGGGTTTGCAGCACTAGCGCTGAACTTTCAGCAAAATAATCTTCTGTGCCTTGGCCCAAATGTGCATCGTATTGACGTAATGCTGTAACCCCAAAACGAATAAAATCACGAATGGTGGTTAAATTTTCAGCGGCTTCCTGCATATGTTCAGGGCTAATAGTCGGTCGATCCACTTAAGGCGTCTCCAAGGTCATTTTTTTAAACGCCTTATGATACCTTGTTTTGCCTGCTTTTATAATGCTAAAGCATGAAAAACACGAATTCTCTACGCCCACAAAAATTATAAAATTCCTGTTTTTGTGAGCGATCATGATTATAAATGTTTACTTTATTCAGAGATGTTTCTGTTAAATGCCGATGCTAATACTATGGCACTTTATCTTGAAGCTGGTGCATAAGAGCGGGATTGATAAAGATTGGCCTGATCCATAATCAAAGCCAGCATACATTGACCTTGTTGCTGTTTGGCATATTTTTCTGACATTCTAAAATTACATTGCTGAGAGAGTTTTCGCTCCCACAATACATGCTGACTGCGAATAGCGGCGGTCTGATTCGGATTTAATTTTAGATAAGTTTTATAGTTTTTCTTCAGACGCTTATTGTGAACTTTCAGCTCTTTTTCTAGGCATTTTTCCGCTTTGGGTGTATTGCCATAACTAAAATTCATACACTGTGTATATTCCTTGGAATACCCAACAGCAGCTTGTGTCTGAACCGCAGTACCCGCAAAAATTGCAACTAAAAACCATGCAAGACGCATAACTTCCCCTTGACCGAAACCGGTACAATCCCAATAAATGTTTAACAATCAATATTGTTTAAATTATCCACTGATATTAACGCAGTCCGGACAAAAATCCTATGCCTTTCTCGGACTGAAAGATTAAACAGTTGCACAATTGAAAATTGGCACATGACCCACATATAATCCGCATTCAATCTTCAAATGAGCCCAGATCTATGAGCTATAAGCACAATAATCTTATGGCGATGCGCCAGAATTACTGGAATGATCAAGCCTCCAGTCAGGTGCAGCAAGAAAAGGTTTTTTTGCAGTCGACCTTAATGCAGCATGGCGTATTTACCGATGCGACACTGGACGATGCTAAATATCTGTTTTTTGGCTTGCCAAGTATTGTGATTGTAAAAGGCTATGCTTTGGGCTTTATGCATGACAGCGTACAGCGCCTGATTCATCAACATATTCAAACAAATAAACAACAGTTACAGCAACGATCTGAATTAAAAATCCAATTTCAAATGGCATAATGCCCTGTTTAAACTGATACAAGTTGGTGAATAAATGAAAGCTTGCCTAGCTTTTACTATGAATTCAGCAGCTTAAACTTTTTTAATACGTGCAGAAACGCTACTATCCCTTACAATGATTTATTCTGCTTCATGCTGATGATGAAAGGATCGAGTTTACATGTCAGATCAGAACGATAAGCTTAAACAACTGAAAACCTCCTCTATGGATCGACGCTTATCGATCGCAAAGGCATCCTTGCTGGCAGGCACGCGTTGGGCGGCTTCTAGTGCAAGCTCCATGTTCTCAAGTGAAGAAGAAAAAGAAAAGAAACGTAAAAAAGCCATGAAAGAACAGGCTGATTATCTGGTGGCAGAAATTGGCAAGCTAAAAGGTTCTATCGTTAAAATTGGCCAGATGATGGCACTGTATGGTGAGCATTTTCTGCCAGAAGAAGTCACTCAAGCTCTAAATACCCTGAACAATCAGACGGTGGCATTGGCATGGCCAGCCATCAAGACCCAGTTACAACAACAACTCGGTTCAAAACTCGACGATCTCACCATTGATCATGAACCTTTGGGCACAGCTTCTTTGGCACAGGTACATCGCGCTACCCGAAAATCTGATGGCATGGAACTGGTGTTAAAAATTCAGTATCCGGGTGTGGCAGAAGCCATTGATTCGGATATGAGCCTGTTTAAAAACATGCTGAAATTGACTCGCATCGTGCCGCAGACCCGCGAATTCGACCAGTGGTTCGATGAAGTCCGTGAGATGATGCACCGTGAAGTAAATTATCAGATTGAAGCAGATACCACGCGTCGTTTTGCGGCGCGTTTAAAAGATGATCCTCGTTATATCGTCCCAACCATTATTAATGAATATTGCTCAGATCGTGTGCTATGCATGACTTTTGAACGTGGTGTGCCGATCAATAGCCCGGTAATGTTATCCCTGCCCCAAGAACGCCGCAACCTGTTAGGTGAAGCGTCTCTGGAAATTGCAGTGCGTGAAATCTTCGAATGGGGCGAGATGCAAACCGATCCGAACTTTGGTAATTATCTGGTTCGTCTGGGCAATGGCGCAGATGTGCACGACAAGATCATTCTGCTCGACTTTGGCGCGATCCGCCAGTTTGACCAGCATCTGCTCAGTGTTGCGCGTAACCTGATCCAAGCAGGCTATCATCATGACTCGGATATGATGGTCAAGGCGATGACTGGTTATGAGTTTTTTGATTCGATTCCGCAAAGCATCAAACCGGATATGGCCAAAGTCTTTTTACTGGCCACCGAAGCGTTTAGTTCACCGCTAAATAATCAAGAATTGCCAGCTGGCATCATGGATGAACATAATCGCTATGACTGGAAAAAAAGCCAGCTGCATAGCCGTGTGATGCAACAGGCATCGAGATCTATGGCTTCACGTTATTTCAGTGTTCCACCCAAAGAATTTATGTTTATTAGCCGTAAATTTATTGGTGCCTATACCTTTATGACCGTGATTGATGCCAAAACCAATGTGCGTGCCATGATTAGACATCATCTCTCTTAAAATAAAATCTGCATTAAAAAGACCCGGATAATTTTGTCATTCGGGTCAATTTTTAGACATATTCGATTTTTTATATTTTTATCTTTCTTTTATTTTTCATTAATTTATTCCTCCATTTCTTCAATCCCCGAAACCTAAAAATTGTCAATCATTCGTGTCAGGGATGGCATGGTTTTATCTCTGAGTGCATGTCAGTATTAAAAAAAATAACGTGACAACACCTTTAGGATAATCAGAATGAATAATATGGTGAATAAAGCCCAAGGATTTGGCTTGTCCATACTGACCAAAATCGCGGGTAGCGAAGTATTAGACCAGTTAAAGCTGCGGAAATTTGTAGAAAAATCACTTTATCAAAGTTCAAAAGTAGGATTCAAAACCCTGAGTCAAACCCAGAAAATCCTGAAATCTGGCCAGAAGATTCAAAAACAGCGTCTGCCGCATCAGTCTAAATCCTTATTTGATCTAAACCTCACTGAAGAACAGCAAATGACCTGTGATGCCATGCAGCAATTTGCCCAAGAGGTGCTGTATCCCTTGGCGCATGATGCAGATCAGCATGAATTATTTCCCCATGAACTCTGGCAATACAGCACTGATTTAGGCTTGAATTTCTATGCCCTGCCTGAAGCATTGGGGGGCGTTGCATCGGAACAGAATATTGTCAGCAATATTTTAATCGCTCAACATTTGGCTCAGGGTGATTTCAGTCTGACGGCTGGCTTACTTTCGACTTTTAGTTTCATTAACGCCATTACCCGCTGGGGCTCAGAGCAGATTCAGTCAGAATATCTGGGCGCTTTCGCAGAGAATCCTGAGTTAAAGGCCACCTTTGCAGTGCAGGAAGAAACAGCAGCGTTTAACCCGGAGCAACTTAGAACCAAGGCTGTTGCACATCAGGGACATTATCTGATTCGGGGTCAAAAGACCTTAGTGCTCTTCGGAGAAAGTGCCGATCTCTATCTGGTCAGTGCTGATCTGGATGGCAGAGCTGAGGTCTTTGTGGTGCAACGCGACAGTACCATCACTGCGAAAAAATCGCCGGCTATGGGTTTAAAGGCCACTGAAACAGTCACGCTAAAATTTGAAAACACTCCGGCACATCGTCTGGGTGATGAAGATTTTGATTATCGTGCATTCGTAGATTTGGGCAATCTGATGTGGTGTGTGATGGCAGTGGGCGCCTGTGAAGCAGTCAAAAAATACTGTGTGCAATATGCCAATGACCGTATTGCCTTTGGTGAACCGATTTCCCATCGTCAGGGTGTCGCCTTTATGATTGCCGATATGGCCATTGAAATTGACGCGATGCAAATGCTGATCCTGAATGCCGCCAGCCTGGCTGAATCTGGTCAAGCTTTTCATCGTGAGGCTTATTTGGCACGTCTACTCTGTGCAGAAAAATCCATGAAAATCGGCACCGATGGTGTACAAATTTTGGGTGGTCATGGTTTTACCAAAGAACATCCGGTAGAACGCTGGTATAGAGACCTGAGAGCCACTGCCATTCTCCATTCTGGCTTGCATGCCTGATCAGAACATAAAGAAGAACAATAATGAATCTACAAACTCCAAAAAAATTTAAGCTTTTGATTGATCAAGCACATGAAGTTGCCCTCAATGTTTTGCGTCCGATTTCACGTAAATATGACAAGGCTGAACATGCTTATCCGATAGAGCTAGACATGCTCGCTTCTGTTGTCGATGGCATGAATCAAGGTAGTGAAGGCATGAATGCTGGTGCAGCAGTCAATAAACGTGGCGATGCAGACAGCAGCAATAAAAATGGCATTAATATGTCTACTGCCCTGAGCATTATTGAAATGTGTTATGGCGATACTGGCTTATTACTCTCGATGCCACGCCAAGGATTAGGAAATTCAGCCATTGCAGCTGTTGCCAATGAGGAGCAATTACAGCGTTTTCATGGAACTTGGGCGGCCATGGCGATTACCGAGTCAGGTTGCGGTTCAGATTCCGCTGCAATTCGTACCACTGCGACTAAAGACGGTGATGACTATATTCTGAATGGCGAGAAGATTTTTGTGACCTCGGGAGAACGAGCCGATGCGGTAGTGGTTTGGGCAACTCTGGATAAAAAACTGGGACGATCAGCCATTAAATCATTTGTGGTGGCCAAAGGCACTCCAGGAATGAAGGTTGAACGACTGGAACATAAATTAGGGATTAAATCATCCGATACTGCCACGATCAGCTTTATTAACTGTCGAGTACCTGCAGCAAACCTGCTCGGTCATGCAGAAATCGATGTTGCTAAAGGCTTTGCTGGCGTGATGGAAACCTTTGATAATACTCGCCCGCTGGTCGCCGCCATGGCGATTGGTTGTGCGAAAGCCTCGCTGGAACGCATCAAGGAGATTTTTAAGGATCAACTGGACTCCACTTATGCCACACCGTATTTACAAAGCTCTAATATCGCAGCACAAATCTATCGTATGGAAGCTGAATGGGAAGCAGCACGTTTGCTGATGCTGAAAGCTGCCTGGATGGCCGATAATCGCAAACCAAATTCACGTGAAGCATCTATTGCCAAAGCCAAGGCCGGTCGGATTGGTAATGAAATTACCTTAGAATGTGTCGAACTTGCAGCAGCCACTGGTTATAACGAAACTGAACTTTTGGAAAAATGGGCACGTGATTCCAAGATTCTGGATATTTTTGAAGGCACCCAGCAAATTCAGCAACTGATTATTGCCCGTCGGGAATTAGGGAAATCATCGAGCGAATTAAAATAATGATTGCTCATTAAATAACGAATTAAGCTTACTTAAGTTGATTAAACGATGGATTTTTTAAGGATTTAAGGTTATAAAAATTCATCGTTTTTTCAAAATAAAATCAGACCAATATGTACTATATTCGTCCCATTCAGCCTGAAGATAATGCTCAAATTGCAAGCATTATTCGTCGTGTTTCCCAAGAGTTTGGACTGGCAGCAGAATCTGGTTTCGCGGTAGGCGATTCTATTTTAGATGAACTGTATCAAGTTTATCAGCAAACGAAATCAGCTTACTGGATTGTTGTGGATCAACAAAATAAAATTTACGGTGGTGGTGGAATTGCGCTATTAAAAGGTGATGCAACTATTTTAGAAATTCAGAAAATGTACTTTTTACCTGAAATTCGTCAGCAGGGTTTTGCCAAGAAAATTTTAGAATTATCTTTTGAATTCGCACAGGCTCATCAGATTAAGTCAGTCTATCTAGAAACAACTAAAGTGCTTTGGCAAGCGGTGAAACTCTATGAAAAATTAGGTTTTCAGCATCTTGATCATCCTCAAGGCAATACCGGACATAGTGAAGCCTGTGAAATCTGGATGCTGAAAAATCTTTCAACTTAGAGATTTTTTAGTAGATAGATAAAGTTTGTACATTAATAAAGTGCTTTCATCAGCAGCAAGCTTGACTCTTGTATATAGGCTGCCTAACATCGAAATACGTTTATTCAGGCATGGAATTCACAGTTTGTTTGTTTCTCATTTATTCAATCCAATTAAATCTAAACGTTCACTATTTCATTCTCAATCTTTTAAATTTTCCTCTATTTTATTGAGCACTTTTCTTTTTGCGGGTTGTTCATCCTTGGGCGGAGGCTCGGTAGAAAAACGCGCAGCTAAGCTGTCTAAAGGCATTCAAACTGCTTATTCCACCCCATCCAGTACAGCTAATCGTGTTTCACCTTTAATTGTTCAACATGCACAAAATCAGGGTGTAGATCCGCTTCTAGTGGCGGCTGTCATTCGTCAGGAATCTACTTATCGTAGCCAAGCAACTTCGCCAGCAGGTGCGGTAGGCTTGATGCAAGTGATTCCGAGATATTGGCAACAAACTTGTCCAGGTGATTTATACAATGAAAGCAGTAATATCCAATGTGGTACATATATTCTTTCTAAATATAATCAATCATCCGGTGACTGGAAGAAAGCGCTTGCCTATTATAATGTAGGTCCGTCAGGTTATGAAAATAATCGTAAAATGCGTAAACAAGGTAAACGTTATGCCAACCAAGTAAAACAGCATAAAAAAATGCTAAAAGACTCTCTCTAATGACTAAATAAAGAGAATTAATTTAACCATACTTAGGCTATTTTATTTAATATTTGGTAAATAGTAATCGCTAATTGTGTCCATTAAAGTTTTTACCATGAAAGTATACCTACAACCTATTAATCTCAGCCATGATATATATATATTCAGCTAAAATAGTCTGCAATAAAAAACCAGCGATTCGCTGGTTTTTTATTTTGTAAGGTTTATAAGATCAGCTTGTAAACTCTTATAGCGCTAGTTTTACAGAGATCCCAATAGGTCAAACAAATTAACAGGAATTCTCTGTCTCAGAAGAATCTGATCAACTTTGAGATATAGATATGTTAAATATCTTATCTAAAATTCCACGCACAAAAAAATCCCCCTCTGCCTTAGCGGAGGGGGATTTTCGAATAATGAGCTGGCGATGACTTACTCTCACATGGGTAACCCCACACTACCATCAGCGCTAAGAGGTTTCACTTCTGAGTTCGGGAA
>NZ_JAMXXN010000023.1 GCF_024129435.1 Acinetobacter lwoffii | reverse complement strand
CAGCTACCCCAACAAAACAAGGTGGCTTAACTAGAGCGGAATATCACTTATAAATACGCTTTTAGTTGTTCAAACAAGTGGGACCACCTCTGTTAAAGCCTTGCGCACTGATTCTGCCTTTGCATCAGATAATGTTGCCAAGATACAGAGCTGTGTATTTCGTTCAATAAGTGTTGCTATCGAACTTTTATTGTCTTTACCTTTAATTAAATCGGCTTCCCAATGACCCGGTATCTTTCTTGAACTTCGGCTGGGCGCTCATGAATAGTTTTAATATCCTGTAATATAGAATCTTTTTTAGGTTCACCGTTAGCTTTTCGCTTTTTATTTTCATGATGCAGACAGGATAATAAGTCTTTTTTCAACTCACCCTTTGGTAATGCTCGTATCGTTGAATAAATCGTTGTATGGCTTACATTCATTGTTTGATCCAAATCAGGAATTGTCTTTAAACGCTTCGATATTTGCTGAGGAGACCATAAACAACGGATCGCTTCAACAATAAATCTCCAGAGGATTGAATCGATTTTGAGCTTTCTGTGACTACGTCTACGTCTAGCGAAGGTGTTATCAGAAGCATATCGAGCTTGATAAACGTCATTGATACTATTTCTTTTAAGCTCACCATAGATCGTACTTGGATGTCTTTTAATGAGTTCGGCAAATTTTCTTGGTGAAAAGCCTTCTTTTCTTGACTCAAGCATTAATGCAGTACGATCTTCAAAGTTAAGATGATGGTATGACAATTTTATATACTCCATACCCTTTAAATTAATTAGGTGGTTTATGTCGCACTTCAAGTTTTACTCTGCCTTGCCTCTAATATTATTGAGAAACTGATTGATCAAAGTATTTCAAATTAAGAAATAAATAATTTTATATTTAGCTCTGATGGGATAACCATCAGGGTATTTTTTTGTCATTAAAATCTAATTTGAGACATCATTATGAATGATTTTTTTTAGAAACGAATCGAAGCATCAAAATCAATGACATTGAAGTTCGTCAGATACAGATGAAAGACTTCGATACCTGGGCAATCCATACTGAGCCGTTAAAGAACTTCATTAAAGACCAAAATCATTCAAGTGTACAACCATGGCATGTGTTACTGATCTGAACAATGAATCACTGGTAGAATTTGCTGCTGAGGAACATGGATTTAAAGAGCTACTTAGTGAAGTCATGAAAATGAATTACGGTGCATTTCAAAACTATGTTATCGCTTGAACTGAGGATCAGAAAGCTTGTTTGAATTGATGTATTTCATCCGCAGATTATGCGCGAATGCTAAGAAATCTGGAGTTCGAATATTAACCAAAAAGAAGATCATTTTTTGATTTATGCGAGAGATCTATTTTATTTTTATATTTATAAGGCTAAACTTGCCTCCAATTTAATACTGGTATGTACCACTTAATTTTAGGGCGTGTCTTCAATATTAAATGTATTTAAAAATACTGTTTGCATGTTCGCCTAAACAATGATTTTCCATTATTACATAATGATCTGGCTCAGGAATATTGATAATGACCACAATGACTGATGATTTAGGTCATGGTATGGGCAATGCCTGGGAACATAAAGACTGGGCACATATTTCTGATCCAGAATTACAAAGCCTGCAGCAGCATTATTCCTGTTTACAAGGTCATATTCAGATTTTGTGGTGTAGTCCCCGGCCATTTTCATCTGCGGCGCTGGTCAAGGTGGAGCAGGATTTTGTGAGCAGGGATGAAGCAGTCGCGCATCAGTATTTGATCAAGCGCAGTCATTGTTCATTTCGTCGTGCCCACGATATTTTACAGGAGCATGCCGTTCTTCAGCATTTAGCCAGCAAAGAAATTCCTGTTGCAGCATTGATTAGGTCAAATCAAGATCTGACTGCTTTAGAGGTGGGTGACTGGACCTATGAAGTTTATGCAAAAGCAGCCGGTTTAGATCTGTATGCAGATCAGCAATCCTGGAAACCTTTTTTCTATGCTGAACATGCCGCCAAGGCAGGGGCTTTACTGGCCAGACTACATCTGGCGATGCAGGATTTTCCCGAACAGCAGGGCAGATCAGCATCTTATTTGGTTTCCAATCAGCAGCTTTTAGACAGTGAAAATATCATTACAGCCATTCAACAGCGCATTGCAAACAGTTCAGAATTAAGCCGTTATTTTGCCGATAAAAATTTAGATCCTTACTTTTTAGATCGAATCTTACAGGTTCACCAGCGTATTCAGCCTGTATTGCAACAGGCAAGCAAAATTTGGACCCATAACGATTTACACGCTTCTAATCTGTTTTGGTCAGCGCCGGATGCCAAAGCTGAAATTACTGCCGTAATTGATTTTGGTTTATCTGACCGAAACTCTGCACTTTATGATCTGGCTGTGACGATTGAACGTAATTTCATTGATTGGTTGGAATTAGAGCAGAGCCCACATATTCAGATTGATGAAGCTGGTTTAACCGCCTTTCTACATGCTTATTTTTCTGAAGTACATCCACAAGAAGATTTTAGTATTTTGCCAGAACTACTGAAAATCGTGCATTTGGATTTCGCTTTTTCAGAGCTTGAGTATTTTGTTGGGATTACTCAAAACCAGCAACATGCAGATGCTGCTTATTACGACTGGATTATCGGTCATGTGGACTGGTTCTTTGGCGAACAAGGTCAACAATTTACCCAGACCTTAACCCGGCTCATTCAAGATGAATTGCAATCTTCTCAATGCTCTCTCTAAACCCAGCATCATCACCCACTTCACAGACATAAGGTTTCGTATGAACACTCGTCAACTCAAACAGAATGTATTAACTCGATCTTTAAATATGATCATTCTGTCGCAGCTGTGTTTAGCCCCGCTGACTTATGCTGAAGACGCTGTGCAACAGCTTGACACGATTGTTATCACCGCCGATCAAAGCATTCCTTACTCGAGTGCCAAAGTGAATGTTGAAGGATTTGCTACGAACAGTCTGCAAAAACTCCCTGCATCGGTCTCTATCTTGACTGCCGATCTCATTGCTGAACAACATGCTCGTGTGCTGAGCGATGTGGTAAAAAATGATGCAGCCATCGGTGAGGGCTATGCTGCAATTGGCTATTATCCAAACTTTGTCTCGCGTGGCTTTGCACTCGATTTGGCATCAAGCTACCTCATTAATGGCAATGTGATTCGTGGTGAACAAAATGTTGCACTTGAAAACAAAGAACGTGTGGAAATTTTAAAAGGCATTTCCGCGATTCAAAGTGGTATGTCGACCCCGGGTGGTGTGGTCAATTATGTCACAAAGCGACCTAAAGATATCCAGGCCCTGACATTCTCTGCTGATCAACATGGACAGTTTTCAGTGGCAACTGATCTAGGTGGTTTTTGGGGTGATGAGCAACAATTCGGATATCGCATCAATCTGGTGAATGAACAGATTGAGTCTTATGTCGATCATGTGGATGGTGAACGCTATTTAGCGGCATTGGCCTTAGATTGGAAAACATCTGAGCAATCTAAATTGGAATTTGATCTTGAAGCACAGCGTTCCGAACAAAGATCAGTGCCAGGCTATCAATTACTCGATGGCAAAGTCCCAGAAAATGTGAAATGGGATCGATTGCTGGGTTACCAGACTTGGGGCAAACCGGTCACGATCGATAGTCTGAATAGCAGTTTAAAATATAGCTATGCTTTGAATAGTGACTGGAACCTGGGACTCGTTGCAGCACACAGTAAATCCAGAGTTGATGACTATTCAAGCTTTGCTTATGGTTATTATCGGGAAGGCTGTCTGGAAGAGTATTCCTGTAACACGTTTGGTAAAGCTGGCGAGTATGATATTTACGATTATCAGAATCCAGATGAAACCTTTAAAACCAATCAATTTAAAGTCAAATTGGATGGGGTGATTGATACCAATTGGGTACAACATCACCTTAACTTTGATTTGACTTACACCGATAAATCTAGAAATCGTTACAACGGTATAAACCAGTACATAAATTCAGAAGACTATGTTGGTAATATTTACCAAGATACCTACGACAGGATCCCAGAAGAAGGAAATCTAGGTCCTTATTTTAAAGCTTTAGACAGTAAACAAACTGCATTGACGTTTCTTGATCGTATTGAATGGAATGAACATTGGACCACTTTGATTGGCGGAAAATGGATCGAGCTGGATGAACAAGCATATGATGCAGATCGGGTAAAAGTCCGCGATACTGATTTAGGCAAATTTTTACCGCAATTTGCGATCAGCTATAGCCCCTTGGAATCGACTACCGTCTATGCCTCGTATGCTAAAGGCCTGTCAGATGGAAAAACAGCGCCTTGGTTTGCAGAGAATGCGGCTGAAACTCTAGCACCGATCTATTCAGAGCAATATGAAATTGGTTTCAAACAACAGATCCATGATTTCCTGTTGACTGCAGCCGTTTTTGATTTACGTCAGGACAATCAATATAGCAAGCCGATTTCAGGACTTCGCTATTTTATTGCGGAAGGCGAACAGCATAGTCAGGGCCTGGAATTAGGACTGAATGGTGCATTAACCGACCATCTGGCCTTAACTTCATCTTTAGCCTTGACCAAAGCCCGTTTAGAAAATGTGGAAGCGGTTGAATATGGTAATCATCAGGCGCAAAACGTGCCAAAAGCTCGTTTCGCAACACATCTTCGCTATAACGTACCGAGCATTGCAGGTTTCACTGTTCTGGCAGGTGGTCAATACAGTTCCAGCAAATATGCCAACAAAGAGGGTGCTGCGAAAGTTGCAGGTTATAGTGTGGTTGATTTAGGCGCTGCTTATCAATTTAAACTAAATACGACCGATGCATTGCTACGCTTGAATATTAATAATCTGTTCAACAAGAAATACTGGCGTGATGCAGGTGAATTTTTGGGTGACGATTATTTATTCTTGGGTTCGCCGCGTACAGCAACCTTGTCATTCAATCTGAACTTCTAAATTGGCTGCTTAATCAGGTTATATTGCTATGGAAAATATAGAAATTGCAGCGTTTATTTTAAACGTTTTAGGTGTCTGGTTGACCTCCAAACAATATAAAGTCTGCTGGTTGGTGAATATTGTCGCTGTATTTTTATATATGATTATTTTTTATCGTGTCAATTTATTTGCAGACGCAGCATTACAAGCCGTATTTATCTTGATGCAACTGTATGGCTGGTATAGCTGGTCGAAGAAAAATCATGACCAGGCTATCACCGTGCAGATTGGCTATTTGAATAAAAAAATCTGGGTATATAGCCTGATTGTGGGTATTGTCGCCGGTCTGGTGATTGGCGCCTTATTTGCTCATTTCACCACAGCATCACTCCCTTGGTTGGATTCCATGTTGGCTTCTTTTAGCTTGGTGGCAAGTTATTGGGCGGCAAAAAAATATATTGAAAGCTGGGGATTATGGTGTGTGTTAGATGTGATTTATGTCGGCATGTATAGCTATAAGTCATTGTATTTAACCGCCGTGCTTTATTTTATTTTTATTCTTCTGGCACTCAATGGCTGGAGAATGTGGCGAAATCTTTATAGAGTGAAATTATCTTGAAATGACACTATTGCAAATAGAAATTTGAGGTGATGCTCTTTCCTTTAAAAAAAGTATTTATAGACTAAAAACTTTATTTGAATTGGCCGCAGCTTGAAGATGTTGCTGATATTTTGTGAAAGCTAGCTACCATACATTCAAAGCGAACCGAAGTTCGCTTTGAATGTATTTCACTTCTTAAAAGAACCCGGCTGGTTTGGTCGAATAGCTGACTAGCAAGTTTTTAGTCTGCTGATAATGATCCAGCATCATTCTGTGATTCTCTCGCCCAATCCCTGATTTTTTATAACCACCGAAAGCCGCATGGGCAGGGTAGATGTGATAACAGTTAGTCCAGACCCGGCCGGCCTGAATAGCACGGCCTGCACGGTAAGAGGTATGCGCTGAGCGTGACCAGACACCGGCACCGAGTCCATAAATCGTATCATTGGCGATCTTGATCGCATCATCGAAGTCTTTAAAGGTGGTCACAGCCAGTACAGGCCCGAAGATTTCTTCCTGGAAGGTCTTCATGTCATTGGTGCCTTTAAAGATAGTCGGCTCAATATAGAAACCTTGACCCACTTCCTGACGTGCTTCACCACCAGTCAGGATCTGTGCGCCTTCTTCACGACCAGTGGCAATACAGCCCAGAATCTTGTCCTGCTGTTCCTGTGAGGCTTGCGCGCCAATCATGGTGTCAGTATCCAGCGGATGCCCGGTTTTAATCCGTTTCACCCGTTCAACGGCACGCGCCAGAAATTCGTCAGCAATACTTTCCTGGATCAGCGCACGCGATGGACAGGTGCAGATTTCACCCTGGTTCAGGGCAAACATGGCAAAACCTTCCAGCGCTTTGTCCAGATAATCGTCTTCCTGATCCATAATGTCGGCAAAGAACAAGTTTGGTGATTTACCCCCCAGTTCCAGCGTCACCGGAATAATATTTTCAGTCGCATATTGCATGATCATCTGACCCACTGCGGTGGAACCGGTAAAGGCAATCTTGGAAATACGGGGATTGGTCGCCAGTGGACGGCCGACTTCGACCCCGTAGCCATTGACGATGTTCAACACGCCCGGTGGCAAAATATCCTGAATCAGTTCAGCCAGCACCAGAATGCTGACCGGAGTCTGTTCTGCAGGTTTCAACACAATGCAGTTGCCCGCAGCCAGGGCAGGTGCCAGTTTCCAGACAGCCATCAGAATCGGAAAGTTCCACGGGATAATCTGACCCACGACGCCCAACGGCTCATGAAAATGATAAGCAATCGTATCTTCATCAATTTCGGAAATGCCGCCTTCCTGCGCACGAATACAGCCGGCAAAATAACGGAAATGGTCAATAGCCAGCGGAATATCGGCAGCCAGCGTTTCACGGATCGGTTTGCCATTGTCCCAGGTTTCTGCCACTGCCAGCAGTTCCAGATTTTGTTCCAGACGATCGGCAATTTTCAACAGAATATTGGAGCGGGTGGTCGGCGATGCTCTGTTCCATTGTTCTTTGGCTTTGTGCGCTGCATCCAGGGCCAATTCAATGTCTTCTACAGAAGAACGCGGAACCTTGGTAAAGACTTTGCCATCTACCGGAGAGATGTTGTCAAAGTATTCACCTTTGACCGGAGCGACCCATTCGCCGCCAATAAAATTCTCGTATTGTGCTTTAAAATGAACTTTTGAATCAGGTTGATTAGGATCGACGTAACGCATATTTATTTCCTTTGCTTATTTTCGTATGGCAAAACCGCTTCTACAGCTTTGGTATAAGGTACTTCTGCACCTTATTTGATTAATATAACTGGTATAAGGTTGGAAAAAGGTTGGGGCTAGCATGTTCACGATATTTTCATCCATTTTAAAAAAATAACGATTACAGCGGATGTAAATCATGAATTGTTGTGAGAATAAGGAATGATGACAAAACAAGATTTGATGGAAAAAAGGCACAATACTGATCAGCTTCGGCAAAACAGCAGTTTGTCTCCCTTACATGCAGAACAGCTGGGACAGAGTATTGCCAGCTCCTGGCAACGTTCATCCTCGGCTGAAATCCCGAAGAATCGTTTAGCAGCACCGCTGACGGATTTAAAAAAGACCACTTCTTCCTCAACTTTAGCCCAAGCCCTGCAACATTGTGCTCAGGATTTAAAACATATTGCCGAGCAATCTTCTATGGTGCTGGCGGTCGGAGATATCGGCAGCACCATCATTTGGGCAGCTTCTAGCCCACAAATGCAAAGTGCCGCAGAAAGTGTACATTTTATTGAAGGTGGGCAATGGCGCGAAGAGCTAGTCGGAACCAATGCATTGGCATTATCCTTAAAAACTCAACAATCCAGCTGTGTCTTTTCCAGTGAACATTACATGTCCTCCATTCATGATTGGGTTTGTTACGCTGCCCCGATTATTGATCCCTATTCAAAACAGGTCTTAGGTGTCATTGATCTGTCGACTACCTGGCCAAAGCATAACAGTTTAGCACTACTAGCTGCGGAGCGCTGTGCTACGATCATCCAGTCGGCTCTACTAGAATGCCAGAAGCAGCGCCTGTTTATTCGAGCTTTTTCAGTACCTCAAGTGCTGTTTAATGGCAAGATGCTGGTTCTGACTCCTCGACAGATTGAAATTCTGACCATTCTAGCCTTATGTCCGCAGGGTCTGAGTCTAGATACATTGCATCAAGCCTTATATGGCGAGCGCAAGGTCAGTATGGGGACTTTAAAAGCAGAAATGTCACAATTACGCGATTTATTAGGTGGTATGCTGGGTTCCAGACCCTATCGTTTATTGGCGCATGTAGAGGCTGATTTTTTAATGACAGAGCAATCTTTAGATGCTGGGTATATCGATTCAGCCTTGAAATTATGTACCGGCGTATTTCTGGCCAAAACAGAAAGTCCATTTCTATGCGCTTGGAGAGATTGTCTGGAATCACGCCTGAGCGATGCCATTTTCAAGGCTAATGAAACCGATGTCTTGCTGAAACATGTGGCACATTTTCCTGAAGCGATTGATGCTGTAGAACGCCTGATTGAACTGATGCCCAAAAACCATCCCGTTCATCAGACTCTGTTAAAATATAAAAATCTTTAAAGCTGATGTAACTGTCGGTACAAAGCTAAACAGTTAAAATAGGAATATTCTGGAATATTAAGTATTATCCTTGCTTACTGTGAGTTTACTTATTAATTTAGACTGAACCTGATCCTAAAATTTTTATCAGTGGCTACCCAGTTTGCTGTTTGCCTAGATGCTTGATATCAGCTACGCTCACCTTCATGTCATTTGAAGGACGCGCAGTTTATTCCTCAGGGATCAAATATAATCGTAAGATAATACGCTATGAAATTTTATTTATGGCTAGAACGGGCTAAAAAAATAGTGGCATTTTTCTACCATGGGATTAATGTCGATATTAATAATGAAGGGGACTTCATAAAAAAGAAACACCCCCCGCTTTTATCCTCTTATGAAGGCAAAAGGATCAGCCAGGAACAGGAAAATGCATGTCTGCTCTTGGCACACTTCCTCAGGAAGTGAAACAGGGGCTGTTAAAAATGTAAGTCAGATACTTGGAGAGAATACTTACATTGAGGTACTACATCGCCGCTTTAAAAATATCTACCACTTGGGCATGGTTGGCTTTACGTGGATTGGTCAACATGCAGGCATCTTTTTGTGCATTTTCCGCCATGATGGCCAAGTCAGCTTCTTTTACATTTAATTCCGTCAGCCCAGATGGAATACCAATTGAAGCCGAAAGCTGACGAATGGCGCCAATCGCTTCATAAGCTGCTCCAGTTACGGTTAAACCTTCTGTATTCACCCCCATCAATTGGGCAATTTTGGCATAACGTTCAGGACAAGCAATCAGGTTAAATTCACAAACATGGGGGAGCAGAATTGCATTACAAACACCATGCGGCAAGTTGTAGAAGCCTCCGAGCTGATGTGCCATCGCATGCACATATCCTAAAGAGGCGTTGTTAAAGGCCATTCCGGCAAGATATTGGGCATAGCTCATGGCATCCCGTGCTTCCAGATTATCCCCATTCGCCACTGCCAGGCTAAGCCATTCGCTGATCATGGTAATCGCCTTTTCTGCACAGGCATCAGTGATTGGATTTGCTGCCGTAGACACATAAGCTTCTACTGCATGCGTCAAGGCATCCATACCTGTTGCCGCAGTCAGCCCTGCAGGTTTGGCCAACATAAGTTTAGGGTCATCAATCGCAATGAGTGGTGTACAACGCCAATCTACAATCGCCATTTTCACATGGGTATCGGTATTGGTAATGATACAGAAACGTGTCATCTCCGAAGCTGTCCCTGCCGTAGTATTGATTGCAATCAGTGGTGTCATCGGGACGGTACTTTTATCAATCCCTTCATAATCACGGATATGTCCGCCACCTGCAGTGACTAGACCAATGCCTTTGGCACAGTCATGTGAGGAACCCCCACCTAACGATACAATAAAATCACAGGCATTTTCATTATAAGCTGTAACTCCATGATGCACGTTAATATCAGTTGGATTGGGTTCCGCGCCTGGGAAAATATAACTGTCAACACCCGCCTCTTTCAAATAATTTGCAATATCATCTGCAACACCAAATTTAAACAGCCCCGCATCAGTTACAATCAGCGCTTTCTTGGCACCTAAATTTTGTGCTTTTATCCCGATTTCTTTAGCACAGCCCGGACCAAAAAGTGAAACACAGGGAATATAAAAACCGTTAGTTTGATCTGAAATATTTTTAAAAGCCATGGCGTGATTCCTTCTACCATTAATTGATTATTTTATCGGTGACCCTCACCGTAATATAAGTATTGGATGAAGTTAAAAAGAATCCTACCTACCAAATACCTACCAATTTAAATTTCTGATTCTAGCCAAAATAATGAATCTGAAATATTTAAAAGTAGGTTGGCAAGGTTTAGCAGATACTGAGTAGATTGGTTCAATAGAGGGCATGTAAGTAGCGCACTAGGCTGTTTACTACTTTCTGATTTTAAATAAATACTAAAATGCTTTATTCATTTTTAAGATAAAGATAAACAGTACAGGGCTTAGAAATACCCATAAAGCCACAAAGCTAATACTGGAGCTAAACTGGGTACGTAATAAAAACATCGCGACGAATAAGAAAATACCCGCAGTGAATTTAGTGTGCGTAGGAAAATTAGCTAAAAAAGCGTAACGAGATTTTCGGGTTTTTAGGATCTGCTTTGCACTTACCGCATAAAAACCAAAACAGCTCAGCCAAAGCAGACCGATCACTGCAATCCATATCATGTTGATGATTCCTGTTGCGTAACTTTTAGTTTGGCGTGAATTTTATTGACCGCCTTTTGCTGAATAGGGGTAATTTTCTGGTGTAACAATAGGGCGAGAAGTGCCAAGTTCCACAGCATCAGATCGATTCGCAGAAATGGCCAGTAAGTTGTAAAAGAATCAATATAATCATGGAAAATGAGATAATAAATATTGATCAGCGGCAGCATAAAAGCAGTACCAATCAGGATTTTAAGCTGAATTTTCCATAAATATTGCTGCGGTGTTAAACATGCCAGAATGAAACTGCCGAGCCAAATACTGAAAAAACTATAAATCTCATAATTTGGTGCACCTACAGGGATGCTGATAAAACGATTCGCATAGAGATAAGCCAGCATGGCAATCGGCAAGCCAAGTATCATGGTGATATTCAAGCGGTTCACCAAATAATGTCCGAGATGAAACCGCGCTGATTTTTTCTGAATCTGGCGTTTCAGACTCCACAGCAGCAGACCGGAGGCAATCATGGCGCAGCCCAATATGCCAGAGAAAAACAATCCTAAACGTAAAGCAGGTTCAGCAAAACGTGCCATATGCAAACCATACATGCCGGCATTGAGTGTGGCAATTGCACTTTCATTGCGTGTATTTTCAAGCAATTTTCCGGTAGCAGCATTTAAAATGAGCTGTGCCTGATTTCTGGTAATGGAATGATCTTTGAGCTGTGTTAAGGTTATGTGTGCCAGCTGGGTATTGGGCTGCTTGACCGTGATATTGTCAAATTCCGCATGTCCCCAGTGTTGCTGCGCCGTGCTAATAAAATGTTGAATTGGCAGCATCTCGGTTTTCACCGGAACCACAGAGTTGGCCAATACATTGACTGTGCGAATTTCTTCAAAATACTGAAAGGGATTGTCTGGATAGAGTTTTTTCATGCCGGAAGGCAGTACGATATAAAAGAAAATCGCCAGCCCGGTAAATGTCATGGTCAAAAAGAACGGCAGGGCAATCACTGAACTAACATTATGAAAATCCAGATAGGAGCGCTGCCCCTTAAATGCTCTTAAGGTAAAAAAGTCTGTCAGGATTTTTTTATGGGTAATGATTCCTGAAATCAGAGTCAATAACATGATAAAGGCAGCAATCGTCACAATCAGCCGACCAATGGTGTAGGGCATACCATAGAGCTGAAAATGAAAATTATAGAAAAAATCTCCCCCTTGGGTGGCCGAGAGGTTTAATTCTTTTCCTGTCGGAGCATCCAGGGTTTTGACTTCATAGCCACCATCCGCTTTTTGCCAGTAGACTTTATTCACAGGTGAATCTTGATTGGCGACTCCGATATACCAGTTTTGGGCGTCCGGTGCATGCTGCTGTAAATAGCTGTAAGCAGATTTTAAGGCAGTTTCCTGATTGACTTGTATTGAGGCAAATTCAGGCTGCATCCATATACTGATTTCATGCCGGTAATAGGTGACCGCGCCTGTTAAAAAGATCGCGAAGAGCAGCCAGCCAAAACTTAAACCTAACCATGAATGTAGCCATGCCATGGATTGACGGACAGATTTATGCATGGTTTAACCTATGAAGCGGGAGATGGTAAATAAGCTAAGGAAAGGAAGCAGGCTATAGACCGAAAGCTTTTTTAAACTCTGGATACAGAAGATGCCAATCACAAAACAGACATAAAAAATCAGGGCAATAACGGCGGCCAAATAGACGGATTCTGCTTTGGGCAGAAAAGCCTGTAGAAAGTAAGCCAGATCGAGTGCGATCAAATAACTGCACAAGTAGCCCATCCCAAAGCTCATGCCTAAGCGATAGAAAATGGCGAGTGGCTGCACTACAACAGACATCATATTTGGCCTTGAATAAATCTATACTGATGAAAATCTAAAAACTTAATAAACAAAACTTAAAGTCGTTACCAGATACTGTTTTTTATAGGCCTGCTGATTCAATTTTCCGGCCTTGTCTGCTTCTTTGCCAACTTCAATGACATATTGACCTTTCCATGGCGTGGCGATCGTAATCTGGCCTTGGCCGTTGGTGGTGTATTTTTTTAGCCAGAATTGCGGGGAAAAGACTGTGACTTCAACATCCGCAGCAGCTTTACCCTGATACAGTACCGTAAATGTATTGCTGTTGATCTGGGTCGGGACAATATCCAGTTCGGACTCTGCTTTCAAGTTTTGTCTGCCGGATTTGGCATGATAGCTCAGCAATGATTCTCCATAGATCAATTCATGAGTGAGCTGGACATCGGTCTGGCCTTGGGTTGCATAGAGCAAATGATCCTGTTGCATTTGAGGACTAAATGTTTTTTTGGCCTGAACGGCCTTTGCCTGATTGAAAGACTTGAGGGCACCTTGCTGCGTTTCTTTGAGCTGTTCACTATATTCACCAAAGAACGCATGAGTCTGCTGATTTGTGCCACGTTCTAGCCAAAGCATATGCGCCTGAGCTGAAAGTGTCATAGACAGTCCAAGGGTCAAAGCGATCATTTTTTTCATTTGTTTTACCTATTTTTGTGTATGTAGTGATGATTTAGCCCTGAACATGTCATTAAGGCTAAGCTTGAAAATCAGTATTTAAATTTCACGGCAACGCTGTAATTCGCTGGTGCACCATAAAAACCTTGCTGATTGGGGAAATTGAACAGATATTTTTCATTGGTCAGGTTATTACCATTGGCTTGCAAGGTCATATGCTCATTCAGCTCATAGCTGGCCATTAAGTTCACGAGCGCATAAGCATCCTGCTCAATGATTCCAGCTTTCTGGGTAATCACTCCATTGGCGGTTGCTTCAGGCACATCTAGATAGGTCTGATCTTGCCACTGCACACCAAGGCCCAGTTTCAGTTTTGGAAGTTGCGGCACCTGATAGGTAGTTAAAAGATTAAAAGACTGGGTTGGATTGAAGGTACGCGCATCACCGCCATTGATCAGATCTTTCAGGCTAAACTGGGTATAACCAAAGCTTAAGTTTAAATGGTCGCTCAGTTGTCCCGCCAAGCCGAACTCGTAGCCTTGGGAACGCAAGTCACTAACCTGAGTCTTGCGTAAAGTCGGAATACCATCAGAATCACGAAGCGGATAATTACTTTGCTCCGTTCTAAACACGGCCATGGTGGCGGTAAGCTTGTCATCTAGCCAAGAACCTTTGACTCCGACTTCATAGCTTTCACCTTCGATCGGCTTGTTAATGCTGCCATCATCTGCTTTGGTGGTTTGCGGACGGAAAATCGAGGTATAACTCAGGTAACCTGTATATTCAGGGCTAAAGTTATAGGTCAAACCGGCATAGGGTAAAACTTTATCTTCATCATAAATGGTGTCGGTCCCATAACTGCTACCACTGCTTTCAGCCTGAACATAGTTCGCACCTAAAAGCAGTTTCAGATCATCATTCAGATGCAGTCGGGTCGCAGCATAAAGGCTCTGGTTCTTCTGCCGGATATGCATTTCCCCACTGGTTTTCGATAGATCCCAGCTTGGTTCTTCTGGTGTAAAGCTGGCTAAATCTGTGGTCAGCGGATTGACAAAGCTGCCAGCATAACCCAATTCATCCAGACGATTTTTGGCCCAGACATAGCCCAATGAGGCTTCATGGCGTTGTCCCCAAAGCGGATAGGTGCCGCTAAAACTCAGGCTGGCTTGTTGTTCTGTATTGTCATCAATATACATGCCTGGGTAGAGGAAGATACCTGAAGTGCCATTTGCGCCAGGTTTTCCAGACAGAAACAAGAGTTTTGAATCACGTTGTGTGCGTTTTTCATCATAAGTCAGTTTGGCTGTCCAGTCGCCTGCCAGTTTTTGTTCAAGCTCGGCAAAGTAACTTTTAATATTGCTATCCCAATAGGTCCAGCTTGGGCTGTAATTATAATTCCGTGAGTAACTGAGCTGCTCGCCTTCGGTATTGATCAGTGGATTAGAACCCCAATTCACACCATTCGGCTTATGATTGCTTTCAGTATAGCCTGCGGTCAATAGGGTTGTGTCAGTTACATCTGCCTCCACAACAGCACCTATGCCGTTTTTTTCCAGTTCATAACGATCCAGATAACTGTCACCATTCTGTTGATAGCCAAATACACGGCCTCTGATTTTTCCATCCTGGGTGAGAGGAGAGGATATATCTGCTTCATAGCGCTGCGTATTCCATGAACCGTAACTGGCATTCAAGGCTGCCTGAAGTTCCTGAGTAGGGCGTTTACGAATCATGTTAATGGTTGCACCAGGATCGCCAATTCCATTATTTAAGGCATTTGCGCCTTTCACCACTTCGATACGGTCAAACAAAAAACTGTCCGGATTATCATTATTATAATTATAGCCTTCGAGTGGAATACCAACGCCATCCACTAAAACATTCGAAATCTCGAAACCTCGGGCAAGGTAGGAGCTCCGTTCCGTTTCCTGATTGTTGACAATAATGCCAGGGGCATTACGCAGTACTTCCCGGGTATTATCTAAGGCAAAGTCATCCAGTTGCTGGCGAGTGATGACATTGACTGTTTGCGGCGTTTCCTTGAGTGGAATATTCAGTTTTGAGGCGGTTGACGAATTTTGGATGATATAAGCCTTACTCTGTTCGGAGCTGAGCTCACTCTGTTCTGATTCCGCTGTAACTGTAATCGTCGGTAATTGCTGAGTATCATCGGCAAAACTTTGCTGGGACACTAAAATTGCAAGACTAAGAAGAGAAAGCTTAAATGATGGAGGAACGGTATAAAACATTTTAGTTAATGTAAATGATAATAATTATCAGTAATATTATTGTTTAATATCTCTTAAAGCAATCTCAATATAATAGGAAATCCAAATGAAAAATGAGTTAATGATAGGTAAATCTACAAATAAAAGTTTAATGTAAGAAGTAGGGAACAATAAAATATCACTGTTAAAAAAAGATGTTATTACCTTACTTTTGTGCTCCTGAACCAATTTGTTTATATACTGCACTATAAATTTTCAAATCCTCAATCTGGAGTGACTTTGTTGCATAAAGGCTTCAGAGATAGATCTTTTCTAAGTTACTCGAATTCAAGTGACAACTTGGGTATGAGGTCGACCTAATTCCGTTAATTTATCGCCTAATAATTTAATGCAATACATTTTGGTTTTGACCAAACTTCGCCGATAATAGCCTGACCATTTCTTCCATAGTGTCCTGCCTAAACATTTAACGGTTTGAAGTAATTCATTTCGCTCTTGCGAATGAACTTTTGTAGTTTTCTAAGGCTTTGCATTTTTTCTGGAGGGAACTACCGCATATGCTTACCGGTCTGCAATGACTTGACGGCATTGCTTGGTGTTATAAGCCTCGTCTGTATAAACTGAATCAATCTGTTCATCCAACGGAATTTGATCAAGTAACTCCCCAAGGATTCGTGAATCACTCACATTATTCGTTGTGAGCTGAACTGCTCGTATTTGAAGAGTTTTAGCATCTATAGTGGGTATTGGTATGTTGAATGTAGTTCGGAAATTCTGTAATCGAGCCATGGCTTTGTAATAGGGTGGCCAGTGACATCACATATTTGTAGGCATTCAAGGCAGTTTCAGCTCGTAGTCCGCTCAGCATATTTTGTGCATCGATGACCTGTGTGGCGGTGCCCATATCTTCTTTAAAAGACAATTCTTGGATGCGTAAATTTTCCTGTGCGGCTTTCAAGTTTTGTGCCAGAAGTGCATCACTTTGCTGTGCACTGAGTGCTTCGCTATAAGATTTATAAATCAGATTTTCAATTTCTTGCTGGGTGCGTGCAGTGAGTAATTCTGTAGCAGAGCGTTTGAGTTCGGCAGCCTGAATATTCTTGTTTTTATCGATCCCGGAAAACAGGTTATAGCGTGCGGCAACTCCGACAATCCAGTTTTCATTTTGATCCAGACTATATTCGCCAAAAGCGAAAACATTCGGTTTTTTTGCCGCTTGCTGGGCTTTCACATTGGCTTGAGCCAATTGGGTATGCATGAATTAGCTCTACACGCTTTACATGTGACACTGATGAAAGGCCAAGGTACACAATATTTATGGATTGATTCAACAACTCTGCCAATTTGTAAAAATCAACGTATTCAGCGTCATAAATCATTAATCCAAATTGCATCACATGGTAGAAGCTCAATGGGCTGGTTTTATGGCTGTAAATTACATATTGCGATGAATCAATTTGGTGAAATTGCCTGTTCTGCTTTATCGAATAGACATGTTGCTGACATAAAAATGGTTGAGCAATTGGTTGCTGGTGTAGAAGCAAAACTTTACGGGGATCGAGGTTACATCAGCCAAGAATTAAAAATTAGATTGAAAGATCAAGGTATTGATTTAATTATTTATGATCGAAAGAATATGCAGGCTATTCAACTTTGTGCATCAGATGAATATCACCTAAGACAACGCAATAAGATAGAAACATTATTCAGTTTATTGAAGGGGCAATACAATTTATTGACGAGTAAAGCACGTAGTCTTCATGGATTTCTGCGTGGAATTTACGCCTCACTATGTGGATATCAATTAACCCATCGAAATAAGCCAACAATTCAAATTAAGGACTCATCGGCTTAAGCAGGATTCGAGTTAAATAAGCTTTCAAAATAGCTTGATACACTAAAGCTATTTTAAGCAGGCAATGAATATGAAAGAAAACGCTAAAGAAAAATAAAAAAAACAGCGTATGATTTACTCAATGGAATTTTAGATGATGCAGACAAGATGATCCGTAATGATTGGTCACGTGCCGAAATACAAGAAATTTATGACTTGCCTTTAATGGATTTACTGTTTCAGGCACAGCAAATTCATCGCCAAAACTTTGAACCGAATACTGTTCAGGTCAGTACTCTGCTTTCAATTAAAACGGGCCGTTGTCCGGAAGATTGTAAATACTGTTCGCAATCTGCACATTACGATACTGATCTGGAAATTGAAAAACGCGTAGAAGTACAAAAGGCGATTGCTGAAGCCAAACAGGCCAAAGCTTCCGGTTCGACCCGTTTCTGCATGGGCGCAGCATGGCGTAATCCGCATGAACGCGATATGCCGTATGTGCTGGAACTGGTGCAGGAAGTCAAGAAACTGGGCATGGAAACCTGTATGACTCTAGGAATGCTGAATGCCTCACAAGCGGAACGTCTGAAAGATGCAGGGCTAGATTATTACAACCACAACCTTGATACCTCACGTGAATATTATGCCAATGTCATCAGTACACGTAGCTTTGATGAACGCTTAAATACGCTTGATCATGTACGTGATGCCGGAATTAATGTCTGTAGTGGCGGTATTGTCGGCTTGGGCGAAGGCGTACAAGACCGAGTCGGTTTGTTGTTTGAACTAGCGACTATGCCGATTCACCCGGGTTCGGTGCCCATAAATATGTTGGTTCCTATTGAAGGCACACCACTGGCCGATGTTGAAAAACTGGATGTGATTGACTGGATTCGTACTATTGCGGTAGCACGGATTATTATGCCGAAGAGTTATATCCGCTTGTCGGCAGGTCGTGAATCTCTCTCTGACTCTGATCAGGCACTGGCATTTATGGCTGGAGCTAACTCATTATTTTCAGGTGATAAATTGCTTACTGCCCCGAACAGTGGTGAAGGTAAAGACAAAGCCTTGTTTGCTAAATTAGGCTTAAAAGCTGAAGCTGCCAAGAAAACAGCTAAAGAATTGGCTGTAGATGCGATGCAACCTGCTTAATTAATCGTGTAACAAACAGGGATCATTTCAACTTGAATTGGTCCCTTTTTTATTGGAACAGACAAAATGAAGATACTGATGATTACGGGTTGGGGGCTAGGAACAGCGGTCTTAACCCCGTTTGTAGAACAGTTACGGCAGCAGCATCAAGTTGAAGTATGGGATATTTTTGATCCTAACGTAGAAAGTATTTTGGCCGAAAAAGTTAGGCAGGCGAGTTCTTTTGATGTCTTGATGGGATGGTCTTTGGGTGGACAGTTGGCACTTTTGCTGGCTAATGAAATCCAGCAACAATTGAAAATTGCCAAGCCAGTGATTTGCTGTATGTCAAATCCCTGTTTCGTGGCCAACGAAGCATGGCCACAGGCAATGCCAGTTGAACAATATACACAATTTAAATCCTCCATACTGGCTGATCCAAAACGCGGGATGCAGCGCTTCTGTACCTTGGTCACTTTAGCTGGCGCAGCAGCGCGTGAACGTGCAAAATTATTGCACCAACAGTTAAATAGTATTGATTTAAACTATCAGGTTAAGCATCTTTATCTATTGCAGCAATTAGATCTAGTGGATATCTTAAAAAATCATTCAGTCAAGATGCTATTTATATTTTCCGAGAATGATATGTTGGTTCCTTACAAAGTTAGTCAAGAATCCGTGTTTTTAACAACCCAAAATCTGAATTTGGTAAAAATACAGGGCACGCACGATGCCATCCTTTTTGATACCAAGTTACTCGTTGAGCCAATTTTAAAATTTTTAGCCGATCTGGCTTAAGCACAAAGAGATTGGTAGCTCTTGACGTTTCATTTTCAGATTTAACGCGCTAAGATCAGTTTTAGTTTTAATAATTGGGGTAAATTCTGTGCAGGACGCTTTTGATCAACAGCATATTTGGCATCCTTATACCTCCATGACACAACCCTTGCCATGTTACAAAGTTAAAGCTGCACATGGTGCAGTCATTGAACTTGAAGATGGTACCGAGCTGATTGATGGCATGTCGTCCTGGTGGTGCACAATTCACGGTTATAATCATTCTGAACTCAATCAGGCCGTAACAAAACAATTAGAGTCGATGTCACATATCATGTTTGGTGGTTTGACTCATCAGCCTGCGATTGATGTGTCTAAACTGCTACTCGAGATCACGGCGCCTGCACTGGATAAAATTTTCTTTGCTGATTCCGGCTCGGTCGCGGTTGAAGTAGCGTTGAAAATGGCTGTGCAATATTGGCATGCGCGTCAGCAACCGCAAAAAACTAACTTTGTTACCACACGCTCTGGCTATCATGGCGACACCTGGAATGCCATGTCGGTTTGTGATCCTGTAACTGGTATGCATCAAATTTTTGGTTCGAGTTTGCCGAACCGTTTATTTGTTCCGGCACCTCAAAGCCGTTTTGATGGGGCATGGCAACCAGAAGATATACAGCCACTTGAGCGCCTGCTGGTACAGCAGCATCAACAGATTGCTGCCATGATCATTGAGCCGATTGTGCAAGGTGCAGGCGGGATGCGTTTCTATCATCCAGAATATTTAAAGCAAGCTAAGTTGTTGTGTGAAAAGTACGATGTACTGCTGATTTTAGATGAAATTGCCACCGGTTTTGGCCGCACTGGAAAACTATTTGCTTATGAACACGCTCAGGTCACACCAGACATTATGTGTATCGGTAAGGCATTGACTGGTGGTTATATGACCTTGTCAGCGACCTTAACCACTCGCCATGTAGCAGAGACGATTTCAAGTGGTGAAGCGGGTGTGTTCATGCATGGCCCAACTTTTATGGCTAATCCGTTGGCCTGTGCGGTCGCATTAAAAAGTACCCAGCTGTTACTGGCTCAAGACTGGCAGACGCGTATTCAACAGATTGAAAGGACACTAGAACAATATTTACTGGATTTAAAATCCTTGGCACAAGTCAAAGATGTGCGTGTCCTCGGCGCAATTGGCGTGGTTGAGCTACATCAAACTATTGATTTGGCGCGTTTTCAGGCTGAATGTGTATGCCGTGGCGTCTGGATTCGTCCTTTTGGCCGTCTGGTCTATGTCATGCCGCCATATGTAATTTCAACACAGCAACTTGAAACTTTATTAAAGCATATGCGGGAGATGATTCAGCAGATAGAGGCAGTAGCATGAACCATCTTGACCATTTCCAGCAGCAGCTAGATGACTTGAAACAGCAAGGGCAATATCGCCAGTTTAAGTCCAATATTTCTAGCCAGCCACGATTGCAACTCAATGGCCAAGAGATGCTGAATCTGGCATCCAATGACTATTTAGGTCTGGCATCCAACTTAACGCTACGTGAAGAATTTTTTGACCTCACGCCGATGTCTGAGCGATATATGAGTTCAAGCTCTTCACGTTTACTGACAGGAAACTTTCCCAATTTTGAACAACTTGAAGCACAGATGTCACAGGCTTTTGGACGTTCAGTACTGCTGTTTAATAGTGGTTATCACATGAATATCGGGATTCTTCCTGCGCTCAGTAATGCTAAAACCATGATCATTGCTGACAAACTAGTACATGCCAGTATTATCGACGGGATTCGTTTATCTAAAGCTGGCTATGTGCGTTACCGCCATAATGACCTGCAGCATTTGACTCAGTTTTTAGAAAAATATCAGTCAGATGAATCTATCCAGCGCATCATTGTGGTAACTGAATCAATTTTCAGTATGGATGGGGATGAAACAGATTTAGCTGCTTTGGTGGCATTAAAACAGCAGTTTGCAAAAGTCATGCTTTATGTCGATGAGGCACATGCAATTGGTGTGCGCGGTGAACGTGGATTGGGCTGCGCAGAACAGTATCAAGTATTGGATCAAATTGATTTCCTAGTCGGTACCTTTGGCAAGGCTTTGGCTTCAGTTGGTGGTTATCTGGTCTGTGCGCCAGTGATTCGTGACTATCTGATCAATAGCATGCGACCTTTAATTTTTAGTACCGCCCAGCCGCCACTATGTATGGCCTGGACTAGATTTATTTTTCAGAAGGTAGAGCAGCTTCAGGCAGAACGAGTACATTTGGCAGCATTGGCTGTACGCTGTCAGCAGGGCATTCAAGACTTGGGATATCACTGTCCGTCAACCTCGCAAATTGTGCCGGTACTGATTGGTGAGGCAAAACGCACCATTCAGGCGACTGAAATTATGCAACAGCAGGGGTTTTATGTGCTGCCAGTACGTCCGCCAACGGTTCCTGCCAACACCTCCAGACTCAGAATTTCCCTGAACCAGAACATTTCTGCGGATGAGCTGGACGCATGTCTGCAGGTGCTGAGGAATTTACCGCGATGAACAGCAAACAGATTGCCCAGCGTTTTGCTCAGGCAAATCTCAGTTATGAACAGCATGCGCTGGTACAAAGTACCGTAGCTGCAGAGTTGATGCATTTCATGCAGCAGCATGTGGCACAACCACATTTGCAACGGGTATTGGAAATTGGCTGCGGTTCAGGATTGTTTACCCGGCTTTTTATGCAGCATTATAGCTTTGATCATTTATTTTTAAATGACCTATATGTCGAAGTGAAGCAGCACTTCCCGGAATCTAATCGGCTTTTGTGGGAGATTGGTAATATTGAAACCTTGCCACTGCCTCAGTCTCTGGACATGGTGTTGTCTTGTTCTGCATTGCAATGGATCTCGGATTTAAAAGCATTATTGCTCAACATTGCGCAGGCCTTAAATCCCTCTGGGCATCTGTGTTTTGCCAGTTATACTGACAATAATTTAAAGGAAATTAAGGCACTGACCGGACAGGGCTTGGATTATCTGCCTTTAGCAAAGGTCTGTGAACTGCTCCAATCCTTAGGCTTTGACATTCTGCTGCAGATAGAAAAACAGATGACCTTATATTTTGAGCATCCGAAACAGGTGTTACAGCATATCAAAGCCACTGGTGTACAGGCGACGGCACAGGGGTTTCGGTGGACAAAATCGTCCTTACAGGATTTTTATACCGGCTATCAACAATTCCAAGATCCTGAAAGCAAACAGTATGCACTGACCTATCATCCGGTTTATGTCATTGCACGGAAGACAGCATGAGCGCACAGATTTATTTTGTCAGCGGCATTGATACCGCAATTGGTAAAACCTTTACTACTGGTTTCTTGGCCAAAATTTGGAATGAGCAGGGTATTCGTACTATAACCCAAAAGCTGATCCAGACCGGAAATGTCGATATATCAGAAGATATCGAACAGCATCGTGCAATTATGGGTTGTGGACTGTTACCGGAAGACCAGCAAAAACTGACCATGCCGGAAATTTTTACGTATCCGGCTTCACCGCATCTTGCTGCGCGTCTAGATGGGCGAGCCATTAATTTTGAACAGATTCAGCAGGCCACCGAACAGCTGGCTGCGGGCTATGACTGTATTTTGCTGGAAGGTGCAGGTGGTCTAATGGTGCCCTTAACCGAAGAGTTCCTAACTATTGATTATATTCAGACACATAATTATCCGGTGATTCTGGTCACTTCAGGGCGTTTGGGTAGTATTAATCATACCTTGCTGAGTCTTGAGTTGTTAAAACTCCGCGGGGTTCAATTATATGCCATTGCTTTTAATCATGCAGATAACTCCAAAGATCCCTTGATCGCTGAAGATACCATTGCTTATTTAAAACAGTATTTGCAGCGTGATTTTGCTGATACGACATGGGTTGATATTCCAGCTTTAAATTTAGCCCTGTCTTCTCATAAGTAAGTGATCCGCTTGCAGCGAGGCTGATGTGAATGCTTAAATATTGAGGTTGCGCCACTGTAAATTGAATCTGATAGCCATATTTGTTTAACACCATTTTCATCAAATACAAGTCTAGCCCATGCCCATTTTGCTAGGGAGATTTATGCCAGAAACGCTGTCCCAAGTATGCATATCTTCAACCTTTGATTATCATTATGAATGATCAGCACACATGCAGCATAGCAATTGAAATGGTGTTTGCCTGTGCATGCAATAGAGCATTGTTAAGTAGGTTTTTAAAGACGGTATCTAGTTCAAAATCGGGTAGGGCAATTCGGGTCAGGCTCGGTCAGTCAATTGTTAAACTGGGTTCAATTTCCGGATAAAGCGACTGTAAATCGGCAATCACCTGAGTCAGGAGCCGTGCAATTTCAATACTGTACTAGATATCACTCAGTACTTGATCGGTAGAGGAAAGTGCTAGAAGCTGTTCCAGTAGCTGGGTACATCGGCGTATACCAAGGTGTACCTGCTGCAAGCTCTGTTGCAATTTTGGCGAGCTTGCCTGTTGTTCTGCCATCAGTTGTGCAAGCTGAATATGAGTTTTGATCGCGGTTAAAGGACTACGCAATTCATGGGCGGCGTATGAACTAAATACTTTTTCATTTTCCGGATTTTGATGCAGTTTATGTATTAAGTGCTTAGAGTTTTGGGCAAAGGACTGTACCTTGGAAGGCATTACTTTGGCATCTAAGGTTTTTAAATAGTGAGTAGCATCATTCACTGATAAATTTGGCTGACTTAAAAGGTTGAAACTTCATCTAAGGCTTTAAGCTCTCGACGAATAATCAAAACGATTAAGTCTATAACATAGCAATAAAGACAAAATTATTGGTATTAATACCGATTATAAAATCTTTTTGAGCAATTATCCACGTAGGAACATCCGCTCTGCTACCACCACTTGAATATCCTCACGACGTAACACATAACTGAGCCTCACCTTGTTGCTTTGTACTAAAGCCAACTACTTGGTGGCTTAAATCTTTCGGTGCACCTCGGGTTTTTGCTACCACATGCTGAACGACACTGACGTCAGAGCCAAATAAAGACACTTTATAGGCAATCAACTGCTCTTGATTGGTGGAATGAAGTTGTTGGGCTAGTACATTTTCATCCAAGTTTTGCATCGGCAGTTGTTGAGTCAATCGAGCGACCATTGGATGGCTGAATCAAACCAAATTGATATATTTCCTTGACTGAGCAAGGCTTTATTGTAGGTAGATCAACTGGTTGTACGATAGATCTTGGGTGCAGACCTCTTCATTTAGAAATTATATTCCCCAAGAAGCTTTCAGTAGTAGGTTTGTGCAACAAAGCCTCTTGCAAATAAAGGCTATCAAGGGATTTATACATTGTATCCAAATAGTTTATGGCCATTAAAAGCAAAAAAGCACTAAAAACCAGATCTCGAGCTAAAACTTTATAACCAAGAAATCAATAAAAGAAGAATTGGGATTGAACAGGTATTTGGAACTTTGAAAACCTTCAAAATCCTTGCCGAGCGATATCGCAACCCTGGCAAAAGACTAGGATTAAGATTTAATTTAATTGTGGGAATCTATAATTTTGAGCTGAGTAAAAAGTGAATTATGAAAGAAATCTAATATATAAAATTTTAAGAGATTATAAAAATTGGTCATACCAAAAAATAAATTAAATCTTTTATATTGTGTTTTTGGGTTAATATTACTAATATCGCCAATACAAAATGCACATTTTATCTCTTAAACACTAAATTGGTCATACCAATTTAGTGTTTAAGTACAATAAACTGTTCAATCTAGTAGTTAAGCATTTCAAGGAGTAGACAATGCTTCAACAGTGGCAACAAATTTATGATCCTATAGGCAATATCTGGATTTCGAGTGCTATTGCGCTAGTTCCAATTATTTTCTTTTTTTTAGCGTTAGCTATTTTTCGCATGAAGGGTAGTGTAGCCGCTACAATTACCGTTTTTTTAGCCTTTCTGGTCTCATTATTTTTATACAAAATGCCAATTGGAATGGCATTAGCATCAATGGTCTATGGATTCTTCTACGGCCTGTGGCCAATTGCATGGATTATTATCGGTGCAGTTTTTATATATAAGATTTCAGTAAAAACAGGACAGTTTGATGTTATTCGTTCGTCTATTCTGTCAATTACAGAAGATCAACGTTTGCAAATGCTATTAGTTGGGTTTGCTTTTGGTACGTTTTTAGAAGGTGCGGCAGGTTTTGGTGCGCCCGTCGCAATTACTGCGGCACTGTTGGTGGGACTCGGCTTTAAGCCTTTATATGCGGCTGGGCTATGCCTGATAGTTAATACTGCACCTGTTGCTTTTGGTGCAATGGGAATTCCGATCATTGTCGCTGGGCAGGTTTCAGGTGTTGACACCATGGAAATCAGTCAAATGGTTGGTCGTCAGTTACCCTTTATGGTGCCAATTGTATTGATCTGGATCATGGCAATCATGGATGGTTGGCGTGGGGTTAAAGAAACTTGGCCTGCTATTTTAGTTGCCAGCTTATCTTTTTCTTTAGCGCAATATCTAACATCAAATTTTGTTGGGCCTGAGTTACCCGATATCACTGCTGCAATTGCATCATTAATCAGTTTAACTATCTTACTTAAGTATTGGAAACCAAAACATATTTTTATTTTTGAGGATAAAAATATACAGGTAGATGAAACTATTATCAAGCAAGCTCGTAAACAATATAGTGTGGCACAGATAGCCAAAGCTTGGTCTCCATTTCTGATACTTACAGCAATGGTGACGATCTGGAGCATCAAACCTTTTAAAGATTTATTTGTTAAGGACGGCCCATTAAGTGATTTAGTAGTTTCAATTAAAGTGCCGTATTTGCACCAATTGATTCAAAAGCTACCACCTGTCGTGCCTGAAATTAAAGATTATGATGCGATTTATAAGTTTGATTGGTTATCAGCAACGGGTACGGCGATTATATTGGCGGCATTGATCACGATTATTTATTTAAACATGAAACCTAAAGAGGCAGTTTCGACATTCTTTGAAACCGTGAATGAACTAAAAACCCCAATTTATTCGATTGGTATGGTACTGGCTTTTGCGTTCATTGCAAACTATTCAGGTCTGTCAGCAACGCTTGCTTTAGCACTGGCACATACGGGTCAGGCTTTCACCTTCTTCTCACCATTCTTGGGTTGGGTTGGAGTGTTTCTTACAGGTTCAGATACTTCAGCTAACGCATTGTTTTCAGCGTTACAAGCAACTACAGCACAGCAAATCGGTGTGCCTGAAGTCTTGTTAGTTGCTGCCAATACCAGTGGTGGGGTAACAGGTAAGATGATTTCTCCTCAATCAATTGCGATTGCTTGTGCGGCAGTGGGCTTAGTTGGTAAAGAATCTGATTTATTTAGATTTACAGTAAAACACAGCATTATCTTTACGGTGATGATTGGTATTATTGTGACCTTACAAGCTTATGTTTTCCCGTGGATGATTCCGTAAACGGGCCAAGGAAAAAAATGAAAGTCTCCGACAAAGTAGTACAGCGGTTACGTCTATTGATTGAAAAAAATAATGTGCAAGTCGGAGAGCGATTGCCTGCCGAACGCAAACTTTGTGAACAGTTGGGTGTGTCTCGTAGCTCTTTACGTGAGGCTATTCAACAGCTGATTACCGCAGGGATTATTCAGAGCAAAGCGGGTGCAGGCAACTATTTAAAGCAGTTGCCTGCACATTGGTCACAGCATCAAATCGTTGAGCCATTATCCGGTTTGATGGATCAAGATCCTGAATATCGTTTTGATGTACAAGAAGCTCGTATGGTGCTTGAAGGTGGTACAGCGTGGTATGCCGCACAACGTGCCACACCCAGTGATTTGATCAATATTCGTCAGTGTTTTGAGCAGATTAGCCATTTTCAGGCCTTAGGTGATGATGCCCACGCAGCAATAGCGGATGCGAAGTTTCATCTGGCGATTGCAGAAGCATCCCACAATCTAGTGCTGATCCAAATGATGCGTAGTTTGTTTGATTTATTGCAAGACAACGTGATGTTAGGGCGACGTAAAGTCTACACTACACCACAACATTTTGAACAATTGCATGACCAGCACTTTGAAGTGATGGACGCAATTGAACGTCAAGACTCAGAGACTGCACGTAAGGCAGCTTGTGGGCATATTGAATTTGTTGTTCAACGCGTACGTATGATCGATGAAGAAGAAGCTCGTCGTCAACGTTCGAGTCGATTAAATAGGACATAAGTTATGATTATTTCTTCTGCAAATGACTATCGTGAAGCTGCGAAACGTCGTTTACCGCCATTTTTATTTGAATACATCGATGGTGGTGCCTATGCGGAATATACCTTAAAGCGTAATGTAGAAGATTTATCAAAAATCGCTTTACGTCAACGTGTGTTAAATGACATGTCTGAGCTGAGCTTAGAAACGCAATTGTTTGGTGAAAATTTGGCGTTGCCAGTGGCATTGTCACCTGTAGGTCTAACTGGTATGTATGCGCGTCGTGGTGAAGTTCAAGCCGCGGTTGCCGCAGATAAAAAGGGCATTCCATTTACCTTATCAACAGTTTCAGTTTGTCCAATTGAAGAAGTGGCACCTGCGATTCAACGTCCAATGTGGTTTCAACTGTATGTACTACGTGACCGTGGATTTATGAAAAATGCCTTGGAACGTGCTAAAGCCGCAGGCTGTTCTACCTTAGTATTCACAGTCGATATGCCCGTTCCAGGTGCGCGCTATCGTGATGCACATTCAGGAATGAGTGGTAAAAATGCTGCAATACGTCGTTATATGCAATCGTGTATACACCCACACTGGGCTTGGAATGTTGGTTTATTGGGTCGTCCGCATGATTTAGGTAACATTTCGAAATATTTAGGTAAGCCGACAGGTCTGGAGGATTATATCGGTTGGCTAGGAAATAACTTTGACCCTTCAATTTCGTGGAAAGATCTTGAGTGGATTCGTGATTATTGGGAGGGTCCCATGGTTATTAAGGGGATTTTAGACCCTGAAGATGCCAAGGATGCAGTACGTTTTGGCGCAGATGGAATTGTAGTCTCCAATCACGGTGGTCGCCAGCTTGATGGTGTTTTGTCTTCTGCTCGTGCGCTTCCTTCAATTGCAAGTGCGGTCAAAGGTGATATCAAAATTTTAGCAGATTCAGGGATTCGTAACGGTCTTGATGTGGTACGTATGTTGGCTATGGGTGCAGATATTTGTATGCTTGGTCGTGCATTTGTATACGCACTTGGTGCTGCCGGCGGTTCTGGGGTAAGTAATTTACTAGATTTGATTGAGAAAGAAATGCGTGTGGCAATGACATTGACTGGTGCAAGAACCATTGCAGATATTACATCGGATTGCCTGGTCAAGCTAGAGAAAGAGTAAGCGATTTAATTACTCACATTAGTAAGGCTTTGCCAACTTTCCTTTGGAAAAAGAGATTCTTATCTAAATAATTTGGGTAAACAAAGCTTCCTTTTGAAAAAACCAACCTTGGTAAGAGTCACCGACATAAAATACACTAAATACTATAATTGGTATTTAAATAAACTCTATATATAACAGTTATATAGAGTTTTTATTTTATGTGGTGTAATTCAAGGTAGGGTAGGATACTTTGATTTTTGGTCACTAATTTATTGTGATAATCAACAATAATAACCAACATACACATGCTTAATCTAAAGGTATTTTACTGACTGGTATAATTTTATGATGAGAGGGGTGTTGCCTGGGGCTACGGTTTCTGTTTTGCTTTTTGACGTAACATGTACAAATATAAGCTTTCTACTTTTTCACGTGCCTAGGGTGTGGTACGCAAGAATCGCAATGATGATTTAACACTTGGATCTATGCAAAAACATCTAACTTCAATTTTACGACTTAAACTGAACCGTACCGGGTTTGTCGGAGACCAAACTTTCTGAGATGAGACGCATTGCTTCGCAAGACGTAGCGAAGCGTAGTGATCCGATGAAAAACCTAAATATACCCCTGAAATCAGAGATAGAGCGGTTCAATTAGAACTAAACCCAACTATCGCAACACTGAGCTTTGGAGAATCTCGTCGTTTCTTAATTGCGTCGTAATAATGATTATCAAGATAAAATCAAAATATACAGATTTTTGTGTAAATCCTGAGTAGAATTCGACTTTTATTTTTTCTCCAGTAAAAAGGCATAGCTTTTCACTATGCTATTTTGCAAGGACGCTTTATGCTCGCGCTAGATATACAACATATTCGAATGAAACAACACGCCACTGATAAAGCACAAGCGTTGCAATGTCTAGTCGATATCTTGGTCGAAGACCAGTTGGTTACACCTGATTATATTCATGGGTTGACCGGGCGCGAACAACAAAGTGCAACGTATTTAGGGCAAGGAATTGCCATTCCGCATGGGACGCCTCAGTCTCGCCAATATATTTTAAAAACTGGTATTCGTCTGGCGCACTTTCCTGAAGGAGTTGTTTGGGACGGTGAAAATAAAATTTATTTAGCAGTAGTGATTGCTGCGAAATCAGATGAGCATTTGCAAGTCTTACAAATTTTGACGCGGGCTTTAATTAATGATGTCGCTGATCAAGTGAAACAGGCTCAATCCGCAGAGCAAATTATTGCATTATTACAAGCCCAACCTGCATCTTTGGCATTGCATGAAAATTTAATCGCCACTCAAGTTCCCGCACTTGATGTAGAAGATTTAATTTGGCACGCAACACAGTTGCTGAAACAGCAAAAAATGGTGGAGTGTGGTTTTCTGTCGGGTTTAAACCTAAACAGCATGATTCATTTAGGGGAGGGGGTCTGGTCGATCACTTCTAACCAGCATGTTTTGAGCCCAGCTGTAAGTTTGGTAAAAGCGGAACAGGTTTTAAGCCATCAGCAGGAAATGCTCAAGACTTTGGTGTGTATTGCCAGTAATGAGCAACTGGATATGCAACGGTTTCAACGGTTAATGGATATTTTGTTTGATACTGAACAAGTTCATATCCTCAACCAAGAGCAAGATAGTCACCAGTTGGCGCAGTTAATTGGTGCTGAACTGATTCCTGATTGGCCATCTCGTCGTATTGTCTTAGCTAATGCTCATGGTCTACATGCGCGTCCCGCGACACACTTGGTCAATATGACTAAGAAATTTGCAGGGGATATTCTCGTTGCTGTAGATGAGGGAGCTTACGTTTCGGCAAAAAGTTTAACCAAATTATTAGCTATGGGATGTCGTCGTGGTCAAACTCTGACTTTTATTGCACAACCCGATACCGATGCTGTAGCAGGCTTAGAACAGATTATTGATGCAGTTAAACAGGGCTTAGGAGAAGAGGTTGAAGCTGTTGATTTTGTATCTCATCAGCACAGCAGTAGTGACCCAGTCGTAAATACTTTGGAATTAATGCCTTTTGAATCACATGGCGATACGGGTAGCTGCGGTATTGCGGCATCAACTGGCCTTGCTTTTGGTCCTGCTCATGTGGTGAAGCCACGCGAATTTAGTTATGAACGTCGCGGACAGAGTTTTAAAGCTGAGAATGAAAAGCTTGAAATTGCGCTTCATCAGGTGAAAAATAG
Organism: Acinetobacter lwoffii; assembly: GCF_024129435.1. Classification (GTDB taxonomy): domain Bacteria; phylum Pseudomonadota; class Gammaproteobacteria; order Pseudomonadales; family Moraxellaceae; genus Acinetobacter; species Acinetobacter lwoffii_F. The sequence goes on along the minus strand of NZ_JAMXXN010000023.1, from coordinate 17,655 downwards.
CTTACGTCAATTTATTGCACATACTGAATCTACTCCCATTAAGCAGATATTCATGGCACATTTGGAAATGCTGGATGATCCAGACCTCCTCCAAAGTGTACAACGCGGTTTAAAACAGGGGTTGTCTGCTGCTGCAGCTTGGCATGATCATATTGAAGTGGCTGCTACCGCACAGGCTGCACTTAGCGATCGTTTACTTGCAGAGCGTGCGGCTGATTTAAGGGATATTGGTGAGCGAGTTTTGGCTGTTTTGTGCGGTGTGGCCGATGTCATAGAACCCGAGCAACCTTATATCTTAATTATGCATGATGTTGGCCCGAGTGATGTAGCGCGTCTGAATAAAGATCGTGTTGCAGGCATTTTGACCGCGGTTGGTGGAGCGAGTGCCCATAGTGCTATTGTGGCACGTGCTCTGGCTATTCCAGCAGTCGTAGGTGCGGGTGTAGCTGTTTTAAATATTGAGAACCATGCCACAGTTCTAATTAATGGGGATAGTGGTGAGTATGTGGTCTCACCCGAGCAAAGTCAGATTGATCATGCCATTGCAGAGCGCCAACGCCAGCGTGAGTTGCGAGAACAAGCGGAACAGCATTGTTTAGAACCTGCCATCACACTGGATCAACATCAAGTTGAAATCGCAGCCAATATTGGCAAAGTGGGCGCTACGATACAGGCTGTGGCCGATGGGGCAGAAGCAATTGGTTTGCTACGCACAGAATTGGTCTTTATGTCACACAGCAGTGCGCCTGATGAGGCTACACAAGAAGCCGATTATCGGGTGGTGTTAGATGCTTTGGCGGGTCGTCCATTGGTGGTACGTACACTTGATGTGGGTGGGGACAAACCTTTGCCATATTTGCCTATTGAAAAGGAAGAAAATCCATTCTTAGGCTTACGTGGTATTCGTCTGACTTTACGTAAGCCAGAGTTGTTACATCAGCAATTGGTTGCTTTACTTAAAGCAGCAGATAATCGCCCATTAAGAATTATGTTTCCCATGATTGGGCGGGTTGAAGAATGGCGAGCAGCAAAAGCAATTTTGGATGAGGTTCGCATACAGCATCCATGTGCAAACTTACAAGTCGGTATTATGATTGAGGTTCCTGCGGCAGCATTGTTGGCTCCAATTCTTGCTCAAGAAGTTGATTTTTTTAGTATTGGAACCAATGACTTGACTCAATATACTCTGGCGATTGACCGTGGTCATCCACTATTGTCTGCCGAAGCTGATGGCTTACATCCGAGTATTTTACTATTGATTGATCAAACTGTTCGGGCAGCGCATCAGTATGGTAAATGGGTGGGCATTTGTGGTGAATTGGCTGCTGATCCAAAAGCTGTGCCTGTATTGATGGGCTTGGGCGTGGATGAGTTGAGTATGTCGAGTACCAGTATTCCATTGGTGAAGGCGCAAATTCGTGGTTTGAACTATATAAATTGCCAACAGGTTGCACAGCAAGCCTTAAGTTGTGACAGTGCAACTGCCGTACGTGCATTGGTGGAGTAATTACCGAATGGCTAAGATATTAAGCATTACTCTGAATCCTGCAATTGACCTCACCGTGCAATTGGATCAACTAAAAGTTGGCGAGGTCAATCGTCAGTTAACGGCCCAAAGCCATGCAGCAGGTAAAGGCTTAAACGTGGCACAAGTCCTTAAGGATTTGGGACATGAACTGATTGTGAGTGGCTTTTTGGGGCAAGAAAACCGTCAAATTTTTGACCATCATATCCAGCAAGAGCAATTTGATAACCAATTTATTTATGTTGCAGGTGAAACACGACAAAACATTAAAGTTGCAGAAGCTTCTGGTCAGATGACTGACATCAATGGCAAGGGCTTTTTTGTAGATACCTCAGCAAAACAACAATTACGTGAACGCCTATCTCAACTGATTTTAGAGGTTGATGTGATTGTGATTGCAGGTAGTTTGCCACAAGGTTTTTCTGCAGAAGAGCTTTCAACACTGATTCTATGGTTACAGTCTGCGGGTAAAAAAGTCGCAGTAGATACCAGTGGTGTTGCGTTGAAAGCAGCAATTGCTGCCCATCCTTGGTTGATTAAGCCTAATACAGATGAGTTGACTGAAACCTACCATTTGCCAGCAGAAACGTTTGCAGAACAGCAGCATCTTTTTGCCAGTTTAAATAGTCAGATCGAACATATTGTGGTCTCGATGGGTGAAAACGGGGTGAACTGGCTTCACCGCACGCAACCCCTGCATGCTACTGCACCGAAGGTCACCGTCCAAAGTACGGTGGGTGCGGGAGATTCCTTGCTGGCAGGTATGATTCATGGCTTGTTGAGTTCAACTTCCCCAGAAGAAACATTGAAAACAGCAACCGCAATTGCGAGCAATGCTGTGACCCAAATTGGGTTTGCTCTTCCAGACTTTACTGTTATTGAAGATTTGAAATCGCAAATCTCAGTCCAATCATTGAGTTAATACGATGCAAGAGATAAAACATATTTTATTTGTGCCACATAGCCCCGAGCAGCCGATTAATGCAGTGATTTTGGCCAAAAAACTCTCCAAAGCAGCAACAGCACTTGGTATTTCCAATCATGTGGCGACATCAGTCGAGCATCTTGATTTATCAAATGTTATTGATACGGTTGTTTTTGTTGGACAGAAGTCGGCAGATGCAGATCAACTGCGTGACAAGGTTGTGAAAGTCATTGGTTTGAATAACGCACAACACGATGCGATCATGCTTTTGCAACAAGTTCTTGAGCATTCAGATGCTTTAGATGAAACTATTGCAGCCAATGTAGGGGTTACACGGTTTGTCGCCATTACAGCATGTCCAACTGGCGTTGCGCATACGTTTATGGCGGCCGAAGCCTTACAACAAGGTGCAGTAAAGCACGGGTATCAGATTGATGTTGAAACCCAAGGATCGGTTGGGGCTAAAAATGTTTTATCGGCAGAAAGTATTGCCAAAGCAGATGTCGTGATCTTAGCAACGGATATTGAGGTCAATACAGATCGCTTTGTAGGCAAACGTGTATATCGCTGTAGTACAGGATTTGCCCTTAAGCAAACGGATAAGACTTTTGCAAATGCAATTGCTGAGGCCAAACTGCTTGAAACGGGTAAGCAAACAGCCACTAAGACAGAAAATGAAAACAAAGAAAAAACAGGAATTTATAAACACCTTTTAACAGGCGTGTCTTTCATGCTGCCGATGGTGGTGGCGGGCGGTTTGATCATTGCCATCTCGTTTATGTTTGGCCTCAATCCTGTTGAAGGAAGCTTTGCCGCATCCTTAAAGCAAATAGGTGCTGCAGCATTTACTCTTATGGTACCTATGCTGGCAGGTTATATTGCTTATTCTATTGCGGATCGTCCGGGTTTAACTCCAGGTTTGATTGGCGGTTTACTTGCAACACAATTAGAGGCAGGCTTTCTCGGTGGATTAGTTGCAGGTTTTATTGCAGGTTATATTGCGTTATTTTTATCGAAACAGCTTAAACTCCCAAGTAGCCTAGAAGCATTAAAACCAATTTTGATTATTCCACTATTGGCCAGTTTAGCTGTTGGTTTAATCATGATTTATGTGGTTGGACAGCCTGTTGCACAATTGTTTGAATTACTCACACACTTCCTTGCCAATATGGGGACGACCAATGCCATGATCATGGGGATTATCCTTGGGAGTATGATGTGTATTGATGTTGGGGGGCCAATAAATAAAGCGGCTTATGCCTTTACGGTGGGCTTACTTACGTCACAAACATACGGACCGATGGCGATTACCATGGCTGCGGGTATGGTACCGCCATTGGGTATGGCAATTGCAACTTTTCTGGCAAAGCATAAATTTGCCAAACCTGAGCAAGATGCAGGGAAGGCTGCTGTAGTTCTGGGCCTATGTTTCATCTCGGAAGGGGCTATTCCGTTTGCTGCCAAAGACCCGATTCGAGTGCTTCCATGCGCGATCGCAGGTGGTGCTGTAACTGGGGCTTTGGTTGCATTATTTAAATGTGAACTAGTCACTCCTCATGGCGGTGTAATGGTACTGATCATTCCGAATGCGATGAATTATCCATTAAAATATTTATTGGCGATTGCGATTGGAAGTGTGGTGACTGGTGTAGCTTATGCCGTGATAAAACAACGATTAGAATAAGCCCTTCATAGAAGCTTTGTGAAAGCTATTTAGTGCAATAAATGAATATTTGCTCAATCCTATTTTGGACCAGTTGGAGAGTCTCTGCTTGAATTTGTCCAGGTAATAGGTCATGAGCGATATTGCTGAATCGGATTGCAACCTTACAAATCGAGCCAATAATTTCATCGACTTCTTGGACACAAAGTTCCGCTTCCTGAGTACCAAGTTTCACAAGAGCTTGTCGAGGAATATCCAGTGCCTCACCCATGATATCCATTTGATGATATCCCCCTGGTCCTTCACAGAAAGTAACATCATAGGCAGGGGCGAGTTTCCATTGCCCATTTTGGGACATCAGAAATGAAAAGTTTTTGCAATGATCATCTCGATTATTGAATACTACATTGAAAACAGCGTAAGCGTCCGCTGAACCCCATCGCTATTTTTTAATTTGAGTTGGGTTTCCAGCGGTGTGGCAGTAATTCTTCAATCTGGGTCACTTTATGTGTCGGCAACCTTTTCAGCACATCACTTAAATAGGCATACGGATCTAGCCCATTCAGCTTTGCTGACTGAATCAGGGTCATGACATTCGCAGCTCGCTGACCACTGCGTAGCGAGCCAGCAAACAACCAGTCCTTGCGTCCCAATGCCCAGGGACGCATTTGATTTTCGACCCAATTGTTGCAAATCGGTAGATTGCCATCATCCAAATAGCGACTTAAAGCTGGCCAACGCTTCAGAGTGTAATTGATCGCCTTGGCGATTGGAGAACTCGACGGCACCGTCAGATAATGTTGGTTGAGCCATTCATATAGTTGTTGCATCACCGATTAGCTATGTTGTTGCCGGTATTCGCGACGGTGTTGCGCTGTACCATCGGTCTTTTTCCTGAGTTCTGCTTCTATGGCATACAGTTTCTGAATCATCACTAATGCTTGTTCAGCGACCTGACTTTTCCCGGTCACATGCAGTTCATGGAATTTAAGATGTGCATGGGCCATGCAGCCCACCTCAATGATCTGGCCTGATTTAAAGCGTGCTTTATAACCACCATAATCATCACAGACCAGATGGCCTTGCCAGTCTTTCAGGAACTCTTCAGCATGCTTATCCTGAAAGTCATAGATCACCGCCTGAAGTAGATTGTACTGTGTGGTGGCATAGGCCCAGACATAACCTTTCTTCGGTTTTTTCTCATTCTCACCCATCTGCATGATGGTGACCGGTGTTTCATCGGCATGCAGCACCTGTTGCTGCAGTACAAGCTGTCACAGCTGCATTGCGTTGAGGCAGGTTCGTGCTCAATACGCAGAGTGAGTAGATGATCAGGTAGCGGTCGACGTTTAGGTTTGTTGGCTGGGGCTTTCTGTGTCGCTGCATCGGTTTTAGCTGCATTCAGCCGTTCCAGTTCCAGATCAACCGCGGCAATATCTTCTTCAACCGCTTCATCCCAGAGGTGGATTTGTTTGGCCGTTAAGTATTCATTCTTCTGGGCGAACTTATGCCGTTTAAACTGCAAAAGTTCATGCTCGTATTTTTGATTGAGATTAGAGAGAGATTTAACTTTAGAATCTAATTGCTGATTTGATTGTTCCAGTTGTTGTTTTGATTATGCTAAAGACTGATGCTGCAGCGCCAACTGTCGGATAAATTCCAGCAGGTGTTCATGGGTCAGTTGGTTTAAATCAGGCAGCATTTTCATGACTGCAGTATGGTTGAGATCATGTTTGGAGAATAGCAGAATGGATGAGTTCGATTTAGAGCATTGTTACCACTTGCTGCAGACCGATTCTTTGCCAAGTTAAACCGTGGATCAGTGCTTGTAACTGCTCCGGGCTGAGGGTCACGGTTTCATCTTGGTGAACTTTAGCCCAGTGGAATTTTCCCTGTTCCAGCCGTCGGGCACATAGCCAGATGCCCAGCCCATCATGCACCAGCACTTTCATGCGACGGCCACGCTTATTACAGAACAGATAAGCACAATGCGGTTTGATATAGCCAAAGGCTCTCAGCACCTGAGCCATGACAGTATCCATACCTGCTCGCATATCCAGAGGTTGGGTAGAAAGCCAGATTTCATCAATGAGGATCATTTGATCAAGCCCTGAAGTAAAAGCAGCAACTCCTTGGCCGATTCCACTGGCCATTCTATTTCGATCACCTGATCTCTTGCGGAGCATTGTTTCTGATGCAGTGGAATTCTGATATGAGCGACAGCATTCTTTTCCGGTTCAGGTGGCGGCGGTGCTTCTTGTTTGACTCTGGTGTCGGGTGAAGAATGACGGGAAGAAAGTCGGTCTGTGGAATGGAAGGGGTTGTGAATGACGAATCCATTTATGTAATAGATTGGCATTGATCTGATGTTGCATTGTGACCTTAGCCACTGATGTATTTGGCTGCAGGCAAAGCTCGACCAAGTGCTGTTTAAAATCAGTTGCGAAGATTCTGCGGGCTCTTTCTGTCGTTTGTTCAGTGTCTATAAAAGTGTCTAAGGCCATAAACATAATGTCCATTTAATAAATAATGGGCACTATTGGTATATTGAGAAAATAAGAAAAGTGGGGTTCAGCGGATGCTTACCGAAAAAGAGATCTACAGAGACCTCTTTTTATTTGGGCTTAATACGTGAAATTATTGATGAGTGTCATCTTCATTCAGAATTTGCCCTGTGTGCTTTGGTGTAATTAAAGGTGCAGTCGGACGCGGTCCTGTGTATTGCAAGCCGATACCCGCATAGACATCATCTGCTGCAACTTCGGTTTCAAAACGTTCTTTGTCTCGTTCTCGGATTTCTTGGCTAATTTCTTCAACATCACTCTGGTCAACACCCAATTCTTCTAAAATCGCACCGCCAAATAGCATTGCCGACTCGAAGGTTTCTCGAATCATGTAATCCACATTTTGTTTTGCTAAATGCAGCGCATGCTCACGGTCATAAGAGCGAACCAGTAACTTGGTTAAAGGAAATTCATGTTGCACCAACTCTACAATCTTATTCGTCGTTTCTTTGTGGTCTACGCAAACAACAATTGCCTCAGCCGTATCTGCTCCCGAGGCATGTAAAATATCTAAACGAGAACCATCGCCATAGTAAATTTTAAATCCAAATCTTTCAGCGTTTTGAATCATGTCGATATCATTATCAATGATGGTCACATCAATCCCTCGAGCAAGCAGTAATTGACTGGAGACTTGTCCAAAACGACCGAAACCAATCATCAATACTTTTCCAGAAAGTCCTTCGGCAATACGGATATTTTCTAAAGAAGTTTGTTCTGTAGTTTGGGTAAAAGGTTTAAATAGAATGCCTATAATCGGGGTCAAAATCATCGACAAGACTACAATCGCAGTCAGGTTTGAGCTTTCAACAGCACTAATGATTTGAGCACTCATGGCGGCAGCAAAGAGTACAAAAGCAAACTCGCCCCCTTGAGCCATCAGTAATGCGCGATCGAGTGCTTCGGAGTGTGAACTTTTGGTCATGCGTGCAATTAGGTAAATCATGGATGCTTTGACAAACATCAGCAGAAGTACAGCACTTAAGATTAACACCCAGTTATTTTTTACGACGTTAAGGTCTAGTGACATGCCTACACCTAGAAAAAATAATCCGAGCAATATGCCACGAAACGGTTCAATATCTGCTTCAATCTGATGGCGAAAAGTGGATTCGGAGAGTAATACCCCTGCAAGGAAAGCCCCCATTGCCATCGATAAGCCACTGACTTGCATCAGTAATGCTGCGCCGAGTACCACTAAGAGTGCTGCTGCAGTCATGACTTCACGGGCTTTGGCTGCGGCTAATAAGCGAAATAAAGGATTAAGCAACCAATAGCCTGCAGCGATTAAACCTGCAATTGAAATTAAACCAATTCCGATGCTCTGCAAACGCGTAGAAGTACTTTCAACAACATGATTCGGTGCGATAAAAGCGACAATTGCCAATAAAGGGACAATCAATAAATCTTCAAACAGCAGGATCGAGATAATTTTTTGTCCTCGTGGTTGAGCAATGTCTCCACGATCTCCCAAAAGTTGCATCACAATTGCAGTCGAGGTGAGTACAAAGCCTGCAGCACATACAAAACTCACTTGCCAAGAATAGCCATAGATCAAGCCTACCGCCGTTAACCCCAATGAACAGGCACTAATTTGTAATGCGCCTAATCCAAAAATTTCTTTTCTTAAACTCCATAAATACGATGGACGCATTTCTAGTCCAATCACAAACAGATACATCACAATACCAAGCTCAGCAATATGCAGAATAGATGCAGAATCGTAGAAAAACGCCAGTCCAAATGGACCAATAATTAATCCTGCAATTAAATATCCCAATACCGAGCTTAATCCTAGACGCTTTATTAAGGGGACTGAGATCACTGCCGCTGTGAGCAGTATGACAGGGGATAGAAGGCTGATAGATGTGGCTTCTGCACTCATATATTTCTCAGATTTTGTATGGGGTCTGTTGACATTTCAAGTATAGAATTTACCCGATAAAGGTAGCCAAATATATATACAGGCTTCAAGCTAATGCAACTGCACCCTCATAGCTACACCTTAGCTTATCATATGGTGTTGCTATTCCTCTGAACTGCTTTAACCTATAAATGCGTTCTCAACTAAGTATCTAATTTTATATAAATACGCCAATCTCAACTTAAAATAAGATTTTCGAATTGAATTGGTGAATGACCAAGCTTTTTATTTAGCACCACACAAATTGTATGCGACAGAATTTTACGAGTTATGCGGTGGGTTAAATGCCATAGATCTTTTGCCCTCACTTTCTGAATGTGAAAGCGATCTGTTAATTGACCAATCACTGTTTCAATCTTTCTTCGGGCTTTCATCATTATTTGCATTGTCTCTTTAGGTCTGAAATCTATCATGTTTTTTCTAAAGGGTGTTTGTAAATCAATACCCTGATATTCATAATATCGTTTCAATTCTGGTTTTAAATAGCCCTTATCTGCTCCCAGTAAACCGTAAATATCATTCGTGATTTCAGGTGCAACATCTCGCTCATCACAATGAGCAGGTGCAAAGGTATAACCCGTAATCATGCCTGAAAGATTAATGACGATATGAGCTTTGAAACCATCAAGTTTTTATGCTTTCTAGCTCTGGTATAACTACAGACAGGGAGTGGGAAGCCATCAATAAAGTGAATGTTATCTGAACCATAACGCTGAATGAGCTGTCCCATAATGGATTGACTGACATGCCACAGGTATGCACAATGTTTACAGAAATTGGGATAAGATCCTAATTTTGGAAACCATTCTAACCAATTGTTTTTGAAATACATCCAAATATTTTTGTCTGTATCTAAAACAAGAAATTCACCTACTATTTGCATAGTGATGATTTCTACATCAGTAACAGCAGGCGGAAAACCACGAGTTCTCAGAGGCTGAATAACAACAATGGGATAAAGCTGTTCTATGATTACATAGACAAAAATGATAAATTCTTCAATGGACATAACTTTGCTTTAATTTCTTGGTGGAAACTAAAATAGGGTTATGTCCTTTTTATTTCAATCACTTAAAAAGTTGAGATTGGGGTTTAATATATTGAAATATATTAATTATTTTTTTATGCTATCCAATCCATCACCAAACACCTGTGAGTCACTGACATTATTGGTTGTGAGCTGAGCTGCAAGTTTTTGCAGTGTTTCAGCATCTATTATACCTATGTGAAGTTTACGCTATTGTCATCGATATTCAGACTGATGTTTTTTACGTTTTCATTCACCTTCTCCTAAAAACCTCAAGCCAGTAGGGTCAATGAGTAGATGGAGACTATCGCGACTTTTTTGATAGCTAAGAAGCCTCCAGTGGTAAGTTTGTGCAACAGAGCCTTATTTAACTAAAAATTTTCTATTTAACTTATGTTTACCTAAAATCTAGTTTATAAATTATTTTTACAATATATTTATTAATTTCAATATTTTGAAGAAAAATAATAGAAATTTATAAAAAATTAGTTCATAAACTTATAGGATTTTTAAAAGCATTTATATGAATGACTAAGTACTGTGAAAAAAGAGAACTAGATGACGTTTAGATAAAATTTTCAATCAAATAATCTTATTGTTGTTATTTCTAGTCACATAGTCTATTTTTATTATATGAATTATTCTTCCTCACCCAAAAGACCACGTGGTCGACCAACCAAACACGGTTGTAACTATGCAGACACTAGAGAAGTTTTAATCCACCGAGGTATCGAGTTACTGACCGAACGTGGAATGAATGCTATGAGCTTGGACGATCTCATGAAATCAGTCCAAGTTCCTAAAGGGTCTTTCTACCATTATTTTGTAAATAAAGAGGCTTTTATTTTAGAAGTCTTAGATGCTTATGAACTTTATTTTGTGAAGCGATTGAATAAGTTTTTAAGTCAAACTGATCTTTCCCCACTAGAAAAGCTGCAAAATTTTGTAAAAGATGCGGGTGAAAAAATGCAAAAATATGATTTTAAAAGAGGTTGTATTTTAGGTAACTTAGGACAAGAAGTGTCGTATTTGCCACAAGGAATCATTGCCCGAATCGAAAGTATCTTTAAGGTATGGGAGAAATTAGTTTCTGATTGCCTCCATCAGTCAAATTCACAATATAGCCTAGCTGATTGCGATGAAGCTGCTTATCAGTTTTGGATTGGGTGGGAAGGTGCAGTTCTAAGAGCACGTTTGGTCAAATCAACAAGTCCCTTAGAAGCATTTTATCGCTTGTTTACTTTAGCTGTAAAAAAACAAAATCACGTAAAAAGTTAATTAAAAAAATAAATGCAGATGTCTGTATTTATTTTTTAATTAATTCTAGACAAGCAGTCTAATTAAATAGAGAGGAAGTTCTATGTACAAAGGTATTGTAATTACTAAAGATGAAGCTGGTTACACATCACAAATTACTGAGATTGCATCAAAGCCTTTACAAGAAGGAGAGGTTAGAGTCGAAGTCAAATATTCAACACTCAATTATAAAGATGCTTTAGCCATTACTGGGCGTTCACCAGTGGTGCGTAGTTTTCCTTTGACCCCAGGCATCGATTTTTCGGGTGTTGTGATTGAATCAAAACATCCAGCATGGAAAAAAAGAGATGAAGTTCTACTGAATGGTTGGGGAGTGGGTGAAAAGTATTTTGGAGGGCTAGCCGAGCAAGTCACTGTTTCTGGTGATTGGCTCATACAAAAACCTTCTGCTTTTTCTTTTAAAGATACGATGGTTATTGGTACAGCAGGTTATACCGCAATGTTGTGTGTTATGGCTTTACAAAAACATGGTATTAAACCAAGTGATGGAAAAATTTTAGTGACAGGTGCAAATGGTGGAGTAGGTAGTATTGCCATTATTATTTTGAATCATCTTGGTTATGAGATTACAGCTTCAACTGGTCGACCTCAAGAGTCAGAATATTTAACCTATCTAGGTGCGAGTGAAATTATTGATCGTATTGAATTATCTTCCCCAGGAAAGCCATTAAACAAAGAGGTTTGGGCTGGCGTAATTGATACTGTTGGAAGCCATACTTTAGCCAATGCATGTGCTAGTACAAAATATCGTGGTGCAGTTGCTGCGTGTGGTTTGGCAGGCGGAATGGATTTTCCAGCAACAGTTGCTCCATTTATTCTAAGAGGGATTACCTTATATGGAATTGATAGCGTGATGGCACCAATCGAATTAAGAAAAGAAGCATGGGAACGTTTGGCTACAGAATTAGATCAAACAAAATTAGAAACAGTAACGACTGAAATTCAGTTAACAGATGCTTTAAATATTTCAAATGAAATTTTAGATGGAAAAATTCGAGGTAGAGTTGTTGTACAGATATAGTTCAACAAAATGAATTGTGGGACTGTTCTAAATTTTGTGTAAGTACTTAATTTTTATTTATCTTATTGAGGATAATAAAAAGAGGTACTTCACATGGATGAAGCTACAATCAAAAGTATGGCAGCTGAATTAGCTAAAGGTTTAAAAACTCCTGAAAATTTAAACCAAATGACAGCCATATTTAAAAAGTTCATGATCGAAACCGCTCTGAATACTGAGCTTTCTGAACATTTAGGCTATGAAAAGCATCAACCTAAGAAAGGATCTAATGCACGTAATGGTTTTAGCTCCAAAACAGTTCTAACACAAGATGGGCAGCTTGCTTTAGATATCCCTCGTGATCGTGATGGCTCTTTTGAACCACAGATTATTAAGAAGCATCAAACACGCATTACTAGCATGGATGATCAAATTCTTTCGTTATATGCGAAAGGAATGAAAAATAGAGAAATTGTTGCTTTTTTAAAGAAATGTACGATGCCGATGTATCTGCCTCCCTTATTAGTAAGGTGACGGATGCTGTCATTGAACAAGTGACAGAATGGCAAAATAGAACACTCGATAGTCTTTATCCTATTGTCTATTTAGATTGCATTGTTGTTAAGGTTCGTCAGCATTCAACAGTAATCAATAAATCAGTTTATTTAGCATTAGGCATTAACCTGGATGGCCAAAAAGAACTTCTTGGCATGTGGCTTGCTCAAACAGAAGGTTCCAAATTCTGGCTATCAGTCATGACAGAGCTTAAAAATCGAGGAGTGCAAGATATTCTTGTAGCCTGCCTTGCGAAGCAGCGCTTCTCAGGACTAAAAGGCTTTCCTGATGCGATAGCCTCTGTCTACCCTCATACTGATATCCGGCTGTGTATCGTACATGTTGTACGCAATAGCCTGAGATTTGTGAGCTGGAAGGACTACAAAGCTGTAACAGCAGGATTGAAGGCGATCTATCAGGCAAGTACAGAGGAAAATGCTTTAAAGCCCCTAGATATCTTCTGCGATCAATGGAATCACCAGTATCCAAAAATTGGAGAATCCTGGCGGGCAAATTGGGAAAATATCCGAACGATCTTTAGCTATCCTGCTGAAATACGTCATGTGATTTATACAACAAATGCAATTGAATCATTGAATAGCGTGATCCGCCATTCAACTAAAAAGAGAAAGATCTTCTCTTCTGATGATTCAGTGAAAAAGGTCATTTATTTAGCAACTTCAAATGCTGCTAAAAAATGGACCATGCCAATTCAAAATTGGCGTTTAGCAATGAATTGGTTTACGATTCAGTTCGATGATCGATTAAAAGATCATTTATAAAAAATGAGACTTACACAAAATAATTTACAGGCTCGTAGAAACATGAAAATACATTCTTTTGGTGAACACAATAACATTACTTTATCTAATAATTGTATTGAAGTTCGAGGTGCACGTGAGCATAACCTTAAGGATGTAGATGTTTCTATCCCAAGAAATGCACTTGTTGTTTTCTCAGGTGTATCGGGTTCAGGAAAATCATCACTTGCTTTTGGAACTATTTTTGCTGAAGCACAAAGAAGATATTTCGAATCTGTTGCACCTTATGCAAGACGCTTAATAGATCAGGCCGGAGTACCAGATGTTGATGCTATTGATGGTCTACCACCAGCAGTAGCATTGCAACAACAACGTGGTGCAAGTAATACCCGTTCTTCTGTTGGAAGTGTAACAACTTTATCAAGTCTCGTGCGAATGATTTATTCGCGTGCTGGTGCATATCCTGCCGATCAGCCAATGTTATATGCCGAGGACTTTTCACCGAACACTCCTCAAGGTGCTTGTCCTACCTGTCATGGTTTAGGTCACATTTATGAAGTTACAGAATCGACAATGGTTCCTGACCCAACACTCAGTATTCGTGAGAGAGCTATCGCATCATGGCCACCTGCTTGGCACGGGCAAAACTTACGCGATATCCTAGTAACCCTAGGGTATGATGTTGATCGACCATGGAAAGATTTACCGCAATCGGATAGAGACTGGATTTTATTTACTGAAGAAACCCCAACAGTTCCTGTCTATGCTGGTTTAAGCCCCGCTGAGACTCAATCTGCACTTAAACGTAAACTAGAACCCAGCTATATGGGCACTTTCACTGGTGCTCGTCGCTATGTCCTTCATACTTTTGCTAATACCCAAAGTACGTTGATGAAAAAACGTGTTTCACGTTTTATGGAAGGAAAAATATGCCCTTCCTGTCATGGTAAACGCCTTAAACCAGAAGCCTTATCTATTACCTTTGCTGGAGTAGATATTGGTGAGTTTATGCAACTTTCTTTGGATAAGTTAACTTGCCTGCTTGAGCCCATTGTTCTTGGCAATTTCGACGCTCATAATGCTGGAGAAAAGGCTAATAATAAAGTAACCCAACTTGATAGATCTGAACGAGCAACAACAGGTAGAGCAGTGCATTCTGTATCTCCAGATGTAAGACGTACGTCAGCACTTTCAGATGAAAAGAAAATTGCTGCCCAGCGTTTAGCAAATGGTGTGGTGGGGCGTTTAAATCAATTACGCCAGTTAGGTCTTGGTTATCTAACATTAGATAGAGCCACACCGACTCTTTCAGCGGGAGAGTTACAACGTTTGCGTTTAGCAACACAATTAAGTTCTATGCTATTTGGTGTAGTTTATGTACTGGATGAACCGTCTGCTGGATTACATCCTTCAGATAGTCAGTCATTATATGATTCTCTCGATAAATTAAGAGACGCTGGAAACTCCGTATTTGTTGTAGAGCATGATTTAGAGCTCATGCGTCGTGCTCAATGGTTAGTGGATGTTGGACCAGATGCAGGAGAGCAAGGTGGTAATATTTTATATAGTGGAGTACCTCAGGGTTTAAGTGAGATTTCAGCGTCACGTACTGCAAGTTATTTATTTAATAAAATCCCAGTTACTCAAAGTTATGGACGTACACCCTCTGGTTGGCTTGAACTTAACAATATTTACCGACATAACCTGCATAATATTGATGCTCGTATACCTCTTGGTGTACTTACAGCAGTTACAGGTATTTCAGGTTCAGGTAAATCTAGTCTCGTTTCTCAAGCTTTACCCGAGTTAGTACTTTCATATTTAGGCAATGAGTCTGAAACTGAAAACAATAATGAAAATAATCCTTTAAATGAAGGAATGTTGGTTAACGAGGTTACACAGGGTTCTCTGGCTGGTGATGTGGAGGCTATACAGCGTCTGGTACAGGTTGATCAAAAACCAATTGGCCGTACTCCACGTTCTAATCTGGCAACTTATACGGGTTTATTTGATCATGTTAGAAAGTTATTTGCTGGGACTCCTGAAGCTCGCCAAGCTCATTATGATGCTGGACGTTTTTCGTTTAATGTGGCTAAAGGGCGATGTGAAACTTGTGAAGGTGAAGGCTTTGTCAGTGTAGAGTTATTGTTTATGCCAAGTGTATATGCCCCTTGTCCGACATGTCATGGTGCTCGATATAATGATGACACTCTGAAAATTCGCTGGAATGGACGTAATATTGCTGAAGTATTAGGAATGACCGTCAATGAAGCACGTGATTTTTTTGATGGAGAGGTCTCGATTGCTCGTTCACTACAATTATTAAAGGAAATTGGCCTTGGTTATTTACGTTTAGGGCAACCAGCGACTGAACTATCTGGTGGAGAAGCGCAACGTATTAAATTGGCGACCGAGCTGCAACGCAATCAGCGTGGAAATACACTGTATATACTTGATGAGCCAACTACAGGTTTGCATCCATCAGATGTAGATCGATTGTTAGTTCAATTGCAGCGATTAGTCGATGCGGGTAATACCGTGGTTATGATTGAGCATGATATGCGTGCCGTTGCACAAGCAGATTGGGTGATTGATGTGGGACCAGGTGCTGGAAATGCTGGTGGGAATATTGTTGTGGCAGGAACACCAAAAGAAATAACAGAAAATCAAGATAGCCGTACTGCTCCATATTTAGTTAATGAGTTAGTGAGTCGTGATACTAAACGTTGATATTGCGAGTGGGTAGAATAAAACCTTAAATTAAAAGCCTGTAAAATCAATCAGATATTTTTTGTTTTAGGTGGTGTGTGAGCATGAAATCTAAAAGTTTTTTTCAACTAAGGGCTTTGTTGCACAAACGGTAATCCTCCCATTAATAACCGAAGTTAAAAGTAGAGGTTAAGCAGCCATTAGAGGTGGCCTTCCTTTGTTTGCTTGGTGTGGTCTTTCATGGTTGTAATGCCACAGCCAGTTTGTTGCATAATCTTGTACTTCATCCAAAGTATCAAATAAATGTTTGCTCAGCCAACTATAACGTATAGTCCGATTATAGCGTTCAATATACGCATTCTGCTGTGGTTTACCTGGTTGAATATATTCAATACGAATACCTTGTTCAGTTGCCCAGCGTACAAATTCGTGACTGATAAACTCCGGGCCATTGTCACACCGAATAACTAACAGTTTTTCTCGCCATTCCAATAACTGATTCAATGTGTGAATAACCCTGATCGTGGGTAATGAGAATCCTGCTTCAATAGTCAAACCTTCTCGACGGTAATCATCAATCACATTCAACAATCGGAACTTACGACTATCGATCAGCTGGTCATGCATAAAATCCAGTGACCAGACCTGATTTGCCCGGATCGGCTCTTTCAGTGGTTCTGGTGCATGCCGTTTTAGTCTTCTTCTCGGTTTAATGCGCAGATTCAGTGCTAACTCACAGTAAATGCGATAAACACGCTTATGATTCCAAACATGGTTTTCAACATGACGTAGATAAGAGAAACACAGACCAAAACCCCAATCTGTATTTTCTTCAGTGAGCTCAATGAGCTGTTCTGCAATTAATGTATTGTCATCGTTTAACTTGGATTGATAACGGTAGCAGGTTTCACTGATACTAAATCCTCGGCAAGCCAAACGAATGCTAATCGCATAGTGGGCAACTGCCTGTTGTGCCATCTTACGTCGGCAAGATGGCCTCACCACTTTTTTGCCATCGCTTCCTGAATGATCTCTGCCTTTAAGCGTTCTTCAGCATACATCTTTTTAAGTCTGGTATTTTCTGCTTCCAGTTCTTTGAGTTTTGCCATTAATGATGTATCCATACCGCCATATTTGGCACGCCATTTATAGAAGGTCGCATTACTCATACCGTGTTCACGACAAAGGGCGGCTACAGGTGTGCCAGACTCCGCCTGTTTCAAAATGGACATGATCTGACTGTCAGTAAATTTAGATATTTTCATGCAGAATCTCCTGCCTATACTTTAAGAGAAAATTCTACTTTTAGGTCCTATTGTTTTTAGGAGGGATTACTGGGTACAAACATGGACATGATGAATCCAGATCAAACAAAAGAATAATTTGATTTTCGTTTGAAACTTTCTTTTCCAAATGAATTGTTTTTAAAGCAAACATAGTAAAGTTTATGAAGTATTCTTAAGGTCAACATATCATATTTTATGAGTAAAATAGAAATCACTTAAGTTATTGAATTTTGGTTTAAGAAAGAAGGATATGAAGTTATTGTTAGGTGTATCGGATTTAACATAATCAATATTATACGAAATCAGTGTGTTAGAACCCATTTAAAGTGTCTATATTCTCACCAATAAAAATGTCTGGTTTATGATGGTTTTTATCACCATGGACTGGATATAAAATAT
>NZ_JAMXXN010000022.1 GCF_024129435.1 Acinetobacter lwoffii | reverse complement strand
TAGAAGCTGGACTTCGATAAACTCAACAACTCCGCCATTCTGCTTCGTTCGTTTCCGTCTATCTCGTCGGTATGTGCTCATTATAGGGCAATTTCTTACACGTGCAAGCGCTTTTAACGCACAGGAATCACGAGTGTTTTATTTTTATGCACCAAATTGGTTCAATTCCATACAATACATTACATAAGTACATATTTTTAAAACAGAAATATAAATTAAATATTTCTGCTTTATTCTATGCCTAGTTTTTCACGACTGGTGCTTTAATCATCACACTGGTGATTTTTACAGGGTTCACCGGCACATTTTGATGCATTCCATAGTTTCGGGTCGGTACTTTGGCAATCTGATCGACGATATCCATGCCTTTAGTGACCTTACCAAATACCGCATAGCCGGCATTTCTAGCAGAACGATCCAAGAAATCATTATCGACCAGGTTCACAAAGAATTGTGCTCGGGCAGAATCCGGCTGATTGGTACGGGCCATGGCTAAAGTACCGCGTTTATTTTGCAGACCATTCGACGATTCGTTTTTAATAGGTGCTTTGGTATTGGCTTTTTCCTGCATGTTCACATCAAAGCCACCGCCCTGCACCATAAAGCCTGGAATGACGCGGTGAAAGATCGTGTCCTTATAGAAGTTGCTCTTTACATAGCTTTCGAAGTTCTTTGCCGAGATTGGGGCTTTGTCATTGAAGAGTTCAATTTCAATATTTCCAGATGAAGTCTTCATCTCAATAATTGTATTTGCAGCAAAGCTAGGCAGACTGACCGCAGCAAGTGCGATGACACATAATGATTTCTTTAACATTTATTAACTCATCTACTTAGAAGTAATGGTTGTGAATGACTATATATTAATCTTTTATAACTCATAATGCAGTGACCTGCCGACTAAAGACAAGAGAATAAGAATGAAGCATGCATTATTACAGGAGCAAAATATCCACCAGTTTCCACCGTGGCGTTTGCAGGGTGAGGGTTTTATTCTGAATTATTGGCTGACCCCCAGCTTTATTGAGCAAGCAAAACAGTTCCGTATTGCCCCTTCTCCACTGGGTCGTATGATTCAAGTCTTATTGGTGCGTTATCACACCTCGCCGATTGGCCCTTATGATGAGTTACTGATTCTGGACCATCCTTTAATTAGTAAACGGCGCCTCAGCTCGATTCCTAAAATTTATGTATCTACCCATGAGTCTGTGGTACATGGTCAGCATTTATGGGGCATTCCCAAAGAACATGCGCAGTTTGAATGGCAGGAAAAGGATCAGGAAGTACTGTGTCAGATTCAGCACCAGAACCAGCATATGACGATTCGATTGAAGAAAACTAAATCTGCACGCCAGTTCTATATTAATAGTCATCATATTCCAGCGTCTATGTTGAAAATCCAGCAAGCCTGGAAAGGGCAGCGTTTTCAGTTTAGTCCACAGTTCCGCGGTCATCTCTCCAAACTCTCACAAGTAGAGTGGAAAGATGCCGAGAATATATTTCCAGATTTTTCCAAAGCCAAATTGCTGCAAAGCTTTTATGTCCCCAAATTCAATCTGATCTTTCCTGAAGCGCAGATCAGTAGCAAAGTGTAAAGACTGATAAAAACTTAGCTATAAAAAAAGGTGTTTCATGAGAAACACCTTTTTGCATTCATGCTTTCGATTTAACTATTTTTGTCCCAGAATTTGCGGAAGTTTTTGCTGATCTCAATCACATATTTTTTGGCACGGCGGGAGATCGGCGTCAGATTGATAAAACCATGTGCCTGATCGGTATATTCATCATAATGAACACTCACGCCATTCTGACGTAGTTTATGTGCATAGATTGAACCTTCATCATGCAGAACATCATGACGTGCAGTAATTACATAGCTCGGCGGCAAGTTCTGCAATTCACCATAGGTCGGCGAAATCAGTGGGTCATCCAGTTCAATCTGATGAGTTTGGGCATACATGAAGGTCACCAGATCAATATCCTGCTCCGAAAGTACCAGTCCATCTTTATAGGCATAAAAAGAAGGATGGCGACTTTTAAAGTCGAGCGCCGGATAAAGCAAAAGCTGTGCTCGTGCGGCATAAGATTTACCGGCACTGCGCTGTGCCACGACAGTAGCCAGATTCCCACCCGCACTGTCCCCTGCCACGGCAATACGGTTTTTATAGACTTTTAGCTGCTTGCTATGCTGATGTGCCCAAGCCAAGGCATCTTCACAGACTTGTACCATCTGCAAGGGACTAAATTCTGGCGTCAGCGGATAAGCCACGCTTAGCACCTGTACTTTGGCATGTACTGCCAGCAAGCGACAGAATTCATCGTGAGTATCCAGACCGCCCACCATAAATGCACCGCCATGATAAAAAATCACCATCGGCAACTTCTTTTGTGGAGCTGGATGATAATGCCGGGCAAAGATGCTGCCACTCTGTAGAGGAAGGCGAAGCTCTTCGACAAATTTGACCGCGGTCGGTCTAGCCCGGATGGCTTTCATACGTGCATCAAACAATGTGCGCGAATGTGCGAGATCCTCACTGATAAAACTGCTATGCCCCTGTTTTATCTGGATGGCCATCAGGCATTTAACCAAAGGGTCTAAATCAGGATAGACATGAGGATAATCCAGGGCCTTAACCAATGCTTCCTTTGCAATGCCAGGTAAGCGGTCCAGCATACGCGCTGCCGTCCCTTGTCCTTTTTCCATCACACTTTTCAGAACCGGAGGATTCACAGTCATTATTTTTAGTCCTTATTCTCTTAATTCTTCATAGTTTCTACACGATTAGCGTTTCAGTGACCATATTCTTATATAAGTCTTAATATCAATGTACATATAGCTTCTGTCCGATACGTTACCCTCATTTATAGAAGATGTCATTGACCGTTTAAAGGTTATTTTTGACGTACTTTTGCGAGCTTAAGTATATTTTTTATTACAAATCAGGAGAATGCCTATGGCTAGCAAAATTATAGCTTTGTCTTTGGCGACTGCATTTTTAGCTGTAGGCTGCGTCGCATTTCCTGAAGATGGTGGCTATTATGACGGCCGCTATGATCAGCGTTATGATCGTCGCTATGAACTGGACCGGCGTTATGAACAAGATCGTCGCTATGAGCGGCAACGCTGGGAATACGAACAGCAACGCAAACGTCTTGAACTGGATCGACGTAAACAGGAATTACAACGTCGCAATTGGGAGCAGGACCGTAAAAGACAGTTAGAGCTGGATCGGCGTAAAAGTCAACTGGAACGGCAGCGCCATGAGCAGCAGCGTAAAAATATCATGACGCAACGGCAAAAACAGGCAGAGGCAGAACGCAAGCGTCGTCAGGATCTGGAGCGTAAACGTGTAACAGATCAGCGCAGTAAAAAAGTCCAGCAAAACCGTTCTAATCAACGCTGGAATGACAACCGACGCCATCAGGAACAACGTTCACGCGATCGTCGTGATTAAGACTTGAATCATCTTCTTTATTAAAAGCCCAGAGTGGGCTTTTTTAATAGAAAAAGATAGCTTCCAGATAGACAAAGGCCCTAAAGAAATTTTCTTTAGGGCCTTTGCAGAGGGTTATGTTAAACGAACTTCCACTTCGCTTATGCTTCTCAGCAATTCAACCAGAACATCCTGTTCTCTATATAAGTTATCCTATCGGATCAACTTATTCTCATGAAGCCGACATTCACTATCCAAGCTGTAAGTTTTATCTTACAAAACGCTAAAATAGAGACAACTGATTCAAACAAATTCAAAAAAGGTAAATTCTGGACAAAAAAAAGGCTTATCTAGAGAACAGGATAAGCCACGAAAACACATTTCAAAATAAGAAGAAACTACAGCGATAGAATCTGGAATAAATATTAATCAAAAGTTCATCTATTGTGAAAGACTTTATTGCTTAGATATTAATCGTTTTTATGTCTAATAAATAAACAGGCAAAAAAAAGCTGAGTTTTGGGGATACTCAGCTTGAAAAAAGCAACTTTAAAATAGGGCAACAGCAACCCGGTTCGGCTCTCTCCTCTGAACAAGGTCGCTGTTAATAGAAGTATGATGCATTTTTTTTACCCATACTTAAAACGGATTAAAATTATTAATTTAATTCAAAAATACGATTACTCATTTTTTATATTGATTTTCAAATAATTAATTCTTGGATTTAGTCGAAAATTAAATCTATTCAGCTCAAAATCTGGATTGATCCCTGCTGATACCAGTGTATTTTATTCTCATCCCATCCTGCTGTTATGTTTTGAATAGCTCGTTCTGCTGTCCGCTGGATTCAGTATTTTGCATAAATCTTAAATTTAATCTGGGTCGACGCTTGAATTTTTACACCCAGCCCCGATTTCTTTAGGTAATCAAGAACTTCACAACCATGGCAGTTCAGCATAAACGCAGTGAACACTGAGGCCTAAGGACTGTACATGTTTAAGAACCCATTTAAACGGAGTAAATCAATGGCGACTGAGCAAAACGAGCAAGCTCAACAACTTGAGCAAGAGCAAGCGGAACAAGATACAGCGCAAACTCAAGCTGAAACCGAGCAGGCTGAAGTTTCCGTTGAGTCTTTACAAGAGCAGATTGCGCAGCTTGAAGGTGACTTGAAGTTAGAAAAAGCCCGTACCGCCAATGCAGTATACGAAGCACAAAAGAGTGTGGAACGTATTCAGCGTGAATCTGAAAAGCATAAAGATACGGTTCTAGAAAAGTTCTCTAAAGAGCTTCTAGAAACAGTCGACAATCTGGAGCGTGCCATTGTGGCTGCAGGTGAAGAGCAAACACCATTGCGTGAAGGCGTTGAACTGACCCTTAAATCTTTATTGCATACTTTAGAAAAATTTGGGGTTGTGGCAGTAGACACCAACAACGGTTTCAATGCTGACCTGCACCAGGCAGTCGGGATTGATCCAAATGCCAAAGCCAATGAAATTGGGACTGTTTTGCAAAAGGGCTACACGCTCAACAGTCGCTTATTGCGTCCTGCTATGGTGATGGTCGGCGCTTAAGCCAAATAATTTCGGGAGTTTGTGAAATTTTTCAAAAAATTTACTTGAAAAAAATCGAACGGCTCTCATATCGGATAACAAGTGTAAATCACAAAAAAATTTTAGAGGAAACATCCAAATGGCTAAAATCATTGGTATTGACTTAGGTACTACAAACTCATGTGTTGCAGTACTTGAAGGCGACAAAGTTAAAGTAATCGAAAACGCTGAAGGCGCACGTACCACTCCATCTATTATTGCCTATAAAGATGGCGAAATTCTGGTAGGTCAATCTGCAAAGCGTCAAGCAGTAACAAATCCGAAAAACACATTGTTCGCGATCAAACGTCTCATCGGTCGTCGTTATGAAGACCAAGCGGTACAAAAAGATATCGGTTTAGTTCCTTACAAAATCATCAAAGCAGACAACGGTGATGCTTGGGTTGATGTCAACGACAAAAAATTGGCGCCACAACAGGTTTCTGCTGAAATCTTGAAAAAGATGAAGAAAACTGCTGAAGATTACCTGGGCGAAACCGTAACTGAAGCTGTTATTACTGTTCCTGCTTACTTCAACGATGCACAACGTCAAGCAACTAAAGATGCAGGTAAAATTGCAGGTTTAGAAGTTAAACGTATCATCAACGAGCCAACTGCTGCAGCACTTGCGTTCGGTATGGACAAAAAAGAAGGCGACCGTAAAATCGCGGTTTACGACTTGGGTGGTGGTACTTTCGACGTTTCAATCATTGAAATTGCTGACCTTGATGGTGACCAGCAAATCGAAGTATTGTCGACTAACGGTGACACATTCCTAGGTGGTGAAGACTTCGATAACGCGTTAATCGAGTTCCTGGTTGAAGAGTTCAAGAAAGAACAAAACTTTAACCTGAAACAAGATCCACTGGCGTTACAGCGTTTAAAAGAAGCTGCTGAGAAAGCGAAGATCGAACTTTCATCTTCAAATGCAACTGAAATCAACCTTCCATACATCACTGCTGATGCGACTGGTCCTAAACACTTAGTGATCAACGTAACACGTGCAAAATTAGAAGGTCTGGTTGCTGACCTGGTTGCGCGTACCATTGAGCCTTGCCGTATTGCGCTTAAAGATGCTGGTCTTTCGACTTCTGACATCTCTGACGTGATCCTAGTGGGTGGTCAATCACGTATGCCAATGGTTCAACAGAAGGTTCAAGAGTTCTTCGGTAAAGAGCCACGTAAAGACGTAAACCCTGACGAAGCAGTCGCCATGGGTGCTGCGATTCAAGGTGCGGTACTTTCAGGTGACAAAACTGACGTACTTCTACTTGACGTAACTCCGTTGACACTTGGTATTGAAACCATGGGCGGCGTGTTGACTGCAATCATCGAGAAAAACACCACGATTCCTGCGAAGAAATCTCAAGTGTTCTCAACCGCTGCGGACAACCAGCCTGCTGTAGACATTTCAGTTTACCAAGGTGAACGTAAAATGGCGCAGCAAAACAAACTGTTGGGTAACTTCCAGTTAGGTGACATTCCACCTGCTCCACGTGGTGTGCCACAAATTGAAGTGTCTTTCGACATCAACGCTGATGGTATCTTGAAAGTATCTGCGAAAGACAAGAGCACTGGTAAAGAGCAATCGATCCAGATTAAAGCAAACTCAGGTTTGTCTGATGCTGAAATCGAAGCAATGATCAAAGATGCTGAAGCAAATGCTGAAGAAGACCGTAAGTTTGAAGAGCTTGCAAAAGCACGTAACGAAGCGGATGCTTTAGTTGCTTCTTCACAAAAAGCAGTGAAAGATCTTGGTGAACAAGTGACTGCAGACGAAAAAACTGCAATCGAAACTGCGGTTTCTGAGCTTGAAGCTTCAACCAAAGAAAATGACGTTGAAGACATCAAAGCGAAAACTGAAGCGCTGCAAAACATCATCATGCCAATTACACAACGTGCATATGAAGCAGCTCAAGGCCAAGGCGGTGCGCAAGGTTTTGACCCGAATGCATTCCAAGGTGGCGAAGGTCAATCTCAAAAAGCGGACGACGGCGTTGTAGATGCTGAGTTCACTGAAGTAAAAGATGACAAGAAATAATTTGTCGCTTTAACTGAAAAAACCGCGCGAAAGCGCGGTTTTTTTATGTCTCAACTTGAAGGAATAAAATAAAAATTACCAAAATTTGATCGTATTTTCAGGAAAAGCTGTTTAAGTTAAATCAAACATTAAAATACCCTAAACTCATGAAAATTCTGATTTTTCTGCCTTTACTGAGTTGCTTGAGCCTGACAGCGTGTAGCCTGCCCGTTTCATCTTCCCCATCTCAGATCACTTCAACTCAATCTACCCAAACCATTGCCCAATTATTTGATCAGGCGCAAAGCTCTGGCGTTTTAGGGATTCAGCGTGGTCAACAGATACAGGTCTATGGTAATGATTTAAGTCGTGCAAATACCGAATATGTTCCTGCTTCTACTTTTAAAATGCTCAATGCCCTGATTGGCCTGCAACATGGCAAAGCTACAACCAATGAAATTTTTAAATGGGATGGCAAGAAACGCAGTTTTTCAGCTTGGGAAAAAGACATGACTCTCGGCCAAGCCATGCAAGCGTCTGCTGTACCCGTTTATCAGGAACTGGCACGTCGTATTGGCCTTGAACTGATGCAACAGGAAGTACAACGCATCCAATTTGGTAATCAGCAGATTGGTCAACAGGTCGATAACTTCTGGTTGGTAGGCCCTTTGAAAGTTACTCCAAAACAGGAAGTCCAATTTGTTTCTGTGTTGGCCCGAGAGCAACTGGCCTTTGATCCTCAAGTCCAGCAACAAGTCAAAGCCATGTTATTTTTACAGGAGCGGAAAGCTTATCGACTATATGTCAAATCCGGTTGGGGCATGGATGTGGAACCGCAAGTCGGCTGGCTCACCGGCTGGGTTGAAACACCGCAGGCTGAAATCGTGGCATTTTCACTCAATATGCAGATGCAAAATGGTATAGATCCGGCGATCCGCCTTGAAATTTTGCAGCAGGCTTTGGCCGAATTAGGGCTTTATCCAAAAGCTGAAGGATGATGCAAATAAGCATGGGAAAGGCATTAAAATTAAGCTATATTTTTAAAAAATAGACATTTAAATAAAAAATATGCGTCTTCTGCTCTGTCTGCTCGTAGTGGGATTGATCATGTCTGCCTATCTACATATGCAGGCCCAAACCCATCCTCAACTGCGCTATAACTCGCTGGCTGATCGCTTGACGCATCCTTTCGATACACGCTTACGTTTCCGGATTGATCAGGTCGATTCAGGCTTTGGACTAAGTAAAGATCAGGTCATTCAACTGAGCAAGGAAGCGATCGAAATCTGGCATCAGGGAAGCAATCGTGATGATTTGATGGTCTATGATGAAAATGCCAGGCTGAGTATTCACCTGATCTATGATCAACGCCAGCAAGACTATGATGCCTTGAAGAAAGTCGAAAAACAGTTGCTGGCAGATGACGCCAAGTATCAACGTCAGGTCAAAAATCTGGAAGCATCCCATCAGCATCTGGAAAGTCAGCAGCAACGCCTGATCCAGCAAAGAGATCAGATGAATAGTGAATTTCAGGCCTTACAGCAACGACGCCGTCAGCCAAATTTATCTGCTTATGAACATGAGCAGATTGAATATGAGGTTTTGGCTTTACAGCGCAAATCGGAAAGTTTTCAACGGGAACTTCAGTACCTGCAGGAACAGCAAAGTTCCTTTAATATGAATGTTTCCATACATCAACATGGTCTGCAAAACCATCAACAGAATATCATTCAAGCCCAACAGCGTTTCCCTGCCCGCGAATTTCATAAAGGCGTGTTTATGGGCAATCAAATTCAGATTTATCAGTTTGATGCAGAAGATGACCTCCGCCTGACTCTGGCACATGAACTCGGACATGCCTTGGGTCTGTATCACCATAATGACCCGGAAGCACTGATGTATCCGGTGCTGGGTAAACAGAATCTGCAACATTTTCAGCTACGACCTGCAGACAAGACCTTGCTTTATAACCGTTAAGTGATCAGCTCAAATCCCTTAATTAAATTAAGTGTATAAGTATTATAAAAAACACTCTATTCTGATTTCATGTTATTGTGATTGGCTACATTGTTCAGGCCATCTTTGGAGATTCGTGTGAGTTACTACCATATTTTAATTGAAGTAAATGACCACATTAGTACGATTGATGAAACCCGTGATATCGAGATCTTTGATATCGAGGACATCCAACCCTATCTTCATTCGATTTTGCTGCCTTATTTCAATGAACAACTGATTGAACTCGACGATGAAAATCTGGAATATAAAGATATTCTGCATCTGGAAATCAAACAGACTTTATTGCCGATCAATGACCTGATCGAAGAAGAACAGCGTCTGTTGCCAAGCGATACCGACATTACCATTAGCGCCTATGAAATTTTCAATAACCGCGAGTTGAGTCAGGATGTTACTACTGTAATCTTTGATCTGCTTGAAGCGGTAAAACTGGATAGCTAAACTTTCCTCCAGATATAAAAAAGTCCTCATTGAGAGGACTTTTTTTGTGCATGGATTTAGATCGAGAATGAAGATCCACAACCACAGGTCGTGGTCGCATTCGGGTTTTGTACCACGAAACGTGAACCTTCCAGACCTTCTAAATAATCTACAACTGAACCGACCAGATATTGATAACTCAATGAATCGACTAAGACTTTAACATCACCATTGGCAAATTCTGCATCATCTTCATTCTGGCTTTCCGCAAAGTTAAAGCCATAAGAGAAACCTGAACAGCCGCCACCGGTCACATAGACACGGAGCATTAAGTCTTGGTTACCTTCACTGTCACGCAACTGGCGTACTTTATTTGCGGCATTGTCGGTGAGCACAAGCGCTTGGGCATTCATGGCGGATTCCTCTGTTGAATGGAATGTCTTTAAAAAGAAAAGACCATATTTAAGTATAGCACACTCAATATATGGTCAGTCTCTACAGATTAAAAGTCAAATCAGAGTAATTTTATCAGGATTATTTGTAGTTCTCATCCTGTAAGGCACATTCAAAGTTTTTCGGGTTCTGTTTGCAGCGGAATTGCCATAACAATTTCATCATACGTTTGTCATAAACACCGCGTTTGGTCAGGTCAATTCGGGAATCCCGCATCATTTTCTGGTAACCCGGTTTGTCTGCAGCAGGAATATCCATCCAGTATTTTGCTGGAATGTCCGCTTTCATTTTCCCCAAAATACCAAAGGCACGCGGTAACTGACTTCTCACCCATTCACGTGATTTTTGTCCGTAACCTGCCGGAAATTTATCTGGACGGATAATGATATTGCCTGTGACCTGCAACACTGGATAATTCACAATCGCACCTTTACTCCCCAAGCCTTTATGTAATTCCAGCGGTTTAAATACTGCTGCTGGTGCACCAATAATATCCACCTGGCCATTGTTAAACTTGGCACCAAAATTGGTGACATCGGCACTCACCGCCTGTGCGCCGACCTGCTGTACCATGATTTTTTGTGCTTCATCATAATCAAGTACGGCAATTTTTTTACCAGCGGCTTTAGCAACGGTATTAATACTGCGGTCGTTCACCAGCAGGAAAGCATCACCCACAGGAATGACACCGACTACCTCATATTTACCTTGCAGCATATGTTTGGCAAAGGTCGGACTGGCCAGTCCCTGCATTACTTTAACTGCCAGATTCAGATCTGGAATCGCGCCAATAGCATCGAGTGAACCGGTAAAATTATTGAACTGACGGCCACGCATCCCGGTCACACTAATGCCGTCACATTTTCCAGCTTTAAAATCTTCTGCAACCACCGCTTCATTGGTATTCACCCGCAGTTCGACATCTGCACCCCAATTTTTGGCCGCCAACTGATAGTCTCTCATCACACTATAGACATCACCGTTTTTACCAACCAGATCAAATACGCAAATCACCTGTTTAGCTTGCGCCAGACCTGAAACAGCCAGTGTCGCCGTAGCCAATGCCAGTGCTTTCCATCCTCTATGCATCATCCTCATTTCCTTATCGCTTGTTTTTGTTATTGCAGTTTTAGTCACATGTGATTGTTTTTTATATAAAACATGCGAATTTAATATTTAGCTCAAGCTTAAGCTATTTTATTCGCTGCACAATGGCAGATCTGACCTGGTTCAGCCATAAAAAAAGCCTAGATCAATCTAAGCTTTTTTCTTTAAAAATCAGATTATTCGCCAGCAATTGAACATTCAAAGTTGGCCTTATCGACAGAACAGCGTGCACGTTTTAAGACCGACATCATGCTGGCATCATAGATTCCGCGTTTGGTCATATCCATCCGGCCATCACGTAACATTTTCTGATACTTGGTTTTATCTTCAGCGCTCAGATTCATTTTATATTTCGACGGAATACCCGCTTCCAGACGGCTGATCATCCCCATGCTCTTTGGCAGGTTTTTGATAAACCAGTCACGCGATTTCTGTCCAAAACCTGCGGGGAATTTTTCCGGACGAATCACAAAATCAGAGGTGACATGCAGTACCGGGAAATTAAACATTGCGCCGTTATTACCCAGACCTTTATAGATTTCTAATGGCTTGTAGGCATAAGCAGGTGCACCGACCATATCCACCTGACCATTGTTAAATTTGGCGACAAAGTTAGAAACATCGGAGATCACTGCCTGCGCACCGACGCGCTGTACCATGATTTTCTGGGCATCGTCATAGCCGAGTACGGCGAATTTCTTCCCTGCGGCTTTTTCAATCGAATTGATATTCTTGTCACGAACAAAAATAAATGCTGAACCCAACGGTGAAATACCGGCAATTTCGTATTTTTTGCCGCCCATATTACTGACCATTTTCGCTGCATTACGTTTGTCCAGAGCAAAACTGATCGCACGCTGGGCAATGGCATTACTTGGTGCACCGCCCAGTGCATCAATAGAACCGGCAAATTTATTGTATTGACGGGCACGCATGGCTGTCATAAACACACCATCACATTTACCGGCCTTGAAGTCATTGTCGGCAACCGCTTCATCCTGACGGGCAATCAGATTGATTTCTGCGCCCCAGCCTTTTGCAGCCAGTGCCCATTCTTGCGCCATCTGGAAAGACTCACCGGATTTACCCAGTAAGTCAAACACACAGATATCGACTTTTTCTGCATGCGCCGCACTTGCAAAACCAAATGCAGAGAATGCAGCCAATGATAAGAGTGTTTTTTTCATTGTAGTGATCCTTTGAAATCTTGTTATTCGCTGAGTGTCCGTACACGGGACAAATATTAAGCAAGTTTAATTAAAAAAAATAGAGCATTTACTCCATTTAAAACCGGCATTTTGGCCTATAAAGATAAATCAGCAATAGTTGCCTAAGTTATTTTTAAATATATATTTAAATATCAATATCTTAATATTTAAAACTGCTTTCTTATAATTACATTTACCCAGATATAGTTACAAAGATATACATGATTTCAGATTTATTCGCCACCAATCGAACATTCAAAATTGGTTCTTTCTACCGTACAACGCGCGCGTTTCAATACGTTCATCATGCCCTGATCATAAATCCCCTGTTTGGTTAAATCGATCCGCCCATCACGCAGAATCTTTTGGTAGGCCACACGATCTTCACGGCTTAGATTCAGAATATATTTGCTTGGAATCTCAGCTTCCATGCGCTTGACCATGGCAAAGCTGCGCGGTAACTGTTTCACAAACCAGTTTCGGGATTGTGCGGCAAAGCTTGCCGGAAACTTTTCCTGACGAATAATCAGATCAGCAGTGACATTAATCACCGGAAAATTAATCATTGCGCCTTGACGGCCTAGTCCTTTCTGTAATTCCAGCGGTTTAAATGCATAAGCCGGTGCAGCGACAATATCCACTTCGCCCTGATTAAACTTGCGAATAAAATTGGAAATTTCCGACATGACCGGTACTGCTTCAATCCGGTCGACCATGATTTTTTGCGCATAGTCATAATGCAGCACGGCAAATTTCTTGCCTTTGACCTGTTCCAGTTTATTTAGAGTACGATCACGAACAAAAATATAGGCTGGGCCAATCTGACCAATACCCGCCACTTCGAATTTTTCTTTGCCAATCTGGGTGATCAGGCGTTTGCTATTGCGTTTATCCAGTACATAGCTGATGGCTTTCATGGCAATGTCATTATTCGGCACGCCGCCAATTGCATCAATCGATCCAGCAAATTTGTTATAAGCCCGGGCACGCATTGAGGTCATATAGAAGGCATCACATTTTCCGGCTTTGACGTCCTGATCGACCTTGGCTTCATCCTGATAAGCGCTTAGCTGAATTTCGGCACCCCAGCCTTTTGCTGCCAGCGCCCATTCCTCCAGCAGTTTGTAAGACTCACCAGATTTCCCCAGTAAATCAAAAACACAGACATTCACTCTGGCTTGAGTTGAAGTCGACACCAAAATGCCCAGTGCCGATAAAATTAAACATCCCTTTTTCATTTTTATTTGACTCTATGATATTTTTTGCTCCATCAGCCTGAACTATAAACCACTGTTCATGCATAAAATAGAGCTTTTACTCAACTTATGCGTCCACCCTAGATCAATTGACAGAGGTGAAAAGCACACTTATTTCAGCAAAAACGGTAAGATTTTTCATTTTCACAGGGCTTTCCTTTAGAATAGGCGCATCTTATTTCTTAGCTTTGATTTCTCAATGATTCAGTTAGACCAGTTATCTATACGTCGCGGTGGACGTGTTTTATTTCAAAAAGCGTCGATGCAGTTACACCCAGGATGGAAAATTGGCCTAACCGGTGTCAATGGTGCTGGAAAATCAACCCTGTTTTCAGCCTTGCTCGGCGGCATGGAATCGGACACCGGTTCGCTGACCCGACCTGCGGTATGGACCGTAGCGCATATGGCTCAGGAAATCAAAGCACTGAATATGAAAGCCATTGATTTCGTCTTGTCGGGCGATGAAGAATACTGGGATATTCAGCAGAAACTCGATCAACCGGATCAACTGGATGATGCAGAACTGGCTCATTTATATGGCCGTTTTGATGAAATTTCAGGTTATTCTGCTCCTGCCAAAGCTTCACAACTGATGGCTGGTCTGGGCTTCTTTGAACATCAATCACAGCTGGATGTTTCAAGTTTTTCCGGTGGCTGGCGTATGCGTTTGAATCTGGCACGTACCCTGATGAGCCGATCAGACTTACTGCTCCTCGATGAACCAACCAACCATCTGGACTTGGACGCAATTCTCTGGCTCGAAGACTGGCTGAAAGCCTATGAAGGTACGCTGGTACTGATTTCGCATGACCGGGACTTCCTCGATGCGATTACCGATCACATTTTACATATCGAAAATCAGGAACTGATTTTATATACCGGTAACTATTCGACTTTTGAGCGCACCCGTAGTGAGCGTTTAGCGCAGCAGCAACAGGCGTATGAAAAGCAGCTGGAAACCCGCGCGCATCTGCAAAAATATATTGACCGTTTTAAAGCGCAAGCGACCAAAGCCAAACAGGCACAGAGCCGGATCAAACAGCTGGAACGAATGCAGGAACTATCTGCAGCCCATGTCGATACGCCATTTACCTTCAGTTTCCGTGAACCGACCAAAATGAGTTCGCCGTTATTGCAACTGGAACATGCCGATATTGGTTATGGCGACAAGCTGATTGTCACCAATGTAAATTTACAGATCACGCCAAACAGCCGGATCGGTTTGCTTGGGATGAATGGTGCCGGTAAATCCACGCTGATTAAATCGCTGGTCGGTGACCTGAAACTGATTCAGGGTCTGCGGAAAGATTCAGAATTACTGAATATTGGTTATTTTGCCCAGCATCAAATGGATGCACTGGATGGTAATGCCAGCCCAATGTTACAGCTGGCACGTATCGCAGATAAAAAAATCAGTGAAGCCAGTCTACGCTCCTTCTTGGGTAGTTTCGGTTTTAGTGGCGAACGTATGGATACGCCAAGCGAAAGCTTCTCAGGCGGTGAACGTGCACGTTTGGCCCTAGCACTGATTGTTTGGCAGCGTCCGAATGTACTGATTCTGGATGAGCCGACCAACCATTTAGACCTGGATATGCGTCATGCACTGACTATGGCTTTACAAGATTTTCAGGGCGCGGTAGTTCTAGTTTCGCATGAACGTCAGCTCATCGCCAGCGTCTGTGATGAACTGCTACTGGTACATAATGGTCAATGCCGTGAGTTTGATGGTGATCTTACTGCCTATGCTGACTGGTTACGCCAAGCCCGTATTGAGATGATTAAAAATGGGCAAAAGCCAGCAGAACCGGTGAAATCCCAAGTCGAAGTCAAACCGACTATTTCCAAACTGGACAAGGAAGCACAACGTAAGGAAGCTGCTCGCCAGCGGGAACTAAGTCGTCCGATTCGCAAGAATATTGAAAAATGCGAAGCACAGATGGCCAAACTACAGCCGCGACTGATTGAAATTGAAAACCTGCTGGGTGACAGTGCTTTATACGAAGCATCACGTAAAAATGATTTGCTGAAACTGATGAATGAGCAAACCGAGCTAAAAGCCAAACTGGAAACAGCCGAAGAGCAAATGCTAGAACTGATGATGGAACTGGAAAGTCTGGAACAGACGTTCTAAAGCTCTTTTAGTAAGATTTAAGATAAGAGATGAATGACCAACGTTGTTCATCTCTTTTTTATTCACTATTTTTAATGTTTTCTCTTCCATTTTCCCCCCTGTATTTTTTCATCTACGTCTAGATGTTTCTTTAATTCTGTTCTTTTCTATTCATTCGACACATAAGGTCATGAATTACACAAACCCTATATAAGTTTATTTTTTAAACAGTTGGATGCCTTATTTCATACATTAATTTACAGCGCGCTGTTTCATCCTAAGGCTCTAATACAAGTGTTTTTTAATTTTTGGCAGTCTTGCTACGAGTCTGTTTAATGTTGAACTAGAGAGAGGAAATCCGCATGCGTGCTCTTACCTATCATGGTGCTCGGGATGTACGAGTTGAATCCGTTCCAGATCCAGTGATTCAGGAACCAGATGACGTTATTTTAAGGGTGACAGCCACCGCCATCTGTGGCTCAGATCTGCATTTATACCGGGGGAAAATTCCGGCCACTGAAGACGGTGATATTTTCGGCCATGAATTTATGGGAATTGTAGAAGAAGTCGGCCCAGAAGTAACCGAAGTCAAAAAAGGTGACCGGGTGATTATTCCCTTTGTCATTGCATGCGGTCACTGTTTTTTCTGTGAACATGAACTCATGGCTGCCTGTGAAAATACCAATACCGGCCGTGGTGCAATTCTCAATAAAAAACAGATCCCACCAGGGGCAGCTTTATTTGGCTTTAGCCATCTGTATGGTGGTGTGCCGGGTGGTCAGGCAGAATATGTGCGGATTCCCAAGGGCAATGTCGGACCATTTAAAGTGCCAGGTTCCCTGCCTGATGAAAAAGTATTATTCCTGACTGATATTCTGCCAACCGCCTGGCAAGCAGTGAATAATGCCCAAGTCAGTCGAGGTTCCAGTGTCGCCATTTATGGCGCTGGCCCGGTGGGTCTGCTGGCTGCTGCCTGTGCACGGATGCTGGGTGCCGAGCAGATCTTTATGGTCGATCACCATCCTTACCGTTTGCGTTTCGCGCATCAAACCTATGGAGTAATTCCGGTCAATTTTGATGAAGTCGATGCCGCTGAATTTATCATTCAAAATACCACGGGTTATCGTGGAGTTGATGCCGTCATTGATGCGGTCGGTTTTGAAGCCAAAGGCAGCATGCTGGAAACCGTAATGACCAACCTGAAATTAGAAGGTTCGAGTGGTTCAGCGCTAAGACAATGTATTGCAGCGGTCCGCCGCGGCGGTGTGGTGAGTGTACCTGGAGTTTATGCTGGTCCAATTCATGGCTTCCTGTTTGGTGATGCCTTTGACAAAGGTTTAACCTTTAAAATGGGACAAACCCATGTGCATAACTACTTGCCGCAGTTGCTAGAACATATTGAAAATGGAGATCTGTCTCCAGATCTGATTATTACCCATCGCATGAAACTGGAAGATGCTGCGGAAGGTTACCGTATTTTTGATAAAAAGGAAGAAGACTGTCGTAAAGTCATTCTAACACCATAAATATGATTAAAAAAAAGCGCCGTCAGGCGCTTTTTTATTTTTTATCGTCATTTTATCAATCCTCTTTTTCTTTTTCCTAATCAATATCATTTCAGCGATTCCCTCCCTCTTTTCTATCGAGTAATAAAAGAAATGCCCGATTTTCAATAATGAAATCAAGAAATAACTCAAAAATGAGAAATAAAAAAGTTAAGCAAAAATCGATAAAAGTATGATTTTAAATAAAAATGAAAGTTCACTTGATTATTAAATCAATTATGTAGTTTAGCTACATCTTGAGTTTTTAGTTAACAATATGTTCCACGGTAATGATTAGAGAAACTACACTATATTTACAAGTATTTAATTTATAATATTTTTTTATTTTAAAGCCAATCCAAGGAATAGTCTGGTCATACTAGCAATATATCGCCAAATCTAGCTTTAAATTTAAAATGCTATTTTAAATTTAAAAACACTTATCCACAAGATAATCGATTTCAAATTTGAATTTAAAATAAAGAATTAATACGTGGATTAAAGCTTGCGGAAAAATACTATCTTATTCACATAAAAATTATGGATAACTTTAGAGTTATCCACCATCTCTGATCAGGCTTTCTAGATGCTTGAAGCAATATTATTCACGTATTATTTAGCGTATTAGACCAAGTTTCTTATAAGCTATTGAAAATTTAAAATTTAGTTTTAGCAGCTTTTTATTTATTTTTGAGATATTGGATCTTCTGAATAGGCGATTTATTATTTTTTAGTCGAATCCACCTAAAGTATTCGATCTATTTTTATTACACGCATCTTTAAATACCACTTTGACTGATCCAGTTTTCACCTAGTGTCGTGAACTGCATGCAAACTTCTCATCGTATAAAGAACGTCTTTCTACCTCACTTTCCTATTCAAAAATTATTTTAGAAGTTCTGATGCAGATCATTTTTATAACGATAGATTCACTCCAGATTTCAGGTATTCTCCCGAGTTGGTAATCTCTATACATAAACCCTTTCTTAGAGTCGATTTGGCTTACTCAACTTGGCTTTTTAAAACCTAAATGAACCCGTTCCATATCTAAAAATCGGTCCAAAATTACTTTATTTTGCCTAGCTCACAGGATATGAGTAAAAAAATTGGTCTAAAAAAAGCGCCTCGAAAGGCGCTTTTTTATATCTGATTTTATCCTGAAGGGTTATGCATCAATATCTGCATTCAAGGCATTTTCTTCAATGAAAGCACGACGTGGTTCTACGTCATCGCCCATCAAGCAAGAGAACATACGATCCGCTTCAATCGCATCGGTAACTGTCACTTGCAGCATGTTACGGTTGTCTGGATCCATGGTGGTTTCCCATAACTGTTCCGCATTCATCTCGCCCAGACCTTTATAGCGCTGGATCATCATGCCACGACGTGAGTCCTGCAAGATATGTTGCCAAACCTGATGGAAATTGCTGACCTGAATCTTGCGATCGCCTTTTTGCAAATATGCACCATCTTCAAGCAGACTAAACCAGCTCTTTGAATTCTTTAATAAACGTGCATATTCACTTGAACCTAACAGTACTGAGTCTAACAGGTAGCTATGTG
Source organism: Acinetobacter lwoffii (assembly GCF_024129435.1). GTDB lineage: Bacteria > Pseudomonadota > Gammaproteobacteria > Pseudomonadales > Moraxellaceae > Acinetobacter > Acinetobacter lwoffii_F. Next base: position 31,694 of record NZ_JAMXXN010000022.1, on the reverse strand, counting down.
GCAAGTTATGTACATAGATCGTGATACGTGGCAACCAGCTTGCAGTTTTTTGACCATCTGCCAGTTCTTTTTCAAAACGCTCCAGGGTTAATTCTGGACGTAATGTTGGCTGAATGGCTTCAATCGCTGCACGCAGATTCTCACCCCATGTTTCCACATAGGTTTTGTCTTCCAGCTGATCCAGCTTAAAACCTTCCAGTGAAAGTAGTGCATCAAGCAGACTCGCAGGATAACGCTGGGTCAAACGTGCCAAGCTCTTCTGGGAAGTCTGATAATCAGCAATCACATTCGCCAGTGCTTCACCACGAATCGCAGGCGCTTCTGCACTGATATGCAGTTCCAGCTCATCAATCGCATTCGAAATTAGGTAAGTTTCCAGTGCATCATTGTCCTTGATGTACTGTTCCTGCTTGCCTTTTTTCAGCTTGTACAGTGGTGGCTGGGCAATATAGATATGACCACGTTCCACAAGTTCTGGCATTTGACGGAAGAAGAAGGTCAACAGCAGCGTACGGATGTGTGAACCATCGACGTCAGCATCGGTCATGATGATGATTTTATGATAACGCAGTTTGTCCGGATTATATTCCTCACGACCAATACCACAGCCGAGTGCGGTAATCAGCGTACCAACTTCAGCAGAGGAAATCATGCGGTCAAAACGGGCACGTTCCACGTTAAGGATCTTACCTTTCAGCGGTAAAATCGCCTGCATTTTACGGTTACGACCTTGCTTGGCTGAACCACCTGCAGAATCACCCTCGACCAGGTACAGTTCAGACAAAGCTGGATCTTTTTCCTGACAATCGGCCAGTTTACCTGGAAGACCGGCAATATCCAGCGCACTCTTACGACGTGTCATTTCACGTGCTTTACGCGCTGCATCACGCGCACGTGCTGCATCAATGATCTTGCCAGCAATCGCTTTGGCTGCTTGTGGATTTTCCAATAAATATTCAGAAAATGCCTTGTTCATGGCCTGTTCAACAGCGGTTTTTACTTCACTCGATACCAGTTTTTCTTTGGTCTGTGAAGAGAATTTTGGATCAGGTACTTTGACTGACACGATGGCAGTCAGGCCTTCACGCGCATCATCACCCGATACCGCAACTTTTTCCTTTTTCAGGATATTTTCGCTGTCCATGTAGTTGTTTAAACCACGGGTCAACGCAGCACGGAAACCAGCCAAATGCGTACCACCATCCTTTTGCGGGATGTTGTTGGTAAAGCAACGTACATTTTCCTGATAAGAATCATTCCACTGCAATGCGACTTCTACCGTAATACCGTTATCGGCCTGTGCAGCAGTGAAATGGAAAATATCATTCAGGTGAGTTTTGCCTTCGTTAATATATTTAACGAACTCAGACAGACCACCTTCATAATCAAAGACATGCTCGGCATTAATGCGTTCGTCACGCAGCACAATACGCACACCTGCGTTCAGGAACGACAGTTCACGCAAACGACGCGCCAAAATATCAACATTAAAAATGGTCTGACTAAACGTCTCGGCACTTGGCCAGAAACGGACACGAGTACCGGTTCTATCGGTATCGCCTACTACTTTTAATGGATATTGAGAATCGCCATGACGGTATTCTTGTTCATGAATTTTACCGGCACGGTGAATGGTCAATTCGAGTTTTTCAGACAGTGCGTTGACTACGGAAACACCGACACCATGCAGACCGCCAGACACTTTATAACTGTTGTCGTCGAACTTACCACCGGCATGCAGAATGGTTAAAATCACCTCTGCTGCAGACACACCTTCTTCAGGGTGAATGTCGGTCGGAATACCACGACCATTATCAGAAACTGAAACCGATTCATCTTCATGGATCGTCACTATAATTTCATCACAGTGGCCTGCCAAGGCTTCATCAATCGAGTTGTCGACTACTTCAAACACCATGTGGTGCAGGCCCGTACCATCGTCTGTATCACCAATGTACATGCCCGGACGCTTACGGACTGCGTCTAAACCACGTAATACCTTGATGCTAGAGGAATCATAAGCCTTTTCAATGGTTTGTTCTGTTTGAGAAGCAGCTTGATCTTCTGAACTCATGGTTTCTCCCTAGTGAAAAATAGGTCTATCCAAAGATGGGTAAAACTCAAAAAATATTATTGCACAACTTGAACTGTACCGTTTTCAACACTGAATAACTGATATGAGATAGACAAATCATGTAAGTGCTTTTGTACTGATTCATGGTCTAAGGTGGTAATAAAAACTTGACTACCAAGTTGGCTCAATCGCTCAATTAAACGTTGTTGTGCGGTTAAATCTAATTCTGCTGTCACATCATCTAATAATACCACAGTTTCCTTATTACAAGAATGTAGCATTGCGATTTGCGACAGTTTTAGTGCGATCATCAGCAGCTTTTTCTGCCCGCGCGACAGGATCACATCAGCATCCCCCATCGGGGTCTTTAAACGCAAATCTGCGCGATGTGGGCCATATTCGGTATAGCGTCGCTCACAGTCTTTTTCATGCTGGTTGGTCAGATCATTTAGCAGGCCGGTTTCACTATGAAAGCCCGGACTGTATTCCAGACTGACTTGCAATTCAGGTAATAACTGTTTCAGATCATCTTCAAAAAATGGCTTCCATTGTTCCACAATCCCGACACGTTGCGAGTGCAGGATTTCACCATATTCACTCAGCATCTGGTTCCACGGTTCCAGATCAGACAGACTGAGAAAGCGTTTGCTTTTGAGCAGACTATTTCGCTGTTTCAGCGCACGAGAATAATATTGCCAGGCATGATAAAACTCTGGTTCCACGTGGAACATTAACCAGTCAAGGAGTTGGCGTCGTGGTTTAGCACCATGATCGATAATATCGGTGCTTTGCGGATCAATCAGCTGCAAGGGCAACAGTTTGGCCAGCTGTCCCTGGGTTGCGACCAGATCACCATTGACCTTGATCAGTTGCTCCCCGCTGGCCATTTTTTGCATGCCAATTTTTTCAGTCGCAGACTGTGCAAATACAATCGCATCCTGCGCGCCATGCTGGATATAATTTTTGGGAATATGAGTACGGAAGGAACGACCGGCAGCCAGTAAATGAATCGCCTCTAAAATCGAGGTTTTACCTGAACCATTTTGCCCATAAAAAACATTAAACGGCTGCAATCCGTGGAGAGCAACCGTCTTTAAATTCCGCACACGCTCAATATGTAAACGCGTAATATGCATGTCTTATATGAATATCAGAAGCCGCGGCTTAAACACGCATCGGCATGACGACATAAGTCTGATCAGTATGCGCCGGGTCTTGTACTAAGACAGACTGATTCGCTTCAGTCATAGTCATTGATACATCATCGCCATCCAGCACACCGAGGACTTCAATCAGATACTGCGCATTGAAGGACATTTCTAGCGGTGAATCGGCATATTGAATCGCCAGGTCTTCAATCGCTTCATCCTGCTCCGGGTTATTGGCACGAAGTTGCAAAGAATCAGCATTGAAGTTCAGAAACACACCGCGAAGTTTTTCATTACTTAAAATCGCCACACGCTGCAAAGACTGCTTGAACACGTCATGTGCGATCATCACGACTTTGTCGCCCCCACGTGGAATCACACGGCGGTAGTCCGGGAACTTACCATCAATCAGCTTGGTAGTGAAACGCACGGTAATGTTCGCCTGTTCCTTGTCACGGCTTGGCATATTGATGGTCACATTGAGCAGTTCACGACCAATCAATAGAGATAATTGCTCATCTTCAACGCTGAGCAGGCGCTGTAATTCTGCAACGGCCTTACGTGGCACAATTGCCTGAATCGGCTGTGCTGCAGTGGATTGTGCTGCTGTTTCACACAGTGCTAGGCGGTGGCCATCGGTGGTCACAGCACGTAGCTGATTGGCATCAATTTCAAGCAAAGTACCGGTCAGGTAAAAACGCACATCCTGAACTGCCATGGCAAAGGCGGTTTTTTCGAACAGGCGTTTAAGTTCACGCTGTGTCACCGTCACTTGCGTGCCTTGGGTGTTTTCAGTGTTCAGTAATGGATAATCATCAGCAGGCAAGGTACCCAGTACAAAACGGCTGTTGCCTGATTTAAGGATGCAGCGCTGATCTTCAGTAATATGCAAATCCACCAATGCCGCTGAAGGAAGTGACTTACAGATATCAATCAGCTTACGTGCAGGAACTGTGGTCTCGCCTTCCTGCAAACATGCACCTTCAGCCAGTGCTGTACTCGCCACCAGTTCGACTTCCAGGTCGGAACCGGTCACGGTCAATGCTTGCGTAGTCACCTGAATTTTCAGGTTAGACAGGATATTCAAGGTATGGCGACGTTCAACCGCTCCTACGACATGTGAGAGAACATTCAGTAAGCTTTCTTTCGCGATTTTTAAACGCACGGTGCATTCCTCTAAAGCTGAAGATTAATATAGAAAAAGTGATTTTTTTGACGGTTTACTATGCGGCAAAAGCAGCCGCATAGCAAGAATAGAATTTGAGCGATTTAGGTCAACTTTGCAACAGACGTTGCAGGTTTTTATAGTCTTCGTTAAAGATCGGATCTTCTTCACGCAGGCTTTGTACTTTCTCGCAAGCATGCATCACGGTACTGTGATCACGACCGCCAAAAGCCATGCCAATTTCCGGAAAACTGTCGCCGGTTAATTCACGTGCCAGACCCATCGCCAGTTGACGTGGACGGGCATAAATCCGGGTACGTTTTGGACCGACCAGTTCTTTCAGCGGAATCCGGAAATATTCACTGACCACTCGCTGAATATTTTCAGTACTGATGGTACGGGCACGAATTGCCAGCACATCTTTTAAAGATTCACGCACCACATCCAGATCAATTGGCGTGCCTTTAAAACGTGAAATCGCCACCACTTTGTTCAGCGCACCTTCCAGCTCACGCACGTTAGCCACCACCTGCTGGGCAATAAACAGCGCACAGTTACGTGGTAAATCGACCTGGTTGCTTTCTGCTTTTTTCAGCAGAATTTCAATTCGGGTTTCAATATCTGGCGGTTCAACCCCGACCGACAACCCCCAGGAAAAACGTGAAACCAGACGTGGATCCAGCTCTGTCAGCTCTTTAGGATAACGATCCGAAGTCAAAATAATTTGCTTGGACTCATCCAGAAGTGCGTTAAAGGTGTAGAAAAATTCGACCAGACTGGCCTCTTTACCGGCCAGCAAGTGAATATCATCGACCAGTAACAGATCCAGAGAACGGCAGTTTTTCTTAAACTCTTCGACTTTACCCTGCTGCAACGAGCTGACAAAGTCCTGTACAAAACTTTCTGCGGTCATGTACATGACGCGTGCATTCGGTTTGGCCTGCAACAATGCATTACCGACCGCCTGCATCAAGTGGGTTTTACCCAGACCGGTCGGACCATATAAAAATAAGGGGTTGTGCTGTGAAGCACCCAGCTGGGTCAGTACCTTGCGACAGGTTTCTGCCGCCATCTGGTTAGATCGGCCTTCCACAAACAGCGAGAAGGTAAACAATGGATTCAACTGACGTCTACGGCTATTTTTGCCGCTGTCTTCTTTTTCTTTCTTCGGCTTCGGCACTGGCATCGGTGTCGAGGTCAATGCCGCAGTCGTGGTCGCCGGTTGTTCACTGGCAGATAAAATCGCCCCTGGACGTGAATCGACCAAAATCTCGACCTTGCGTACCCGTCCTTCAGACAACTGTTCTGCCAGAATCGTAATCAGTTCCAGATGATGTTCCTGAATGTAACGCGTCCAGTAAGGATTAGGTGCATACAAACGCAAGCTGTCTTCCAGCTCTTCTGCAACCAATGGGCGAATCCACATTGTAAAGACATTTCCAGAGAGCTCTTGTCGCAGGCGATTTAAGCAGTCCGTCCAAAGCATGTGAATCCCCTATTCATTCCATTGTTCATTCAAAAAAGATGACCGCGACCAAAAGCGGGTCGCCATTCTAACCAAGTTATCCACATCTGTCATGGCAATCTCTACAAAAACTGTGCAAAAAGAAATCACCCTGCATAAATTTAAATTTAAAACCCAGTGTGGATAAGTTTATCCGCAAGCTGTGGATAAAATATACCATAAAGTTATCCACAAAGTATAAAATTAATAGAAACAGTTTTATCCACAACATAAGTTTATGTTTAATTAAATAAAAAGTGGCTTATCCATAGAAAAAGTGCTCCCTAATAGTAATAAATTTAAATTTATAAATTTGAATTTATTTATAAGATCACTGTTTTTTGTGGATAACTCAAAAAACTTCAAATTTAAATTCAAAACTACAGGTTAAATTTAAACTCTGGATAACATGTGGATAACTTTGTTGATAGAGTTGTTTATAACTTATATATATTTATATAACAATAACTTAATTTGTGATTAACTTGAATTGAACTATTTTTTATTAAGTTCTCCGAAAAAACAGGGGCTTTATCTTTTTTGATCTTATTTGAAAAGAAAACTGCTTTTGCATTGACAGCTCAAGCAATGAGCACTAAAATCGCGGACCTTCATAGAAAGATCATTTTTTGGAGTTTCAATATGAAACGTACATTCCAACCGTCTGAATTAAAGCGTAAGCGTGTTCATGGTTTCCGTGCTCGTATGGCTACTAAAGCTGGTCGTCAAGTATTAGCTCGCCGTCGTGCAAAAGGTCGTCATAGCTTAACTGTTTAATCAGTTACGCTAAGACGATTTTGGGTGTTATGACAAAACTTTATAGTTTTGGCACAGAGTTGCGATTACGCTGTGCTGCCGATTATAAAGGTGTCTTTGATGGTGCGCTTTTTAAAGTGCATCAACCCCATTTCTTATTTCTTGCAAAACATTCCGAACTGCCAAATAGCCGTTTGGGTTTAGTTGTTGCCAAGAAGAAAGTGCGACGCGCACACGAAAGAAATCGAGTAAAACGACTTGCTCGCGAAAGTTTTCGCCTGCATCAACAGCAATTAGATGACTTAGACATTGTAATTATGCCGAAAATGGGTGTTGAAGCAGTGCCTAATGCAGAATTGCACCAGCAATTACAATTTGCCTGGCAGAAACTTAACCGTCTTGCCAAAAAGCATTCAAAAATAGCCCCCTCCCCACAAAAGTAGAGTTGGCCAATGGTACGTTTACTGCATTGGTTGATCCGTTTCTATCAGATTGCGATTAGTCCTCTTCTTGGACCGCGCTGTCGTTATATTCCAACTTGTTCTCAATATTCCTTGGAAGCAGTCCAGATGCATGGCGCTGGGCGTGGAGTGTGGCTGGCTACTAAGCGTATTTGCCGTTGTCATCCGTGGGGGGGCTGGGGATATGATCCTGTTCCCTCAAAAGCGATTCGTTTTATTTCATTTCAGCAAATAGATTCTCAAACGCTTCACGTTGCTGTACCCTTTCGTGATCGTTTATTGAACCAAAATCACTCTCACCACTTGGGGTAATACATATGCAACAATGGGCCAGGATTGCAATTCTCGGAGCCATGTTTGTTGTCGCATATTTGCTCATTTTGGCGTGGCAAAAAGATTATGGAAATGCTGAAACAAAACCGCAGCAGGAAACTGCTGTTGTTTCGCATGACGTATCTGCAGATTTGCCAAATGGTCAGACGGCTACAGTTGCCTCTGATCTGCCACAAGCAAATGTGCCAGCACAGCAAGCCACGGATGCCACAGCACCTGTAAGTCAGCAGCTTATTTCAGTACAAACTGACCTTTATCACCTTTGGATCAATCCTAAGGGTGGTGATATTGTTCGTATTGAATTACTCAATCATGACAAGAACAAAGACAGCGATGAACCGTTCGTGATGCTGGAAAGCGATGCGAAACGTACTTATGTCGCCCAGTCTGGCCTGATCGGTCTGAATGGACCGGACAGCAGCCGTAACGGCCGTCCAATGTATGAGCTGGAAAAAACGGCTTATACTCTGGCAGATGCGAAAACAGTCAAATCCAAAGATGGTGAAAACCTGAAAGTATTGTCTGTACCGCTAGTGTTTAAAACCGCTGACGGGATCGAGATTATCAAGACCTTCAATTTCACTGAAGGTGAATATCCGGTCGTGGTAAATCACAAAGTGGTTAACCGCAGTGGCCAGACTTGGCAAGGTCAGATGTTCGGTCAGATCAAACGGGATAACTCGGAAGATCCAGGCAAATCTGATCAGGGGATCTTCACGCTGGGAACATTCCTCGGCGGTGCATGGGGTACCCCGGACGAGCAGTACAACAAGCTTAAATTCGACAACTTTGTTGAAGAAAAAGTCAGTACTGAAGCGACAGGTGGTTGGGTGGCAATGGTACAGCACTACTTTGTTAGTGCATGGGTTCCAGGTCAGCTGAAGTTGACTCAAGGCAATGGCGAAGCTTATAGCGCCAAGCTTGAATCACGTAAATCAACCGATAACATGAACATCATCGGTTTTACCTCACCGACGTTCAATGTGCCTGCAGGTACAGTGGCTGAAATTGATGCGACTTTCTATTCAGGTCCAAAAATCCAGTCAGAACTGAAAGATTTGGCTGCGGGTTTAAACCAGACCGTTGATTATGGCTGGTTATGGCCAATTGCGAAATTACTGTTTGTCGGTCTTGAATTCTTCCATGGTCTGGTGGGTAACTGGGGCTGGGCAATTATTCTGTTGACTATCTTGGTAAAAGTAATCCTGTGGCCATTGTCGTCGAAGAGCTATCGCTCGATGGCGAAAATGCGTGTGATTGCGCCAGAAATGCAACGCATGAAAGAAGAGTTCGGTGAAGATCGCATGCGCTTCTCTCAAGAAATGATGGCATTATACAAACGTGAACAGGTCAATCCGCTTGCCGGCTGTTTACCACTGTTATTACAAATGCCGATTTTCCTGGCCTTGTACTGGGTATTGATGGAATCTGTGGAACTGCGTCATGCGCCATGGATGCTGTGGATTCAGGATTTGTCTTCAATGGATCCTTGGTTCATTCTGCCGTTGTTGATGGGCTTGACGATGTATATCCAACAGTCGTTAAATCCACAACCAACTGATCCAATGCAGGCGAAAGTCTTCAAGTTTATGCCGATCATCTTTACCGTATTCTTGTTGTTCTTCCCGGCAGGCTTGGTTCTGTACTGGATCGTCAACAACTTGATCACGATTCTGCAACAAACTTTGATTAACAAGTCTGTTGCCAAAGATCGCGCGAAACGTGATGAGGCTACTCCAGTCAACTAAGTTGTACGGATAGGCTGAATAAATCCGCTTAAGATGGTAATCTTAGGCGGATTTTTTTGGCTGTACTTTTGAGTCTTTGCAGGTGAATTTTATGCTCAACCGAACCACAACTATTGCTGCGATTGCAACTCCACCAGGACGTGGCGGCGTTGGGGTGATTCGCCTGTCAGGTCCGAAATCCTATGAAATTGCCCAGCAACTGACGCAAAAAGAGTTGCCCAAAGCCCGTTTTGCCGGTTTCCGCCAGTTCTACGATGCAGCAGGTGAAGTCATGGATGAAGGACTGGCGATTTGCTTCCCGAATCCAAACTCGTTTACCGGTGAAGATGTAGTGGAGCTACAAGGTCATGGCGGTCCGGTGATTCAGAATGCCCTGCTTGGCCGTTTGCTGGAACTGGGCGCCACTGCAGCCAAAGCGGGTGAATTCTCGATGCGTGCCTTTGAAAATGGCAAGCTGGATCTGGTGCAGGCTGAAGCAATTGCCGACCTGATTGATGCAACTTCGCAAGCGGCTGCACGTTCTGCGGTGCGTTCACTGCAAGGAGCTTTCTCGACCAAAGTCAATGCAGTCCTTGAGCAGCTGATTCATCTGCGTCTGCATGTGGAAGCCGCGATTGATTTTCCGGAAGAAGAAATCGACTTTCTGGCAGATGGCAAGATTTTAAATCTGCTGGATGGCGTATCCAGTGCAGTCACTCAAGTCCAGCAATCCGCACGCCAAGGACAGCTTCTACGTGAAGGCTTGCAAGTCGTAATTGCAGGTAAACCGAATGCCGGTAAATCCTCTCTACTGAATGCGCTGGCCGGAATTGAACGCGCGATTGTGACCGATATTGCTGGCACCACCCGTGATGTGCTGCATGAGAAAATCACCTTAAATGGCTTACCGATTACCCTGACCGATACGGCTGGTCTGCGTGAAACCGGTGATATCGTGGAAAAGGAAGGGATTCGCCGCGCGATTAAGGAAATTGAACAGGCAGATTTATTACTGTTGGTTTATGACTTAAGCCAGGGTGAAGATCCGCTACAACTCGCCCAAGAATATTTTGCCGAACATATCGAGCCAAAACGTTTGATGCTGATTGGCAATAAATGCGACCTGACCGGTGCTGAAGCCGTGATTGGCGATTTAAATGGTTTCCGGCATATCGCAGTCTCTGCCAAGCAGGAAACCGGTGTTCAAGCGCTCATAGAGGCGATTACAGCGCATGCAGGCTTCCAGCCTGAGGAAGACACCTTTATCGCACGTACCCGTCATTTAGACGCAATGAAGCGCACTCAGCTCTATCTGGCTGAAGCGCGTGAGCAACTGGTGGTGTATAACGCCGGTGAACTGGTAGCGGAATCCTTACGTCTGGCGCAAAATGCTTTGGGTGAGATCACGGGTGATTTCAGTGCAGATGACCTGCTGGGCAAGATCTTCGGTTCATTTTGTATTGGTAAATAATTATTTAATAAAACATCAAAAAAGCCCTCAACTGAGGGCTTTTTTTAGGCTGGTAGGCGGGATTTTTGATAAGCCCACCACAGCGCAAAACACAATAGACTGATCGCGATACAAAAGCTGATTACGGCGAAATCCAGCCCCCAGTGATCGGCCAGATAACCCACGGCAATGATGGGGACAATAGTGCCCAGATAGGCAATAAATAGATAGGTCGACATGACTGCTGCACGGTTGTCTAAGCTGGTCATTTGATGAATCAGGGCAAAAGCACCCATCAGGGCAAAACCATGGCCAATTCCAAAGAAAATATCACTGATAAAAAATAGCAGGCTGATTTTCGAATACATACATAGCGCCAAAATCATCAGGCTCAAGCACATCATCATCAGACCGATATTCAGACATTTAGAGGCTGCGACGGCTTTAGCCATAAATTGCACGATCACTGAAACCACTAAGATACTGGTAATGGCCAGTCCGCTGACCAGAGGGCCATGCCAAGGTAAAATATTGCGGACAAAGGACGGCGACAGTGAAGCAAACAGGCTAAAAGCGGCAAAGGCACTAAAAGCCGTCACTGCAATAATCATAAACACACGATGAAACTGCACTTCAGGTTGTTGCAGTTTAGGCGCCATGCTAAAGGGCTGCGCCTCAAACTTGGGTGCTTTGATCCAGGACAGGCCAATCAGACACAGCACGGCACCCAGAATAATCGGTAAATATGGCATCACCAAAGGGGCAGCGGAAAACTGCGCAATCACACCACCGACCAAGGGTCCCAAACCAAAACCCATTGCGGTGATGATTGAAATCAATTGTGGTGCAGTGTGTTTATGGCTTTCTGGGATAGTATGCATCAAACCCATCATGGCAGAAGTGGTCATCAGGCCCGATGCAATCCCAATAATAAAACGGCCAATCGAGAGGATCAGTGCATTCTGGGCAAAAACGGAAATGATGAGACCTAACGTGATCAGTGCCAGACCAATTTGCAGGGTCCGTAAAAATCCGATGCTGTTACTGGTCCTGCCCAAAAACAACAGGGTCGAGAGACAGCCAAACATATAGGCGACAAAAATGTAGGTGATCTGGCTGGGCAGCAAATGCCAGAGCTGTTGATAAATCGGATAAAGCGGACTGGCCAAAGCGGTGCCAATCGTTCCCATCATTAAAGCCAGGCTGACCATCAAGAACGGTCGCCAGCTGGTCGTTATTGTCATGAAAATGCCGTTATAGTGTTGATCCTTGGCCAATCCATGTCAGGGCGTAGCGAGGAAAATAGAAAGTGTCTGCAGTTTAGAGTGGATACAGAAAATCGGTCAAGGTTGAATTAGTAAGATGTTTATCATTTAAGATATTTTAATTATATAAAACAATTATTTATTATGAATATTGGTGTTATTTTTAGATATGTTGAAGTTAAATATAATTCTATGCATTATGTTCCACGTGAAACATTATGAGCATATTTAACTGGGTGTAAACAGTAACATAAATGTTTGAGAAATTTAAAAGCAGAGCGATTAGAATCAAGTCATATTCTTATCCAATTCATGTAGAACATTCATGTTAAAAAAAACACTGATCATTAGTTTAAGTACATTCGTATCAAGCTTCGCATTTGCCAATATTGATACGGTACAAGCTAATTTGGCAAAAAACAGTCCCGATTTAAAAATTGAAAATATTCAGACCACCGAGATGAAAGGCATCTATAGCGGTTCCATGCAGGGCCAGGTGGTTTATCTAAATGAATATGCCAAACATCTGATTGCCGGTCCGATGCTGCGGATTCAGGATCAACATAATCTGACCCGTGATTTAATGTTGAAGCAAAATAGTATCGACTGGAAAAAATTACCGCTTCAGGATGCTGTGAAAAGTGTAAGAGGTACGGGTAAACGTCAGATTGCGATCTTTTCTGACCCAAATTGCCCGTATTGTAAAAAGCTTGAGCTAGAGCTGAAAAAACTGAATGACTTGACCATTTATATCTTTATTCTTCCTTTAAAACCCCAGTCGGTTGCTCCTTCAAAACAGGTGTATTGCGAGTCTAATCCAGCTCAGGCATGGGAAGATCTGATTGCTCAAGGGATTCAACCTAAATCGAAAAAAACTTGTACCAATCCGATTGAGCGGAATAAAAAACTGGCTCAGTCTATTGGTGTGAATGGGACACCTGCAATTATTTTTTCCAATGGTTTTAAGGTAATGGGCGCCTATCCAGCAGAGCAGATTGAGCAGATTTTTAAAGAATTCGATTTATAAAAATTAAATAATGATATCAGTCGTTCAATATAAAAAAAGCACCTCATTGGGTGCTTTTTTATTAAGGTGATTCAGTCAGCATCAGCTTGATTTAGACCGTGCGGCGTTTGGTCACCATATTATAAATAAACAGAATAATCACAGCACCAATCACGGAAGCAATCAGACCTGCTGCGGAATCTGCCGAATACAGACCGAGCATACGGCCACCAAAAGTCGCCAATAAGGAGCCGGCAATACCCAGCAAGGTGGTCATGATAAAACCTGCCTTGTCATTACCCGGGTGAATGGCACGTGCAATCAGACCTGCTACAAAACCAATGACGATCGCCACAATAATTGTCCACATATGCATACTCCTTCTTATCATGTCTTTGTTTTCACATCTGTTTAATCATCTTGAAACAAAGTCAGGATCATAAAAAGTTGAATCCTGAAACGAGATGTTATTTTTTGTTCCCGATTTTCTGTCTATTTGAGGTATAAAAAAAGTGGCTTATGCCACTTTTTTCAACCTGATTTTAAAGACCGATTTCACCAATAAATGGCAGGTGACGGTACTTCTGGTCATAGTCTAGGCCATAACCCACGATAAATTTATCTTCAACCTCAAAGCCCATAAATTCGACCTTCAAATCGATTTCACGACGCGATGGTTTACTTACCAAAGTACACAGTTGAATCGAGTTAGGTTCACGGGTTTGCAGGATTTCGAGTACCTTGCTTAAGGTGTTGCCTGAGTCAATAATATCTTCAACGACTAACACATCTTTACCACGGATTTCACCGTCTAAATCTTTCAGGATTTTTACATCACGTGACGATACCGTGCCACCGCCATAACTGGACACAGTCATGAAATCCAATTCATGCGGTTTTGAAATCACACGACATAAATCAGCCATAAAAATCACTGAACCACGTAATAAACCGATGAGCACAAGTTCTTTGTCACTATTGGCATAGTGTGCATTGATTTGAGCACCAAGCTCTTTGACTTTAGCTTGAATTTCTTCAGCGGAAATCATTACGCTCATTTGGACGGTCATGGGTAGATACCTAAAAAGTAAAAATAGCAAAATAAAAAAGGTGTTGACCTGCAACACCTGAATACGTCGCAATTTTAATACATCCCTAGTAGAGATGCACCTGTTTTGCTGGCTGTAAATGTAATCATTTTTTAGCCGCGGCTGAATCGCGTTTCAGTAAAAAAACACAGCCCAGCGCCATTGCAGACAGGAGCAAGTATTGACGATGGCGGGGTTTTGTCGCTTTATTCACTGGCTGCTGCTTTGACATAGACGGCTACTCCATAGACATAGGTGGCTGCAATATTACGGTCATCGCCAAGCATGGTCAGTGCAAAAAATGCATCTTCAATATTTTTAGCTCTGCTCTGGCGTAACTGCTGTAAGGCAGTGGCATTGAGATTCAGCACCACAAAGTCGGCTTCTTTGCCAATATTAAAGTTCCCTAGGCGATCATCCAGACTCAAGGCTTTGGCACCGCCTAAAGTGGCATGATACAAGGCCTCAAAGGCGGAGAGTTTTTCGCCCTGCAACTGCTGCACCTTATAGGCTTCATTCAGGGTTTGCAGCTGATTAAATGATGTTCCTGCTCCAATGTCTGTGCCTAAGCCGACTTTGACCCCTTTGTCCCAAGTTTTTTTCAGGGGAAATAAGCCACTGCCAAGGAATAGATTTGAGGTCGGACAGAAAGCAATGGCGGAGTCGGTCTGATGCATACAATCCCACTCCTCATCTTCCAGATGCACGCAATGCGCGAAGACGGATTTACTGCCGGTTAAACCATAATGATGATAAACATCCAAATAACTTTCACGTTCAGGAAAGAGTTCTTTTACCCAAGCAATTTCATTTTTATTTTCACTTAAATGGGTATGTACATAGACATCCGGATATTCGGCTTTGAGCTGTCCGGCTTTTTGTAGTTGTTCAGGTGTTGAGGTTGGTGCAAAGCGTGGGGTAATCGCATACAGGTTCCGCCCCTGTCCGTGCCATTTTTCAATCAGCGCTTTAGAATCTGTATAAGCTGTTTCTGCTGTATCTGTTAGTGCTTCCGGAGCATGACGATCCATCAAGACTTTACCCGCGATCAGACGCATATTGCGCATGGTTGCCGCATTAAATAAAGCATCTACGGATTCAGGATGAACGGTACAAAAGACCAGTGCAGTGGTGGTGCCATTTTTAAGCAATTCCTGCACGAAAAATTCGGCAATTTTTTCGCTATAGGATGCATCTTGAAACTGGATTTCAGTGGGGAATGTATAGGTATTTAACCATTCCAGCAGTTGTTCACCATAAGCCCCGACCATTTCCGTTTGCGGGAAATGAATATGGGTGTCGATAAATCCGGGAACAATCAGTTGATCTGGATAGTGTTGTAATTCAAGGTCGGTAGGAAGTCGTGACTGCCCTTCTTGCCAAGGACCAAACCACTGGATCTTACCTTCGTGAATGATGACTAAACCATCTTCTACATATCGCACTTGGTCGTGTATATCACGTGCTTGGGCAACTGTATTCTGAATGTCGAGGAAGCGACCACGGATCGCTGTCGTTGCAATTACAGAAGACATTTTAAACCTACGCTTTTTGATTTTTTCGATTGATTGTAGCTGAAAAAATTGCCATGTTTGTATGAACATTCATATTTAAATAGTGATCCAGATTCTTTTATGACCCCATCCAATTATCATGATCAATTTCAACAGATCGTGCGTGCGCAGCCGACCTTAATGCGCATCTTGCATCAGTTAGCACAATTGCACTCTGAAGCTTATGTCGCAGCGGGTGTGTTACGTCATGTGATCTGGGCGCATTTACATGACTGGGAATATGAAATGAATCATACTGAGGTCGATGTAATTTTCTATGACGAAAATAAGCAGGCTCGCGCTATAGAACAGCAACTTGCAGATCAGTTAAAAGACTATTTTCCAGATATCTGTTGGGATGTGACCAATCAAGCCTTTGTACATGAGTGGTATCGTACCGATCAAAATGAAAGTATTGAGCCTTTAACTTCAATTAGTCATGCGCTGTCATTATGGCCAGAAACTGTCACGGCCTTGGCACTGCGCCTGAAAGATGATGAGTTGGAGTTGATTGCCCCTTTCGGTTTAGCAGATTTATTTGAGTTAAAGCTGCGTTGGAATCCGAATTTAGTCAGTTATGCCGTGTTCGAACAACGCATGCTGAGCAAACAGTTTTTGCAAAAATGGCCCAAATTATCCCTGATAGAACAATAAAAAAAAGCCTGCTGATGCAGGCTTTTTTGATGATTACTTTTTACAGGGTGGTTTCGTTATATTTCTTGCTATGACGAATCGACAAGATCGCGGTCACAGTCAGGACAATCACAATAAAGCTCAAAGAAATCCAGATCGGCATATGGAACACATCTAGCATCAGCATCTTAAAGCCGATAAAGACTAGAATGATCCCGAGGCCATAAGGCAGATAATGCATTTTTGAGGCTGCGCCCGAGAGCAGGAAGAACATTGCGCGCAGGCCTAAAATCGCCATCAGGTTTGCAGTGAGGACAATGAAGGGATCGGTGGTGACGGCAAAAATAGCCGGAATAGAATCGACGGCAAAGATGACATCAGAGGCTTCAACCAGGATCAGGACCAGGAACAACGGCGTTGCCCAGAGCAAACCATTTTGACGGACAAAGAATTTGTCGCCCTGAAGTTGCGGGGTAATACGCATATGTTTACGCAGCCATTTTAGAATCGCCATATCTTCAATATTGCTGTCTTCTTCATGCTGACCACGCAGGAATTTGAAGCCGGTATACACCAGGAACGCACCGAAGATATATAGAATCCAGGAGAATTCCTGCACGAACCACGCGCCAATAAAAATAAAGATAGTTCTGAGCACAATCGCACCCAGTACGCCATATAACAGCAGCTTGCGTTGCAGTGCGGGTGGAATGGCGAAGGCCGCGAAGATCATCAGCCAGACAAAGACGTTATCAATCGCCAGGGATTTTTCCAGCAGATAACCGGCAAAGTATTCCATGACCTTGGCATTGGCAATTGCCGTGCCTGCGGTCTGCTCCAGATACAGCCATAAGCCGCCACCAAATAAAGTCGCGACACTGACCCAGGCAATACTCCAGTAGGCAGCAGTACGGACTTTAACTTCCTGACCATGCTGATGCTTAAAGCCGACAAAATCGATTATCAGCATGACTGCGACAATCGCGAAAAAGACGAGATACAGCCAGAGTGTACCAATGGTTTCCATGTGAATTCTCCACATCGGACAACTAGCCATAAAAAAACCTTGACCAGTTGCCAGATGAAAAACATCTATAACAACATGATCAAGGTCTTGCCTACATCTTACTGTTCCACTTTTTTATATAAAGTGTGACTTCAAGATGCTCAGATACCGACTTTTTGCAAAGTGTAATGACGATATTCTGACACGTTTAAAAATTGAAATTTCATTCTTAAACGCTTGGAGGAGGCTACTCCCCTTGTTCAAACTAAATTTTATTTGAGCGGTAGCTCAATGTGCAGCAAGCATGACAGATTTTTGCTAAGACTACAATTTCATTTACAAAAATCATGCTTCAAGGCGCTTTCTTACCTAAGAAATCCGGACGCTGAATCAGGTATAAGCTGATCAGAAAACCCAAGCTGGCCAGGATTGCTCCTACCCAGCCAATACTATGTAATCCGATATGTGCCGTTACCAGACCGCCGAGTAAGGCACCGCCACCAATCCCGACATTGTACAGACCTGAAAAAATTGCCATGGCGACATCAGTCGCATCGGAGGCCAGATTTAAGGTCTTGGCTTGTAGGGCCAGACTAAACCCAATAATGCTGATGCCCCAGATTAACGCCAGGCTATTAAGTTGAAATACACCCTGAGACAGTGGCAGCAATAACAGCAGCGAGATCCCTAGCCCCAGTGTAAATAGTGGAATGGTGAGTCGGGGAAAATGTGGTGCAAAACGACCAAATACATAAGACCCGATCAGGCCCGCACCGCCATAAATTAGCAATAAGCTGGTGGTCTGCGCAGAGCTGAATTGTGCAATATTCAGCGCAAAGGGTTCAATATAACTATAGGCGGTAAATTGCGCACTAATCACAAGCACGGTAAGCGCAAAGACCAGCATCAGGCTGGGACGTTTTAGTAAGCTTTTTAAACTGCTGAGTGAACCTGAATTGACACTTGGCAATAAAGGCAAGGTTTTGGCCAGCAATACGCACACCACGCTCGCCACAATCCCAATCAAGGCAAAACTATTGCGCCAGCCATAGGCCTCCCCGATCATCCGGCCAAAGGGAATTCCCAGGACCATCGCCATGGCGGTACCGGTAGCCAATAAGCCCAATGCCTGAAATTCTTTGCCCTTTGGCGCAACCCGCACAGCAAGCGATGCCGTAATTGACCAGAACAGTGCATGTGCCACGGCAATACCAATTCGGCTCAGCACCAGAATGCTAAAGCTCCAGGAAAAATAGGACAGCACATGACTGAAAATAAACACCGCAAATAAAACCATCAGCAGAAAGCGCCGTTCAATATTCTTGGTCAGTAACATCATTGGCAAAGACAACAGCGCCACAACCCAGGCATAAATTGTCAGCATCCACCCGACCTGAGTCGGTGACATGGCAAAACTGGTACCAATATCACTTAATAGCGCCACCGGGATAAATTCGGTGGTATTGAAAATAAAGGCAGCAGAGGCTAAAGCAATCACACAGACCCATTGACGCGTCACCGAGGAGGTGGAAGAAAAGCTGGACATACATATCTGATAAAAAGAACCGGCTCGCAGTTTAAACCTGTTGAGCAGAATGCGGTATTGGTCAGAAGGACAGATTCACAATCCTTTAAAAGAAATCTAACAATAGAGCAGGGAAAAATATGTCAGTCTGGCTTAAAAACAAGGAGAGGATCGGCATGTTGATCGAGCATCAGCAACAGGACACTGGAGGTTTATGGTTTGTAGAGCCAAATGAAAAACGTCTGGCAGAAATGAGTTATTCAAGAGTAAATGAAGATCAATTAGCGATTGAACACACCTGGGTCGATGACAGCCTACGCGGACAGCACGTCGGGTATTATCTGGTCGAGGCCGCTGTGAATTTTGCCCGTGAACACGGCATCAGGATTATTCCAAAATGCCCTTTTGCCAAATCCGTGTTCGAGCGAGAGCCTCGCTTTAATGATGTTTTATAATTTTAAAATGACAACAAAGGTTTAGATTCGTATGGAAATTAAATATCAAGATTCAAAACGTGGTGGTGTATTTTTTATGGAAGCTCAAGGACGCCGCCTGGCGGAGATCACTTATCAATGGCGGGGCGATGCCGTCATCATTGCCGATCATACCTGGGTCGATGATTCCCTGCGTGGCCAGGGTATTGCCCGGAAAATGCTAGATGTACTGGTCGATTTTGCCCGTGAAAAAAGTTTAACCATTATCCCGCAATGTTCCTATGTGGATGTCATGTTTAAACGTGACCGAAGTCTGGCCGATGTCGCAGCAACGACTATTTAACCATCCAAGGGGATTTCCCGAAAGATAAATGCAGTTTTTCTTTCAAGGCAGGAATCAATATAACCTGTAACAGGGTATATAAACCGAAACCTGCCATCACGCCGGTCATGCCCCAGAAAATTTCTTCAAACTGTTGCAGCATTACTAAAATTGCCATGATCAGCAGATAACTGGCATGAAAATAAATGCGATGCCCAACAAATTTCAAGATCGTCCAGCTAATAAAAATTGAACTGATCAGCAGATTGGTTTGAGCGCTGAATTGCCAATTATTTAAAGTGATGATCAGGATAAAACACACACATAACAAGGCGAGGGTTAAAATCAGATCTTTTAACATCAAGTGATCCTCATGTTCATGGTAGGTGTATGAAAATATTCGTTTAATAATTTAGGCACTATTGTTAAAAGTTTAATCCAGAAATGCAAACTGAAAACCGTGTAAGCAAAAACGGATATTTGCTTAAAAAATAGTCGACTTAATTTAAAATTATTGATTAAATTGTGTTTTTAATTCTTCCCTCTAGAGAGATGGCATGATGCTACAGCTTTGCTATGCCAGTGAACGCATAGAATCTGAACAAGAGTTGTTACAAGATTTGAGCGATATTTTGGCCACTGCCCGGAAGTTTAACCTTCAGCATCAGATTCATGGGGTGTTGTATTATTCCCATGGCAAATTTTTCCAGTGCCTTGAAGGTCAGGCTGAAGTAGTGGAAAGTTTATTTCAGAGCATTTGTCAGGATGCCCGCCATCATAGTATCTTGCGTTTTGCAGATGCGATGGTAGAGCAGTCTCATTTCTCGGAATGGTCAATGAAATATGTGCATAAACACAGTGAAATTTCTTCTTTATTTTCACGTTTAGGTTTGAAGCAATTTGATCCACATGCCTTGCAGCAGTCAGGAATTGCCGAATTCCTCAAAGTGCTGTATCGCCTGGAAGAAAATCAGGCCAGTCTGGCATCGCCAAAAGGCTATAAGCAGCGTGGTTATGTCCCCTATTTCTGATCTGAGGGGTAAATGCTGAAAATAAAAAAGTCCGCATAGCGGACTTTTTTTGTCTGATGTGGATTAGCTCATGTCAATCATGACTTTTAAGGCCTTTTCATCGGAGGCATGTTTAAAGACATCATAGGCTTTTTCAAAATCGGCAAATTTAAAATGATGGGTCGCCAGTTTTTCTAGGGGCAATTTTCCGGAACAGCAGGTTTTCAGCAGCATTCCTGTGGTATTGGCATTCACCAGACCGGTGGTGATGGTCAGGTTTTTAATCCAGAGTTTGTTCAGTTCAAAACTTACCGGTTTACCATGCACGCCGACGTTGGCAATATGCCCGCCCTCTTTCATAACATGCTGGCAAATATTCCAGGTAGGTTCTACACCTACTGCTTCAATGGCACAGTCGACCCCGCGCCCACCGGTAATCTCTAGAATCTTTTGAATGGCATCTTCTTTGGCAGAGTTGATGGTATGCGTCGCGCCGACAGTCTTGGCAAATTCCAGCCGGTTATCATCCATATCCACCATAATAATATTGGCAGGTGAATAGAACTGTGCGGTGAGCAGACAGCTCATGCCGATTGGCCCTGCCCCGACAATCGCGACATTGTCGCCCGGTTTGACATCGCCATATTGCACGCCAATTTCATGTGAAGTTGGCAGGATATCTGAAAGGAATACGGCTACATCTTGATTCAGGCCCTCGGGTAAATGATAAAGTGAGGTATCGGCAAAGGGCGTACGTACATATTCGGCATGGGTGCCGTCAATCATATAACCCATGATCCAGCCGCCTTCGTTGCGGCAATGTGCATACAGCTGTTTCTGGCAGTTTTCACAGGTTCCGCAGCGGCTGACACAGGAAATAATCACCCGGTCGCCCTTTTTGAAGTTCTGAACGGCGGAACCGACTTCTTCCACAATGCCAATACCTTCGTGACCTAAAATACGCCCCTTAAAGCTGCCCTCTTTTCGCGTGGCCTCTTGCTCAATTTCCGGGTTTTTACCTTTCCAGATCCCGAGATCGGTACCGCAAATGGTGACTTTTTCGAGTTTAATGATGGCATCGCCGGGATGCAAAATGGTGGGAACCGGGCGGTCTTCAAAGCGGATATCATTTGCGCCGTAATAGACCATCGCTTTCATCGTTGTCATGACACATCTCCTAATGGAGTGAGGAATGAGAATGACCTGACTCAGCGAGAATAATGAACGCCTCGATTGCTTTTATACAGTGACAGCGATGGGCTGATTTATGATCTGGCTTTCAGGCCTATAGATACCTGTGTTCTTCTCGATTGTGCCTTGAGTAATATGGCGCTGCAATCAGTCTTGTGTACAGATTGCAACAAAAGATCATCCGAGATAGTTTAGAGATAAATCTGCTCTTTGGGTCAATGTTTAAATCATACGATTGCAGGATCAGAACAACTGTTCACTTTTGCTGAAGCAAGGTTTTAATATGCTAAAAAAAGCCCGCTAGGCGGGCTTCTTCACTTCACTTAAATCTGTTTTATGCTTGTAAAACAGTGATCAGCTTCTGATGCAAACCACCAAAACCGCCATTCGACATAATTACTACGGCATCGCCCTCACCTGCTTCTGCCACCACGGTCTGAATGATGTCATCCAGTGTACGTGCAACTTTGGCCTTGTTTGGCGCAGCCTCAATAACAGGTTGCAGATCCCAGTCCAGTCCTTCCGGTTGATACCAGATCACTTCATCGGCCAGACGTGCTGAATGAGCCAAGCCATCTTTATGACTGCCCATGCGCATGGTATTGGAACGCGGTTCAATAATCGCCCAGAGTTTGCGTTCACCCAGACGTTTGCGCGCGCCTTCTAAGGTTGTATCAATCGCGGTTGGATGATGGGCGAAGTCATCATAAACCTCGATACCACGGACTGTGCCTAACAGTTCCATACGGCGTTTCACACCACCAAAATTGGACAGCGCTTCACAGGCGGTTTCAATCGATACGCCGACATGTTCAGCAGCGGCAATGGTGGCCAAGGCATTCGCCACCGAATGCTGCCCGGTCATATTCCACTGTACTTCGCCTTTGACTACGCCCTGTTGCAGGACTTTGAAATGTGAACCATCTGCTGACAATTGTTCTGCATAAAGTTCAGATTTTTCGTTGGCATCTAGACTGGTGCGCACTACAGGCGTCCAGCAGCCCTGCTCCAGCACTTCATCAATATTGCTTTCAGTAATCGGCGCGATAATCCGGCCTTCACTTGGAATAGTACGAACTAAATGATGAAACTGTTTTTGAATTGCGGCCAGATCATCAAAGATATCGGCATGGTCAAATTCCAGGTTATTTAAAATTGCGGTTTTTGGATGGTAATGCACGAACTTGGAACGCTTGTCGAAGAAAGCAGAATCGTATTCATCGGCTTCGACACAGAAATATTTCCCACCACCGAGACGCGCACTTTCCGAAAAGCCCAATGGCACACCGCCAATCAGAAAACCTGGCTCCAGACCGGCTTGATCCAGTACCCAAGCCAGCATCGTGGTGGTCGTGGTTTTACCATGTGTTCCGGCGACACCCAGCACGTGTTTACCTTGCAGAACATGATCAGCCAGGAACTGCGGACCTGAAATATAAGGCAGACCTGCATTCAGCATATATTCGACTGCATCAATACCACGCTTCATGGCATTGCCGACGATCACCAGATCCGGATGAGGCTGTAAATGACTGCGGTCATAACCCTGCATTAAAGTGATGCCCGCATTTTCAAGTTGGGTCGACATGGGTGGATACACATTCAGGTCTGAACCTGTTACCTGGTGGCCCAGATCGCGTGCAAGTAGCGCTAACGAGCCCATAAAGGTGCCACAAATACCCAAAATATGCAGATGCATCTACTTTACTCCGTTCCTGTCTGACCCATCACTTTATATTGGTGCTGTTGTCATGATTTATTCAATTTGCAAGCAACGATAGCAAGGCTTTAGCTGAAAAGATAGTGAAAATTCTGGCCTTGTTGTGGGATTTTTTAAATCCTGTTTCACGGATAAATTCAAAGAAAATTTCAAAGCGATGCAATATCTTTTCGCCAAATAAACCGTAAAATAAGTTCGACTTTTTTGCAGAGTGCATGCAAATGCTGCCGGCTTTATTTCTTCTGGTAATTGCCAACTGTTTTATGACCCTGGCCTGGTATGGGCATTTAAAATTTTTGCCGCATGATGCACCGCTCTGGCAAGCGATTTTGTTCAGCTGGGCCATTGCCCTGTTTGAATATAGTCTGATGATTCCAGCGACCAAATTACTGGAGCAGCAAGGCCTGGCAGTCGGTCAAATGAAAATCACCCAGGAAGTCGTGACCTTACTAGTCTTTGTTCCTTTTATGATTTTTATGTTTAAACAGCCCTTTAAACTGGATTATCTCTGGGCTGCTTTATGTCTGTGTGGATGTGTCTATTTTGTATTCCGCAGTTCCTGAATGGCTGCAAGTGTGACTACTACCCTATTTTTATTACAGTTTTTGAAAATTCGATAAAAAAACAAGAAAAATCGAGCCTTGCTTTGACCGTTAAATTTTATGAAGCTGAATTTTCAGTCTATAATACGCACTCCTATTCAAGCTTGGCTCTCTCGTCGAGATTTATCTTTATCTCACTTTAATCTCTGGAAAATTTGCAATGAATGCGGCTGCTGCACAAGATACTCCTCTCGTAGGTATTATCATGGGTTCTCAATCAGATTGGGCAACTCTCGAACACACTGCCAATATGCTCAAGCAGCTTGGTGTCCCATTTGAAGCCGAAGTTGTTTCTGCACACCGTACCCCAGACCGCCTGTTTGAATATGCCGAGCAAGCGCGTGATCGTGGTATTCATGTAATTATTGCCGGTGCAGGTGGCGCAGCGCATTTACCGGGTATGTGTGCAGCGAAAACTGATCTTCCAGTTTTGGGTGTACCGGTGAAATCTTCGATTTTAAACGGTGTTGATTCATTGCTGTCTATTGTGCAAATGCCAGCCGGTATTGCGGTGGGTACCTTGGCCATCGGTCCTGCCGGTGCCACCAATGCTGCCATTATGGCCGCGCAAATTCTGGGTTTGACCCGTCCAGAAATCGCAAAAAATGTTGCAGATTTCCGTGCAGCGCAAACAGATAAAGTGGCAAGTAACAATATTCCAGGCCAAGCTTAAGTCGAGACACAGATTATGGATAAAACCATCGGTATTTTTGGTGGCGGTCAGCTGGGTCGTATGATGGCGCAAGCGGCACTTCCATTAAATATTCAATGTACATTTTTTGAAGCCAGCACAGACTGTCCTTCTGCTGCTTTGGGTCCGGTGATTTCGAGCCAGGCTGAAAATGGTCTGCAAGACTTTATTAATAGTGCAGATGTATTTAGCCTTGAGTTTGAAAATACGCCACTTACAGATGTTGATGTACTGACGCAAAGCAAGCAACTGCATCCGCCGCGTCAGGCTTTGGCGATTGCCCAGCATCGTCTGTCTGAAAAAGCCTTGTTTGATGAACTGGCTATTCCGGTTGCACCGTACAAAGCGGTCACTTCACTGGAAAGCTTAGAGGCTGCTGTAGCTGAACTGGGCTTGCCGATCGTACTGAAAACCTCGCGTGGCGGTTATGATGGTAAAGGCCAATTCGTTTTACGTTCGACCGATCAGATGGATCAGGCCTGGGCAGAATTGGGCCCTGCAGGTGAGCTGATTGCAGAAAGCTTTGTCACCTTCTCGCGTGAAGTTTCAATCATTGCAGTACGCGGCCAAGATGGTGATGTTAAAACCTGGCCATTGGCGGAAAATCATCATCATGACGGCATTCTGTCGCACTCGATTGTGCCAGCACCGGACAGTACTGACTTGCAGCCGGTAGCACAAGAATACATCACTCGCCTGCTGAATCATCTGAACTATGTCGGTGTGCTGACCCTTGAGTTGTTTGTGACAGACAATGGCCTATATGCCAACGAGATGGCACCACGTGTGCATAACTCGGGTCACTGGTCGATTGAAGGTGCAGTATGTTCGCAGTTTGAAAACCATGTGCGTGCCGTGGCAGGTTTACCTTTAGGTTCAACTGAAGTGATCCGCCCAACTGTCTTGGTGAACATCATTGGTCAGCATCCGAAATCTGCAGATGTACTTGCTCTGGAAGGTGCACATTTGCATCTTTACAATAAGTCAGAGCGCGAAGGCCGCAAGATTGGTCACATTACCCTGATGCCAAATGACAGCGCGCAATTGTCTGTACTTTGCCGCCAACTGGCGAAAATTTTACCGAATCCATTGGCATTGAGCGAAGATATGACCATCTAGGCTTTAACTTGCTGATAAAAAAAGCGATCACTTCGGTGATCGCTTTTTTATTTGTCTGCTTTCAGGCATGATTGCGCCTCTTCAAAAATACCTGCCATTGGTCGGATCAGTTTTTAAATCAATTGCTTATAAACTGATCAATTGAGTATAAATATACCAATTCAATAAAATCTTATTTACCGCTGAATTTTGTCATATTCATTTGTGGATAAGCCTAAAATCAAAGTTTGAATTTAAAACTGGAAAGTGGTTTTGAATTTAAATTCATAAAAACAAATTCGAATTTAAATCGGACTTTGAATTTAAACTTGCGCTTTTAAATTCAAAAAAATATGAATTCAAATTTAAAACTGGATAAATAAATTCAAAGTTTTGAATTTAAAAATATTAGCCCATTATTTAAATGAATTTAAAAGAAAAACTAGTGTAATTAGAGCATGTTGATGATCGAGAGTCGCTTTTCCTGAAACAAGTTATCCCTAGTAATTTTTAAATTTAAAACTGATTGCAAGTGTTTTGAATTTGAATTTAAAAATCCCGCTGATTTGAATTTAAATCAGGCTTGTGGATAACTCATGTTTAAATTTAAAGATTACAAAATGAATTTAAAAGTGTAGGAATTATGGATTTAAATTTACGCATTGGCGCTTTAATTTTCATCATGAGCTGCTAAGGTAGAAACATAATTCAAAATCTAAATACTCAAGGGTCTTATGCAACGGCTTGCACTTTTTATTGGTTCTGTGGTCTTGGCTGCTTCACAGGCACAGGCTGAACTTATTATTAATGGTCAACGTGTCACGCCGACTGATTTGACCTCTAGTTCAAATATCCCGAATTATGCCTCCCAAAATAATTTTCAAAACTGTCTCACCAATTTGCGCAGTCAAGCTGTTGCTAGAGGTGTAAGCGGCAGTACCTATGATCGTTATACCCAAAACTTAAGCCCTGATTATTCAGTGATTGAACGCCTGAATTACCAGCCTGAATTTTCTACCCCAATTTGGGATTATCTGTCTGGTTTGGTGGATGAAGAACGGGTTCAGCTCGGCCGGCAAAAATTACAGCAACATCGTGAGGTGCTCAATCGTGTTGCTGCCACCTATGGTATACCTGCAGAAACGGTAGTTGCGGTATGGGGTGTCGAAAGTAATTTTGGTGATATTTCGGGGAAATATCCTTTATTACAGGCTTTAGGAACTTTGAGCTGTGAAGGTCGTCGCCAGAGTTATTTCCGTGGTGAGTTTTTTACCACTATGAAACTGTTACAGCGTGGCGATGTGCGTGAAGAACAATTAAAGGGTTCCTGGGCAGGCGCATTTGGTCATACCCAGTTTATGCCATCGACTTATGATGAGCTTGCAGTTGATTTTGATGGTGATGGCCGACGTGATCTAGTTTCGAGCATTCCGGATGCACTCGCATCAACTGCCAACTTTTTAAGCAAGCGTGGCTGGCAGAGCGGACAGCCTTGGGGTTTTGAAGTCAAGATCCCTCAAGGCATGTCGGTTTCCGGTGAAAGCCGAAGAAATAAAAAATCCTTGAGTAGTTGGAACAATCAAGGGGTGGTACGTGCCGATGGTTCGGCATTAATTCAAGGGAATTTATCACAATCCTCTCAAGCAGGATTACTTGCACCTGCAGGCCCGAGTGGCCCAGTATTTTTGGTATTTAAAAATTTTGATGCCATTTATAGCTATAACGCGGCAGAAAGTTATGCCTTGGCGATTGCACATTTATCCGATCGCCTGCAAGGTAAAGGTTCATTTATGGCCACATGGCCTACTGATGATCCGGGAACTTCGCGTGCAGAACGTCGTGAGATCCAGCAATTTCTGTTAAACCGTGGCTATGATATTGGTGCAGTGGATGGTCTGATTGGAGATAAAACCCGTCAGGCGATTCGTCAGGAACAGCAGCGTTTGGGCTTAAGTCCTACAGGTCGTGCCGGTCAGCAGATTCTGCGTGCTTTTAGAAATGAAAATGCCAAACGCATGATGCAATAAAAATATTGAAAACGAAAAAAGGTCTGCATTCATGCAGACCTTTTGTGATGACTGTTTTTGAGTAGCTATTATAGTCATGCAAGATAATAGTAATTCGCTGAATTTAAACAGCAGTAATGGTGCCGAGGACGCGATAGCCAGCGGCACCAGTGACTGCAGGCAAGTTACCATTCAGCTGGTTCATAAAACGCATGGCCAGCCAGGCAAAGGCAGTAGCTTCTACCCAGGTCGGACTGAGGCCCAGATCGGCGGTAGTCTGTACGCTCCATTCATGTTTGCGCAGGCGCCAGCGCAACTGCTCCAGTAAATGTGAGTTGTAGGCACCACCACCGCAAACAAAAACCTGTCCGGTATCCATGCCAGAGCGGTAAATTGCTTTTTTAATGGCTCGGGTGGTGAGCTTTAATAAAGTCGCCTGTACATTTTCCGGAGTGTCTTCCAGTTCATCGTATTGTAGGTCATTGCGCCAGTCGGCAATCTGTTCATCTAGCCATTCCAGATTGAAATCTTCACGACCAGTACTTTTCGGAGGTTCTTTGGAGAAGAATTCGTGTGACTGCAAGCGATCGAGTAAACTGCGAATCGGGGTGCCATATGCTGCCCAGTTACCATTTTCATCAAAAGGCTGGCCAGTATAACGGGAACACCAAGCATCCATCAGGATATTGGCCGGTCCGGTATCAAAACCATATACCTCTTCAGGCTTCCCGGCAGGCAGCAGGCTGACATTGGCAATGCCACCCAGATTTAAAATTACCCGGTGAATGCTGTCATGCTGGAAAATATCCTGATGAAATGCCGGAACTAAAGGTGCTCCCTGACCACCTGCCGCCAGATCACGACGACGGAAATCTGAAATCACCGGAATCTGAGTAATTTCAGTAATGATGTTCGGGTCACCAATTTGCAGGGTGAAGCCATGTTCAGGACGATGCCGGATAGTCTGGCCATGCGAGCCAATCGCCTTAATTCTGGATTTATCCAGGTTATTTTTTTCAATCAGCGCATTAATACCATGACCAATCATTTGTGCCAGTGCAACATCAGCCTTGCCCAGGCGGTCAATTTCATTGTCATCTGGCAAGGTCAGTGCCATCAGCTCATCCCGAAGGTCAGGATCAAATGCCAAAGTGAGTGTGGCATGAAGCTGGAGTGGATCAAAAGAAGCAGCAACAATATCGACACCATCCATGCTCGTGCCGGTCATTACCCCAATATAGATCGCTGTCATGGTTATTCTTAAGCCTGCAATATGCTGAAAAAGTGTTAGTATATCGCACAAATTGAGTAACTGATGTATTGGATTTTGTGATGTCAAATTTCCTGCCGGCTGAAGAACAACTTGCCCTCATTCAACGAGGCACCCACGAAATTATTTCTGAAGAAGACCTTCTCAAGAAATTAAAATTGAATCGTCCATTAAAAATTAAAGCGGGTTTTGACCCGACTGCACCTGATTTGCACTTGGGCCACACAGTTCTTATTAATAAGTTAAAAGTATTCCAAGACTTGGGTCATGAAGTGTTGTTCCTGATTGGTGACTATACTGCGATGATCGGTGACCCAACCGGAAAAAGTGCTACACGTCCGCCATTGTCACGTGAACAGGTTTTAGAGAACGCTAAAACATATCAAGAACAAGTATTTAAAATTCTTGATCCAAACAAAACCAAAGTGGTGTTTAACTCGGAGTGGTTTGCACAAAAAACTGCGGCTGATTTAATTCAATTGGCATCACAGCAAACGGTTGCACGTATGCTTGAGCGTGATGACTTCACCAAGCGTTATAACAATCAACAACCGATCGCGATTCATGAATTTTTGTACCCATTGGTACAAGGCTATGACTCTGTTGCGTTGGAAGCAGATGTTGAATTGGGTGGTACAGACCAAACCTTTAACTTGTTGATGGGTCGTACCTTACAAGGTCGCTATAACCAAGAAGCTCAAGTCTGTATCACAGTGCCAATCCTTGAAGGTTTAGATGGCGTCAACAAGATGTCTAAATCTTTAGGTAACTATATTGGTGTATTTGATGCACCGGGCGCGATGTACCAGAAAGTGCTCTCAATGCCGGATGCATTGATTGAGCGTTATTTTGATCTGCTGAGCTTCAAAACCATTGAAGAAATTCAGCAACTATTAAAAGAAGTGGCAGAAGGCCGTAACCCGCAAGAAGTCAAAAAGATTCTTGCACTGGAGCTGGTTGAGCGTTTCCATGGTGCAGAGGCGGCTGCCAATGCGCATAAAGGCGCGGGCAATATCATTACTGAAGGTGAATTACCCGAAGGTACGCCAGAAGTAACTATTTCACGTGGCGAGTTTGGTGGGGAAATCTTTATTACCTCGATTTTACGTGAAGCCGGCTTAACCAAAAATGCAGCCCAGGCTAAGGATGCATTAGGCCGTGGTGCAGTGAAAGTGGATTGGCAGACTGTAGATACGACCTATTCTGTGAAAGAGAACGTAACTTTGATTGTTCAGGCCAGTAAAAAAGCAATCGCTAAAGTCACTTTTATTGACTAAAAAACGGATAAGTTATTGAAATAAAAGCAGGCTTCGGTCTGCTTTTATTTTTTAAGTTGTATATGAATTATATAAATATAGAAATTCAAAAAAAACCTTATAAAAACAACATTTAAATTTTGCCATTTGGCTTGCATTTCTGGTTTTTTGTGTATAAGATTTATTCGTCTAGAGATTCCGTGAAAAGCATATCTAGAGGGTAATGATCAATAACAGACAACTCCATAATTGATCAGGTCTCTAAATAAAGAGACAAGTTAATATAATGTGAATAACTATAATAATGACATAATGGATCGGGTAAAGATTCAATTCTAAGGAGGAGATTTTGGGAGAGATCTCTTCCTTTTTTCTTTATTATTGCGTAATCAAGATATAAATCTGCATGCCTGCTTTTCTCGTTGAGCCATCAAACTTAAAATTAACCAGTAAATTGAACTTAGGTGAATGACCCTAAGAATGAGTTCATTTCAATTGACTCCAAAATGACTCGAAAAGAAAAGTGCAAAACATAAAAAATTAAGGCAGAGGTGATTGAATGTATCGCTTTCCAACAGAAAATATTTTTGATGAACAAATCGATTGCATATTACGGTTCTTATTTGAATACCAGCCGGTCGAACAAAAACAGCAACTCTATGGATCTGTCTATACTTTATTTATGCAGCTTGATCTGGCCGCGCATTACTTTCTATTTTCCCTGATTGAAGAGCAGTTACCGCGACGCGCGAAATTATTCTTTATTGCCGAGGATTATCAGGGTAAGAAAGACATGACTGTAGAGGTCATGCAACATTGGCGTGGACAGCAACAGCAGGAAAAAGTCGCTTAATGCAAAATAACAGACTTTATCTTCTATATATAAGTGATCTACGCATGGTCTTGGGATTCGAAAAACTAAAAATGAATACCTCTGCTATATAGCAGCCTAAAAATAGGCTTTTATAAAAGCCTTGTACGTAAAAAATAACTCATCAATTGAGGAGTCTAGGATTTAGATCAGTTTATTGGACGAGATAGAATAATTTTGGTTTTCTTTTGATGAGCTAATTTAAATAAAAGATAAGATTTGAATGTCAAAAGGCTAAAAATACTGTTTTAAATATTATTGTGATAGTTTTTAGGTCTAAATGAATTTTCAGTTATAAAAATAAAATGACGTGTTTAGTGGGTTTATTGCATAAAAACGCTTAAAAATTAGATAAAAAAGCGATTTTTCAGTAATTTTTGTAGAAAAAAAAGACATACGTGAAAAATATAGTGAATTGGGGGTTGCAATGATTCTGAAATCCTCTAGAATGCACCCATACCGACGAGATAGACGGAAACGAACGAAGCAGAATGGCGGAGTTGTTGAGTTTATCGAAGTCCAGCTTCTG